>NZ_JBFRBB010000003.1:5000-679982 GCF_040932035.1 Hoeflea sp. TYP-13
CAGTTGTGGTCCGATTAGCCGGTTTCTGTCACGCCGGTTGCCGGATTTGTTGCGGGACTGTTTCCCGGGCTTCCTCCGGTACACCTTTGGCCGGCACAAACCGTTTTAAAAGACGTTCGGTCAGGCCGCCGAACGAGTAGTGGGTGATAGGGCCCTTGGCATAAACGCCCCTGCCCAGTATCTCATCTGCCGTCATGAGGGCGCTCTCGACGGCCGGACCGATGCCCTCGCCGAGGTCTATGGAAGCAAGGCCGGCCGAATCTCCGATCAGGAAGCAATTGTCATTCTTGATCGCACCATCATTGGCGTAGAGGAAATAGGGGTGCCCGGTTGCTTTGAGATTGTCGGCCGTCGCTTCATCCAGCCTTCCCTCGCGAATGAGATCTGCCAGGAACCACTTGAAGTGGTCGTGGATATTGGTGCCCGATTTGCGAAAATATTTGCTCTTTCCACCGATGCCGATATTCACATAGCCATTGCCCTTGGGAACGAACCAGGCATAGCCTATCAAGCCGCGGCGACCGAAATAGAGGTTGCAGTCATCCTTGCGGGCGGGATACTCGAACTCCTTTTCGAGCGTCGCGATTTGAAGTGATTTTCTGCGCTCGTCATGGAACAGGTTGCGGCGGACCGGGCACATCGTTCCACCGGCGCCAACCAGATTCCTGCAGCTGTACGCGTTGTCGATTATGTACCGATCACCCTCGCGCCGGATTGTCTTCACACTGTGTTTTTCAACGGGCGCTTCGGACCGCTCCAGCAGAAAGGCATCCAGTTCCGTTCTGCGGATGGAATAGTTCTTCCCCTTGGTTGGAAACCAGTTGAGTCCGAAGGGAACCTTCGGAAAGTGGGACCGAATATCCAGTTCAAGCAGGGGGTGGGGATAGTTTTGCGGGGTGAGTTGCAAGTCCGCTATCGCCTTTTCGGTGATCCAGCCGGCGCAGAGCTTCAAGCGCGGAAATGTCTCCTTGTCCAGGACCAGAACATCCTGACCGTTCTTTACAAGCTGCCAGGCGCAGGTGCTGCCCGAGGGGCCGCCGCCGACAATGATCGTCTCTACGTGACGCATATTTCGATCTTGTCCATCTTTCCAGGTTCCGTGCCGGCCTTCCGGCCGGACAGTCGGCATTGGTTCGAGTATCCCTTTGTCAAGGCGATCTCTATCACAGCACCAAATTGCGGCCAAGGTCGGACCGCAGGTCCATGGCGGAGCGCTTCCCGGTAGCGTGGAAAGGGACCTGCGACAACAGGAAATTGTCGGCCGGCGGTTCTCACGGTCAACAACTCGATCTAAGTTACCACCGGCTTGGAAGGCTAACGAGGTGGCAGCCATGGACATGCGTGAAAAGCGCTCTGTAGAAAATCTGGTTCTGGCGATCGTGCGAACAGAGCTGGCGAACAGGCGCACCTTGCTGTCTTACCTGAATACCGCAATTGCCCTATTTGTCTCCGGTGCCGGTCTATTGAAACTCAGCGGCAGCAACTGGCTGGAGATGATCGGGATTGTACTGATGCCTGTTTCCGTGGTTGTTGCGGTGATTGGCGTGGTGGATTACCGCATCCTGCGCCGCAGTATCGAAGCGGAAAAGGCAAGAGCCGCCGCCGAAGAAGCCGACGTCTGACGACGCCTGCTCGCAGAACCATCGGCGGCGGCCAAAGGCGGTACGCGCCGTACCGCCTTATTCGTGCAGGGTACGGTTTTGACGGCAATGGCGGATGCCATCAGGGGTTTGTGGTGCTTTCGTAGCCTGCGCTGCCCCAGATATTGTTTCGGGGCGGGCAAGGTTCAAATTACATTTGCTTAATGAACGAATAAATTCAATTAAAACAACGGTATAGGACCGATCACATGATTGCGATTGGAAACATCCAAGGCTCGCTATTCACAGACATTTGGAATGCGTGATCGTGTCGCGGCGAATTGTCCCGATGCTCTGTGGAATTTTGGCCTTGCAAACTGGCGGCCGAGAAATGATTTGTACATATACAGCTGGTACTGGTGAAACCGTATTTTATGAATTTCGAGAGGACGTCAAATGAGTGATAACAGCGGCCTGGCCTATGGTTTCGTGTCACGTTTCAATCACTGGATCATCGCTTTGGCGATAATCGGCATGCTCGCCTTCGGGATTTATATCGAGGATTTCGTTCCCGACGGACCTCAGCAGGGTGCTCTTCTCCAAACGCACAAGGCTATCGGGGTCCTCGTTCTTGCCTACGGGCTTTGGCGGGTCGGCTGGCGTCTCATAAAAGGCTTTCTGGCACCTGCCGCGCCCATGCCCTACTGGCAGGATGTTATTTCCAAGGTGACTCACTGGGTGCTGATTGCAGGCATATTGGTCATGCCGATTTCGGGCATGATGACCTCGCTCTTCGGGGGGCACGATATTAACGTCTTCGGCCTCTTCACTATTCCGGGACAGACCAAAATAGAGTGGCTGTCAGAGTTCGCGGAAGAGGTGCACGGCGCCGCTGCGAACATCATGATCGCCTTCATCGTGCTGCACGTCCTCGGTGCGCTGAAGCATCACGTGATCGACCGCGACGCGACGCTGGTGCGAATGACCTCGGGCAAGTCCGCCCGTTAGCACCGGTTGAAGGAGATTACCGCCCCGGTGTTGCCGGGGCGGCTGTAATTGCCTTGATACGTTCCTATTCGGCGCCGGTGCGGACGACGAGTTTGCCGAAATTCTTGCCTTCCAGCAGTCCCATGAAGGCTTCGGGGGCGTTTTCCAGCCCCTCGACCACATCCTCGCGGTATTTGATCTTGCCTTCGCCAAGCCACGTCGTCATGTCGGCGACAAAATCGCGGTAGCGGCTTTCGTAGTGATCGAAAATGATGAAGCCCTGCATCTTGATGCGTTTGACGAGCAGCATCCCAACGAGGGCCGGACTGCGGTCCGGGCCGTCAGGCAGGCTGGTCGCATTGTAGCTAGCGATGCGGCCACAGACCGGGATGCGGGCATGCACGTTTAGCAGTGGAAGCACAGCGTCGAAAACCTCGCCACCGACATTTTCGAAATAGACATCGATGCCGTCGGGGCAGGCCGCGGCGAGGTTGTCCTTCAGTCCCGGCTCCTTGCGGTCGATACAAGCGTCAAAGCCAAGTTCCTCCACCGCGTAGCGGCATTTGTCCGCGCCGCCCGCGACACCGACAACCCGGCAGCCCTTCAGCTTGGCGATCTGCCCGACGGCTGAGCCCACAGCGCCGGTGGCGGCCGAAACGACCACGGTTTCGCCGGCCTTCGGTTCGCCAATATCAAGCAGGCCGACATAGGCGGTAAACCCCGGCATGCCCATAACGCCGAGCGCAAGCGAAGGCTGGGGCATGTCCCTATCGAGCTTTGCCAGGCCGGTCCCGTCGGAGACGGCATAGTCCTGCCAGCCACTGGTGCTGAGCACCAGGTCGCCAACCTCGAATTTCGGATTGTTGGAAGCTTCCACGCGGGCAACGGTTCCGCCGATCATCACCTCGTCGAGATTGACCGGTGGGGCGTAGGACGGCGCGTCGCTCATGCGGCCGCGCATATAAGGATCAAGCGACAGGTAAAGCGTATGGAGCAGCAATTCGCCTTCCGATGGTTGCGGAATGTCGCTCTCTTCCAGTCTGAAGTTTTCAGCGACCGGCGAACCGGTTGGGCGAGAGGCGAGGACAATGCGGCGGTTCTTCTGGGTCATGGGCGTTCCTTTCATTGATGCCATGATGACAAATATCTGTGTCGGTATGGTGGCTCCTGATTGAAGGTAACCAGTAGACCGGTCGTCTAGAGCCGAGTTAAGTGAGTCGAATGGTATGAAATAGTCGTTGTGAACTTTTCCTGTGTACGCCCGTCAGTCGAGGTTCAATAACTGCCTGGTGACGATATGGGCATTTTTGAAGGCGTGTGAATCGTGACGCAGCTTGGTCATGAGCGTTGCGCCCAACCACAAATCGTAGAGACCGAGTGCGGCCTGGACCGGTTTCAGATCGTCAGGCAGGGAGCCGTCCCGCATGCCTTCCATGAGGCATTGTGCCAGCCGGGCAACGATCCGTTCTGTGCCTTCCCGCAACACCGCGCGCATGGGTTCGGACAGATCGGAAACCTCCGCCCCGAGTTTGACCACAAGGCACCGGGCACCAAACTCACAGGCCGATTGCGAGTCGGTCCACAGGCTCCAGAAGTGCATCAGCCGGTCGGCCGCAGTCCTTCCGTCGGGCTTGAGAATATCGTCTAAGCGCTTGAGATAATTATCAAAATAGTCTTCGAGCAGCGCTTCGCCGAAGTTCTCTTTTGATTTGAAATAATGGTAGAACGAACCCTTGGGGACACCTGCGACGGACAGCAGTTCAGAAAGTCCCACGGCAGAAAATCCCTTGCCGAGGATGACCTCACGGCTGGTGCCCAGTATGTGCTGACGGGTGTCTGTTTGCGCTGCCATGTTCCATTAATAGCAACTATTAGACCGGTCGTCTAGTGATGGATCGACTGCTGTTCTTAGTATGCGAACAGCATGTCGACCGTAGAGCGGGATTGGAGACCATATCGGTTGTCGCTGTATGATCAGGCGACCAGACCGCCCGTCTCGACAAGAAACCGGACGACATCATCAACGCCCTCAGCGCGGCGCATGTCGGTAAAAAGGCTTTGTTTGCCAGGTCGCATGGCGGCGGCATCGCGTTCCATTACGGAAAGGTCAGCTCCGACATATGGAGCAAGGTCCGCCTTGTTGATGATGAGAAGGTCCGAACGGGTGATTGCGGGGCCGCCCTTGCGCGGGATTTCCTCGCCCTGGCAGACGGAAATGACATAAAGCGTCACATCGGCGAGCTGAGGAGAGAAGGTCGCCGCCAGATTGTCGCCGCCCGATTCAATAAAAATCACGTCAAGATCGCGATGGCGCCTGCAGAGTTCGTCAATGGCGGCAAGATTGATCGATGCGTCCTCGCGTATTGCAGTGTGCGGACAGCCGCCCGTCTCAACACCGACGATGCGGTCCGAGGAAAGCGCCTGCATGCGAACAAGCGCTTCGGCGTCTTCACGCGTGTAAATGTCGTTGGTGACGACACCGACCGACCATTGATCGCGCATTGCCTTGCAGAGTTTTTCCGTCAGCGTCGTCTTGCCGGAGCCGACGGGGCCGCCAATGCCGACACGCAACGGTCCGTTGGATGGAGCAGTCATGAGCGAAAGAGCCTTGAATATTGGGTTTCGTGGTTCATGGAAACGATGTCGGCGAGGATCGTGGCGCTTCCAAGATCGTCCAGCGATTTTCCAGCGGCCCTTTTTGCCGTCAGTTCAATTGCCGGTTCGAGCGCGGCCTGCACCTCGACACCGTCCTTCTGGCCGAGCTGCATCAACCGGAGCCCGGCCTGAATAAGATTGGAGCAAAAGGCATGCAGGAAGGCCGACAGCGCGGCTTCAAGACCGATATCGTGGGCACCGGCAATTGCCCCGACAGCAACAGGCAACGGACAGGATTGGCCGAGCCGGTCGTGAACGGGGTGAGGCCAGGCCGCTGCAGCCTCTAAAAATGCGGTGCCCTGGTTCATGGTTTCGAGTTGCCGTTCGGCAGATGACGCAAGCGCCTCGCCCAGCGCAGCCACCTCAGCCAGATCACCATCGTCTCTTGCCCTGCGCCAGCTCTCGCCAAAAAGAACCGCGTCATTCCAGGCCGATCCGATAGACAGGAGATCCCTCAGCCAGCCCTCGAGGTCCGTCGCATTCGAAACCAACCCGTCGTGAACGGCGCGTTCCAGGCCGCTGCTGTAGGAAAATGCGCCGACCGGGAAGCTCGGCGACATCCAACTCATCAGCCTGATAAGCGCCCGGTTGGTGAGTGCGTCAGTCATGGTGATGATGCCCGTGATGGTCCCCGTAGGCGCCGCCCTCCGGATCGAACGAGGCTTCGATCTCCTCGACATTTGCACCGAGGTTTTCAAGCATGGTTCGCATCGTATGGTCACGGCGGATCAGGATATGGTCTTCACCAAGCTGCGAGGGGCAGTGCCGGTTGCCGAGGTGCCAGGCGAGCCGCAGAAGGTGCAGCGACCCCGTTGGGCGAACCAGATAGAGCTTCTCGGGGGCCGCCCGCACTTCGATGATCCGCCCGTCGCTTAATTCGAGCCCGTCACCGTGATGCAGCAGCCGTGCCTCAGGCAGATCGAGCAGGAACGAAATGCCGTTGTCGGACGTCATGGACATGCGGCGGCGGTGCCGCGCCGTCTCGTCGAGCGTGATCGAGTCGGTGGCGCCGCCGGGCCTGATGGCGATAACGGATGTGGCGATCAGCCGGGTCAAAACAGAAAATACCTTTGAGCCAGGGGAAGCACTTCTGCCGGTTCGCAGGTCAAAAGCTCGCCATCGGCATAGACTTCGTAGGTTTCGGGGTCGACATCGATCTTCGGTGTTACCGTATTGTGGATCATCGATTTCTTGCCGATCGCGTTACGGGTGTTTTCCACGGCAACAAATGTCTTTTCGACCTGCAACCGTTCGGCAAGGTCAGTGCCCGTTGCGGCCTTTGAAACAAAGGTGACGGAGCTGTTCGTCAATGCCTTGCCATAGGCACCGAACATGGGGCGGTAATGCACCGGTTGCGGCGTTGAGATGGAGGCATTGGGATCGCCCATCGGGGCTGCGGCAATAGAGCCGCCAAGAATCACCATCTCCGGCTTGGCACCAAAAAAGGCCGGGTTCCACATGACAAGGTCCGCCCGTTTACCGGCTTCCACGGAACCGACATGCTTTGAAAAGCCGTGGGTGATCGCCGGGTTGATGGTGTATTTGGCAATGTAGCGCTTGACGCGGAAATTATCATTGTCGCCGGTTTCCTCCGGGAGCCGTCCGCGCTGGCGTTTCATGTTGTCCGCGACCTGCCAGGTCCTGATGACCACCTCGCCAACCCGGCCCATGGCCTGGCTGTCGGAGGCAACGACGGAGAAGGCGCCCATATCGTGCAGCACATCCTCCGCGGCAATGGTTTCCGAACGGATGCGGCTTTCGGCAAAGGCGACATCCTCGGGAATGTTGCTGTCGAGGTGGTGACAGACCATCAGCATGTCGAGATGCTCGGCCGTGGTGTTCTTCGTGTAGGGCAGGGTCGGGTTGGTGGATGAGGGGATGACGTTGTCCAGCCCGCACAGCTTGATGATATCGGGTGCATGGCCGCCGCCGGCTCCTTCGGTGTGAAATGCATGCACGGTGCGTCCGGCAATGGCCGCGATGGTGTTTTCGACGAAACCGCTCTCATTGAGCGTATCGGTGTGTATCATCGTCTGAACGTCGAAGGCGTCGGCGACGGACAGGCAATTGTAGATGGCGGCCGGGGTCGTGCCCCAGTCCTCGTGCAACTTGAGCGCGCAGGCGCCGCCTTCGATCATTTCCTCCAAAGCCCTCGGCCGAGCCGCATTGCCCTTGCCGGCAAAAGCAAGGTTCATCGGGAACGCGTCAGCGGCCTGGATCATGCGTCCGATATGCCAAGGACCCGGCGTGCAGGTGGTTGCCAGCGTTCCGTGTGCCGGCCCGGTGCCGCCACCGAGCATGGTAGTGATGCCGGACATCAGCGCTTCCTCGATCTGCTGCGGGCAGATGAAGTGGATGTGCGCGTCGATGCCGCCGGCGGTGATGATCTTGCCTTCTGCGGCGATGGCCTCTGTTCCGGGGCCGATGACGATGTCGACGCCGGCCTGGGTGTCCGGATTGCCCGCCTTGCCGATGCGCTGGATCAATCCGTCGCGAATGCCGATATCGGCCTTGTAGATGCCGGTATGGTCGACAATCAGCGCGTTGGTGATGACCGTATCCGCGGTGCCCTGTCCGTAGGTGGCCTGCGACTGGCCCATGCCGTCGCGGATGACCTTGCCGCCGCCGAACTTGACCTCGTCGCCATAGACAGTCAGATCGCGTTCGACCTCGATGAACAGTTCAGTATCGGCCAGACGCACCCTGTCACCCGTCGTCGGACCGTACATATCCGCATAGGCGGCTCTGGAAATCTTTGTTGGCATGGCGTTCTAGAGTTCCCCCATTACCTTCTTGTGAAAGCCGAATACCCGCCGCGAACCGCTGAAGGCGACCAGCGTGACTTCCCGTTCCTGGCCGGGCTCGAAGCGAACGGCCGTTCCCGCGGCTATGTCGAGGCGCATGCCGCGTGCTTTGTCGCGGTCGAAATCGAGCGCGTTGTTGGTTTCGAAAAAGTGGTAGTGGCTTCCGACCTGGATGGGGCGATCGCCGGTATTGGCGACCTTTATCTTTACGGTCTCGCCGCCTTCATTGAGAATGATGTCGCCTTTGGCGCACAGAATTTCTCCCGGGATCATCTTTGCCTCCTATCGGATCGGCTGGTGAACGGTGACGAGCTTAACGCCGTCCGGAAATGTTGCCTCGACCTGGACATCGTGAATAATGTCGGCAATCCCATCCATTACCTGGTCGCGGGTCAATACGTGGGCGCCGGCCTCCATGAGATCGGCGACGCTGCGTCCGTCTCTTGCGCCCTCAACGATGAAATCGGAGATCAGCGCGATGGATTCGGGGTGGTTGAGCCTGACGCCGCGCGCCAGCCGCTTGCGCGCGACCTCGGCTGCCATGGCAATCAGCAGCTTGTCCTTTTCCCTGGGGGTGAGATTCATGAAACCTCCTCAGATCGTCCACAGTTTCGGCAGTCCCTGACGGGAGCCGGTCAGTCTTTTGTTACACCAGTCAATGACCGGTACAAGTTGCCTGCGCAGGGCAAAGCCGCTTTCTGCGACCATGCGCACGACAAGCCGGTTGCCCGCGGGCGAGCGCACAGCACTGGCACCCGCATCCGGCCCGAGCATTTTTCTCACGGACCCGACCATGTCCGGCGCGTCGCGATGGACGAGCAGCACCGTTGCAAGGGCAATGCTGCCGCCCGTCGTCGCCTTGCGGTTCAAAATCGACTGGATATCGCCTTCCAGTCTCGTGTCCTCGGCGTGCAGAAGACGACCGCCGCGATAAATGCGCCAGCGATCGCGGAAATTTGCTCGATGGACAGTCTCGCCCATCGCTTGGCGGCCGAGAATGAGCGGCTCGGCCAGGAGCAGGCCCGCATCGGGAGCGAGGTTCACCGTCAATTGCCTTGAAAGGGAGGATTCGTCAAAGAGGATGGTTTCCTGCGGCAACCACGAAAGGGCCGCCCCGGAATGTATATTGATATCCGTGCGGACACGCGCTGTGCCTGACAGGGCGCGGTAGACCTTCTCGCAAGCCTGCGTCGTAACGACGGCGTTCGCTCCGGCGCCAACGTCGATCGACCAGTGTATCTCATCGCCGCCGGTCATGCCGCCGGATGTGTTGATCAACACGGCATCGAGTGCCGGGCCGTTATGGGTGCGCGGCAGACGTATCTTGGCAGCGCCTTCCTGAAACAGCCGCCCAAGGCGGGTTTGGCCATCCAGATGTGCGAGCGATATACGCCCGGTGCCCCTGACGCGCTGCAACCGCTTTTGCGGTATCGATTTCTTGTCCGCTACTCCACCCATCAGGTCACACTATACCATCAGATGCTGGCGGACATCCGGATTATCGAGGTCGTCGGCCGGTCCGTGGTGAACGATCTGACCCCGGTCCATGATGTAGACCTTGTCGGCCAGCTCGCGGCAGAAGTCGAGATATTGCTCGACAAGCAGAAT
Organism: Hoeflea sp. TYP-13; assembly: GCF_040932035.1. Taxonomy (NCBI): domain Bacteria; kingdom Pseudomonadati; phylum Pseudomonadota; class Alphaproteobacteria; order Hyphomicrobiales; family Rhizobiaceae; genus Hoeflea; species Hoeflea sp. TYP-13. The sequence continues at coordinate 14,635 of NZ_JBFRBB010000003.1, forward strand.
GGTCAGCCCGGCGGTGTCGCGCAGATAGGACAGTGCCCGACCGATGTCCTTGATGATCGATGGTTGAATGCCCTCCGTGGGTTCATCAAGAATCAGGAGTTTTGGCCGCGTTACAAGCGCGCGGCCGATGGCAAGCTGCTGCTGTTGACCGCCGGAAAGGTCGCCGCCGCGCCGCTGCAACATGGTTTCGAGAACCGGGAACAGCTCGAAGACTTCAGCCGGAATGCCACGCGTTCTGCGGTTCAGGCAGGCAAAACCCGTCTGCAGATTTTCCTCGACGGTCAGCAGCGGAAAGATTTCGCGACCTTGTGGAACCGTGGCAATGCCTCTTGCCGCCCGTGCATAGGGCGCCTGGTTTTTCAGGACCTCGCCCTCGAAACGGACCGTGCCGGTTGTGACGGAATGCTGACCTGTGACGGCGCGCAGCAGCGATGTCTTGCCAACGCCATTGCGGCCCAGCACGCAGGTAATGGCGCCCGGCTCGGCCTTGAGCGACACGCCGCGCAATGCTTCGGCCGCACCATAGTGGAGGTGCACATCGTTTACAGCGAGAGTGGTCATGGTGTTGCTCCTATCGGCCAAGATAGTTCTCGATGACTTTCTGATCGGCGCTGACATGGTCGAGCGACCCTTCTGCCAAGACCGAGCCCTCCGCCAGTACCGTTACCTTGACGTCGAGATCGCGGACAAATCCCATATCGTGTTCGACGACCACGACGGACCGCGACCGGGCAATTTCCCTGAGCAGTCTTGCTGTCTCATCCGTTTCGGCGTCGGTCATGCCGGCGACCGGTTCGTCAACAAGCAGCAGCTTGGGATTTTGAGCAAGCAGCATGCCGATTTCGAGCCATTGTTTCTGGCCATGTGAAAGATTGGCCGCAAGCTCGTGGCGGCGGCCCGTCAGGCGGATGGTTTCGAGGATATCGTCGATCTCGTCGCGGTCATTTTGCGACGCATCGTAGAACAGTGTCGAAAAGACACCCCTGCGCCGGTCGAGCGCCAACTCCAGATTGTCTTCGACCGTGTGGCTTTCGAAAACCGTCGGTTTCTGGAATTTGCGGCCGATGCCGAGTGCGGCGATATCCGTTTCATCATGTTGCGTAAGATCGATTTCGCCGTCGAAAATCACATCGCCGCTATCAGGGCGCGTCTTGCCGGTGACGATGTCCATCATGGTTGTCTTGCCGGCGCCGTTGGGGCCGATGATTGCGCGCATCTCGCCGGGTTTCAGAATTAGCGACAGATTGTTGATGGCCCTGAAGCCGTCAAATGCCACGCTGACGCCATCGAGATAAAGAAGACTTCCCTTTGCCGCCTTTGTCATTCCGCCGCCTCCGGCACTGTTCCCGCCGGAACGGCATTTGCCTTTTGTCTGACCCAGGTCCGAATGCCGGCAAGGCTGCCGACAATGCCCTTGGGCAGGAACAGCGTGACGGCGACAAAGAGCGCACCGAGCGCGAATAGCCAGAACTCGGGAAATGCTGCAGTGAAGACGGATTTTCCCGCATTGACCAGCACCGCGCCGATGATCGGGCCGATAAGCGTGCCGCGTCCGCCGACGGCGGTCCAGATGACCACTTCGATGGAATTTGCGGGAGCAAATTCACCCGGATTGATGATGCCGACCTGCGGCACGTAGAGCGCGCCGGCAATGCCGGCCATCATGGCGGAGACGACAAAGACAAAGAGTTTGACGTTTTCCACCCGGTAGCCGATGAACCGTGAACGGCTTTCCGCATCGCGCACTGCAATCAGCACCTTGCCGAATTTCGACTGGACGATGCCCGAGCACATCAGAAAGGCTGCTGCGAGCGCCAGTGCCGAGGCGGAAAACAGGGCGGCGCGCGTCTTATCCGACTGTATATCGTAGCCGAGGATGTCCTTGAAATCGGTCAGGCCGTTATTGCCGCCGAAACCCATTTCGTTGCGGAAGAAGGCAAGCAGCAGTGCATAGGTCATCGCCTGGGTGATGATGGAGAGATAAACGCCGGTGACGCGGCTTCGGAAGGCGAACCAGCCGAATACAAAGGCCAGCGCCCCCGGTACGAGCACGATCATCAGGGCGGCGAACCAGAACTGGTCGAAGCCGTGCCAGAACCAGGGCAGTTCCTTCCAGTTCAGAAAAACCATGAAATCCGGCAGCACCGGGTCGCCATAGACACCGCGCGAGCCGATCTGGCGCATGAGATACATGCCCATCGCGTAGCCGCCGAGCGCAAAAAAAGCGCCATGGCCGAGCGACAGGATTCCGCAATAACCCCAGACAAGATCGAGCGCCAGGGCCAGAAGGGCGTAGTTGAGGTATTTGCCCATCAGACTGATCGCATAATTAGGCACATGAAGCGGATGGTTTGCTGGCAGCGCCAGATTGGCGGCCGGCACGAGCAGGGCGAGACTGACAAGGGCGGCGATGACCCAGACCGCGCGCCTGTCCAGCGCCTTGAAGATAAATGACGTGATCATGCTTCCACGGCCCGTCCCTTGAGTGCGAACAGCCCACGGGGCCGCTTCTGAATAAAGAGAATGATGAAGACGAGGATCAGGATCTTGGCGAGAACCGCACCGGCATAGGGTTCCATGAACTTGTTGGCGATGCCCAGCGTCATGGCACCGACGAGCGTTCCCCAGAGATTGCCAACACCGCCGAAGACAACGACCATGAAGCTGTCGATAATGTAGCTCTGGCCGAGATTGGGCGACACATTGGCGATCTGCGACAGGGCGACGCCGGCAATACCGGCAATGCCTGATCCCAATGCGAAGGTCAGCGCGTCGACCCAGGGGGTTTTGATGCCCATTGAGGAAGCCATCTTGCGGTTTTGCGTTACGGCCCGCATCTGCAGCCCGAAACCGGTCCGTTTCAGCACAAGAAAAAGGGCGGCGAAGACGACCATGGCAAAGACCACGATCCACAACCTGTTGGCTGTGAGCGTCAGCCCGCCAAGTTCATAAGCCCCGGACATCCAGGACGGATTGCCGACCTCCCTGTTGGTCGGACCGAAGATCGTGCGGATGGCCTGCTGTAATACGAGCGAGACGCCCCACGTCGCCAGCAATGTCTCGAGCGGCCGTCCGTAAAGGAATCGAATGATACCGCGTTCCATAACAAATCCGCAGGTCCCGGCGACAAGAAAGGCGAGCGGCAGGGCCAGAAGCAGAGAATAGTCAAACAGTCCGGGAAAGGATCCGCGGATCACCTCCTGAACGACGAAGGTCGTATAAGCCCCGAGCATGACCATTTCGCCGTGGGCCATGTTGATGACACCCATGACACCGAAGGTAACGGCAAGTCCGATGGCCGCGAGCAGCAGCACTGAGCCGAGTGAAATTCCGTACCAGGCCGTCTGGGCGGCGTTCCAAAGCGCAACGGTGTTTTCAATGTTGGCGATCTGGTTTGCGGCGGCTGCGCCGGCAGTGCCTCCCCTTGCGGCGAGTTCCTTGAGCAGCGGCATTGCAGCGCGTCCACCAGTATTGCCGACAAATTCGACAGCTTTGATTTTTTCCGCCTCCGGCGCATCCGTGTGCAAAATCACGGAGGCCCGTGCAAGCCGCATCGCGTTCTTCACATCAATATCGGTTTCATTTGCAAGGGCGGCATCGAGTGCGGCCAGCGCCGCGGCATCACCGGTCTTGAAGATTGTTCGGGCCGCGGCCATGCGAACCTCACGGTCCGGGCTTTCCAGTGTCAACGCGCCGACAATGCCTGCGATCTGGCGGCGCAGCCTGTTGTTGACCTTGATTTTCCGCACCGTCTTTTTTGCCGCACTGCCGGCGGTCTCACCGGAGAGCGGGTGGGTGAGGATAAAGTCGGATCCGGTCTTTTGCGCCAGGAAAACTTTCCTGTCGGATTTGCGGTAGTAGAGCGTTCCGTCCCTGAGCGCCTGAAGTACCGGCACGGCTCTGACATCACCCGTTGTGGCGATGGCTTCGATCTGGCGGGCGCGCTGCTTCAGCTTGCCGGTGGCGAGTGCATCAACGAGATTTTGAAGATTTTCATCCGCACGCGTACCGACAATCAGCATCGGTACGATCAGCAGAGCTAGCAGGATTTGGTTCAGATATTTCATCACACAACGGTCACATCAGAGGGACGCGGCGGGCAGTAACCGCCCGCCGCTATATTGTTCGGTCAGCTGCCCTTGCCGCCGCAGGTGGAGGTTTCGATATTGAAGTTTCCGCAGGAGAGCGGCTTCCTCCAGTCGGAGATCAGCTTGGCTGAATCGGGCAGGAAATCGGACCAGGCATCACCCGCGACCAGGCCATCGGTCTGATCGACAATGTCGAACTGTCCGTCTTCCTGGATTTCGCCGATCAGGACGGGCTTGGTGATGTGATGGTTCGGCATCATGGTGGAATAACCGCCGGAAAGATTGGGCACGGACACACCGATGATCTCGTCAATAACCGTGTCGACGTCGGTGGTGCCGGCCTTTTCAACAGCCTTCACCCACATGTTGAAGCCGATATAGTGGGCTTCCATCGGATCGTTGGTGACCCGGTTCTCGTCGCCGGTGAACGCCTGCCAGGTTTCGATGAATTCATCGTTTTCATCCGATTCCACCGACTGGAAATAGTTCCAGGCTGCCAGATGTCCGACGAGGGGCGCCGTGTCGAGACCTGCCAGTTCCTCTTCGCCCACGGAAAACGCGACGACCGGAATGTCGGTTGCCGAAACGCCCTGGTTGCCAAGCTCCTTGTAGAAGGGAACGTTTGCGTCGCCGTTGATTGTCGAGACAACAGCGGTCTTCTTGCCTTCGGAGCCGAAGGACTTGATGTCGGCGACGATCGTCTGCCAGTCGGAATGTCCGAAGGGCGTGTAGTTGATCATGATGTCTGCGTCGGCAACGCCCTTGGCTTTCAGGTAGGCTTCAAGGATTTTGTTTGTCGTGCGCGGATAGACATAGTCAGTTCCGGCCAGTACCCAGCGCTCGACGCCTTCGTTTTCAAGCAGGTAATCGACGGCGGGAATGGCCTGCTGGTTGGGGGCAGCGCCCGTGTAGAAGACATTGCGCTGGCTTTCCTCGCCCTCATACTGGACAGGATAGAATAAAATGCCGTTGAGCTCGGCAAAGACCGGCAGGACCGATTTGCGGCTGACCGATGTCCAGTTTCCGAACACCGCGGCAACATCGTGCACGTCCAGCAATTCGCGGGCCTTTTCGGCAAAAAGCGGCCAGTCGGACGCCGGGTCGACCACCACCGCCTCCAACTGCTTGCCGAGCAGCCCGCCCTTCTTGTTCTGCTCCTCGATAAGCATGAGCATGGCGTCTTTCAGGGTTGTTTCCGAAATGGCCATTGTTCCGGACAGCGAATGCAGGATACCGACCTTGATCGTCTCTTCGGCAAAGGCTGCGGACGATATGGTCAGGCCAGCGATGAGAGCTGCAAGGCCAGTGGACCGGATCCGGTTTATCAGCGTTGTCATGTTTTTCTCCGTAGAAGTATTTGCACCGGCATACTCCCCGCAGGAATCGTGCCAGACTCGGTCCGGTTCGAATTTGTATTTTGTATGCAGTTGATTTCATTGGGTAAAACCACGCAACTACTCGATAGCAGCTCTATCAGGCTGGCTTCCACCAATTGATATTATTTTGTGCAACAACGAATGTTGCTTAAAAAACAGGCAATCGAGTTTGGTCAAAATTTGTGCAGTGTAAATTGCCGTGACGGAACCGGTTGCCTGATATAGGAAGGGGAGCCGGTACTGCCGGAAGAGGTATTTGCACCACAAATCCTCGGCCCTGCGCCATTGGCGCAGGGTTTGCAGCTGCGCCGCTTCAGGCGTCCTCATCGTTTCAAGAGAAGAAATTCCGCTGTCGAATCTGCCGCAGCCATCGGGTTTTGCAATCGATTACAAATCGACTATAACGGGCTTTAGACCAGGAAGCGGACATGAGTGAACGAACGAAGATCAAGGATATTGCACGTGTCGCCGGCGTCTCGACGGCGACGGTATCGCGGGCGCTAAGCGATTCCGCGCTGGTGACTGATACAACGCGCGACAAGGTCCGTGAGGCGGCAAGCAAGCTCAACTACCGGCTTAATGTGCGGGCGCGCAATCTGCGCATCCAGAAATCGATGGCGGTGCTGCTGGTCGTGCGCAATATGAGCAATCCGTTCTACCTGGAGATATTCAAGGGCGTCGAGGAGGTGGCGAGGGCCGCCGGATATGTCCTGCTCATGGGCAACACGGAGGATGACGACGAGCGCGACAATGAATATTTCGACATGCTGCGAGACGGTCAGGCCGACGGTATGATCCTGATGACCGGCAAGCTTCCCGAGGAACACGAAGTATTGCGGACCGCATCCGGCATGGCGCCGATCGTCGTGGCGCTTGAGGCGGTTGAAAACTGCAGGCTTGCCCATGTCCAGATCGACAATTGCGCAGCCGCAAAGCAGGCCGTGCATCACCTTGCTTCGCTGGGGCACAAGCGCATTGCGCACATATGCGGGCCGTTGCCCGAGATCCTCAGCCGGTTGCGGCTCGACGGATACCGCAAGGCGATGGCCGAGGTCGGGCTTGAAATCCCGGACAATTACGAGCCAGTCGGCGATTATTCAATCCGCAGCGGGCAGGAATGCTGCCGGCAGCTGTTTGACAGCGACAATCCGCCGACGGCGCTTTTTGTCGCCAATGACGAGATGGCCTTTGGCGCAATCGGGGAATTGCGGCGGCGGGGCCTGCGCGTGCCGCAGGATGTATCGGTTGTCGGTTTCGACGATCTATTCATAAGCGAAAGCTACAGCCCGCCGCTCACTACAATCAGCCAGCCGCGCGTCGAAATCGGCCAGACGGCAATGACAATGCTGCTCGACATCATCGGAGCGCGGCTGACTGAGCCGAAGACCATCGAAATGCCGACAAAGCTGATATTGCGCGATTCCACCGGTCCGGCTGTGTCGTGATCAGACTTTCCTTGACCTGCAGGTTCGTTTGACGCAAGACACCAGCAAGATCCTGCGCCCTGGCGGCTGACTGGCAATTGGCCGGCGGCGCATAGTGTATCTATCGATTACGCGTTTTCCTGGAGGCCCTCCCAAATGAGCATTTCCGAAAAACTTCTGTCCCGTCTGAACGATCCGACCCTTCTGCGGGCTGCCGGTCTGGTCGGCGGCGAGTGGATCACCGAAGCTGACAGCGGCAAGCATTTCGACGTCGACAATCCGGCGACCGGCGAAGTTATTGCAACGCTGCCCGACATGGGCGCTGAAAACACGCGGCAGGCCATCGATGCGGCTTTTGAGGCGCAAAAGAAATGGGCGGCGATTACAGCCAAGGAACGCGGCGCTATCATGCGCCGGCTGTTCGAACTGCAGATTGAAAATGCCGATGACCTGGCAACCATCCTGACCATGGAGATGGGAAAGCCGTTTGCAGAGGCGCGCGGTGAGATCGTCTATGGCGCTTCGTTCATCGAATGGTTCGCCGAGGAGGCAAAGCGGGTCTATGGCGACACGATCCCCGGCCACCAGGGCGACAAGCGCCTTGTTGTCATCAAGCAGCCGATCGGCGTCGTCGGTGCCATCACGCCTTGGAATTTCCCCAATGCCATGATCACCCGCAAGGTCGCGCCCGGCATAGCGGTCGGCTGCACCACGGTTGTCAAACCGGCCGAGCAGACACCGCTGTCTGCCATTGCAATTGGCGTTCTGGCAGAGCGGGCAGGCATGCCGGCCGGTGTCTTCAACCTGATCATCGGCCAGGACGGACCGGCCATCGGGCGTGAACTGACCGACAATGACAAGGTCCGTAAGCTGACCTTCACCGGTTCGACCGAAGTCGGGCGTATCCTGATGCGGCAGTGCTCGGACCAGATCAAGAAGGTCGGCCTCGAGCTTGGCGGCAACGCGCCGTTTATCGTGTTCGACGATGCCGATATCGATGCGGCGGTCGAAGGCGCGATGATCTCCAAATTCCGCAATGCCGGCCAGACCTGCGTTTGCGCCAACCGGATCTTCGTGCAGGCCGGTGTCTATGATGAATTCGCCGAAAAGCTCGCCGTCAAGGTTCGCGAACTGAAGGTCGGCGACGGCTTCGAGGATGGCGTTACGACCGGCCCGATGATCGACAAGCAGGGCTTTGCCAAGGTCGAGGAACATGTCTCCGACGCCGTTGCTCACGGCGCCACGGTGCTCACCGGTGGCAAGGCCGACGAGCAGGGCGGCACGTTTTACGAGCCGACAGTGCTCACCGGCATGTCAAAGGAAATGAAGGTGGCGCGCGAAGAGACCTTCGGACCGGTCGCACCGCTCTTCCGTTTCGAGACGGTCGAAGAGGTCATTGCGCTCGCAAACGATACGGAGTTCGGCCTTGCGTCCTATTTCTATGCCCGCGACCTCTCGCGCGTGTGGAGTGTTGCCGAAGCCCTGGAATATGGCATGGTTGGCATCAATACCGGGCTGATCTCGACGGAAGTTGCGCCGTTCGGGGGCGTCAAGCAGTCGGGTCTTGGCCGTGAGGGTTCCAAATACGGGATCGAGGATTTCGTCGAAATCAAATATCTTTGCTTCGGCGGCATCGGCGCCTGAGCGGATCAATCAGTCAAAAGAAACGGGGCCATTCGGCCCCGTTTTTTGTTTTGTCAGGAAGCGACCGCCACGATCTTGCGTGCCAGATCGTCAAGCCCGTCGCCGGGCAGGCCGGCGATGTTGATGCGGCTGTCGCCGATAATATAGATGCCGTGTTCGGCGCGCAGCGTTTCGATCTGTTCCGGTGACAGGCCAAGGCGCGAGAACATACCCTTCTGCCGGGCGATGAAATCGAAACGGTCGCTGTTTGAGGCCTTGCGCAGCGCATCGGCAAAATCCTGACGCAGCTGCATCATGCGCCTGCGCATCTCTTCAAGTTCGTTTTTCCAGTCGTCGATCAGTTCCGGATCCTGCATAACCATTTTCACAATGGCCGCACCGTGATCCGGCGGCATGGAATAGACACTGCGGGCAACCGAAAGAAGCTGGGAGAACGCCGTGTCAGCCTCGGCAGCAGTGGCGCCGATGATCATCGCGGCGCCGACCCTCTCACGGTAGACGGCGAAGTTTTTCGAGCAGCTTGCGGCAACGACGAATTCCGGGGCGATTTTTGCAAGCAGCCGAAGGCCTTCTGCATCCTTGTCGAGCCCGTCGCCAAAACCGAGATAGGCGAAATCGATAAAGGGAAGAAGACCCTTTTCAACGCACAGTTCCGCAACTGCCTTCCACTGATCGATGGTCAGGTCGGCGCCGGTCGGATTGTGGCAGCAGCCGTGCAGCAGAACGACGTCACCCTTCTCGGCGGCTCCGAGTGCTTCGATCATCTCGTCGAACAGAACCTCGCCGGTGGCGGCGTCATAATAGGGGTGGGATTTCGTCTTCAGGCCGGCGCCCGTCAGCAGCGGCGTGTGGTTCGGCCAGGTCGGATCGGACAGCCACACCGTCGCGCCGGGCCTGGCGCGGTTGATCAACATTCCCAAAATGCTGAGTGCGCCGGAGCCCCCCGGTGCCTGGCACACGCGCAGCCGGTCTTTCGGAACGGTATTTCCAAACACGAGATCGCCCATGGCAGCGCAGAATTCCTTGTCGCCCTGTGGGCCGACATAGGTTTTGGTTGTCTGTTTGTCGTGAAGGCGCGCTTCGGCAGCGCGGATGGCGCGCATGACCGTCGTGTCGCCGTTTTCGTCCTTGTAGACGCCGACGCCGAGATCCACCTTGTCCGTGCGGCTGTCCTCGCGAAACTGGGCCATCAGCGCAAGGATCTTATCTGCCGGAGCAGGCTTCATTGTTTCAAACATGGTGGTATTTCCTCACTGTGCCGGTCTGGAGGTCAGTTCCGCCAGACCGGCGTCCATTTCCGATTTTGCCTTTGCTACCGCTTCTTCCTTCACAGGTCCATAGCCGCGTATCTGCATCGGTATTTCAAACAGTGCTCGCCACCGCGACGCATTTTCCGCAGTCACCTTTTCAAGGTTGTTTTTCACCATCGATTCGAGCCAGACGATGAGCTCCCGTTCAGTGCGACGGTCGTGACTGTACCCGAACGGATCGAACACAGTGCCGCGAAGGCCCTTGAAGCGCGCCAGGACACGATAGGCCGGCAGCATCCAGGAACCGAACTGTCGCTTGCGCGGGCGTCCGCGCGCATCCTTGCCGAGCGGCAGGAAGGGCGGAGCCAGGTAATACTTAATGGAAAAATCGCCCTCGAACTGATCGTTCAGTTTTTGCAGGAAAGCGGGATCGGCATGGAGACGCGCCACTTCGTATTCGTCCTTATACGCCATCAGCTTGAACAATGAACGGGCAACGGCTTCGGTCACGCCGCTTGCGCCCGTGTTGTCCTCGCGTTGTTTTACCGTATCAATGAGCCGTCTGTAACGGGCCGCATAAGCGCTGTTTTGATAGTCCGTCAGGAATTCCTCGCGTCTTGCAATGATTGTTTCCAGCGTTTCCTCAGTGGTTTCCGGCTCGCGCGCCACATGGGGCAGCAGGTCAGGGCGGGCCCTTGCCAGCCGGCCCCAGGAAAAGGCCTGGAAATTGGCGTCAACCGCGACGCCGTTCAGCTCTATCGCCCGGGTGAGGGCTTCAAGCGAAACGGGCACAAGGCCGCTCTGCCAGGCAAAGCCGAGAAGGATGATGTTGGCAAAAACACTGTCCCCCAAAAGCTGCTCCGACAGGCGGTTGGCGTTGAGGGTGGAGACATTATCAGTGCCGACAGTGTTGGCGATTTCACCGACACGCTTGTCAACGGCAAGGCTTGCATCACGATGACGTACGATATCGCCGGTGGGCGATTCCGCAAGATTGAGCACGGCCTTCATGTGGGACTTGTAGGCGCTCGAAGCCTTGGGCGAGGACGATACGACGATATCGCCACCGATCAGAGCATCGGCGGAATTGTTGTCGATGCGCACCTGGTTGATCTTCGAAGGCGTATCGGCCAGCCGGATATAGCTGAGAACCGGTCCGAATTTCTGGGCAAAGCCGGTGAAGTCCAGCACCGATGCCCCTTTGTTTTCCAGATGTGCGGCCATGGTGATCAGTGCGCCGACCGTGACGACGCCGGTGCCGCCAACGCCGGTGACGAGAAGATTATAGGGCCGGTCGAGTGCGTGCATTTCCGGCAGCGGTAGGTCCGCCGCCAGTTTTTCAGCATCTGCGCCTGCACCATCGCTTTTACGCCGTTCGGCTCCTTCGACGGTGACAAAGCTCGGACAGAAGCCGTCAAGGCATGAGAAATCCTTGTTGCAGGAGGAAAGATTGACCCGGCGCTTTCGGCCGAATTCCGTCTCCACCGGTTCGATGCTCAGACAGTTCGATTCCACCGAGCAGTCGCCGCAGCCTTCGCAAACAAGTTCGTTGATGACGGCAAAACGCTTCGGATCTTCCATCTGGCCGCGTTTTCTACGGCGTCTCTTTTCAGTGGCACAGGCCTGCTCGTAAATCAGGATCGAAACGCCCGGTATATTGCGCATTTCGCGTTGCAGGGGGTCGAGTTCGCGGCGATGGTGGATGGTTGTGCGCGGCGGGAAATCGGCAAGGACGAACTTTGTCGGATCATCGGAGACGAGGGCGATGCGCTCGACGCCCTCTGCCCGCACTTCCTGGGCAATGGCCTGGACGCTGATCGGCCCGTCTACGGGCTGGCCGCCGGTCATGGCGACGGCGTCGTTGAAGAGGATTTTGTAGGTGATGTTGGCGCCGGCGGCGATCGACTGGCGGATCGCCATCGAACCTGAGTGGTAATAGGTTCCCTCACCGAGGTTCTGAAAGATGTGGCCGTTTCCGGTGAATTTTGACGAAGCGGCCCAGTTAACGCCTTCGCCGCCCATCTGGATCAGAGACGTGGTCTCGCGGTCCATCCAGCTTGCCATGAAATGGCAGCCGATGCCGGCCAGCGCCTTGGAGCCTTCAGGAACCTTGGTCGAAGAATTGTGCGGGCAACCGGAGCAGAAATAGGGTGTTCGCGTTGCGCCTGCGACTGCAATGGGCGCGATATGGTTTTCCGTGAGGTGCCTGGCACGCTTCGTGAACCGGTCGGTCTCAAAGACCAGATCCAGCCGCTTGGCGACCAGCGGCGCGAGCTGCAGCGGTGACAGTTCGCCCGTCCACGGGATCAGCCGGTCGCCGTTTTCATCCCGCTTGCCGGCCATGTGGTCGGGCTTGGCGCCGGGATAATCGTAGAAATATTCCTTGAACTGGCTTTCGATGATGCCGCGCTTTTCCTCGATGACGAGCACTTCGCGCTTGCCCCGTACGAATGTCAGGGCGTCGTAGCGGTCAAGCGGCCAAACCATGCCGACCTTGTAGATATCGATACCGATATCGCGGCAGGCCGCCTCGTCGAGACCCAACACGCGTAGCGCTTCCATCAGGTCGAGATGACCCTTGCCGGTGGTGACGATGCCAAAAGTGGCGCTCGGATTGTTGTAGATGCGCCGGTCGATCGGGTTGGCTTTGGCAAAGGCGAAGACAGCCTGTTTTTTCGCCTCCATGCGCTCCTCGATCTGCGGGCCGGGCAGATCCGGCCAGCGATAGTGAAGGCCCGTCGCAGGGATCTCGAAATCGGGAGTCTTGAAGACGCGATCCGGGTGGATTTCGACGGATGCGGCGGATTCCACGGTTTCGGAGATAGCCTTGAAGCCGACCCACATGCCAGAATAGCGGCTGAGCGCATATCCATATTCGCCGAACTGGAGATATTCGCCGACATTGGCCGGGTTCAGCGTCGGCATGAACCAGGCCATGAAGGCAACGTCGGACTGGTGCGGCATGGAGGAGGAGACGCAGCCATGATCGTCGCCGGCGACGATAAGGGCACCGCCATGCGGGGAGGAGCCATAGGCATTGCCGTGTTTGAGCGCATCGCCGGCGCGGTCGACGCCGGGACCCTTGCCGTACCAGAGGCCGAAGACGCCATCCACCTTCCGGTTCGGATCGGTTTCAACCTGCTGGGAGCCCAGAACGGCGGTTGCCGCGAGATCCTCGTTGACGGCGGGCATGAATTCGATATTGCGTTCTTTGAGCAGCGCGGCCGAACGCCACATTTCAAGATCGACGCCGCCGAGCGGAGAGCCACGATAGCCGGAAACGAAACCGGCTGTGTTGAGGCCGGCATGCCGGTCGCGGAGCGCCTGGTCGAGGGCAATTCTGGTGATTGCCTGTGTGCCGGTCATATAAACGCGGCCGGACCGGCGCTGGTAGCGGTCGTCGAGACCGTATTGCGCAAGCGGCATTGGAGCGTGAACGTTCATGATGCGCATCCCCGTTAATTCTTGTTTGGGCTATTTTACTCCATTTTTCCCGGTCATATTCTCCAGTTTATTTGAAAAATAGAGCAATTTGGGATAATTTCACCAATATCTTGGTGATTCTGGAAATGTTTGGAGAATACGATGCGTCTTGACCGGCATGATCGCGAATTGCTGCGGGAACTGCAGAAAGACTGCCAGATCACCAATCAGGCGCTTGCGGACAAGGTGGGTCTTTCCGCATCTGTGTGCTGGCGGCGCGTCAATGCACTGGAAAAATCGGGGGTCATCCGCCGCTATTCGGCGATCGTTGACGGGCCTTCGGCGGGGCTCGGTTTCCAGGCGATCGTCTATGTGTCTCTGGTGCGGCACGAGACCAGCCGCCTGCAGGATTTCATTGCCGCCGTAACCCAGCGCGAGGAAGTGCTTGAGTGCCTGGCGACCACGGGCGATGCCGATTATCATCTGCGGGTGATCTGCGAGGATCAGGCCGCCTACAACCAGTTGCTGGAGGAATTTTTATTCCAGCTGCCGGGCATCGCCCATGTCAAAACCAGCCTGGTTCTTAAAGAGATCAAGTCCCAGGCCTATATTCCGGTATGACGTGCGTCAGGCGACAGCCTCTTCTTCCAGCACCTTGCCGAAATTCTTGAAAAACTGACCGGCCAGTTTCTTGGATGTGGAATTGATCAGGCGGCTGCCGAGCTGGGCGAGCTTGCCGCCGATATCGGCCTTGACCGCATATTCCAGGATCGTGTCATTGCCGTCCTCGATCAGCCTGACGGTCGCACCGCCCTTGGCAAATCCGGCAACGCCGCCCTTGCCTTCGCCATTGATGGTGTAGCTTTCCGGCGGAACGAGGTCGGAAAGTTCCACCGTTCCGGCAAACTTTGCCTTGACCGGTCCGATCCTGAGAACCACTTTTGCGTTCATTTCCGTATCGGAAACCTTTTCAAGTTCCTCGCATCCGGGAATGCACTGCTTGAGGATTTCGGGATCGTTCAAGGCGTCATAGACGGTCTGGCGTGGGGCATTGATACGCTGCGAATCGTTCATTTCCATAGGGCGTTTCCTGTTTACTTGTGTTTCAACCACAGCAGGGTGCGGTGGGAAAGGCAGACTTGAGCGCGCGGCCGTAATCGGCTGCGGTGTCGATGTCACGCACGAAGGCCGAGTTGTTGACGGCGACGGCGCGGACCCTTTCCGGGTGGTTGCCGATCAGCTTGCGGCAACCGGTGTTGAGGCCGCCGCTCGTGGCGGCCGCTATCTGGCTTTGCGGCAGGATGACGGGGTTGCCGCGCTGATCCAGATATTCCGGGACGATGATAAAATCTGCTCCGCTGCTGAAAAACATACGGCTCAGATCGCAATAGTCGCTGGTCTGCAGGTAGGGCATGTCGGCAAGCGCAATCATGACACCCTTTGCCGGCACTTCCCTCTCCTTGAGGGCATGAAGCCCATGGACGACGGAAGACATCTGCCCTGATGCAAAATGCGGATTGAAGCTGACCGACAAATCAAGGCCATCGAGTGCTGCCTCGACTTCGCGTGCATCATGACCGGTCACCACCACGACCTGCCGGAAGCCGGCGTTCATCAGCATCGTAGCCGTGTGCCGGACGAGCGGCTCGCCGCCAAACGGCAGCAAGAGCTTGTTTTCATCGCCCATGCGGCGGGAAAGGCCCGCAGCAAGCAGGACTGCGTCGATGTTCCGGGTCGCGGCGGTCATGGTCCTGCCGCCTTTCTGGTTTCATCGCCGGCTGCGGTCTGATCATCCAGTTGTCCGGCGCGCCGCAGTTCAACAATCTGGCCCATGATCGACAGGGCGATTTCTTCCGGCTCGACCGCCTTGATGTCGAGGCCCGCGGGCGCATGGACGTCATCAAGGCGCTGCGTATGTTCGGGGTCGGTAGAAATCTCCTCAGCCAGAACCTGAAATTTTCGCCGGCTTGCGACCATGCCGATATAGCCTGCATCGGATCCGAGCGCCGCCCGCAGTGCTTCGCGATCCCGCCGTCCCTGTGTCGAAAGGATCAGAGCATCGCCGGGCCCGGCCTCGGCAGCGGCTTCGGAAAAATCATCAAAGCAGACGTCGGCTGCCTGCATCTCGCCGGATTCGTCGCCGGGAGCGCCGGCGATCGTGCGGTAGCCGATGGCCCCGGCAAGTGTAACGAGCGTCCGTGCGATCGGAGAAGACCCGAGAATGATCAGCCGACGGGTGGCTTTCATCGGCTCAAGAAAAACCTCGACCGTGCCGCCGCTGGGACAGGACGATTTGTGCAGGGTCGTGCCATCGGTATCGACCGGCGCAACCACCTCGTCCTTCGGCTTGATGCGGATCAGGACCGGCTCTTGAGTCTCCAGTGCCTTCAGCGCCTGTTTTTTAACAGCGCCGGTCACACAGCCACCGCCGAGAAAGCCATGCAATTCACCATCTTCCGTCACCACCGCCTTTGCACCCGGCTTTGCCGAGGTCGCATCCTTCGTGCGGACGATAGTGGCGACACAGAAGCTTTTGCCGCTCCCGCGAAGCGTTTCGATCAGATCCAGCGTGGTTTCGGACAGTTTCATGTTGCCGTCCCCTAAATCTGCGCCAGTTGCGGTTCGATGGCTGCAAGGCTTTCGAGGGTATTGGCAGCGGCGAAGTGGTCGATATGTGGGCGTGCCGCCTGCATAGCAGCCGTAACGGGTGCATAGTTCTGCCAGCCCAGCAGCGGGTTGAGCCAGACGAGCCGCCTGATGTGTTTTTTCAGCCGCGCAAGTTCCGTGGCGAGTGTTTCAGGTGTGCCCGTGTCATAGCCGTCGCTAAGAATGATTGCGACGGTGCGCGAATTGGCGAGCCGCCTTGCATAGGAACGGTTAAAGACAGCAAGGCTCTCGCCGAGTTTCGTGCCGCCGCCGAAACCCTCCGCCATCAGCGCCAGGCGGGTCATGGCGCGGGCGGAGTTGCGGTCGCGAACAGCATCGGTGACGCGGATCAGGCGGGTGTGGAAGACAAAGGCGTCGGAGTGCATCCAAGAGCAAACGAGACCCTTGACGAATTGCAGGAAGAAGCGGCTGTAATGCTTCATGGAGCCGGACACGTCGAGGAAGACGATGATGTGCACCGGCCTGTCCGGCGTCGTGCGCTTGAACAGCTCGATAGGCTCACCGCCACGCGGCAGAGCCCGGCGGATCGTTCGGCGCAGATCGACGCGCTTGCCATTGTGTGCGGCCTTGTATCGGCGTGACAGGCGGTAACGCATGGCACGAGCAAGGCGCAGGGCCAGCTCCTCGGCGGCTCTGATCTCATCCGGGTCGACGATGTGTTTCAGGTCGGTCTTCTGATTGACCGTGTGGGTCGCCGCGATCAGCCGTCCGGAAGCTTCGCCTGATTTCTCACCGGCAGTCTCGCTTTCGATCTGGGGTGTGTCGCGTCCGGCTCCGGTATGTTCCTGTGTCAGATGATCGCGCCACATCGGAGCATGGCGATCCGGATTTTTGACATGCGGCGAAGTCGTGCGGCGGATATCGGTGCGTATGCGTCCGGATGCCAGCCAGTAGGCTTCGAACAGCTCTTCAAAGCGCAGCCATTCCTCCTTGCAGCCCGACAGCAGGATCTTCAGTTCGAGCCGCACCTTTTCAAGCGGCGGTAACGGGCTGGCGGACAGGAACGCGGCAATGCGTCCGCTTTCCTCGGTACCGACGGTAAAACCGTTCGCCCGCAGATGGTCGATGAAGCCGACGATCCTGTCAGTCAACGTTGCGCTTGCGGTCATGGTCCGGCCGGTCGACATCAGGCAGCCTTTCCTGCCAATCGCGAGACGAGTTCCTTCGGCACGGATTTCAGGTCGGATTCCGTCTTTAACAGGCAGATCATGGTTGCCGTGACCTTGTCGAGGTCCTCATCCAGCGCCTTGAGGCCTAGACCACTGAGGGCTGCTGCCCAGTCCAGTGTTTCAGCAATACCCGGTTTTTTCTCAAGGTCTTCCTTTCGAAGTCCCTGCACAAATCCGATGATTGTACTGGCAAGTTGATCCTCGACGTCGGGCAGTCTTGCCCGAAGGATTGCCAGCTCGCGCGCATGGTCGGGAAAATCGACGTAGGAATAAAGGCACCGGCGGCGCAGCGCGTCGGACAACTCGCGCGTGCCGTTGGAGGTCAGGATGACATAGGGCCGGCTTTTTGCCGAAATCGTCTCAAGTTCCGGAATCGTGATCTGGAAGTCCGACAATATTTCAAGCAGATAGGCCTCGAATTCCTCGTCGGCGCGGTCGATTTCGTCGATCAGAAGCACCGGGCTCTCATCCTGACTGATGGCCTCCAGAAGCGGCCGTCTCAAGAGGAAGTCTTCCGAAAAAATCTGCTTTTCGATGGCTTCGGCGGAGAGATTGTCGTGCTCGCGCGCACGGATTGCCAGAAGCTGTTTCTGGTAGTTCCATTCGTAAATGGTCGCTGTGGCGTCGAGGCCCTCATAGCACTGCAACCGGATCAGCCTGGTGTCGAGCGCGCTTGCCAGTGCCTTGGCGGTCTCGGTCTTGCCGACGCCGGCCTCGCCTTCGAGAAGCAGCGGGCGCTGCAGGGTGAGAGTCAGCTGCAGGGCGGTCGCCAGGGCGTCGTCAGCGACATAGCCGACGGCGGCCAGTTTTGACCCGATATCGGTTTTAATAGTCATAAACAGCTCGCGCGAATAATTGATAAATGTCGCCGCACCGCCGCAAATCAATATCCGGCGGTGCGGCTGCCACTCAGCCGGTCAGGCCGAGTTCTCGCGCCGTCTGCCAAACGCGCCAATGATCATGGGGCATTTGCGTGTGCGTCAGACCCTTGTGGGCAAAGGCGTCGTTGACTGCATTGGACAGGGCCGGAACGCCACCGACATTGGGGCTTTCGCCGACGCCCTTCGCACCGATCGGGTGATGCGGGCTCGGTGTTGTCGTGTGGTCGGTCTGCCAGTTCGGCGTCTCCACCGCGGTCGGCAGGAAGAAGTCCATCAGGCTGCCGCCCTTGACGTTGCCGATTTCGTCATAGGAAAGGTCCTGTCCCATGGCTATGGCAAGCGCTTCGGTCAGTCCGCCATGAACCTGCCCTTCGATGATCATCGGGTTGATGCGGGTGCCGCAATCATCCAGCGCGTAGAAGCTGCGCACATCGGTAACGCCCGTGTCGACATCGACATCGACCACGCAGATATAGGCGCCGAACGGGTAGGTCATATTGGGCGGGTCGTAGTAGGACACTGCCTCAAGGCCGGGTTCCAGTCCGGGAATCGCCTGATTGTAGGAGGCAAAGGCGATTTCCTTCATCGTCTTGTGAGCCTCGGGGTTTCCCTTCACCTGGAAACGGTCGATATCCCATTCGAGATCGCCCTCGTGGACCTCGAGCAGATAGGCGGCAATCATCTGCGCCTTGGCGCGGATCTTGCGGCCGGCCATGGCTGTCGCGGCTCCCGCCACCGGCGTCGAGCGCGAGCCGTAGGTGCCGAGACCGTAGGGCGCAGTGTCGGTGTCGCCTTCTTCCAGCGTGATGTCCTCGGCCGGAATACCGATCTCGCTTGCGAGGATCTGGGCAAAGGTGGTGGCGTGCCCCTGTCCCTGGCTGATCGTGCCCAGCCGGGCGATGGCCGATCCTGTCGGATGGATACGGATCTCGCAGCTGTCGAACATGCCAAGACCGAGAATATCGCAGTTCTTGACAGGGCCGGCGCCGACAATCTCGGTGAAATGGGCAACGCCGATCCCCATCAGCTTGCGGGTCTCACCGCGGTCGAAGGCGGCGCGGTTGTGGGCCTGTTCGTCCCTCAGGGTCTTGTAGCTGACGCTTTCCATCGCCTTTTCCATGGCGGTGTGGTAGTCGCCGCTGTCATATTCCCAGCCGAGCGCCGACTGATAGGGGAACTGCTCCTTCTTGATGAAGTTCTTCATCCGCAGTTCCGCCGGATCCATGTCGAGCTTGCGTGCCAGCACATCGATCATGCGTTCGATGAGATAGGCGGCTTCCGTTACACGGAAGGAGCAGCGATAGGCAACGCCTCCGGGTGCCTTGTTGGTGTAGACGCCGTCAACACCGACATAAGCGACCGGAATATCGTAGGAGCCGGTGCAGATGTGAAAGAAGCCGGCGGGGAACTTGGTCGGATCGGCACAGGCATCGAACGCGCCGTGGTCGGCGAGCACGTGGCAGTGCAGTCCGGTGATCTTGCCGTCTTTTGTGGCCGCAAGCTTGCCGGTCATGTGGTAGTCGCGGGCAAAGGCGGTCGCCGTCAGGTTCTCGATACGGTCCTCGACCCATTTGACCGGCACGCCGGTGACGATGGATGCGACGGCCGAACAGATATAGCCGGGATAAACGCCGACCTTGTTGCCGAAACCGCCGCCGATATCGGGCGAGATCACGCGGATATTGTGCTCCGGTATGTTGGTGATCAGCGAGGCAACCGTACGCACCGCGTGCGGTGCCTGAAAGGTGCCCCAAAGCGTCAGCTTGCCGTTGATCTTGTCCATTGAGGCAACGCAGCCGCAGGTCTCGAGCGGGCAGGGGTGAACGCGCTGATAGGTGATCAGCTCTTCGACCGTCACTTCCGCATCGGCCAACGCCTTGTTGGCGCCATCCTCATCGCCTTCTTCCCAAAGGAAGATGTGATTGTGGTGCTTGCGCGGGCCGTGAGCGCCTTCCATCTTGTCCTTGATATCCTCGCGCAGCAGCGGCGCATCGGCATCGAGGGCCTTGAAGGCGTCGACCAAAACCGGAAGTTCCTCATAGTCGACTTCGACAAGCTCGGCGGCGTCGGCCGCAGCATAACGGTCCTCGGCAACGATGAAGGCGACTTCCTGGTTCTGGAACAGCACCTTTTCATCGGCAAGCACCGCCTGAACGTCGCCGGCAAGGGTCGGCATATAGTGAAGGTTCAACGGTTTCAGGTCTTCCGCTGTCAGAACGGCGACGACGCCGGGAACCGCCAGCGCGGCCTCCTTGTTGATGGATTTGATGCGTGCGTGGCCGTAAGGCGAGCGTACAAAATCACCGAAGAGCATGCCGGGCAGCTTGATGTCATCGACATAGTTGCCCTTGCCTTGCGTAAAGCGGGCATCCTCGACACGCTTGCGCGATGAGCCGAGGCCCTGGAGTTTTTCGACGCGTTCTTTATCGGTGGGTGGGGTCTGGACGTTCATTCTGCAGCCTCCTTGACCGAGAGTTCCTCAGCGGCGGCCTGAATGGCCTTGACGATGTTCTGGTATCCGGTGCAACGGCAAAGATTGCCACTGATGCCGTAGCGGATTTCCTCTTCGGTCGGGTTCGGGTTTTCCTGAAGGAGCCGCCAGGCGCGGGTGATCATGCCCGGGGTGCAGAAGCCGCATTGCAACCCGTGATGCTGGCGGAATGCCTCCTGCACGGCGTGCAGGGTCCCGTCCGCGTGCGCTATGCCTTCGATCGTGGTGATATCGGCGCCTTCGGCCTGGCCGACAAAAACCGTACAGGATTTGACGGACTGTCCGTTGATGTCGACTGTGCAGGCACCGCAATGGCTGGTATCGCAACCGATATGCGGACCGGTGAGGTCCAGCTCTTCGCGCAGGAAATGAATGAGCAGGGTGCGTGGTTCGGCCAGGGCCTCCACCGCCTTGCCGTTAACGGTCATCTTAACGTGTGTCTTTGACATGGAATTCTCCGAATTGACTGTGCGCGCCGATCAGGCGGCGCGGGCATGGGCGGTTTCGATGGCCCGTTTGACCATGATGCCGGCAACATGTGTTCGGTATTCAGAGGGGCCGCGCCCGTCCGATGCGGGGTCGGTTATGGCGCGGGCGGCATCGACGGCCGCATTGACGGCACCGGGGCCGAGATCCGAGCCGATCAGTGCGTTGGAGGCGGCTTCGGCCCAAAGGGGCGTGTCGGCGACGTTGGTCAGCGCGATGGAGGCGCTGGTGCAGCTTCCGCCTGTTACGGACAGGATGACACCGGCCGCTGCCGTTGCGTAGTCGCCGATCTTGCGTTTCTGCTTCTGATAGCTGTAGCCATGCCCTGCCGCCGGTACCGGAATTTGAACCGACGTCAGGATTTCGCCCTCGTCGCGGGCAGTGAAATAGGCCGCCTCATAAAATTCGCGGGCCTTGACCTGCCGAACGCCGCCGTTGCCACGAAGTACATATTCGGCGTCGAGAAGCTGCATGATGGCGGGCATATCGTTGCCCGGATCGCCATTGGCGACATTGCCTCCGAGGGTGCCGACATTGCGGATCTGCGGGTCGGCTATCTGCAGCGATGTCTCGCGCAGGATGGGGCAGGCGGATGCCAGCTCTTCCGACGCAACCAACTGGGTTTGCGTCACTGCCGCGCCGATCTCAATCGTATCGCCGCCGACGGTAATGCCGGACAATTCAGTAATATCCTGAATGTCGATGAGGTGCTCAGGCGTTGCCATGCGCAGCTTCATCATGGGTATGAGGCTGTGTCCGCCAGCCAGAATAAATGCATCGCCGGCATGATCGGCGAGCAGTCCAACCGCCTCGTCAATCGTACGCGGCCGGTGATAGTCAAATGAACCGGGTATCATGAAGTTCCTCCCAAAACTGATGGAGGAATTTGAGCGTCATGGCCGGATAATGGGAATTGCCGCTGCACCAATGAGCGGCATTTTGCACCAACGGTCTATATTTTGCACGAATGGCAGGTTTGCCGTACCGGGCCTAAACGCCAAGCAGGTTTCGCAGATCCTTGGCGCGTGCGCGGCTGACCGGAACTTCGAGCTCCGTGGCCTTGCCGACATAGCAAAAGAGCTGGTCGCCGACCTTTTTCAACCCTTTAATATGCGCCGGATTGACGAGATAACGCCGGTGGGTCTTCAAAAACCGGTTGGCGGGCTGGCTTTTTTCCACCTTTGAGAGCGACCACGGGCAGAACAACGCATCCTCATCGGTGCGGATCTTCGTGTAGTGTCCATCGCTTTCAATCGTCAAAATACGATCGGCATTCATGAACCGGACCGTGCCTTCCTTTTCATAGGGAATGCTGTTCTTGACCGGCTGGGCCATGTTGCCGGCGCGGCTGAGTGCAAGGCTGGGGGCCTTGATCTTCTGTTTGTTCGTTGCGGGCGCATCGGTCGCCGGTGCTGCTTCGGGCGCTGGGTGCGGTTCTTCGGCAGTTTCTTCCATCGGCACGGCCAGGAGCAGAAACAGACCGCAGATGACAAAGGCGCTCAAACTGACCGATATTGCCAGAACCTGCGGATCGAGGGCCGGAATGGGTTCGGCGACAAAATCGGCGGCCTGGGCGAAGGTCGTGTTGATCATGGCGGCGTAATGCATCGCCGAAATCGACAGGCCGAGGACGACAGCTCCAATGACGGTGCGCAGCAGCGAACGGTTGGAATAGGCAAGCCACATGGCGAGTGTCGAGGCGGCAATCGAGATCACGACGGAAAGCACGATGCCCCAAGGCTTGTAAGTCACAATGCAGTTCGCCGAGATGGCCGCCATGCCGGTGTAGTGCATTGAGGCAATGCCGATGCCGGTCAGACTTCCCGATATCAGGATACGCAAATTGGTGCGTTCGCCGAAATGCAGCAGCAGCAGCCCGCAGCCGGTTATCAATATGGCGATGAGCGCGGAACTCAGGGTCAGCAGCGGATCGTAGGAAACAACAAACGGCAGCCTGACCGCAAGCATGCCGATGAAATGCATCGACCAGATGCCGCCGCCAAGCGCAACAGATGCCTGGGCGATTCGCACCTTCCTGCGCGAAATAGGCAGGTTCCTCAGCCCGTTTGTCAGGCGCAGGCAGGTAAACGCCGCCATAATTGCCACGAGCACCGATGCGGCGATCAGAAAGGGAGAGTAGTACACCTCCACCATACCTTGACTTCGTTCCTCCCGGTTGCGCTTCCGTTCCGGCCGGTCGCTGGTCTCATCTGTCTGGCTGTTTTCCCTTTGGTGACTGATGGCGTTTCAGGCGCTGCGTTCTCCGGTTGCGCAGATTGGCCTTATTTGCTGCATCGAGGGGGAATGTCACAGACCGACCCTGTTTAGAGCTGCTCTACTTTCGAGATTACCAACAAGCGCGCGTCAAGAGCAATAGAGCGGGGTGATGGTTTCGAATCAGGTTCGCCGTCTTTGAAGCCGGTGCACCTGCTTTCATAGTTTTGCATTTTTCCCACAGATATAAACATTGCCGTGATGTAGTTCATTTGAGTGCGCGCCATTATTCAGAAATCCGTAATTCGGAATAAGACTCCATAATATCAAAATATTAGAGAGCTTCTTGCTGCCCGGAAGCAACAGTTCAAAGCTGAAGAACAGATATGAATTGCTGATTTCGAATATGTAGATACATCATTTCTATTTGTGGATTTCGACTGCATGTCCTGATAGAACTAAAACATTAGTACGGTGGGGGCGTATGACACACGGGCAGCTACAGAAGACCAATCCACTAATGGCTCCGGGGCGGCGGCTACCCAAGCAGAGCCGTTCGAGGAAAACAGTAGAACTGATACTGGATACAACGCTTGGCATACTGGAACAGGAAGGCTTTTCCGGCGTGACCATGCAGAAAATTGCCGATCAGGCCGGAATCAATGTGGCGGCGGTCTATGGCTATTTTCCAAACAAGCATCACGTCATAGCGGAACTGAACGAACGCATGTTCGCGGCGCGCCATGAATTGCGGGCTCGTCACTATGAAGAATTGCTTCGGCGCGATGGAGACTGGGCCGATAATTTTGCTGATTCTCTACGCGAACTGGCAACATGGCGAAGCAGCCAGCAGAGCCTGGCCGTGCTTCGCAACGCCATGCGCGCCTCACCGTCCCTTTGGCGTTTGAGCCGGGAGAATTTCAACAAATCGGCGGATCAACTCACCCGGTATCTGGAAAAAGCCGACCCCAATTACGCGGGCGATCAAACGGCGCGTGCACGGGTGATTTCCGATTCGATCGTCTCGGTGCTCGACGTGATGCAATTGAGCGGCGATGAGGTGCCGCCATCCATGCTGGATGAGCTGATCGAGATGGTACGCTGCTACCTCAAATCATCATGAGCAAAACCGGCAAGGCTGCGACAAGGCGCGGCAATTCGGCTAATCCAGATTGTGCTCAGCGGGAGCACTTTAAGAACCGGCCGGCAGTGTTCCCTCGAGCTTGCAGATAATACCGAGCATGACCTCGTCGGCGCCGCCGCCGATGGAGGCAAGCCGTCCGTCGCGATAGGCCCGGCTGACCGGATTGTCGGCGGTAAAGCCCATGCCGCCCCAATATTGCAGGCAGGAATCGGCCACTTCCCTGTTGAGCCTGCCGCATTTGAGCTTCGCCATGGATGCGAGTTTTGTCGCGTCCTTGCCGTTTACATAATCCTCGATGGCCCGCCAGGTCAGCGACCGCAACGCCTCCACCTCGGTGCGCAGTTCCGACAGCCGGAAGTGGACAGCCTGATTGTCCAGGATCGACTTGCCGAATGCCTTGCGCTCGCGCGTATATTCGATTGTCAGGTCGATCAGCCGATCCAGCGTTACGAGGGTCGAGGCGGCGCACCAGAGCCGCTCCTCCTGGAACTGCAGCATCTGCATGGTAAAGCCCATACCCTCCTGGCCGACGAGATTGCGGCGCGGAACGCGGACATTGTCGAAAAAGAGCTGGGCCGTGTCGGATGAGTGCATGCCGATCTTGTGGATCTTCTGACGTTCGACACCTTTTGAATCGAGCGGCACGATGATCAGCGACTTGTTCTTGTGCACCGCGCCTTCGCCGGTATTGGCAAGCAGGCAGCACCAGTCAGCCTGCAAGCCGTTTGTGATCCACATCTTGGAGCCGTTGATGACGTAGTCATCGCCGTCGACCGTTGCGGTCGTCTTGATCGCCGCAACGTCCGATCCGCCGCCAGCCTCGGAAACGCCGATGCAGCCTACCAGCTCGCCAGCGATGGATGGCGCCAACCACTCCTTCTTCAGCTCATCGGAGCCAAAACGGTTGAGTGCCGGTGTGCACATGTCGGTCTGGACACCAATTGCCATCGGCACGCCGCCGCAACCGACCTCACCCAACGCTTCGGCCATGACCATGGAATAGGAAAAATCGAGACCGAGGCCGCCGCACTCGGGATCATATTTGACACCGAGCAAGCCGAGCTCTCCAAGCTTTGCGAACACCTCATGCGCGGGAAACTGTTCAGCCTTTTCCCATTCATCGACATGCGGATTTATTTCCGCTTCGATGAATTTCGAGACTGTGTTGCGCAGTTGCTCGTGTTCTTCGGTGAGCTGCATCTTATCCTCCTCGCGGTCCTTAACGTGCCGGCTTTGTGCCTGAATCCGGTGATCGGGCGTGGCCGGCCACTTGCTGCGGCGATCATTTCATTGATTAACGTATACGTCAATTCATTCATCTATGCGAAAACCATTTGCAGCCTGGAGAGTGGATGCGTATATGATGGGTGCAACCACACCAAAGCCAAGGAGTATGGATATGAGTGTTGCTGAAATTGCGGCGTCTATGAAGGACCGTGTTGCTGCCGGTTCATTCGACAAGGTCGTCAAGTTCGATTGCGGCGATGACGGCGTGCTGGTTATCGACAACCAGACTGTCAGCACCGAAGATCAGGAAGCAGACTGCACCATCGGTGTCAGCCTGGAAGACCTGCAGTCGATCATCGCCGGAGAACTCGATCCGACCGGCGCATTCATGCAGGGCAAGCTCAAGGTCGAAGGTGACATGAGTGTTGCCATGAAACTCGGGCAGGTGCTTTAGCCAGTGAGCCAAATTCGTGATGAGGACGGGGCGGGCGCCGCGCAATCAATGGCCTCCGGCAAGACACCTGCTGACGGGCGCGAGCTTTTCGGCATTGCCGATCTTGCCGAGGAGTTTGGCATTACGACCCGCACCATCCGATTTTACGAAAACAAGGATCTCATTCACCCGGCTCGGGTGAATGGGGCCCGTGTATACACAAGGCGCGACCGGGCCCGGCTCGCGCTTATCTTACGCGCCAAGACAATCGGATCGACTTTGGCGCAAATCCGGCATTTCCTCGATCTTTATGGTGAGCATGGCGAAGGCCGCATCGAGCAGCTCGAATATGTCGTCAACGAGACCACCAAGGCCATTGCCGATCTTGAAAAGAAAAAGGCGCTGATCAGCGATACGCTGGAAGAGCTGAAAGTGATCCGCAGAAGCTGCCTCAATCGGCTGAAGGACAGCTGAGCCGAAAGGCCGCAACCTCCACATATTCCTCTTTGGCGTGCCATTCGTTATGACGAAGCCGAATTGAGGTGTCCGTTTCAGTGGCCGAATTTGTTATCGCATTTGTGGTTTTCATAGCATCGCATGTCGTGCCTGCCCGCACGGGGCTGCGTGATTACCTGATCGGCCGGCTCGGAAGGCGGATCTATCTGCTGTTGTACTCGGCTGTTTCAATCCTGCTGCTCTTGTGGCTGATCTGGGCAGCGGCGAAGGCGCCCCATATCGGACTTTGGCCGACGACCGGTCCCACCGTCGTCATCGTCATGGTGATCATGGCCGTTGCGGCGGTGCTTCTGGCATGTGGCGCGAGCCGCGCCAATCCCTTTTCCATTTCGTTCGTCGGGGGACCTGCCGATCTTGAACGGCCGGGCATTTTGGCGCTGACCCGCCATCCTGTCCTGTGGGCATTGTTCCTGTGGGCGCTGGGACATGCCATAACAAACGGCGACCTTGTTGGCGTCGTGATGTTCGGTGCGTTCGCGCTTTTTTGTCTGATCAGCAGGCCGGTCTTGGAACGGCGCGCCCGTCAGCAGATGTCGCCGGCTGAATTCGACAGGCAGGTTGCGGTCAATTGTGGTCCGGTCATGCTGCGGCTGCGCCGAGCCCTGTCAGTCCGATTTATCCTGGAGCTGGGAACCGGCCTCGTGCTCTACGCCCTGATGCTTCACTTTCACGGCGTGCTCATCGGCGTCGATCCGATGGCCTATTTCTAGCGACAGCGGTTCCTACCGGGTGCCCGTCGCGGTTGGCAGGTCGAGACCCAGCCGGCTGCCGATGTTGAAGCGGGCAGCAGACAGATCGGCGATCGTGTGGTGCGAGAGCACTTCAAGGAACGCATTCAACGCTTCACGCCAGGCGGAATTCAGCGCACAACTGTCAACAAGCGGGCATTCGGCGGAGTCGTTTTCAAAGCACTCGGCCATGGCAAAACTGTCTTCAGTCACACGGATGACGTCGAAAAGGCTGATCTTTTCAGCCGGCCGTCCCAGCTTTATGCCACCATTTCGGCCGCGAACGGTCTGAACGATGCCGGCCTTTACCAGGGGCTTCAGAATCTTGAAAAGAAACAGTTCAGAAACACCATAGGCCTTTGCGATTTCAGGGACGCGGCTGAGCTCATGGGGATCGGCTGCACAATACATCAGCATGCGCACGGCATAGTTTGTTTGTTTTGTTACGCGCATTGTCTATTCATCCTGATTGCTAAGGTTGGGTGAAAGACCCAAAATTAGAATCATTCTATAAAATTCGATTTTTTTCGTCAAGTTTTCTGAATTGAAATGCCACAACTTCCGGACAGAAAATCGCGTCGGTGCTTCCCGTTTTACGCTAAATAATCAGCTACTTATTAGAACGGTTATAAACTGGAGCAAAAAAATTGAAAATAATTCTCATCTTTATTGCATTGCGCCGGTAAAATGGAGTAATGGCGTCATGTTAAGCCAATTTTGTATGTATCAAGGGAACCATCATGCACGCCAAATCATTCTACGCAGCCGGGTTGAGTGCCCTGATCGCGGCCACGGTCGGAACGACGGCGATTGCGGCGGAGGTCAATATTTATTCCTACCGCCAACCGGACCTCATTGCTCCGCTTCTGGACGCGTTTACCGAGGAAACCGGCATCAAGACGAATGTTCTCTTCCTTAAGAAGGGTCTGGTCGAACGGTTGAAGGCTGAAGGCGAGAACTCGCCGGCTGACGTGATCATGACGACCGATATCGGCCGCCTGAGCGGTGCCAAATCCGAAGGCGTTACCCAGCCAGTCGAAAATGAAGCAATCAATGGTGCTATTCCCGGCAGCTATCGCGATCCGGAAGGTCATTGGTTCGGTCTGACGACCCGTGGCCGCGTCATTTACGCCTCCAAGGACCGCGTCGACCAGGACACGATCACCTATGAAGAGCTTGCCGATCCGAAATGGAAGGGCAAGATCTGTATCCGCAGCGGGCAGCATGCTTACAACGTTGCTCTGATCGCGTCGATGATTTCCCATCTCGGAGAAGAAAAGGCCGAGACCTGGCTAGCCAGCGTCAAGGACAACCTTGCCCGCAAGCCGGGCGGCAATGACCGTGCACAGGCAAAGGGCGTCTTCGCCGGCGAGTGCGATCTCGGCATCGGCAATACCTATTATGTCGGCCTGATGATGACCAATGAGAAGGAGCCCGAGCAGAAGGAGTGGGCAAATTCGATCAAGGTACTGTTCCCGAACACGGGCGACCGCGGCACCCATGTCAACATTTCCGGCATGGCGCTTGCCAAAAACGCACCCAACCGTGACGACGCCATCAAGCTGATGGAATTCCTGGCAAGCCCCAAGGGCCAGGAGATTTACGCCGAGCAGGTCTTTGAATATCCGGTCGACCCGAACGCAAAGGCGTCGGACATCGTGAATTCGTTTGGAAAGATCAAGCCGGATACGCTCGGGCTTGATGAAATTGCCAAAAACCGCGCCGCGGCTTCCGAGCTGGTCGACAAGGTCGGCTTCAACAACTGATCACTACAGCATGTCCTTGCGGAAACTGGGCGGCTTCAAGCCGCCCTTTTCTGTGCCGGGCCGACGGGTCAGCGTCCGATGTGCGCCTTGCCGCGACTCTGCGCCAGCTCCACCTGTTTTTGCCGCTCGCGGTAACGTTCGCGGTCCTCAGCACTGCGTTCTTCGATGCAATAGGGGCATGAAACGCCGTCTTCATAGGCCGGGTCGTTGGCCTCTTCCGGCGTTAGTGGATGGCGGCAGGCGCGGCAAAGAACATGCTCGCCTTCCTTCAGCCCGTGGGTGACGGAAACACGCTCGTCGAAGACGAAGCAGGCGCCGTCCCATAGGCTCTCGTTTTCGGGAACTTCCTCGAGATATTTCAGGATGCCGCCCTTCAGGTGGAACACGTCCTCGAACCCTTCAGCCTTCATGAATGCGGTTGCCTTTTCGCAGCGTATGCCGCCGGTGCAGTACATGGCGATTTTCGGCTTGTTGTGGAGGCCGGTATTGTTCCTGACCCAGTCCGGAAATTCGCGGAATGTCTTGGTGTGCGGGTCGACCGCGCCGCGGAAAATGCCGATGGCGGTCTCATAGTCGTTGCGCGTGTCTATGACGATCGTGTCCGGATCGGATATGAGGTCGTTCCAGTCCCTGGGCTCAACATAGGTGCCGACACTGGTCAGCGGGTCGATGCCTTCGACGCCCATGGTCACGATTTCCCGTTTCAACCGCACCTTCATGCGATGAAACGGCATTTCTGCCGCTCTGCTTTCCTTGTGCTCCAGGCTTGCCAGTTCCGGTATAGCGCGCAGGAAAGAAAGCACGGCGGCGATATCGTTGTCGCGGCCGGCTATGGTGCCGTTAATGCCTTCTTCGGCCAAAAGCAGCGTTCCCTTGACGCCGTGTTCTTCGCAGAATGCCTGGATCTGGCCTTGCAGGGTCTCAAAGCCCGGCAAGGGCGTGAAATGATACAGCGCCGCGACCAGGAAACCGGTCCGTTCGGTATTATGGATTTCGTCTTTTATAGTCATGGTTCTGGCCATAGCGTTTCTTTAATAGCTGCGCAATCGTTGTTGATGCCGCAGCCTCAAGCGCTATATCGGGCACCATATCACATACTTGCAACGGTGATTTATAGTCGGTGCTGTGGACATAGCAGCCGGTGCGGGTTAATCGGTTGAAATCTATTCCGAGAAAATGGTGTGATATGGGCAAGAAGACCGAAAGACTGGTGTCGATCCTGCAACTGCAACCGGTTGTTCCGGTGCTGGTGGTGGACCGGGTGGCAACAGCCATTCCACTTGCAAGGGCGCTTGTCGAGGGCGGTTTGAAGGCGATCGAGATAACGCTGCGAACCGATGCGGCGCTCGATGCGATCAAAGCGGTGGCCGACGAAGTGGACGGTGCCGAGGTGGGCGCCGGTACCATCCTGAATGCACGGCAGTATGAAGCGGCGGTCTTTGCCGGATCGAAGTTCATTGTCAGCCCGGGAACCACGCAGGAACTGCTTGATGCCGCATCGCGCTCCGACGTGCCTATGCTGCCGGGTGCGGCCACGCCCAGTGAAGTCATGGCGCTGCGCGAGGAAGGCTATGCCGTCATGAAGTTCTTCCCGGCGGAGCAGGCCGGCGGCGCCGCCTATCTGAAATCGCTGTCCTCACCGCTTGCCGGGATCAGTTTCTGCCCTACGGGCGGTATCACACCGGAAAAGGCGAAGGACTATCTGTCGCTGCCAAACGTGATCTGCGTCGGTGGATCATGGGTTGCGCCGAAAAAGCTCGTCGAGGCCGGCGACTGGGCCGCAATCACCGCCCTTGCGGCTGACGCAGCGAAGCTCGCCGTGTCGGACTGACAGCGGCCGGCGTTTTCGCAGGGTTCCGGCAAGAAACAGGTTTGAAACCGCGTTGACGCGTTCTTATCTGGAGCTGGATGGATCCCAGTTTTCGGAAAGGCCGTTCTGATGTTTGACCCCAAAGCTCTTCTCGATCAGTTTCTAGGTTCGAAGGTTCCCGGCACTGACGATACGGTACGCGGCAAGGCCGGTGAGGCCGTTCAGCTGGCAAAGGACAATCCCCTTGCGACCGGTGCAATAGCTGCCGTTCTGCTCGGTACCGGAACGGGACGTTCGATCGCCGGTTCGGCTTTGAAACTCGGCGGCCTGGCTGTTGTTGCCGGTCTCGGCTACCAGGCCTACAAGAACTACAAGGCGGGCAACGCGCCGCAGCAAAGCGCGCCGCCTCAACTGGAAGCCGATATTGTGCCGGAAGCAGAGCGTTCCGGATTCGATACGGATGTCGAAAAGATCGACGATGAATTTGCACTTGCTCTCATGCGCGCCATGATTGCCGCTGCCCGTAGCGACGGACACGTGGATGACGAGGAGCGCGCGCGCATTGCCGACCGGCTTGCCGTTTCAGGTTTGGCCTCCGATGCGCAAGCCTTCATCAATGAAGAGCTTGCAAAATCGTCGCCGCTCGAAGAAATCATCGCGGCCGCGCAAACGGAAGAGCAGAAGGTGGAGCTCTATACCGCGTCGCGGCTTGCCATCGATCCCGATACGCGGGCCGAGCGGGGATATCTGGATATGCTGGCCGGGCGGCTTGGCCTTGCCGAGGGTCTCGTCGATCATATCGAGGCAACGGTCGCAAATGCGGTCGCTTGAACGCTAAGTCCATTTGCCGCTTTGCAATTTCGCTTGCAACTGATTTAAGGTCGCCCTGATTGTAACAGGATACCGGGCCGAGATGATTAGGCGAGTTGCAGCTATTGCGTTTGCACTGCTCGTAGCGCTGTCGGGGGCGAAGGCTGCCGACAGGACGCTGGTTTTTGCGGCGGCCAGCATGAAGGATGCCGTGGAATCGGTTGCCGAAGCCTACCGCAATGAAACCGGTCAGCCTGTAACGGTTTCCTATGCCAGTTCCGGCACGCTTGCCCGACAGATCGAAGCCGGCGCACCGGCGGATATCTATCTTGCCGCCAATCCGGACTGGATGAATTATCTCGAAGAGCGCGGACTTATCGAGCCCGACAGCCGCAGGAACATTGCCGCAAATGTGCTTGTTGTCGTTACCGGCGAAGGCGGCAGTCCTGCAACACCGAAGGCGCTTTTGAGCGCCGGCCGTTTTGCCATGGGCGATCCTGTGCATGTACCGGCAGGGCTTTACGCCAAAAAGGCGCTTATGGACCTTGGCCTTTGGGACCAGCTTCGCACACAGGCCGCCTATGGCGAGAACGTCCGGGTAGCGCTGGCGATGGCAGCGCGCGGCGATGTTGACTATGCCATTGTCTATGCATCCGATGCGGCAATGCGCGATGATCTGAAAATCGCCTATGAGTTTGCGCCGGACGTGGAAAATCCCATCGTCTATCCGGTTGCGTTGACCAACTCGGCCGGCGGGCAGGCCAGTGCCTTTTACGATTTTCTTCTCGGCAAAGCCTCGGACGGTGCGTTGGAACCGTTTGGGTTTTTGCTGCCTCCCGCCCCTGGACCGGACAGCTAACCGATGACGGGAAGCGAAGCAGCCGGCATAGTCCTTTTGTCTTTGAAAATCTCGGCCACCGCGATGCTGTTTGCCGTGCCGGTTGCCTTCATCGTCGCCTGGGTGCTGGCACGGCGGGAATTTTTCGGAAAAAGCCTGCTGCAGGCGCTGGTGACGCTGCCGCTTGTCATGCCGCCGGTTGTGACCGGCTATCTGCTGCTTGTCGTTTTCGGCCGCAGCGGGAGCCTCGGAAAGGCTTTTCATGCCATCGGCATCAACTTTGCCTTTCAATGGACCGGTGCCGCACTTGCAGCCGCCGTCATGGCCTTTCCGCTGCTCGTGCGGCCGATGCGGCTGTCGATCGAAGCGCTGGACCGCGGGCTCGAGGACGCCGCCGCGACACTGGGCGCAGGTGCGGTCACCCGGTTTTTTACCATCACGCTGCCGCTCGTCCTGCCGGGGGTTATCGCCGGTGCCGTTCTTGGTTTCGCCAAGGCGCTTGGCGAGTTCGGCGCGACGATCACCTTCGTTTCCAACATTCCGGGTGAAACCCAGACACTGTCGCTCGCCATCTACTCGCTGCTGCAAAGCCCATCGGGCGATCAGGCGGTCATCATGCTGATTACCATATCGGCGTGCCTCGCCATCGGATCGGTTCTTTTGTCGGAGTGGGTTGGCAGGCAAATCGCGCAAAGGGGGCGGGCATGAGTCTGGAAGTCCTGGTCCGGTCACGCCTTGGAACCTTCGAAATCGACGCCGCTTTTGAAGCAGGAACGGGCGTTACCGCCCTGTTCGGAAATTCCGGCTCAGGCAAGACGAGCGTTCTGAAGATGATCGCCGGGCTTGTGCGGCCGCAGACCGGTCGCATCAGGGTGGACGGAGCCGCCCTCTACGACAGCGACGGGGGTGTTGACGTTCCGCCGCATGCGCGCCGCATCGGCATGGTCTTTCAGGATGCGCGGCTGTTTCCGCACATGTCCGTCAGCCGCAACCTGACCTACGGCCGCTGGGCAGGCAAACGCAAGGGCAGTGCCGACTTCAAACGCATAACCGAGCTGCTTGGCATCGGATCATTGCTGGGCCGTTATCCCGGAACGCTATCGGGTGGTGAAAAACAGCGGGTTGCCATTGGCCGTGCGCTGCTGGCCGATCCGGCGCTCCTGCTTATGGACGAGCCTTTGGCCTCGCTTGATCAGGAGCGCAAGCGCGAAATCCTGCCCTATCTTGAAGAGGTGCGGGACGAGACCGGCCTTCCCATTGTCTATGTCAGCCATGAGGTCGACGAGGTGGCGCGTCTTGCCGATACGCTGGTGCTCCTGTCGGATGGCAAGGTTCTGGGTTCGGGTGATGCGGTCGACGTGTTTTCCAAACTCGAATTCGGCCCGGCGCTTGGGCGGCACGAGGCAAGTGCGCTGCTAAGCGGAACGGTGCGCGGTTTTGCTGCTGACTACGGCCTGTGCGAGGTTTCGCTTGACGGCGAGCATACGCTCTATGTGGTCAATGACCGGGTCAAGACCGGTGACCGGCTGCGCATGCGCATAAAGGCACGCGATGTGGCGCTTTCCCTGAAGGCACCGGAAGGGGTGAGCATTCGCAATATACTGCCTGGTGTCGTTGTTTCATTTGCCCTCGATGACAGCCCGTTTGTTGAAATCGTTCTGGACGTTGCCGGACAGATGCTGCGCGCCCGTATCACCCGGCAGGCCTTTGACGAACTTGGTATCAGCGCCGGCCTGCCGGTCTTTGCGATGATCAAGTCCGTTGCCATCGGTCAGCGCATGCTTTCGGGCAGAGCCTGAGGGGTTGCATGTTTGGCTTTTTCGCCCGTTTGTGAATAGGCTTTGTAAATGGTCAGTGGAGCAACCATTCGCAGAAACTTCCGCCGCACCCGCGTAACGACGGCGTGCGCGGTGTGCCTGTTTGCCCTGGCGGCGATTTTCATCAGCGCCGAATGGTGGCGTCAGCGGGCAGAACAGCAGCTTGAAAACAAGGCTGCGGAAACCCTTGCCGTGCAGGCTGAGGCGCTATCGGGTATTCTCGACAAATACCGTCTTCTGCCGCCGCTGCTTTCGCGCGAGAAATCGGTGGTTGCGCTGTTTGACGATATGGGTGCCGATACCAGCGATGCGGCCCGCCAGAAGGCGATCGAGATTGCCGGCATGTCCGGCGCCAAGGAAGTGGCGTTCCTCTATCCGGACGGACGGGTCCTTGCGACTGCAGGCGGGCTTTTTTCCGAAAATGCGGAAGAACACAGGAAGCTGCTTGAGGCAGTAAGGCAGGGGCGGCTCGGCCGGCAGGCCATTTCGCTCGATTCGGAGCAGCGCGCCTATGCTTTTGCTTTCGGTGTCAGAAAAGACAGCAAACTGATCGGAGCCATTGCCGTTTATGTCGATTTCGATCCGGTGGAGGCAACCTGGTCGCTGTCAACCAATCCGATTTTCGTGACCGATCAGACCGGAACGGTGTTTTTGACAAACAGGCCGCTGTGGCGGCTGAGACCCCTTTCAGATCTGATGGCCGATGCTGCGGCTCCCGACCACTATCTTGTCGGCGGCAATGTTCTTCACAGCGACCTTACCCGCCATTTGCCGCTTCTCGACTGGCAACTGCACGTGCTTTCCGATGAGCGCCCGCTGGTAACGGCAGCGTGGATCGGCGGCATCATCGCAGGCCTTGTGAGCCTGCTCTTTGGTGCGGTTGCGTTTATCGTAGTGCAGCGGCGCGAGGCGCAGCTCCTGCGCATGCGCCGTGACCGTGCGTCGGCGTTGCGCCTTGAACGTCTTGTGCGTGAGCGCACGAAGGCGCTTAGCGAAACCAACATTTCCCTGTCGCGTGAAATAGATGAACGGCGGCTGACCGAGGAACAATTGCGCAAGACTCAGGCCGAACTTGTGCAGGCCACCAAGCTGGCGGCCCTTGGCCAGATGTCGGCGGCGCTCAGCCATGAATTCAACCAGCCGCTTGCCGCCATCCGGACCTACTCGGACAATGCGCACCGTTTCCTCGAGCGTGGCAAGACAGACAATGTCTCCGACAATCTCACCCGAATCAGCGGCCTGGTCGACCGGATGGCAAGGCTGTCGCGAAGCCTGTTATCATTTTCGAGGAAGCCCGGGACAGCGATCAAGCCGGTTCCACTGGCTCCGGTGCTGGACGAAGCCCTGATGCTGGTGCGACCGCGTGCCAAAAAGGCGGGCGTGGCGCTGGAAACGGAAATTCATGGCGGACCCTATTATGTGCTCGGCGGGCAGATCAGGCTGTCGCAGGTATTCGTCAACCTGATCAATAATGCAGTCGATGCTCTTGCCGGTCAGGAAAACGGCAAGGTTCTCATAACCGTCGGGGCGCAAGGCGACGGTGTCATAGTGCGGGTCGAAGACAATGGTCCGGGCATTCCGGAAGACCAGCGCGGATCGGTATTCGAGCCGTTTTTCACGACAAAGGATGTCGGTGCGGGGATCGGCATCGGCCTTTCCATCGCCAGCAGTATCGTCCGCGATTTCGGTGGCACGATAGAACTTGAGGAAGCCGCCGGCGGCGGCGCATGTTTTTCGGTGTGCCTGAGGGCTGCCGATGCATCTGACATAGCAGCGGAGTAGACGGTTTGGACGGCGCCAATCCCATAATTCACCTGGTCGACGACGATGACGATCTGCGCCACGCCCTTGCGCAGGGTCTTGAACTGGAGGGGCTGACGGTTGTCGTGCACGACCGTGCGGATGGCATTCTCGATAATCTCGGGCGTGAGGATTACGGCGTCATCGTCACCGATATCCGCATGCCAGGAGATGACGGAATGACGCTTTTGAAAAAGGCGCTTTCCATTGATGCGACCTATCCCGTCATTCTGATTACGGGCCATGGCGACGTGCAGCTGGCTGTCGAGGCGATGCGCGGCGGCGCCTATGATTTCATTGAAAAACCGTTTCCCGTTTCGCGGCTCTCGACTGTCATAGAGCGGGCGCTGGAAAAGCGGCGGCTGGTGCTTGAAAACCGGACACTGCGCAGCGAACTCGATCAGCGCCACGATCTGACGCAACGTCTTGTCGGGCGTTCGGCGGGGATCATCCGTTTGCGTGGCCAGATCAGCGCCGTTGCCGAAACCGATGCCGATGTGCTTGTCGTCGGTGAAACCGGCGCGGGCAAGGAGGTTGTCGCCCGTGCCCTCCATGATTACGGACCGCGGGCAAAGGGCAACTTCGTCGCCATCAATTGCGCCGCGCTGCCGGCGGATATTTTTGAATCGGAACTGTTCGGCCATGAACCCGGTGCTTTTACCGGTGCGCAGAAACAACGCATCGGCAAGCTGGAGCACGCCCATGGCGGCACGATCTTTCTCGACGAGATCGAATCGATGCCGCTCGATCTGCAGGCAAAGCTGTTGCGGGCGATCGAACAGCGCAGTATCGAACGGCTCGGTTCCAACAAGACCATTCCGCTCGATGTGCGGTTTGTGGCGGCAACCAAGTTCGACCTTGAGAAGGAGGGCGTCAAGGGCACGTTCCGTTCGGACCTTTATTACCGGCTCAATGTCATCACGCTGACCATTCCGCCATTGCGGGAACGAAAGGACGACATACCGCTCCTGTTTTTCCATCTGGCGCGGGATGCACGGGCGCGCTATCGCCGCGAAATTCCGGAAATAGATCACAATCTCGAGGCTCAGCTCATCGCCCATGACTGGCCGGGCAATGTGCGCGAGTTGCGCAACTACGCAGAACGGTTCGTGCTCGGCATGTGGAACGGTTTCGATGGTTCGTCAGAGAGGGAAGAGCATGGTTCAGCGTTGTCCGACCGTGTGGCGGCCTTTGAGAAGGCGACTATCGAGGCGGAGCTGTCACGCCATGGCGGGGCGCTGAAGCCGGTTTACGAAGCGCTCGGCATTTCCCGCAAGGGGCTTTATGACAAGATCAAGCGACTCGGCATCTCGGTTGATACGACCCAGTGAATTTCGCGCCTAATGTGTAGACGGTTACCCGCTTGTCCGTCGGGTATGTGTAGTTGCCTACACATGATGAAAAGGGTGCCCGCCGTCCGGAATTTGCGAAGGGTGTCTTAACCTTTTGTAAACGCGCGATTTTATCCAACTTACTGCAATTCGGCAAAAACTGGCACGCAACTTGCGATGTAACGGGAGACGGAAAGCCGTCAACCGGGAGGAATTTTCGTTTTCATCTGAGGACAGCGCTTCCGGCTGCCGATTTCCGCTAGCCGGCCGGGTTCCATCCGGCCTTGGGAGAACCAGAGCGTGCGCAAAGCACGCCTCAGGAGGTTAATTATGAAAATGCTATTGGGCGCCGTTTCGGCAATCGCACTCACCCTGTCCGCCGGGCAGGCACTGGCCGATTGTGATGACGGCGAAATCGTCATCAAGTTCAGCCATGTCACCGCGGATTCAGGCCATCCGAAGGGCGATGCCGCAACGGCCATTGCCGCCCGCATCAATGAAGAGATGAACGGCAAGGCCTGCATGGAAGTCTATCCGAGTTCGACGCTGTTCGACGACGACAAGGTCATGGAAGCGCTGCTCCTGGGCGATGTGCAGGTGGCGGCTCCATCGCTTTCCAAATTCGAAGCCTATACGAAGAAGTACCGGCTTTTCGATCTGCCATTCCTGTTTTCATCGGTTGACGCGGTTAACAAGTTCACGCAAGGGCCGGTCGGCCAGGAATTGCTCGGCGCGATCGAGGACAAGGGCTATACGGGGCTTGGTTATATCTATAACGGCCTGAAGCACTTTTCCGCGAACAAGCCGCTTCTGGTTCCGACCGATGCGCATGGGCTGAAGTTCCGCACGCAGACCTCCGATGTTGCCGTCGCCATGATCGAGGCAATGGATGCCTCGGCCCAGAAGCTTGCCTTCAAGGAAGTCTATGGCGCCTTGCAGACCGGCGTTGTCGACGGGCAGGAAAACACCTGGTCGAACATCTACAAGCAGAAGTTTTTTGAGGTTCAGGACGGCATCACCGAAACGAACCACCAGTTCCTGACCTATCTTGCGATCACGTCAACGGAATGGCTGGACAGCCTTCCGCAGGACGTTCGTGAGCAGTTCGTGACGATCTTCGCAGAAGAGGTCAACAAGGCGAACGCCAATGCTACGGCCATTAACGAGAAGGCCAAGGAAGGCATCATTGCCGCCGGCGGCGTGATCCGCCAGCTGACGCCCGAACAGCGCCAGATCTGGGTCGATACGATGAAACCCGTCTGGGAACAGTTCGAGGATGATATCGGCAAGTCGGTTATTGCCGCCGCGGTCGATTCCAACAGCTGACCTTGTTGCAAAACCCATGGGTGCCCGTCCCGTCGAGGGCGGGCACTCGCATAACGTCAGGATGCATTTCGCTTTGATACGCTCCTGAGGGGGAGGATTACATGCCAGCCTATCTGCCCTATGTCGGCATGGTGCTGATTGTCGTCGTGTTCTATTTCATCGAACGTGTCCGACCAAAAACGGTGCTGCGGTTTGAAGAAAACGTGCTTGCGGTGCTGCTCGCGCTGATAACTGTCGTTTCATTTATCCAGGTCATTGCGCGCTATGGATTCAATACCGGCTGGGGCGGAGCGCTTGAATTTACCCGCATCCTATTTGCCTGGATGATCCTCTTCGGCATGAGCTACGGCATCAAGATCGGCTCGCATCTGGGTGTCGATGCTTTTATCAAGATGCTGCCCGCCAGACTGTTCAGGGCCGTGGCGCTCTTCGGTGCACTTTGCGCTGTCATCTACGCAGTGATGCTGATTTCCTCCACCTGGCTGACGCTGTTCGGCGTCGAAACCAGGGGCGGCGGGGCGGTCGACTACTGGAGCAAGATGTACAAGATCGGCATCGGGCTCGACGATCTGCGCTATCCGGTGTGGATGCAGGATACGTTCGGTCTGCAGGAACGCGTGCAGCGCTGGATCGCCTATCTCATCCTTCCCATCGGCCTTGCACTATTCACCTTTCGCAGCCTTCAGGCCATGGGGCAAATCTGGCGCGGCGAGCGCGAAATGATCATTGCCAGCCATGAGGCCGAAGAGCTGGTCGCTGAAAACAAAGACATTCTCAAGGACTGACATTATGGACGCGATTATTCTTTTTGTCCTGGTTCTGGGACTGCTCTTTGCCGGTGTGCCGGTGGCGGTTTCGCTCGGGCTTTCATCGATTATTGTCATCGCCTTTTTCTCCAACGACTCCATGTCGTCGGTGGCGCTGCAGCTCTTCACCGCCTCGCAGAATTACACGCTGCTGGCCATTCCGTTTTTCATCCTGGCCTCGGCCTTCATGTCGACCGGCGGCGTAGCCCGGCGCATCATCCGCTTCGCCATTGCCGCGGTTGGACATTTTCGCGGCGGGCTGGCCATGGCCAGCGTTCTTGCCTGCATGTTGTTTGCTGCATTGTCGGGCTCGTCGCCCGCAACCGTCGTTGCGATCGGCACCATTGCAATCGCCGGCATGCGGCAGGTCGGTTACAGCAAGGAATTTGCTTCCGGCGTCATCGCAAACGCTGGAACGCTGGGCATTCTGATCCCGCCCTCCATCGTCATGGTGGTCTATTCTGCGGCCACCGACGTTTCAGTCGGGCGCATGTTCCTGGCCGGTGTCGTACCGGGCATCGTTGCCGGTCTGATGCTGATGATCGCGATTTACGTCATGGCGCGGATAAAGGGCCTTCCGGCCGAACCGTGGAAAGGGTTCCTAGAGATCCTTGAAGGCGGCAAGGAAGCCGGGTGGGGCCTGTTTTTGATCATCATCATCCTCGGCGGTATCTATGGCGGGGTCTTCACGCCGACAGAGGCGGCGGCCGTCGCGGCGGTCTACGCGTTCTTCATTGCGCTCTTCATCTATCGCGATATGGGGCCGATGAAGGATGTGCCGTGGGTGTCTGCCGAAGACAGCGACAGAGCCCGGGTCGGCTTCAACGGATCCGTTTACGGCGTCGCCTTCTTCTTCGTCTGGATGATCCTGTCATTCTTCGCGACCGCTGAAGCGGGATCTGTGACGGTCGCCGGAAGGGCGCAGCTTGGCGTTGTCCTTTCCCTCCTCATTGTTGTTGCCTATGTGCTTTGGCGCGGCAATGAAGGCATTGGCAAGGTGCCCGCCCACCTTCTCGCGGGCCTGCCGATCTGGGGCCGCAACCTGTCGCTGATGGGGCGCAATCTCTTTGCCGTCTTCTTCAACGACGATACCCGAAAGGTGATGGTCGACGCATCGAAGACGACGATCATGCTGATGTTCATCATTGTTAATGCGCTGCTCTTTGCCCATGTACTGACGGGCGAGCGCATTCCGCAGGCGATCACCGAGCTGATGATTGATGCCGGCTTTACCTGGTTCACCTTCCTGATAGCCGTCAATATCCTACTTCTGCTCGGTGGCCAGTTCATGGAGCCGTCGGGGCTGTTGCTGATCGTCGCGCCGGTTGTGTTTCCGATCGCCATCGAGCTTGGCGTCGATCCGGTGCATCTCGGCATCATCATGGTGGTCAATATGGAAATCGGCATGATCACCCCGCCGATCGGGCTCAACCTCTTCGTCACCTCGGGCATTACCGGCATGAGCCTCATGCGGGTGGTCAAGGCGGCACTGCCGTTTGTGGCCGTGCTCTTTGCCTTCCTGATCCTGGTGACTTACGTGCCGGATCTGTCGACGATGCTGCCCTATGCGCTGATGGGGCCGGAAATCGTCACGCGATAATTGCTGTCGGCGGCGATCTAGTTGCCGCCGGCGTTTTGCTCTAGGAATTCCGCCATCCGCTCGATGGCGGTTTCAATCCTGTCTTCAGAGGCGGCACAGGAAAGCCGCACATAGCCTTCGCCGAAATCGCCGAAATCAGGACCGCCGACAAGTGCCACACCGGCCTCCTCCAACAGGCGGGAGGCAAGGTTCTTGGCCTTGAACCCGGTCGCCGAAATATTCGGAAACGCATAGAACGCGCCCTTCGGCGTTGCGCAGCTGACATTGGGGACGGCGTTGAGCCTTTCTGTTACAAGCTTTCGGCGATTGTCGAAGGCGGCAATCATGGTCTCCACATCGTCCTGCGGGCCGTCGATGGCGGCAATGCCTGCATACTGGCTCGGGGTGTTGACGCAGGACCAGCAATTGACGGCGAGCTTGCGGACCTTGTCATAGAGATTGGCGCTTTTCGGTCCGTTGGGCCAGATCGACCAGCCCATGCGCCAGCCGGTCATCGCCCAGGTCTTCGACCAGCCATTGAGCACAATCAGCCGGTCGCGGATCTGCGGAAAGGTCAAAAGCGAAGTGTGCTCTTCGCCGTCATAGGTCATGACGTCGTAAATCTCGTCCGACATGATCGCGACCTGCGGGTGTCGCTCAAGTCCTTCGACCAGCTGTTCGATCTCGCTGCGCGGTGTCACCCCGCCCGTTGGATTGGCGGGCGAATTGACGATCAGGAGCCGCGTCGCGGGGGTGATCTTGGAAAGTGTCTCCTCGGCCGAAAAGGCAAAGCCGTTTTCCTCGCGGATCGGCACAGGCACAGCCTTTGCGCCGGTGTAGTCGATCATCGAACGGTAGATCGGAAAACCGGGATCGGGATATAGGATTTCGGTGCCGGGTTCGCCGAACATGGTGATGGCCGCAAACATGGTCGGCTTGCCGCCCGGCATGATCATCACATTTTCCGGTGAAACTTCGATGCCGGTTGTCGTCAGTGTACGGCGCACCACGGCCTCACGTGTTTCCAGCAGGCCCGTTGCCGGCGTATAGCCGTGATGGCCGTCACGCAGCGCCTTGATCGCGGCTTCGACGATGTGTTGCGGGGTTTTGAAGTCGGGCTGCCCGATACCGAGATTGACGATGTCGCGGCCTTCGGCCTGCAAAGCGGCAGCGCGCGCCAGCACAGCAAACGCATTTTCCTCGCCGATACGATCAAAAGACGCGACAGTCCGCATGAAATCACCCTTTGCGTGCACGAAAATCCAAACCGGGTCCTTCATGGCGCATCGGGGCTGTTAATTCAATCGGATGTGTGTGATGAGAAAGCCCCGCGAAATTCAAACAAGGGACCGCAGATGTCCGGCAGCAGCGCAAAATCCTCGGCAATCGCGGCCGCTATTATCCTGGTGGCTGTGGCTGTCATATTCCTGGCGATGCCGAGGATCGTTCTGGCTCTCGGTGAGGTTTCACCGTGGCTCGGCTATGGAGTTGCAGCCCTTTTTGTATTCGGGTTTTTTGCCCTTTTCTGGTTGCGGGCGCGCTATCAGCGCGGGCAAGACAAATCACCGGACGATGGCTGAGCAAGCATCGGCCAAAACAGCAAACAGCAATCGTTGATCTTACCCGGGCTGATGCGCCGCGAATTTCGCAACTGTCAGCCGGGACAGGATCAGTGCGCCAATGCCGCAAAGCGCAATCGCCGCGATCATCGGTGTTGCGGTGCCGTCAAAGAAGGGACTTGCTGCGGCTATCATAGCCCCGCCGGCGACCATTTGAAGCGTGCCGCCGAGCGATGAGGCAAGGCCCGCAATATCGCCGTGATTGTCGAGTGCCATGACCATCGTTGTCGGTATGACAAGTCCAAGGCATGCGTTGGCGGCAAAGAGGAACCCGACAATTACAAACAATGTTCCGTGGCCGGCAAGGGTCAGCGCAAACAGGATCAGCGTTAGCAGGCAGAAGCCGGCAACGGCAATTGAAACCATTTTTGCCATTCCGATCCGTGCGCCGAGGCTTGCGGCGGCTTGGGATGCTGAAAAGAATCCGATGGCGTTGAAGGCGAATGCCAGGCTGAAGCCGGTGGGCGACAGACCGAACTGGCCGGTGTAGACAAAGGACGCGCTGGCGATGAAGACGAAGAAGCTCGCCATGCCGAAGCCGCCGATAAAAGTCAGTCCCATGAATTCGGCATCGGTGAGCAGAACCCGCGAGCCGCGCAGGAAATTACCCACATTGAAGGTCACGCGGTTTTCCGGCTTGAGCGTTTCGGGAAGCAAAAAACCTGTCAGGAGCAGGCTGCACACCGCCGCTACGCATAACAGTGCGAAAATCGACCGCCAGCCGGCCAGCAGGATCATGCCGCTGCCGGCAAGGGGCGCGAGCATCGGTGAGATACTGATCACCAGCATGATCAGCGCCATCAGGCGCGTGGCCTCAACGCCGGTGTGCATATCACGGATGATGGCACGCGGGATGACCATCACCACGGCGGCACCAAGCCCCTGGACAAAGCGTGCCAAAGTCAGGATTTCGATCGAGGGGGCGATAACACAGCCGATGGAGCCGAAGACAAATATCGTCAGGCCGAAATAAAGCGGCGGCTTGCGGCCGACCTGATCGGCGATCGGTCCGTAGACGAGCTGGGACGCGCCGAACGCGATAAAAAACACCGTCAGCGTCATCTGCACGGAGCCAACCGTCGAGCCGAGACTGTCGGCGATCGCCGGCAGGGCAGGCAGGTACATGTCGATCGACAGGGGACCGACACAGGCAAGAAGGCCAAGAACGACGGCCGAGCGAAACATTCCGGCTGACATGGCAATCACTTTCAGAATTTCGTTGCGGCAACAGGGGCCGGGAAACAGAACCTGCCTGTTTAGCGCGATTCGATCCGGACCGCCATGGCAAGCAGCCTTGTCCCAGCGGGTGAAATGCTAGACCTGCAGCGCTGCCACCAGCAAAATGACCCCAAGCAGCAGAACCAGGCTGGCGCCGGCAATCTCGATGGCGTTACCGATGCGGGTGGCGGCCGACTGGCTGCTGGCAAAACGAACCGCCGTGTTTTTTGCCATGACTGCGAGCGTCGCCAGGATGGAAACGGTGATTGCCGTGCCTATCGACATTGCCGTCACGGATAAAAAGCCGCCGAGGAAGAGCCCGTTCAGCAGCGCGAAAGTCAGAACGATCAACGCCCCGGAGCAGGGCCGAAGGCCAATGGCAATGACGGCCGACCAGGCTTCGCGCAAATTCAGCTTTTCGGCACTGATCTGCGATGGATCGGGCGCGTGCGAATGACCGCAGGTCGTGCAAACGCCATCCGGGCCGGTTTCGTGATGATGGTGGTGATGCGTGTGATCATGGTCGTGGGCATGAGCATGGGCATGTGCGTGGATTTGTACCGTTTGGCGGGCAGGGCGAAGTTTCCTGTAAAGCAGCCAGGCGCCGAAACCGGCAATCAATGCGTAACTTGCGATTTCCAGCGAATGGGTCGTTTCAGTCATGGATATGCCGGTGCCGCGCAGCGCGAAATAGGTCACGCCGACAATGACGATGGCGACTGCCCCTTGCATGAATGCGGCCATGAA
Source organism: Hoeflea sp. TYP-13 (assembly GCF_040932035.1). NCBI lineage: Bacteria > Pseudomonadati > Pseudomonadota > Alphaproteobacteria > Hyphomicrobiales > Rhizobiaceae > Hoeflea > Hoeflea sp. TYP-13. The sequence continues at coordinate 59,263 of NZ_JBFRBB010000003.1, forward strand.
GGAAATGACGACACCGCGGCGCAGGGTTTGTTCGTTGGCGATGACATAGGACGAGATGATCGCCTTGCCGTGGCCGGGACCAGCGGCGTGAAAGACCCCATAGGCAAAGGACAGGCCGATCAGCACCCAGAGCTTTTGCGGATCCTCGCGCATGGCTTTCAGCGCACCGGAAAGCGCCCGGTAAAAGGCCTGCTGCTGTGTGTTGATCCATGAAAAGAACGAACCGAACGTGCCGCCGGCAGAAATGCCCGGTTCGGCCGAGCCGATGCCCAGCGACGATTGGGCGAACGCGGGAGCCAGCAAGGCGGAAAGCGTGCAGGCGCATAGCACGAGGATGGCAAACCGGCACAAGATCGTTATGCGCATTTCAGCTCAAGCCGTGTTGCGAAAAACTTGGAAAAATCATTGCTCTCGGGATTTTCGAAAAAGGCTTCCGTCAGGCTCTGCTGGTTCTGAGCTAGCACTTCGTCCGGGTCCGGACGTACAACCGCATTCTCGCAGCTACCGGTTTGGCCTTCAACCACAAGGTCGGAATCGTTGAGAAAATCGATCGCGGTATACATGGTCGGATCATAGACGCCGAAGCTCATTGTCCCGTCGAGCGGCATTGCGCTGTCTGGCCGGACCGTAAAAAACATCAGGAGCTGCCCGTCCTTGAAATCAACATGGATGACATCCGGGCCAATTACACCGACGTCTTTGCCGTTGCTGACAATGGATGTGTAGTAATCAAACTCGGCAAGCGATTCACGCACCACCTTGCCGACTTCGGCCAGTTCTTCCGGCTCGAGTTTCAAATTGGCGCTGGTGTCGAACTCGACAAGAACAGTGGAGGAAAACAACTCGTCGAAGCGCCAGACATGGCGCAATTCGTCAACCGTTCCCTTGTCCCCGACAACGACTTCCATGCGCGCTTCCGCAAAGACATGCGGGTGGGCGAAGGCCGGCACGCTGCCGGCAGCCAGTATAAGCGGGGCTAGTGCAAGTTTCACGAGGTTCTGCTGGCCGAACATTGCTGGTGTTTTTCCTTTTGCAATTGCCATTGCCTCAAAAATCGGGCCGGAATTGGACTGCGCAGCAATTCTTTTTCCGAACCCTCACACGCTCACTGTAATGCATTTCGGGCACCGGTGGAATCCGTCGTCCCCAGAGATCCTGGCCTGCCCGGCTAGCGGTCGCAATAGCCGTGATACTGTTTGAACCAGGCGGCCAGATAATCGACGAAGGCGCGGACCTTTGCCGGCAGGTAGCGCCTGTGTGGGTAGACCGCATAAATTGCCGCCTCATCCGGCCAGCGGTCTTCGAACAGAGTGACGATCTCACCTTTCTTGAGCATGGGCCAGACAACAAAATCGGGCACCATGGAGACCCCGAGCCCGGCCTTTGTCGCCTTGATGGCGGCCAGCGGGCTGTTGACCTCGATCGGTCCCTTTACGGTGATGGTTTCGATCCCGCCATTCTTGTTCTTGAAATGCCAGTTGTTGAGCGTGCGGGCATTGGTATCGGCAATGCAGGGTACGTTCGCCAGGTCTGCCGGCTCTTTCAGGTTCGGATAACGTTTGAGAAAGTCCGGGCTGGCACAGACGAAGGCCTGAAAGGGTGCAAGCTTACGCGCGATCAGGCCTGAATCGGCGAGCTGCGTTATGCGGATGGCAACATCAAACCCTTCCTCGACCAGATCGACAAAGCGGTCGTCGGACGTGATCTCCAGCTTTATTTCCGGATTTTCCATGGCGAAGTCGACCATTGACTGGCCGATATCGGCATCGGTGAAGGTTCGAGGCGCCGAAACGCGAACGGTGCCCTTCAGGTCGCGGCTCGTTTCGCGCACCAGATCGGCGAGATTGTCGATTTCCTTCAGGATGTCCGAGGCGGTGCGATAGTAGGTGTGGCCGGCCTCGGTCAGCGAGAACTGCCGTGTCGTGCGGTTGAGCAGCAAGGCGCCCAGATCGTCCTCCAGTTCACGGACATATTTGGATAAAAGCGCCTTGGAACGGCCGTTCTTGCGAGCGGCGGCTGAAAAGCCTTCCGCCTCGACAACGTCGATAAAGGCGCGGATGCGTGTCAGCGTGTCCATCGGTTCATCCCGTCTTTTGCAATTGTGTTGATGATTTCGCGGCCGATTGCGAGCAGCGCGAGATCGGATCCCTTCGGGCCCATGAGCGACAGGCCAAAGGGGGCGCCATCGACCGATGCGACCGGCAGGGTCAGTTGTGGATGTCCGGTGAGGCCGGACAGACACAGGAGCCGTAAAGCCCGTTCGCGATAGTCCTGGACGTCGTCAAACGATGCTGACGCCAGAGGCGCGGCGCCGGGCACAGTGGGCATGATGATCAGACCGTCATCGCCAATAAGTTCTCCAACTTCATCCGCAAAACGCTGCCTGTTTGCACTTTCCCGCTTCAGGTCGGCATCGTTCATTGCCTTGCCATAGGCGAAACGCTCTTTCACACCCGGACCAAGATTGCGGTTTCCGGCACTTATCCAGGCGCCGTGCGCCTGCCACGCCTCATAGGACTGGATTTTGCGGAAGCACCAGTATCGCTGTTCGATATCGAGCGAGGAAAGTTCCGCCTTGGCGGCTGTGCCGATTATGTCTTCCGCAGCCCGGGCGGCGGCCTCGTAGGCGTTGAGCTCGGCGGTGCCGGCCAGCAACGCCTCCTGTTCGGGAAGCCGCAGGACACGGTCAGGCACGGCGCCCGATCTCGGCAGAAGGAGCTCCGCGATCTCGATATAAAGATCGATGTCACGCGCAAACCAGCCGAACGTATCGAAACTTTCCGCCAGCGGCATAGTGCCTTCAAGCGATATCAGGCCATGTGTTGCCCGTAGTCCGACAAGGCCGCAATAGGATGCCGGCGCCCGTATTGAACCGCCTGTATCCGAGCCGGTTGCCATGTCGGCAAGTCCGCCCGCGACCGCTGCGGCGGAACCGGAGGACGAACCGCCCGTCATCCGGTCGGGCGCCGCCGGATTGATAGGGCGCGGATAATGGGCGTTGTCGCCGGTCAGTGAAAAAGCGAGTTCCTCGGTCTGGGTCTTGCCGATGAATTCGGCGCCGGCGTCCAGCAGGATCTGGATCGCGGCTGCGGTTTTGCGTGCCGGCTCGGCTTCGGCGAGTTTGTGCGGATTGCCGCAGCCGGTTCTGTAGCCGGCTACATCAAAGATATCCTTGACCGCCAACGTGCGGCCCGAGAGCGGCCCGTCCGGTCTCGGCTCAATAATCGGGCCGTCGGCGTCAATGAACGCGTTAAACTGATCGGTTCGCACCAGATTCATGTTTATTGTCTCATGTTTATGAACTTAACCGTGGAAGTTGTTCATTTTTTCGTAAATACACACGCTTGTCCATACAGATTGGATAAAAAGCGCTTGATTGTGACGGCCTGAAGCCTTATGTGGCTGTTGCCCAAAGTCGCACGTGCCTGTGGGTGTCCGCCGACCCTCGATAAGGTGAGGGTATCGGTAAGGTACCTGGAACTAACCCCTCCAGTCGGTTTGTCGGCCAACCGCCAAATCGAGGACATCTTGAAGCAACGACGGTGCGGGCCTTTATGGTGTCTGCCGGCTGTCCAAAGGCCGGGGTTACTGCAGAGGCACACCCTCATTGCCGGAAGTGCGGATGGGAACTCCCAACCAATCCAAGGCAGACAAAGCAGGAGCGCGCGGACCGTTAAAGGCCCGTGGTTCCATCGTCGCATCGAACATTCGTTGCGGAGCCGGTTTTTCCACCAACCGGGTCCCTGGCAGGTGATCGAATGCCCTTTGTCATCCGGAGAAATCCGGATCTGATTGGGAGAACCCGATGACTACTGAACGCATTATCGACTTTCTGAACACCCGACGACCGGATGGTCCTTGCCTCGTTGTTGACCTGGACGTTGTCCGCGACAATTTCACCGCATTCAAGCGGGCACTGCCCGGCAGTGCGATCTACTATGCGGTGAAGGCAAATCCGTCGCCGGAGATCCTGCGCATGCTTGCTTCCATGGGTTCCAATTTCGATGCCGCCTCCGTGACGGAAGTCGAAATGGCGCTTGAAGCCGGCGCGACGCCGGACCGCATTTCATTCGGAAACACCATCAAGAAAGAGCGCGATATTGCCCGCGCCTTTGCACTCGGTGTGCGGATGTTTGCCGTCGATTCGAAAGAAGAGGTGGAGAAGGTTGCCCGTGCCGCACCCGGCACGCGCGTATTTTGCCGTGTGCTGACCGATTGTGAAGGCGCCGAATGGCCGCTGTCGCGCAAGTTCGGCTGTGCGCCCTCCATGGCGTCCGACGTTTTGCGCTTTGCCCATGCGCTCGGGCTCGAAGCCTATGGCGTTTCCTTCCATGTCGGCTCCCAGCAGACTGATCTTAATGCATGGGACGGGGCGCTTGCCGATGCGCGCGGCGTATTCGACAGCCTCGCCTCCGACGGAATCATACTCAAAATGGTCAATATGGGCGGCGGTTTTCCGACCCGGTACCTGAAGGATATTCCGACGGCGGAAGCCTATGGCCAGGCGATTTTTCAGGCGCTCAGCCGCCATTTCGGCAACCAGATCCCCGAAACCATCATTGAGCCGGGCCGCGGCATGGTGGGCAATGCCGGTGTGATCAAGGCGGAAGTGGTTCTGGTGTCCCGCAAGGCCGACAACGACAATCTGCGCTGGGTCTATCTCGATATCGGCAAGTTCGGCGGTCTGGCTGAAACGATGGATGAGTCCATCCGCTACCCGATCCGCACGGCGCGCGACAATGACCGCTTCGAGCCTTGTGTTCTTGCCGGACCGACTTGCGACAGCGCGGATGTGCTCTATGAAAAGACGCCCTATCCGCTGCCGGTGTCGCTGACGATTGGCGACGAGGTGCTGATCGAGGGAACGGGCGCCTATACGACGACCTATTCGTCCGTGGCGTTCAACGGTTTCGAGCCGCTGAAGAGTTACGTCATTTAGTCCTCACTGCGGCGCCCTCGCGGGCGCTGCCTTTTATTGTCCTCACGCATGAGCGCGGCTTGGCCGCTGTTTTTCGCTCGCGGCCGTACGCCGCTGCGCGGCTGGCCTGCGCGGGGCGCGCCGCATTTGCGGAGACGGCCGGTCGGCCTTGCGAAGCGCTGTGCGCTTCGATCCTTGTTTTCGCTTAAGGCTGTCACGGGAAAAGACTACGGTGCGTAGCACCGCAAGCGTGACCGCGCGTCGGGCCATGTGGCCCGCCCCGTCCGGAGCCAGCGCCGAAGGCGCGTTCGGCGTGAGGACAGAAACAACGACGGCAGGCTAGCCGCGAGCGAAAACAAAGGACGAAGGCGCGTTCGGCGTGAGGACAGAAATAACCACGGCACTACAACCGCGAGCGATAAAAACTTTTCTGCCGCTGGCGCAATCACTGCGATGTAAAATCGCCTCCGGCCTGGACGCCGAGCTGCCGCTTGACGGCATCGATATCGCCGAGAACCCAGAGTTCGGTTATCTGCTCTCCGTCGGTCGTGAAGAAGGCGGCACCCGACCAGGTGATTTTTTTGCCGGTTGGAGCGATGCCGTAGAATGTCCCGTTGTGCGTGCCGACAAATTCCATGCGGGCGACTGCGCGCTGTCCTTCGGTCACGATATCCTGGATATTGCAGATGAAATCCGGCAGGGATTTTCGCACCGCGCGCAGATAGAGAATAAAGCCTTCCGGTCCATTGTGTTCAGGTCCCAACGAGCCGCGAAAAACAAAATCCGGGTGCAGAATCTGCCGCGCCACGAGTTCGTTGCCCGTATTCCAGACTTCAAGATAGAACCGCTCTATGAGCCGCGTGGGTGTCGTTGTCATGCCCTTTGCCCCAAAAATTCTCCGCTCAAGCGGACAGATCGACGATACCGCAATCGCCGGTTTCTGTTCCAAATGCCAGTTGCAGACCTTTTTTATTCCAATTCAGGCAAGTAACAGCACCCTTGCCGCCGCGGCGAAGCAGGCCTTCCTTCTTGTCGGAAAACCGGGCGGCCAGGATCATGCCATCCGAATAGCCGATGGCAACAACATCATCGGCCGGGTGGCAGGCAACACAGGTCACCATGGAATCACCGCGTGTTCCGAGTTCCAGCGGGGCCTTGCCCATCGGGCCGTCCTTGCCGGTAAACGGCCAGACGATCGCCGCCGGTGCGCCGGAAGAAGCAAGCCACTTGCCCTTGGCGCTCCAACTGGTCGATTTCACCTTGGCGGGATAACCGGACATGCGCATGTGCTTGCCGTCCTTCAGGCGCCAGCCATGCAGCGCATTTTCCTGCATGCAGGAAACGACATAATTGCCATCGGGAGAAAAGACGACCTGGGTGTGCGCTCCTTTCCATTCGAGATCGAGCGGAGGCGCGCTGGCGCCTGCCCAATGCAGTGAAACGCCATTGTAGCGGGCAGTTGCTATGCGCAGACCCTTTGGCGCGAAGGCAAGGCCCTCAACGGTTCGTTGTTCCTGAAATTCGGCAAATGAGCCGTCGCTCCTGCGCACAATCGCAGTTCGCCCGGTGGCGTAGGCGACGGCTCCTTGCGGCCCGGCGGCAATGCAGTTGATCCATTTTCCGGGGTTTTCGGCCAGCGTCTCGGTGTTGCCGTCTGCCGTCAGCCGGCAGATTTTTCCGTCTTCGCCGCCGGTCAACAGTCCGTCGCCCTGGAGGTCGCGCGTCGCGCATAACAGGCCGTCATGCGGTTCGGCGGATTTGTGCCCGTGATCGAGCCAATGCACGGACCCGTCGGCGAGTGCAAAAAAGGGAACGTCGCCGAGAAAATCGGCGGCTATGCAATGACCCTCAAGGTCCAGCGGTGCGATTGTCGGCATCTCGCTCTAGGCCTGACAGGCTTCAAAAGTGCGTTTCAGCTTTTCATCGTCGAGATCGCGGCCAATGAAAACGATGCGGCTTTCGCGTTTCTCATCGGGCTTCCACTGGCGTTGATGATCGCCTTCGACGATCATATGGATTCCCTGAACCACATAACGCTCATCGTCATCGTCAAAGGCGATGATGCCCTTGAGCCGCAGGATGTTCGGTCCGTCAATCTGGGTGGTCTTCTGGATCCAGGGGAAAAACAGGTCCGGTTTGAGCGGGCCGGCCTTCAATGAAATGGATTGCACGGTGGTGTCGTGTATGTCGGCGGCGTGGCCATGATCATGGTGATGATGGTGGTCGTGATCATGGTCATGGTCACAGCCGGGGCCACAGGCGTGGTCGGGATGATCGTGATCGAGAAACTGCGGGTCGTTATCAAGTGCCCGCTGCAGATCGAAGGCGCCGCGGTCCAGAATGTCAGCAAGGGCGACGCCAGCCCGTACCGTCCTGTGAATGCGGGCAGACGGATTGATCGCGCGGATGGTTTCCTCGAGGCCGAGCAGTTCGTCCTCGGTTACAAGATCGGTCTTGTTCAACAGAACCACATCGGCAAAGGCAATCTGGTCTTCCGCCTCGCGACTGTCTTTCAGACGCAGTGGCAGGTGCTTGGCATCGACCAGCGCGACAACGGCATCAAGCCGTGTTTTTTCGCGCACATCGTCATCCATGAAAAAGGTCTGTGCAACCGGTGCCGGATCTGCAAGTCCCGTGGTTTCGACGACAATGGCGTCGAAACGCCCGGGGCGGCGCATTAGGCCCTCGACAACGCGGATGAGATCACCGCGTACCGTGCAGCAAACGCAGCCATTGTTCATCTCGTAGATTTCTTCGTCCGATTCGACGATCAGGTCGTTGTCGATGCCGATTTCGCCGAATTCATTGACGATGACCGCATAGCGCTTGCCATGGTCTTCAGACAATATCCTGTTCAACAGCGTCGTCTTGCCCGAACCGAGATAACCGGTAAGGACCGTGACCGGGATGGGATTGGCGGCTTCGCTCATGTGCGGCTCCTGGAATTTGCAACCGCATATAGGTTATTGCAGACGCAGGCGCCAGCTATTTGGCGCATGCGTTCAATCAAAATGACCGAGATCGAATGCGTGAACGTCCTCCAGCAATTCAATCAAACCCTCAACGCTATGGTCCAAGAGCGCCTTGCCCTTGTGCGCCGTCGCCGAAAGGGCGTTCCCGGTTGCGCCTTCTTCGTTGAGATCGGACATTTTCCAGCCGAAGGCGTGCGGACCATAGGCGCGCAAATGGGTGGCGGAACGGGCCAGTGTTTCCTGGAAGGAGCCAAAATCCGCCGCTTTGGCGATATCGACCAGGTCCGGATGCAGAGCCAGCATGACGGATGTCTCGATTTCGCCGGCGTGGATCCCGATGGCTTTTTCATGCGATGAAATCGTGCTTCCAGGCAATCCGAACCGGGTCCAGCTGGTCGCCACCGCCAGCATGTTGAAACGGATCCGCGCTTCCGTTGCAACAATCGTCATGAGAGGCGAGTTGCCTCCATGCGCGTTGAGCATGACGAATTTTCTGATGCCTTTCCGGTTCAACATTTCGGCAATGCCGATCCAGCGGCTGACAGCTTCGTCCCAGGTCAGCGTTCGCGTGCCGGGGACATCCATATGTTCAACCGAATACCCCACCGGTTCCGCCGAAAGGAAGGTGACGGGAAGATGATCCGGTAATGATGCAGTACACGCATCCACAATGCCTTGCGCAATCAGCGTGTCGGTCTCAAACGGCAGATGCGGGCCGTGTTGCTCATGGGCACCGAGTGGCAGGACGGCGATCCAGCCCCGGCGCTCTTCTGCTGCAAGGTCAGGATCGTTGTCGTCCCAATATCGGGCGGGAAATACCATTGAGCGGTCGGCCTCCGGAGGTTCCTCGAAAACAGGCAGGGCATGTGGATCCGGTATTGATCCTGAAATGCAGCCTATTTCGAACCGGCGTCCGTTTCAAACCGTGAGCGGTGTGTTTTCGGGCGGATTGCGCAATGTTCCAAATATTGCGTTCCAGTCGTGCGGCCGGCATGAGATCGCATCGTTTTGTTTCGGCGACACCAGGCTCCGGGTAGTGTGATTTTGAATTAAGGCCTCCAGGCGCTATATTTAGTTGCCTGACTATCCCTGTGCGCTGCAGGTGGATAAGGAGGCCGCCATGGCCAAGAAGAACAAAGCCAATGATGACAAGAAGAACTCGGAAGATAAGCTTGAGCTTTTCTCCCAGTTGGCGGCTTCGGCGCGTTATTCGCGAACACTGTTATCCCGGCAACTGCTGTCCAGTGGCCTATATGCCGGTCAGGATGCTGTGATTCTCGCGCTGGATGCCCAAGACGGGCTGTCTTTATCTGCAATCGCCGATCAGCTTGGCGTGCGTGCGCCAACGATGACCAAAACGATTAACCGGCTCGCAGCGCAGGGCTTTGTCGACAAAAAGGAATCAAAGACGGATGCGAGGCTGTCGCATGTCTATTTGACCCCCGCCGGCCACGAGGCGGTGAAATCCGTGCGCAAGGCGATCAGGAAATCGCAGAAAATAGCTGTCCAGGAAATGAGCGCAAAGGACGTGAAATCCCTGATCAGGCTGTTGAAGAAAGTGGAACAGAATATCGCTTCCGCACTTGGTTGAGTGTGTGCGGTACCCCTCTCTTTAAAAATTTTAATTTTCAATTTAAAACAGGCAAAATGGTCAAACGCGGACGCGGCGATGTGCCCGGCCGGATTGCCGAGGGGTGTTTTACTTGGGCCAGAAGGTCAAACTTTCGACGATTGCGGACTCGCTGGGTCTTTCAACCGCAACGGTTTCGCTCGCACTGCGTGACAGTCCACTCGTTGCCGATACGACACGTGAGAAGATAAAGGAGCAGGCACAGGCTCTGGGTTATATCTACAACCGCCGTGCCGCCAGCCTTCGAACCTCGCGCTCCGGAATTATCGGTGTTGTCGTTCATGACATCATGAACCCCTTTTATGCGGAGATCCTGCGCGCCATCGAGGGCGAGCTTGATCGCAACCGGCAGACATTCATTTTGTCCAATCACTACGATTCGGTCGACAAGCAGCGCAATTTCATCGAAACGCTGCTGCAGCTCGGTGGCGACGGCGTTATCATGTCGCCTGCCATCGGCACGCCAAGGGAAGACATAAAACTTGCCGAAGACAACGGTATGCCGGCAATCCTCATCGCACGGTCGGTCGACAATGTGAGCCTGCCGACTTATCGCGGCGATGATGCCTTTGGCATCGCGCTGGCGACAAACCATCTGATTGGCCTTGGTCATCGTTGTATCGCCATGGTTGGCGGTACCGACCAGACATCGACGGGCCGTCACCGTTATCAGGGTTATGTGCAGGCGCTTGAAAAGGCCAATATCGATGTCGATCCTGACTTGCGCATTCCCGGACCGCGTACAAAGCAGGCGGGTTTCGAGGCTGCGGTCAATTTCCTCTCACTGCCGCAAAAACCAACGGCAGCCGTTTGCTGGAACGATCTTGTCGCCATTGGCCTGATGAACGGCATTGCTCGTGCCGGTCTTGTGCCGGGCAAGGATATTTCGGTAACCGGCTATGACGATCTGGAAGAGGCTTCAATCGCAACGCCTTCGCTGACAACCGTGTGGAACGGACAGGCGGAGGTTGGACGCATGGCCGCACGGGCTTTGCTCGACAAGCTTAACGGCTCGTCCGATCCGGACGGCCTGCACCTCATCCGGCCGGAAATGCGCATTCGTCAGTCGACGTCACCGCTCAAATAGAGTTCCACCGGCGTTTGCTCGCCGCATGGTCCCGCACCGCATCGCCAAATGCTTCGAATAGACGCTTTGAGGGATTGTCCGATTGCGCCCAATATTCCGGGTGCCACTGGACACCGACGGCAAAAGCCCTGGCGCCGTCAACCGTCACGGCCTCAATGACACCATCCTCGGTTCGCGCCTCGACGCTCAGGCCCGGTGCCAGTTCGCCTATGGCCTGCCGGTGCAGAGAGTTCACTTTCGCCGTTTCCCCGCCCAGAACGCCAATCAGACAGCTGTCCGGTTCCATGAATATCTCCTGGCGGATGCCGAAACGGACATCAGCATCATCGCTTTCCGGCCGGCGATGATCGAGATTGCCGGGCAAGTCCTGGATTTCAGTCGCAAGTGTTCCGCCAAGCGCGACGTTCAGTTCCTGAATGCCGCGGCAGATCGCCAGAAGCGGGATTCCGTGCTCCAGCGAACGGCGGATCAGCGGCAGGCTCGTCGCATCGCGGGCCGGATCGTAAGGGCCGTTTTCTGCGTTTTCCGCTTCGCCGTAAAGTGTCGGGCTGACATTGCTGCGCGCGCCGCTGATCATCACACCATCGACACGGTTCAAAACGGCGTCCATGTCGCCATCGCCCCACAGGTCTGAAGCGAATGCCGGCACGATCATCGGAAGCACATCGGCAGCCTTGAGCGCGGCTGTGGCATATTGGTCGGGACTTGCATGCCAGACATAGCCGTCCATTTCTCGCGTGTCGGCTGGAATGGCGATTATGGCCCTTGTCATGACGGCTCCCGATTTCGATGGTGTCTGGCGCTATTTAGTGCATCGGGATTTACTTGCAAACCATTGAGTTGCAGACCCTTCACATACTTGTGCGATTCACTGGCAAAACTGTCGCCTTCGATCCCGATCGCGGTCACGAAAACGGGAACCGGCGAAGCCGAAAAATCTATGCAAATCATTTGCATGAGCAATGACAAAGTGTAGTCTGAAAACGACTTATCCGGCTTTTTTCCAAGTGATATGGCCGCTCGCAATTTCCAACGGGAGGATGATTATGGACCGTCGCTCATTCATCAAGAGGGCGGGTGCGGCAGGCACCGGCGCAGCTGCGTCAGTGACGCTTGCGGCGCCGGCGGTGGCGCAGGAGATGCCAAGCATCAAATGGCGCCTTACTTCGGGCTATCCGAAACTGCTTGATACGATTTACGGCAGTGCGGTCATTTTTGCCGAATCCGTGCGTGCAGCAACGGATGGAAAATTCGATATTCAGGTCCATCCGGCCGGCGAAATTGCCGGCGCGCTCGAGGGGCTCGAAGCCGTGCGGGACGGGACAGTCGAGATGGCAAGCACCGCGTCAAACTACTTTTGGGAGACAGACCCTGCATTTGCATTCGGTACCGGGGTTCCCTTCGGCCTCAACCAGCGCATGATGAACGCCTGGTTATACGAGGGTGACGGTCTCGAGCTCCTGAACAAATTCTACAGTAAATTCGGCATTATCGGATTTCCGACCGGCAATACCGGCGCGCAGATGGGCGGCTGGTTTCGCCGTGAAATCAACTCGCTGGACGATCTACGGGGATTGAAGTTCCGGATTGGCGGTTTCGGCGGCAGGATCATTGAAAAGATCGGCGTGGAGCCGCGGAACCTTCCGGCAGAGGAAATCTACAAGGCGCTTGAAACCGGCAAGATCGATGCGGCCGAATTTGTCGGTCCCTATGACGACGAAAAACTCGGTCTGAACCGCGTGGCGAAATACTACTATTACCCAGGCTGGTGGGAAGGCGGCGTCGCGCTGATGAACCTGATCAATCTTGAAAAGTGGGACGCGCTGCCCAAATCCTATCAGGCGGCGATCCGGAGTGCCTCGGCGCTCGCCAATTCGGTGATGACGGCCCGATATGACACTCTCAATCCGCCGACGCTCAACGCCCTCATTCAATACGGAACCGTTTTGCGGCCCTATTCGCACGACATCATGACCGCATGCTTCAATGCGGCCGAAGAAACCTATGCCGAGATTTCGGCCGAGAACGCGGATTTCAAAACGCTGCACGATTCCTATATGGGCTACCGCCGCGACGCCTATCTCTGGTTCCAGATGTCGGAATATGCCCAGGATGCGTTTTTGATGCTGCAGCAGCGGGCCGGACGTCTGTAATTATCGGGCGGGCGGCCTGGGTCAGATCCGCGGCCGGTCATGTGCACCGCAACAATCTATCGCATTCAGGCCGTCCGGCGCATGAATGCATCCTTTGGCCGCAATCCACTGCGGTGCACAATCGAATTCATTTGACGCACTGCAATGGAAAATCAAAATAGGCGCCTTACTGCCGAACAACGGATCGGCACCGGCCATTTCAAGCCTGTGCCGCGGAGGACTGGATGACACTGCATGACGTCACGCTGGACGACAAGTTTGATCTGACAAAGAACCGGATTTTTGTAACCGGTACACAGGCGATTGTCCGGCTGCTGCTCATGCAAAAGGAGCTTGACCGCAGGGCAGGACTGAACACGGCGGGCTTTGTATCAGGCTATCGCGGGTCTCCCCTTGGCGGCCTTGATATGCAGCTCTTTCATGCCCAAAACCTGCTTCAGGCAAGCGATGTCGTCTTTCAACCGGGCATCAATGAAGAGCTTGCCGCAACGGCTTGCTGGGGAACACAGCAGGCCGAGCTCGACGGCAACGGCAAATATGACGGTGTCTTTTCCATCTGGTACGGAAAGGGGCCCGGCGTTGACCGGTCAGGCGATGTATTCAGGCATGCCAATCTTGCCGGGAGCTCCAAACATGGCGGCGTCCTTGCACTCATGGGCGACGATCATACGGCGGAATCGTCAACCAATGCCCATCAGACGGAGTTTCTGTTCGTCGACACCATGATTCCGATCCTCAATCCGGCCGGGGTTCAGGAAATAATCGATTACGGACTTTATGGATTTGCCCTGTCTCGCTTTGCCGGAACCTGGACGGCGCTGAAATGCGTCAAGGACAACATCGAATCGACCAGTTCCGTCGAAGCCGGTCTCGACCGGCTCAACATCGTCTATCCCGAGTTCGACATGCCGCCTGGCGGGCTGAATATCCGCCTGGGGGAAATGGATATGCTTGGCCAGGAAGCGCGCCTGCACGAATACAAGAAATCCGCAGTCAGTGCCTTTATCCGCGCCAACGGCCTCAACCGGATCGTATGGACGGGAGGTGCCGGTGCAAAGATCGGCATCATCAGCGTCGGCAAGAGCTATCTCGATGTGCGCCAGAGCCTTTCCGATCTGGGGATTGATGAGGAGGAAGCAAACCGGCTCGGTGTGCGGCTGATGAAAATTGCGGCGCCCTGGCCGCTCGGGTTCGAGGATTTCCGGGAATTCGTCGCCGGCCTCGAGATGGTGATTGTCGTTGAGGAAAAACGATCGCTTATCGAGACGCAGCTCCGCGAGGAACTCTACGGAACGGCGCATCAGCCGATTGTCGTCGGCAAGCGTGACGAGCATAATAACTGGCTGTTTCCGGCCAAGGGTGCACTCGATCCCAACGATATTTCCGTGGCTCTTGGCGAGCGCATATTGCGTGTGATCGGCCATTCCGAGGAGATTGACCACCGCGTCAAACGAATCCGCCAGTTTCAGGCAATGCTGACGGATATTTCGGATGTTGCGGTGCGCACGCCCTATTTCTGCTCCGGTTGCCCGCACAACAGCTCGACCAAAGTGCCCGAGGGATCAAAGGCCGCGGCCGGCATCGGTTGCCATTTCATGGCCATCTGGATGGACCGCAACACGCAGGGTTTCACCCAGATGGGCGGTGAGGGTGCTCAATGGGTCGGTCAGCAGCCCTTTAGCCAGACCGGACACATATTCCAGAACCTTGGTGACGGCACGTACAACCATTCCGGCATATTGGCGCTGCGATTTGCTCTCGCCGCACGCGCGAATGTCACCTACAAAATCCTCTATAACGATGCCGTGGCCATGACCGGCGGGCAGCATCATGAAGGCGGGCTGACTGTCGATGCCATAGCCCGCCAGGTTCGTGCCGAGGGCGTGGAGCGCATCGCCATCGTTTCAGACGAACCTGACAAATACCCGTCCGGAATGGACTGGCCGGCACGCGCAACATTTCACCACCGCTCCGAAATGGATGCCGTTCAGCGCGAGCTGCGGGACATCGAAGGGGTAACCGTCCTGCTGTACGACCAGACCTGTGCAGCGGAAAAGCGCCGCCGCAGAAAGCGTGGCACATATCCCGACCCGGACCGACGCGTCGTCATCAACGAGCTTGTGTGCGAGGGATGCGGCGATTGCGGCGTTCAGTCCAACTGTGTCTCGGTGCAGCCGGTCGAGACCGAATTCGGCCGCAAGCGCCGGATCGACCAGTCGAGCTGCAACAAGGATTTTTCCTGTGTCGAAGGGTTCTGTCCGTCTTTTGTCAGCGTTCACGGCGGCAAGATCAGAAAAGCCGGCGGGATTGCACACAGCAGTGATCCGCTCGACGGCGTGCCGGATGCGCCGGTAGCGTTGCCCGACGACGGATGGGCCTGCGTCATTACCGGGGTTGGTGGAACGGGTGTCGTCACGATCGGCGCCGTATTGGGAATGGCCGCGCATCTGGAAGGCAAGGGCTGCGGGATGATCGACATGGCGGGGCTAGCGCAAAAGGGCGGCGCAGTCTTTTCCCATGTGCGCATTTCGGCGCAACCTGAAGATATCACCGCCATTCGCGTTCCCGCCGGCAAGGCCGATCTCATCCTCGGTTGCGATCTGGTGGTTTCCGGTTCGCGCAAGGTGCTCGCATCCGTGCGAGAGGGCGAAACGCTGTTCGTTGCCAACACGGCAGAAATCATGCCGGGGGACTTTGCCCGCAATGCCGATTTCTCACTGCCGGTCGAGCGCTTGAAGAGAACGATCCTCAATTCCGCCGGGGAAGATCAGACGATCTATTTCGATGGCACTAGGGCTGCAACGGCGCTGTTCGGCAACGCCATTGCGGCCAACATGTTCATGCTGGGTATTGCCTGCCAGCGCGGCGGTTTGCCGGTTTCGGCCGAGGCGGTTGAACACGCTATCGGGTTGAACGGACAAGCGACCGAAATGAATATCGGCGCGTTTCGCTGGGGACGCCGCGCCGCGCAGGATCCGCAGACGGTTCGCGACCTGATGGACGCGGTTCACCAGCCGAGCAGGGCACAGCAGCTTTCGCAAACCCCTGACGAGGCCATCGACCGCAGGCACCGTTTTTTGACCGCCTATCAGAACAGGGCGTATGCGGACCGGTTCGCACGCGTGATCAACAGGGTTCGGGCAGCCGATGAAAAGCTCGCCGGAAAAGCCGCGGCACTGACCGATACGGCCGCACGAAATCTGTTCAAGCTGATGGCGGTCAAGGACGAATACGAGGTGGCGCGCCTGTACAGTGACGGTAGTTTCCTGGCGCAGCTGAAGGATCAATTCGAAGACTGGGACAGGCTGGAATTTCATATGGCGCCGCCTGTGCTGTCAAAACGGGATGAAAACGGTCATCTGCATAAACGCACATTCGGACCGTTCATGATGAAGGTGTTTCCAGTCCTTGCATCGCTGCGCAGCCTGCGCGGCTCGATGTTCGACGTCTTTTCCTATCAATCCGAGCGGCGCGCCGAGCGCCGGCTACTCGCGGATTATGAAAGGCTCATTGACGAGGTTTGCAAAAAGATCACGCGCGACAACTACGAAGCGGCCGTTGCGCTGTTGAGTTATCCGCAGCACATACGCGGCTTTGGACACGTAAAGCAGCAGAATATAGACATAGCTGAAAGCGAACTGACGACCCTGAAAGATGCGTTTGTAAGTGGCGCAAAGGTGATATCCCAGGCTGCAGAGTAAGCAACGGTTTACCAACACATTCGATACCGAAACTCACCTTCGAGCCTGCAACCTGCTGTTTAGGTCGGGCCACACTAAAATTGCAATCTCTAGTTTAATTTTTCTAAAACCTTCTTTAAGGCTTTTGGGGTACGTCTCATAGCACCCGCAAAGGATTGGTGTTAATGGGCGAAAATCAGCAGGGGCAAATACCGACAGACGTTTATCTGTCGTTTGTTCGTTCGCTTTACGGAAATCGAATGACGCTGCGCGCCGGCATGGTAGCGCACGTTACCGTTAGCATATTGCTCTACATCAAAGTCAGAGACCCTGCCTATATAGCGTTCGGCTGCGCGATCCTCGCGAACTGGATGGTGCGTTTTTATTCGATGACCCGCTTTGACCGGGTCCGGTTTTCGACAGACGATCGAGCGACGATTGCCTGGTGGGAACGGATGTCCATCGTCGGAGGCGGGATGACCGCCTTTCTGCTCGGTGTGATGTGCGGCTACGCATTTCTGGTCACGCGCGACACGTTCGCGGAAATTGCTGTTTTGTCCGTCACCTTGAGTTTGATGGTTTCGGTCGTCGGGCGGAATTTCGGCACTAAAATCACCGTCTACGTCGTGACCCTTGCAGCCTGCCTGCCGATCATGATCAGCCTGCTTCTGGTCGGCAATATATATATGGTGGTTCTCGCGCTGCTGGTCCTGCCGCTTGCGGTTACCACTATTTCCATGGCCAATGGCGTTCGGGAGTTCCTTTACGAGAACGTGCTCAGTCGCCGTGAGATCGCCCTCATCGCCGACCGGTTCAACGCTGCGCTCAATAATATGCCTCACGGGCTGTTCATGCTCGACGAAAACAGCCGCATCGTCGTTGCCAACAAGAAGGCTGCCGAGCTACTGACCGCTCCCAGCCGGGACATGCTGCGCGACCATTCGCTGATGGCCGTTCTCAGATACGGGGTACGCAGAGGCGTCATTACGCCCGGTCGCGCCAAAATTATCCAGCGGCAGCTCAAGTCGCTGATCGACGGTGATGAGTCGCGAGCGCTGGTGTATTTTACCGACGAACTCTATCTCGAATTCAGTGCAAAGCGTCGCAAGAGCGACGGCGTTGTTCTCATCTTCGAAGATGTGACGGCGCGCATCAAGGCCGAAGAAAAAATTGTCCATATGGCTCGCTACGACAGCCTGACAGGTCTGTCGAATCGCGGCTATTTTTCCGAGATCGTCGAAAATGCCGTTCGCAATATGCGTGACGACGAGAAATTTGCGTTGGCCGTTGTCGATCTCGACGACTTCAAACATGTCAACGACACAAACGGGCACATGACCGGCGACCGACTACTGTGTGCCATATCGGCGCGGCTGGCCGGCATGGCTGATGAAAGCATGACGCTGTCGCGGTTTGGAGGCGATGAATTTGTCTTGTTCATCCGCGATGTCAAAGATACCAACCATGTCGACGAAATCATGTCGCAGCTGTTTGAAACGCTGCGCGGCACGTATCTTATTAACGGCAACAAGCTTTTTGTGAGCCTGAGCGCCGGCGTCGTCATCGGATCAAAAGCCGATTTCAAGCTCGACGACCTGCAGATCAAGGCTGATCTGGCGCTTTACGAAACCAAGCATCACGAAAAGGACAGCTGGGTCATTTTCGCTGAGGAAATGGACGAGAAATACACCAAGCGTCAAAAGCTGAAAACAGCGCTGCGTGACGCCGTACGCGAAAAATCATTCACTGTCGTCTATCAGCCGATGTTCACGGCAGATACCATACAGGTTGCCTGCTGCGAGGCGCTTTCACGCTGGTTCCATCCTGAATTCGGCGCCGTGTCGCCAGCGGTCTACATTCCGCTTGCCGAAGAAATGGGCATTGTGGGTGAATTGACCCGGCACATGCTGCAGGTTGCATGTCGCGACTGTGCCGGCTGGAAAAACGGCGCCGCCGTTTCCGTCAATCTCTCAGCCAATGACCTGCGCAACAAGGACATTGTCACCATGGTGACGGAGGCGCTTGATGCTGCCGGCCTCGACGCAAAGCGCCTCCAGGTCGAAGTTACGGAAAGCGCTTTTGTCCAGGACGCAGCCAAGGCCAAGGCCATCCTGCGGGAGTTGCGCGCCAAGGGCGTGACCATCGCAATTGACGATTTTGGTACCGGCTATTCGAGCCTGAGCTATCTCAATGTCCTGCCGCTCAACAAGATCAAGATCGACCGCTCCTTCGTATCGGACATTACAAATGACGAGCGGACGCTCAAACTACTGAAGGGTGTTGTGCACCTCTCGCGCGAGCTTGGCCTGGAGATTGTCGTCGAAGGCGTCGAGACCGAGGAGCAGCTCGAGCTGATCCGCTCGACCAACAGCGCTGATCTCATACAGGGCTTTATCTTTGGAATGCCCATGCCGAGCAGCGGTATTTCAGAACTGACATCGGGCATGTCCGCAGGCATGGGCCACGCGGCGATATTGGCTGCCGGTTCCAAGTGAGGACAAGGCACAAGTCAATTCAATGCGTCGGGGAACACAATACCAAAATGATGGCCGGTGGCGCAGACGAATCCCGTCCATATTCGATTATTTATGTCCGGCCTATGATTTTTGGAAAGAACCTGCCGGTTGTAGCAGCGTAGCTTGCATACTCTTCCGCCATTGCCGTTGAGGCGAATTTTCGTTCTTCACCACGCGCAGCGACCCAGTAAGCGACCACAATCCCGGTCAGCGGTACCAGTGCCCAGATGTTCCAGGTCGATATGGCCCAACCGGTCCATAGCAACAGGTAGGACGTGTAGAACGGGTGGCGGACATAGGCGTAGGGTCCGGTCCGCAGCAAGCTGCCAGGCAGCTTTTCATCAAATGCCGCAAGAAGATTCGCTCGGGCTGATTCACGTATCGTTAACCAAAACAGGCCGGCGCTGGCGATCAGCATGATCAGTCCGATCAACTGAGGTGTGAGCGGTTGTGTGCCGATAAAAGTAAGGAATATCATGAACAACAGGCTGGCCAGGACCAGCATCGATAACATGTTCATGCCCTTGGGCATCTGTTTCAGGTCGACATCAAAATGATATCGCATCGACCAGACATGCGAGCCTAGGATTCCCAAGGCTGTCAAGCAAATGATTCCGTCCAGCAACACGTTTCAACCCCCTCCTGCATCCCAGCTTGGCTTCAACCGCAGATAGAAAAAATTGGCTCGTCTGTCAAACTGGCAACCTATCTAGCGAATAAAATGAATCTTGCAAGCTTAGGCTTTTTTTAAGCCGTGATGGCTAATATTGGCAAATAGCAGAAATCCGTATGCCAATCACTGGCAGGAGAATGAACTTGGAACCGAAGACGCCAATAGTCGATCACAGCGATGAAGGTGCGCTTTCCTACATAGAGCGGGCTGGAGACAGGATGACTATCGTCTTTCTGCACGGTTCCGGATTTTCCAAGGAAGTTTTCAAACAGCAGTTTACCAGCCCATATCTGGCGGATCACAGGCTGATAGCCGTCGACCTTCCGGGACATGGCGCGTCTCCGAATGCCGCGGACCCGAAGGCTACTTATACTTATGAGGGATTGGCCAGAGCCGTCACCGCATTCATCCGAAAACTGGGTATTGATCGTTGTATTGTGGTTGGCTGGTCGCTGGGCGGGCATGTCGCATACGAAATGCTTGATACGGTTCCGCAGGTCAAGGGCGTGATGGCTTTTGGTGCGCCACCGGCTGTTGGCGGCCCGCTTGGGATAGTTCGTTCGCTGCATATATCGAAAAACCTGCTGTTGATCTCCAAGGCAAAGTTCTCGCGATCCGACGCCGAGCATTTTGAGCGGACCTGTTTGAACGGCATGCGGCAGGGTGAGTTTGTGGAAACGCTGATGCGCACAGATGAAAAAATGCGCCCGTGCCTTTCCAGAAGTGTCATGAGCAGTTCCGGCCGGGGCCATAAAGAACGCGTTGAAACATCGCAAACACCAGTTTGTCTGCTGCAGGGCGCGCAGGACCCGATAGCCCGCAGCAATTACGTACAGTCCATAACCGGAGCTTCTCTGTTTGCTGGACGCGCCATCATATTCGAAGAAGCCGGCCATGCGCCGTTTCTCGATTCACAGGTAAGGTTCGACCGTCTGTTGAGCCAGTTCAGCGACGCGGTCGAGTCCGGTCGGACCGTCACGAGCCTGACAGCAAAGCCGAATTACGCGCTCGCCGGCTAAGGTGTGACGCCCGGATCGTTTGCCTTTCTATTTCTTCCTGCAGAACGTTTAAAGTGACGGCTGGCCGCGAATTTTCAGGCAACCGGCTCTAAACCTATACTTTCCAAGTCACAATAAACCTTCATCGCCGCTGCCAGGTGCATATTTGGGAGGGGCGTCAGTTTTGAGCCGCCGACCGCTGTTAACCTTAATATCAAGTTAACGGCCGATCCATATTGATTTAACTTTAATAATTCCAATTGTTCCGCTACCGTTAAACAATTGTTAACCAGTGTCAGGGGCGGAAAATGACACCGACAAACGGCATGTCCAGCTTCAACAGTAAGTTGTTCGACGTAATGGACAGGATTGAGTATCGCCGGATTATAAGTGCGGAAGATTTCGAGGATGTATCCAGCTTGCGGAGCAAGGCCTACAAAAGGGCCAAGATGCATGTGCCCTCCAACAATGGCCTGTTTGTCGACGATGCGGATTTCGATCCGCAAGCGTATGTATTTGGGATCTATTGCGACGAGCAACTGATCAGCACGCTTCGCATTCATCACGTAACACCGGATCATAGAGACTGTCCGTCACGCAATCTTTTTCCCAAAGAGGTCGATGCCTTTTTGGATGCCGGCATGACGCTTATCGATCCGGTACGTCACGCGTCCGATCCGGATGTTTTCGACGATCTGCCCTCGCTGCCTTATCTGACGCTTCGCATCGCAACGATGGCAATCGAGTATTTCGATGCCGACCGTTGCCTGTCATTTGTCCCGCCACGACACACTGCCTTTTATCGCCGCGTCTTCGGCTCCAAGCAGGTTGCGGGTCCGCTATTGAATTGCAAGGGTTACGATATCGACTTTTCGCTTTTGGCTGCCGACGTGCCGAACGAACTTCCAAAAGTGTATCGGCGCTACCCGTTCTTC
This sequence comes from Hoeflea sp. TYP-13, assembly GCF_040932035.1. Classification (NCBI taxonomy): domain Bacteria; kingdom Pseudomonadati; phylum Pseudomonadota; class Alphaproteobacteria; order Hyphomicrobiales; family Rhizobiaceae; genus Hoeflea; species Hoeflea sp. TYP-13. The sequence goes on from NZ_JBFRBB010000003.1 coordinate 80,825, forward strand.
CGGTCGCAGCCCTTTGAACAGCGCATGATGTTCGCATCGCCGGATGAGCTGGGCACCATGCCGCTGACCATCCGACCCACGGCCCGTTACCTTCAGGCGGCCTGAGCGCCTGTGACGACTTGCCCTGCCGGGCTGCATTGTGTATTCGATGCAGATATGTCAATTGCCTGTCCGGAGAATTGTGTTTCCGGTGTGGAATGCAATTGGATTTGAGGGAATGTCCGCACGATAATTCGGACACCGCCGGCTGGGCAGGGGAGTATCTTTATGGCCGAACAAAATACCGGACCCGTCGAAACGGGCGCCGACATGGACTACGCGGAACACGAAAAAACCTACAAAATGTTCCTGTCGCTTGCCAAATTCGGAACGCTGGGCTGCATCGTCATCATGATCGGCATGGCAGTCGGGTTTTTCACGGCCGCCGGCTTCATCAGCGCTACGCTCCTGACAATCATCCTTTTCGCAATCGGGTTCTACTTTCTGAGGTAGAACTTCAGCGACCGATTTGAGACGCGCCCCTGCCGCATTGTCGCGGCGGTCACCATCGCGGCGCGATTCCAGACCATGAGGAGTGAAGTGTGGCCAGCACTGTTTTCATTGCAAAAGAGACCCATTCCGACGAATCCCGCGTTGCCGCATCCGTAGATTCGGTGAAAAAGCTCATTGCGCTCGGCCTGGAAGTCGTCGTGCAAAAGGGCGCTGGTGCCGGTTCGCAGATACCCGATGAAGCCTATGCCGAAGTGGGCGCAAAGCTGAGTGCCGCGACCGGAGCGAAAACGGCCGACGTCGTGCTCAGGGTAAGGCGGCCAAGCGATGCGGAAATCAAGAACTACAAGAAGGGTGCGGCGGTCATTGCGATCATGGACCCTTACGGCAATGACAAGGCGCTTGCAGCGCTTGCCAAGGCCGGGCTTTCAACATTTGCCATGGAGTTGATGCCGCGTATTACGCGTGCGCAGGTCATGGACGTTTTGTCTTCACAGGCAAACCTCGCCGGTTATCAGGCGGTTATCGATGCCGCGCACGAATTCGATCGCGCCATGCCGATGATGATGACGGCCGCCGGAACGGTTCCTGCGGCAAAGATCTTTGTCATGGGCGCGGGTGTTGCCGGCTTGCAGGCCATTGCAACGGGAAGGCGTCTGGGGGCCGTTGTCTCGGCAACCGATGTCCGGCCGGCCGCCAAGGAGCAAGTGGCTTCGCTCGGCGGCAAATTCATTGCGGTTGAAGACGAGGAATTCAAGGCGGCTGAGACAGCCGGCGGCTACGCCAAGGAAATGTCCAAGGAATATCAGGCAAAGCAGGCTGCGCTCGTCGCCGACCACATAGCCAAGCAGGACATTGTCATCACCACGGCACTCATTCCGGGCCGCCCGGCGCCGAAGCTGGTGAGCAAAAAAATGCTCAAATCCATGAAACCCGGTTCGATATGCGTTGATCTTGCAGTTGAGCGCGGCGGCAATGTCGAGGGCGCGAAAGCCGGAGAGATCGCCGAGGTCGAGGGTGTGCGTGTGATCGGATACAACAATGTGCCCGGCCGCATTGCCGCCAGCGCGTCGCAGCTCTACGCCAAAAACCTTTTGTCCTTCCTCGAAACGCTGATCAACAAAGAAGACAAATCGCTTGCGATCGATCCCGAGGACGAACTCGTGAAAGCCACCATGCTGACCCATGGCGGCAAGATTGTGCACCCGAATTTCGGCGGTGCCGATGATGCAAAGGGAGATGCATGATGGCAAATTCCGCAGTCGACAAGGCGCTGGACAACCTTGAATCTGCAACCGAAGCAGTCGTCAAGGCCGTTTCCGAACTGCCTGAGGTGGCAGACGCCGCGGGTGCTGCCGCCCACGGGGCAACCGGCGGAATGATCGATCCGTTCGTTTTCCGCTTCGCAATTTTCGTGCTGGCGATCTTCGTCGGCTACTACGTTGTATGGTCGGTGACACCGGCCCTGCACACACCGCTCATGGCCGTCACCAACGCAATCTCGTCGGTGATCGTCGTCGGGGCGCTACTTGCGGTGGGGATCTCCGCAAGCGGGCTTGCGACCGGTTTCGGCTTCATCGCCCTGGTGCTTGCATCCGTCAACATCTTCGGCGGCTTCCTCGTAACGCAACGCATGCTTGCCATGTACAAGAAAAAAGAAAAGTGAGGGGCTGATTGATGTCTGAAAGTTTTGCGGCCTTTCTCTATCTGATTTCCGGCGTTCTGTTCATTCTGGCACTGAGGGGGCTTTCGCATCCGACAACCAGCCGCCAGGGCAATGTCTATGGCATGATCGGCATGGGCATCGCCATCGTGACGACGCTGGCTCTCGCGACGCCGTCTGCCGGCGGTATCGGCCTTATCATCATTGGTCTTGCAGCCGGTGGCGGGGTTGGCGCGGTCGTTGCACGGCGCATCCCGATGACAGCCATGCCGCAGCTTGTTGCGGCGTTCCACTCGCTGGTGGGTCTTGCCGCGGTCATGGTTGCCGCCGCCGCGCTTTATGCGCCGTCGTCCTTCGGGATCGGCGAAATCGGCGATATCCATGCCCAGGCTCTGGTGGAAATGTCTATTGGCGTCGCCATCGGCGCGATCACCTTCACCGGTTCGATCATCGCGTTTTTGAAGCTTGACGGGCGTATGTCCGGCAAGCCGATCCTGCTGCCGATGCGCCATGCCATCAATGCAGGACTGGCGATTGCGGTTGTTGTTCTTGTGGCCATCCTGGTGATGAGCGAAAGCACGGCAGTCTTCTGGCTGATCGTCGCTGCCTCGCTGCTGCTGGGCGTTCTGATCATCATCCCGATCGGCGGAGCGGACATGCCGGTTGTGGTATCGATGCTCAACTCCTATTCGGGCTGGGCTGCGGCCGGTATCGGCTTTACGCTCGGAAACCTGGCACTGATCATCACCGGCGCACTGGTCGGCTCGTCCGGTGCGATCCTGTCCTACATCATGTGTAAGGGCATGAACCGGTCCTTCATCTCGGTCATCCTCGGCGGCTTTGGCGGCGAGACTGCCGCTGCCGCCGACGATGACATTGACCGCAATGTCAAGCTGGGCTCGGCCGAAGATGCCGCCTTCCTGATGTCGAATGCGTCCAAGGTCATTATCGTTCCCGGATACGGCATGGCGGTTGCCCAGGCACAGCACGCGCTGCGTGAACTGGCTGACTTTCTCAAGGAGGCCGATGTCGAGGTCAAATACGCCATTCACCCGGTGGCGGGCCGCATGCCCGGTCACATGAACGTGCTTTTGGCGGAAGCCAATGTGCCTTACGACGAGGTGTTCGAGCTGGAGGACATCAACTCCGAATTCGCACAGGCCGATGTGGTCTACGTGATCGGCGCCAACGATGTCACCAATCCGGCGGCGCGCGACGATCCGTCATCGCCGATTTACGGCATGCCGATCCTTGAGGTGGACAAGGCCAAAACGTGCCTGTTCGTAAAGCGCTCGCTCGGTTCAGGCTATGCCGGCATCGACAATACGCTCTTCTACAAGGAAGGCACGATGATGCTGCTGGGCGATGCCAAGAAGATGACGGAAGATATCGTCAAATCGATGGACTGAGCGGATCTGACTGCTCAAAAGAACCCGCCGTAGTGGCGGGTTTTTTGTTGGCCTAAAAGAACTAGCGAACGCGCGACAAACCGTCCTTGGCCGGCTGATATTTCGGATCCAGCTGGGCGGCGCGCGCGTAGGAATTGCGTGCCTTTGTGGTTTCGCCGCGGCGCTCATAGATCAAGCCCTGGTTGACCCAGGCTTCAGCAATATTCTTGTCGAGTTCCAGCGCCTTGTTGATATCGGTGAAGGCGTTTTCCTCGTCGCCGAGCGCGAGATAGGACAGGCCGCGATTGTTATAGGGCAGCGGCGCATTGGGCGACAGCGAAATGGATTTTGAGAAATCCTCAATGGCCTGTTTGTGCTGGCCTCGCTGCTGATAGATCAGTCCGCGATTGTTATAGGCACGCGGGTCCGTGGTATCGAGATTGATGGCGCGCTGATAGTCGCTGAAGGCGTTGTTCGACTGGCCGGCCTCGCGATACATGTTTCCGCGGCCGATATAGGCAACGTCATAGCGCGGATTGATTTGAAGCGCCCTGTTGTAGTCGTTCGAAGCGGCCTTAAGATCTCCCATGCCCCGGTAAATCAGAGCGCGGTTCGCATAGGCCTGATAGAAATTCGGATTGAGCTGGATCGCGGTGTTGAAATCCTTGAGCGCCTTGCTGAAGTCGCCGGCGCGGCCATAGGCGCTGCCGCGCACATTGTAGGCCTTGGCATCGTTCGGGTTGTTGCTGATAACCTGGGTGAGCGAGGCAATATTGCCTTCCGAGCCCTGCGCCCTATCAATGCTGATGACGCTTTCAGGATTGGTTGCCTGGCAGGACGCAAGGGCAATCGTCGAAACAGCGAATACCAGAACTACCGGAAGGCGTTTCATGCTTACGCCTGCTGTCTTATGCACATTCACCCGTTAGTCCCTCGTATTATGAACCGGCCCGAATTACCCACAAATAAAGGCGGCGGCGATTCAATCGCCCCGCCTCAACAAAACGCATTAATTGCGTTTGAATAATGGCAGATCTTAGCGGCCGCCGCGGCCGACCAAAAGACCTTCACGCTGCGCGCGCTTGCGTGCCAGTTTACGGACACGGCGTACGGCTTCGGCTTTTTCGCGGGCACGCTTCTGAGACGGCTTCTCATAGAAGTCGCGCATCTTCATTTCGCGGAAAATGCCTTCGCGCTGCATTTTCTTTTTCAACGCGCGAAGCGCCTGATCAACATTGTTGTCGCGGACAAGTACCTGCACCTGATCCCGTTCCTTCCGGTTTAGAGTTGTGCCATCGCGTCAATTCGATGATATCCGATGGCAAATACATTCTGGTTCGCGAAAGTCATCAGACTTCACGGCTGCACCGGCACTAACAGAATTCGTGAGCCAAGTCCAGAGTTTCGCGCATGATTTGATTATTTTGCTGCGGTACGGCCGAAAGATGGCTATAGCGGCGAACGGCGCGGCGTTATGCGTCGCAATGAAACAATTGCCCGTTTCTCAAATCTGCCATCTAGTAGCCCATCATTCGATTATTCTAACCAGGAGCCAGTCACACCCATGCGGAAATATTCGATTTTCGCCGTTGCCCGCGAAGCAATGCGCGGCCACAAGGGATGGCCGCAGCAGTGGACGTCGCCGGAGCCGAAAAAACAGTATGACGTCGTCATCATCGGCGCCGGCGGGCATGGATTAGGCACAGCCTACTACCTTGCCAGGGAACACGGCATCACCAATATCGCGGTTGTCGAGAAGGGCTGGCTGGGCGGCGGCAATACGGGCCGCAACACCACCATCATCCGCTCCAATTATCTCTATGACGAGAGCGCCGGTCTCTATAACCATGCCATGAAGCTGTGGGACGGGCTGAGCCAGGAGCTCAACTACAACATCATGTACTCGGCGCGCGGCGTGATGATGCTGGCCCACAATGTGCACGATGTGCAGGGCGCCCAGCGCCACATTCACGCCAACCGGCTGAACGGCGTGCAGAATGAATGGCTGACGCCCGAACAGGCCAAGGAATACTGCCCGCCACTCAACATATCCCAGACTGCCCGCTACCCGGTCATGGGCGCGGCGCTGCAGCGTTGCGGCGGCAATGCGAGGCACGACGCCGTTGCCTGGGGCTACGCGCGTGCCGCTGCCGACAGGGGTGTCGACATCATCCAGAACTGTGCGGTCACGGGCATCAAGCGTTCCGCGAACGGTGCAGTCGAGGGCGTCGAGACAACGCGGGGCTTCATCGGCGCCAAGAAGGTGGGTGTTGTCGCTGCCGGGCACAGTTCCGTGCTGATGGAAATGGCCGGCGTCAACATGCCGCTTGAGAGCTATCCGTTGCAGGCGCTGGTGTCCGAGCCCGTCAAGCCGGTCTTTCCGTGCGTAGTCATGTCCAACACGGTTCACGCCTATATATCGCAGTCGGACAAGGGCGAACTCGTGATCGGCGCGGGCACGGACCAGTACACGTCCTATTCCCAGGCTGGCGGCCTTCACATCCTTACCCACACGCTTGACGCCATTTGCGAGATGTTCCCGATCTTTTCGCGCATGAAGATGCTGCGTTCGTGGGGTGGAACCGTCGACGTTACCCCAGATCGCTCGCCGATCCTGGCGAAGACACCGGTTGCAGGACTTTACGTCAATTGCGGCTGGGGAACCGGCGGCTTCAAGGCGACGCCCGGATCGGCCAATGTCTTTGCCCACACGATCGCAAACGACGCGCCGCATCCCATCAACGCACCCTTTACCCTCGACCGCTTCCGCACAGGCCGTCTGATCGACGAAGCCGCCGCTGCGGCCGTTGCGCACTAACACTTTATGGGGCTTACACCATGTTATTGATCCACTGTCCCTATTGCGATGAAGAGCGGCCGGAGCTCGAGTTCCGCCACGCCGGGGAAGCCCATATAGACCGGCCGACCGACATTAAGTCGATCAGCGACGACGAATTCATGCAGTTCTTTTTCCTGCGTGAAAACCCGAAGGGCGTCGCCTATGAGCGCTGGCGGCACATTCATGGCTGCGGCCGGTTCTTCAATGCGGTGCGCGATACCGTGTCGGACAAGTTTGTTGTGACCTACGAGGCCGGCAAACCCCGGCCGGACGGGGCCGCGTTGCAGACAAAATCGAAGGAAGCGGTCAAATGAGTGGGGCAAATCGCATTGCCGGCGCCGGTCGGCTGACTCCGGCAAAAACGGTCCGTTTCACGTTCGACGGCGAAATTTACACGGCATTGGAGGGCGACACGCTTGCCTCCGCCCTGATCGCCAACGGCGTTCACCTGATGGGCCGTTCGTTCAAATATCACCGCGCGCGCGGTGTCCTGGGTGCCGGCGCAGAAGAGCCGAATGCGCTGATGGGTATTGAGCGTGATAGCGCACGCAAGCAGCCGAATGTCCGTGCAACGGTCCAGGAAGTGTTCGAAGGCATGAAGGCGGTCTCGCAGAACCGCTGGCCGTCGCTCGCCCTCGATGTGGGTGCGGTGAATGACTATCTGTCGCCGCTCTTCGTTTCCGGCTTCTACTACAAGACTTTCATGTGGCCGAAGGCCGCCTGGCAGAAACTATACGAGCCGATCATCCGAGGTGCCGCAGGCCTCGGCATTTCGCCGGACCAACCGGATGCGGATCATTATTCCAGCCGCTATGTCCATTGCGATGTGCTCGTCATCGGCGGCGGCGTTTCGGGACTTTCCGCGGCGCTGACGGCAGCAAAATCGGGCGCCAGCGTCATTATTTGTGATGAACAGGCGCAGATGGGCGGAGCGCTCAGCTACGAGGCCGGGGTCACCATCAATGGCGAAGCCGGTTTCGACTGGGCGAGCGCAACGGCCGCCGAACTTGGCGGCATGGACAATGTCAGGGTGCTGACCCGCACCACCGCTTTCGGTTATTATGTGCAGAATTTCGTCGCGCTGGCCGAGAGGGTAACGGACCATCTTGCTGACCCTGATCCGGAACAGCCGCGCGAGCGTCTGTGGCAGGTGCGCGCCAAAAAGGTGATCATCGCGACCGGCGCCATCGAGCGGCACATGGTTTTCGCCAATAATGACCGCCCGGGCATCATGCTTTCCTCGGCGGCGCGCACGTTCCTCAATCATTATGGCGTAGCCGTCGGAACGAAGGTCGGCGTCTATACTGCCAATGACTCAGCCTACGAGACAGCGTTCGATCTTCGCCGTGCCGGTGTCTCGGTCGAGGCCATTGTCGATTGCCGCGACAATCCGGGCGAGGGGCTTTTGTCGACCGCCGCCGATCTCGGCATCAAGGTAATGACGGGCCATTCGGTGACCAACACAAAGGGCGCGCGCCGTATTTCCTCTATGACCGTCGTGCGCAATGGCGGTGGCGGTGCAAAGACGATCGCCGTCGATGCGCTGATCATGTCAGCCGGCTGGACACCTTCGGTGCACATGTTCTCGCAGTCGCGTGGCAAGGTCGCATGGGATGCCGAGACGGAGCGGTTCCTTCCCGGCGAATATGCCCAGGATTGTGTCAGCGTTGGCGCCTGCGCCGGCACGGATGATCTTCAGGCAAGCATCGATGAGGCTATTGCGGCCGGCACCTCTGCCGCAAAAGAAACCGGCGGCAAACGCGCCGCCAAGCTGAAGATCAGCGGCGAGGGCGCCGGCAACTGGTCCGGCGGCGTGGCCGGCAGCGCCGCTGGTGCTGGACCCGACACGACGGTCAAGGCCTTTGTCGATTTCCAGAACGACGTCACCGCCAAGGATATCCGCCTTGCGGTGCGCGAAGGCATGCACTCCATCGAACACGTCAAGCGTTTTACCACCAACGGTATGGCGTCCGATCAGGGCAAGACCTCGAATATTCACGGCCTTGCGATCGCAGCCGATGCGTTGAGCAGGGAAATGCCCGCCGTTGGCCTGACAACGTTCCGCCCGCCCTATACGCCGGTGACCTTCGGGTCCATCGTCAATCACGGGCGCGGGCAGTTGTTCGACCCCACCCGCAAGACGCCGATGCATGACTGGGAAGAAGAGCACGGTGCGGTCTTTGAGGATGTCAGCCAGTGGAAACGCGCCTGGTATTATCCGCGTGTCGGTGAGGACATGCACGCTGCCGTTAACCGCGAGTGCAAGACCGTTCGCGCGGTCGCGGGCGTCTTTGATGCCTCGACCCTCGGCAAGATCGAGGTCGTCGGGCCGGACGCGGCGAAGTTTCTCGATCTTATGTACACAAATGGTTGGCAGAAGCTGAAGCCTGGCCGCTGCAAATACGGCATCATGCTGCGCGAGGACGGCTTCATCTATGATGACGGCGTTGTCGCAAGGATCGCCGAGGACCGCTTCCACGTGACGACGACCACAGGCGGTGCGCCGCGTGTACTGCATCACATGGAAGATTATCTTCAGACTGAGTTCCCGGATCTGAATGTCTGGCTGACTTCAACAAGCGAGCAGTGGGCTGTCATTGCCGTGCAGGGTCCAAAGGCACGCGAGATCATCGAACCGCTTGTCGAGGGTATCGACCTGTCGAACGAGGCAATGCCGCATATGAGCGCCCGCGAGGGCAGCATCTGCGGCGTGCCGACGCGTCTCTTCCGGGTCTCCTTTACGGGTGAAGCAGGCTACGAAGTCAATGTCCCGGCCGATTACGGACGTGCCGTGTGGGAAGCCATCTGGGAGCGGGCCGAGCCGCTTGGCGCCTGTGCCTATGGTACGGAAACCATGCATATCCTGCGTGCCGAAAAGGGTTTCATCATCGTTGGTCAGGACACGGACGGCACAGTAACGCCGCAGGACGCAGGGCTTTCCTGGGCGATTGCCAAGAGCAAGCCGGACTTTGTCGGCATTCGCGGTCTGATGCGTCCGGATCTGGTGGCCGAAGGCCGCAAGCAGCTTGTCGGCCTCAAAACGAAGGATCCGAAAACGGTGCTCGAGGAAGGTGCGCAGATCGTTGCTGATCCGAACCAGCCGGTGCCGATGAAAATGCTCGGTCACGTGACATCGTCCTACTGGTCGGAAAATTGCGGCCACTCGATTGCGATGGCGCTCGTCGCCGATGGGCGGGCGAAAACCGGTGAAACTCTGTATGTGCCGATGCCGGACCGGACCATTGAAGTGGAAGTGACGGGAACGGTTTTCTTTGATGAAAAGGGAGAGCGGGTCAATGGCTAAGCCAGAAGCGGTACAGCCGCAATATCCTCTCGAAGGTCTTGTCGGCGGCTCGGCTTTCGTCAACGTGACGCCGGCGGAGCCGGCCAGTCGTCTTGCCCTGCGCGCAAGACCGGACGCTGTTGCCTCCTTGTCAAAGGCGCTTGGTGTCAAGCTTCCGGAAAAACCGAAGACGTCGACCAAAGCAAAGGGCCGTTGCGCACTATGGATCGGGCCGGATGAATGGCTGATCATCGACGAAAGCGGGGCCGACCTGATGGCTGCCTGCGAAGGTGCAACGGGCCTGTTCTCGGCGGTGGATGTGTCGAACCGCAATACGGCGATCATCGTATCAGGCGCGGGCGCCGAGGCAACGATCAGTGCCGGATGCCCGCAGAATCTGTCGGTCGATGTTTTTCCGGTTGGGGCCTGTTCCCGCACGCTGCTCGGCAAGACCGAGATCATTCTTCTGCGCGAGGCCGAAGACGTATTTCGGGTTGAAGTATGGCGGTCTTTCTCGGCCTATGCGTTAGCATTTCTTGCCGAATCCGGCCGCGCGCCGATGATGTGACGCTAATTTGGAGGCGGCTTAACCGGCCGCTTCCGGCTGTCTTTCGGGATGGTCTTTCGGATCAAACTCGATGATGGTCAGCCATTCGGCGGTTAGCGCCGGCTTTCTCTCGTTTTCAATCTCAACCGTCACGGCATGGGTCAGCATGACCATGCTTGCACCGCGATACCGTCTGTTCGTCAGGATGAAGCGACCGCGCACGCGCGCTCCGCTTTTAACCGGCGTCATGAAGCGGACCTTGTTGAAGCCGTAATTGATACCCATGCGCTTTTCGCGCACCTGCGGAACGCACTCGTAATTCATTGCAGACAGCAGCGAAAGCGAAAGAAAACCATGCGCGATCGTTCCGCCGAACGGTGTTTCGGCCTCTGCCCGTTCCGGATCGACATGAATGAACTGGTGGTCGTGTGTGGCGTCGGCAAACAGGTCGATCATCGTCTGATCGACGGTGACCCACTCCGACAGACCCGTTTGCTTCCCGACCAGATCGGTGAGATCCGAAAGAGAGATGATGCGCGCCATTGGTACCTATCGCCTCCGATACGATTGCAGAATGCAGTCAATATACGCTAAAGGTCCGTTAGAAAAGGGCATTTTGTCCCGCCAATCATGACAATTTAATGGACAAGGTCTGGTGCGGATATCAGTTACGCACATGATGAACCGGCACGCATTGCGGGTATTTTGGGCGGCGTGCCGTCATCTGCAGCCTTCCTTGTCGAGAATATCGACGGTTTCGCGATAAAGACGCTCGGCCTCCTCGTGACTGTTGCCGACGCAAACCATGCCGAGTTTGCCGAACTCGGAAAGCGCTCCGATCAGATGGAACACGACACCACGCTGGGCGGCACCGTGAAAATGGATGTCGTGCCTGACGGCGATATCGATGAGGTCTTCCGGCGTCAGGCCGCGATAGCGCTCCGATTCCAGATTGTCGGTGGCGTAATAGTAGCGTGCGTGTCCGCCCGGTGTCCTGAAGAGGCCTGTTTCGGCGTCATAGGTGCCGTCGGTTAGAAACTGCAGCATGATAAAGGGATGCGTTGTGCCGCCCTTGCGCAGGTTGATCTCCGATGCATAGTGGCGCCAGCCACTGTCCTCACGCACGGAAATGAAATCGATGCCGAAGCGCCCAAGCACTCCCTGCTCATGCAGCAGGCGGGCCGCGGCCATCCCGCTGTTCTGAACGTCGAGACGATAGTCTTCATTGGCCGGAAAGCTGCAACCGAGAAACGCCTGACCCTCGTCGCCGCCCAGAAGCTGATCGTGGGTAGAGACCGGATGCAGGTTTCCTGTTGGATCGATGCGGTACTGAACCGAGGGCGAGCGCTTGTCTGTCCCGCTGATATAGGTTTCAACGACGCAGCCCATTTCGTCGATCTTCGAGCGAAAGAGCTCCCAATCCATGTCGTTCGCAATAAATTCGAGGTTAGGCAGGCGGTCCGCTATCCAACCGCCGGTGACAGAGCTGCCCTCGGCGCCGTTAAATGAAAAAACGGCATTGCCCTCGCCTGAAAATCCTTCATTGAGCTTGATGACCGCCCGATCGAGATCGGGATTGCGTGTCTTCAGGTCCACCAGCGCTTGAATCAGTTCCTGCTCATCGGCAAGGTCTTCGAAGCCGTCCGCAACCAGCAGGCCGGCTTCGCGAAACAGCTTCCGGCTTCCGCTTTTCGAGCCGAGGTGTTGCAGTTCCGGATCACAGCCATAGATGGGAACCCCCAGCGTTGCCGCAAGTCTGCGCTCCAGCGGCGATACGTTGAAGCAGGTCATGTGGGCCAGGGACCGATTGCCGAGAACGGCTTTAATGCGCGAAAGCAATCTTGGGCGATCGAGAATTTTTTGCGTCAGAGCACGGCTCGAACCGTCATAACAGGACAAAAGTGTCAGTCGCTCGCGCGCGTGCTGGTGAGGAACGCCGGGCAGGAGGTGCAGGTAGTAGTCGACAATGCACTCCGCGATCGGCTGGCTGGTGACGTAGATAACCTTGGTATTCGGCATGCGCAGAAGCTGCAGCATGCAAAGCATACGCTCTTCATAGTGGTGGGCGCCGGTCACTTTGGACAGTACCTGCTCATCGAGTGTCAAGCTGGGGACGACCAAAACGGTACGCGGATGCAGGCGGTCCGGAAAAACGTTTCTGAACAGGTCGGGCAAACCGGACTGCAACCGGGCGAAGACTTCGATCTCGTTTTCAGCGTTCTGATTCCGGCTTTTGTCCGTCACACCTACCTCGATAGTTTCCGTCAGCGCCTGTGCATCGCGCGGTATCGGGTATGATATCGCAGTCGCCTGAATGTTAAAGCCCGACAAAACATCCGTAATTTGCAAAAGCCGGCGGTTGTCCGTCATTTTGTTGCGCTGGTTCGGCGACGTTATCAGACGGGAGCCGGTCTCTGGTGCACTGCGAAATGACTTTTCCCGCTTACGGCCCATAAATGACAATTCATTGTCACGATGTCCGCGCATATAGAACCTTGTTGTTTCAAATAGTACCAAAAATGGTTCAGTCTTGGTGCCAAGATCAACCGGGGTAAAACCATGCAATCCGGACAGGCAACTATTCAGGACAAGGCGCTTGATGCCGACTATGCGGCAATGACGCTTCAAGAGCGGCTGGCGTATGTGTCCAAGGGCCGCAAAAACCCCGTTTTTACGACCAGCCTCGGTATTGAAGACCAGGTTCTGACGGCCGCCCTTGCCGCTGCAGCGCCCCATGTGCGTATTGTCACGCTCGAAACCGGTCGCCTGTTTGAAGAAACCGTGGCGCTGATTGCCGAGACGGAAGAGCGGTACGGTATAGAAATCGAGCGCTTCCGGCCCGATGAGGCAAAGCTTGCCGAATATGTCGAGCAGTACGGCATGAACGGCTTTTACGAAAGCGTCGAGGCCCGTCACGCCTGCTGCGGCGTGCGCAAGCTGGAGCCGCTGGCAAGGACGCTGGACGGCGCCGATCTTTGGATCACCGGGCTAAGGCGCGGCCAATCGGGCAATCGCTCGAACGCGCCTTTCGTGGAATTCGATGCAAGCCGCGGCCTCGTCAAGGCCAATCCGCTGGCTGACTGGGATATTGAAGCCATCCGCACTTATGTCGACAAACACACGGTTCCGGTCAATCCACTGCATGCGCGTGGATTCCCCTCAATCGGCTGCGAGCCGTGCACCCGCGCCATCAAGCCGGGCGAGGACGAACGGGCCGGTCGCTGGTGGTGGGAAAATGATCAGAAGCGCGAATGCGGCCTGCATGTTCCCGAAACCGCCGAACAATCATCGCACGCAGCGCAATAACAACAGGAAAAAAACATGTCTGAGACAAAGCCGCCTCTTGATCCGAACCTCAAGGCGCTCGAAAGCGAGGCCATCTACATCTTCCGGGAAGTCGCGGCGGAATTCGAGCGGCCGGTCATGCTTTATTCGGTCGGCAAGGACTCCTCAGTCCTCCTTCACCTGGCGCGCAAGGCGTTCTATCCGGGCAAGATTCCGTTTCCGCTGCTGCATGTGGATACGGGCTGGAAGTTTGCCGAGATGATTGCTTTCCGCGACCGCATGGTTTCCGAGTTCGATCTCCATCTCATCGCCCACACCAATCCGCGCGGCAAGCTTGAGAACGTGTCGCCCTTTTCCCACGGCTCCTCGGTCTACACCAATATCATGAAGACCGAAGCACTGCGCCAGGCGCTCGATGCCGGCCAGTACGATGCGGCGTTCGGTGGCGCACGGCGCGACGAGGAAGCCTCACGCGCCAAGGAGCGGATTTATTCGTTCCGCACGCCCGATCACCGCTGGGATCCGCGCAACCAGCGCCCGGAGCTGTGGTCGGTCTATAACGGCATGATCCGCAAGGGCGAAAGCGTGCGGGCCTTCCCGCTGTCCAATTGGACCGAGGTTGATATCTGGCGCTATATCCAGGCCGAGGATATTCCGATCGTTCCGCTCTATTTTGCCGCCGAGCGCCCCGTCGTCGAGCGCGACGGCATGCTGATTCTCGCCGAGGACAAGCGGCTCGAGCTGTTGCCGGGCGAGGTCAAGCGCAATGAGACGATCCGTTTCCGCACGCTCGGTTGCTTCCCGCTGACCGGTGCCATTCGCTCAACGGCGACGACACTCGACGACATTATTTCCGAGCTTGAAACCGCGACCGTATCCGAGCGGCAGGGCCGCGCCATCGACAAGGACGAAGCCGGATCCATGGAGAAGAAAAAACGCGAGGGCTATTTCTGATGACCGCCAATATCGAAGCCACGGCACAGACCGCCCTTGTCCCGGAGCCCGTGTCGCGCAATGCCCGTCCTTTGCGGCTGATTACCTGCGGCAGCGTCGATGACGGCAAGTCGACCCTGATCGGCCGGTTCCTGTGGGATACAAAGGCCGTCAAGGAAGACCAGGCCGACGCACTGGAGCGGGACAACCGCAACCAGCAGAACGAGCTTGGCCTGCCGGATTTCGCTCTGTTGCTTGACGGCCTCCAGGCCGAGCGGGAGCAAGGCATCACCATCGACGTCGCCTATCGGTATTTTTCCACAGACCGGCGGTCCTTCATTGTCGCCGACACACCCGGCCACGAGCAATATACACGCAACATGGCAACTGGCGCCTCGACCGCCGATCTCGCCGTGCTTCTGGTCGATGCACGCGCCGGCATTCTCGAACAGACCCGCCGTCATGCAACGATTGCGACGCTGATGGGCATTCGCCAGTTCGTTCTCGCCGTCAACAAGATCGATCTCATCGATTATGACGAAGCGACCTTCGACCATATTACCGCCGAATTCCGCCAGTTTGCCCTGTCGCTCGGTGTGACGGACGTCACCGCCATTCCGATGTCGGCGTTGCTTGGCGAGAATGTCGTGCATCCCGGTACCTCGTCGATGCCCTGGTACAGCGGCCCCGCTCTGGTCGAGGTGCTGGAACTTGCAACGCAGCGCACGGCGCAGACAGTCGGCTTCCGCCTGCCGGTTCAGCGCGTCAGCCGTCCGAACGAGAGCTTCCGTGGTTATCAGGGAACGGTCGCCGGCGGCTCCGTCAAACCTGGCGACAGCGTCGTGATCCTGCCGGCCGGAACGGTCGCCAATGTCAAGCAGATCGTCACTTTCGATCTGGTGCGAAACGCTGCCGTAGCCGGCGATGCGATTACTTTGGTGCTGGACCGCCATGTGGATGTTGCGCGCGGCGATCTGATCGCTTCGATCGACGCCGCACCGGCCGTAGGGCGTGCATTTGAGGCAAAGCTTGTTGCCCTGTCGGCTGACGGTATTACCGCCGGAAAGCGCTACTGGCTGAAATCATCGAGCCGGCGCCAGCGGGTCCGTGTGCAGCCGAGAACCAGGCTCGATCTTAAATCCGGACAATGGGAAGGCGCGGAAAGCCTGCCGCTCAACGCCATCGGAACAGTGCATCTGGATTTCGACGAAGCGGCGATGTTCGATCCTTATGAGACCAACCGCAACACGGGCGCCTTCATCCTGATCGACCCGGACACCAACAACACAGTGGCCGGCGGCATGGTTGTCGAGCGTACCACGCGGGTTGACGGCATCGATGCCGGCGGCGAACGGGATCATGTGCTCCTGTCGCTGCCCGAGGATCTTGCCGATCGGCTGATGGCGAGCGAAGCCTTCGCCGAATTGCGCGGCCATGTCGAGATCCGCCGGGTGAGCGGCGCACAGGCCGCCGCGGTTCTGCAGGACGTCGACTGAGCTGTCATCACCGGTTCCGGCAATCTATGCCTTCAATTTAGCTGGCATCACAGTGACCCGTGACCACCTCAGGTTCGTTCAATTGCGTTGTCGGCAGTTCAGTCAACGCTTTCAGGTGTCGGCGAATTGATCTTTGGCCGGTCTGAAATGAAATGGTAGCCGAGCCAGATCAGGGAAACTCCAACCGCGGGTGCGAATATTCTTGCGTCACCGGAAACGACCAGGGCGGCCAGAAGGATGCGTGTACCGACTTCCCACATCGGCAGTGGCTTGCGGTCGCATTTGGCCAGAGCGCTTGTCAGCAAATACAGAGCAAGTGCGACGCGTGCCATCAACGCCATCAGGGGCAACCAATGTATGACGCCGTCGTAACCCGGAAGATAAATCGTATGGGTTTTTGAGGCGGATGCGGGGTCGGTCACCGCTTCTTTGATAAGCAGCAATTCCGGATATGCGGCAAACACAAAGGGTATGACGAACAACACAATACCGGAGCGGACCGCCGAGAAGCCTGTTGCCATCGGTTCGGCCTTGGTGATTGTGGAAGCGGCAAAAGCCGCCAGCGCCACGGGCGGCGTGATGGCCGAGGCAACGGCGAAGTAGAAAATGAACATGTGCGCCGTGAAGACGGAAATGCCAAGCCCGGCAAGGACCGGTCCCATGAGGAGCGCCACATTGATATAGGCGGGCACAGCCGGCATCCCCATGCCCAACAGGATTGCAATGCACATGGTCACGAAGAGCGCAAGGAACTGGAACAACAGCGATCCGCCCTGACCAAGCTTCAGGCTTTGCAGCCACTGCAGGACGTCAAGTGAGATAAATGTCGGCAAACCGGTCAGCTTCAGACAGAAATCAATAATCGAAACCGCCAAAAACATCAGATACAGGGTCGAGATAAGGATCCCGGCGTCCGAAAACGCATCCAATAGCTTGCGCGGGTTCCGGCGAACCTTTGGATCGACAAAAAGCAGCCCCGTCAGGCAGGCGACAGCCCACCAGCCCGCACTGCCTGTATCACCAGCCGAGTTTTGCACGAGTTGCAGCAGCCAGGGCAGCCGAATGACTTCACAGCCGGTTGCGGTGATGATCCGTTCCGCCCCAAGAAGACCGCCAATCAACCCGCAGCCGACATCTTCCTTTGCAGTCAGCAGCAGCGTCAGGATCAACAGGATCGGCACGAAGATCATGACCAGATTCAGAATGTCCTGACGGCTCAGCAGCATGTCATCGGTCAGTTTCCCGATGGCACGGATATTCTGCTTGCGGGCCTGGAAAACTATCGAGAGAAAGAGACAGAAAAAGTAGGCAATCGCCGGGATGACGGCGGCGATGATCACTTCGGAGTATGGAATTGCGGTCAGTGACGCCAGGACAAAGGCCGCGACGCCCATAATGGGTGGCATGATGGAGCCTCCCGATGATGCGGCCGCTTCAACGCCACCGGCAAAAACCTTTGAAAACCCACGCTTCAGCATCATCGGGATGGTGAGGACACCGGTGGAAAGCACATTGACGATGGGCCCTCCCGAGATGGTGCCGAACATGGCCGAGGACACGACAGCGGCGTGTGCCGGCCCGCCACGGAGATGACGGGTCCAGCGAAAGGCAAGCTTGATGAGCGATTGTCCGCCGGCAGAAGCGCCGAACAGGGAACCCAGAACCAGATAAGGGAATATGGTGTTCAGCATGATGTCCATGAACCGACCCAGAAGCCCTGAGGAGTCGTTCACCAGAATGTCGTGAACCTTCGGACGTCCGTCAGACAAAAGCCGCGGCTCGCCGGCCAGTTTGGTCATCAGATATTTGTTGATGTCTTCCGGACCATGGAAATACCACACCAAAATCGTGCCGATCGTGTAGGCAACGACAACAAGCGCGACGACGACCAGGGGGAAACCCCAGACCTTTATGTTGTAGGCGAGAAAAATCATCACGGCGAGGCCGACGATCAGGACCAGGAAGCCTCCCGTATTGTTCACGCATTGCGGATCCTCAACCGATGTCGGTTCCGGCAATCCGTAAAGTTCGGCAATTTCCTTTTCTTTCTGAAGCGCCTCCGAAATCAGCCGTTCGCGGTCCCCGGTGAGTTGATCGATCAGGCAGATCGATTCAATTTCGATCACATATGTTGCAGAAATTGCCAGTGCCATGATCAGGAAGGCCGCATCCAGAACCAGACCGAACCGCCGGCGGGCGGGCAATCGGTTTCGCCAGTCCCGCCACAGGGAATGCTTCAATGCGACGCAGATCATGATCAGGCTAAAGGTGATCGGATAGAACCAGTCGGTCGGGAATCTGCGGACCGAAAACCAGTCAAGGCCGGTAGTGTTTCTCAGGAATTTGTCCAAGCCGGGAATGCCCGGCATGGAATTGAGCAGTCCAATCAGCACAACGCCAACCGACAATACAAAAAGAATCCTCAAACCCAGATCCGGATTCGGAGCATCACTGTCGGCATGTTCGGGCATGGCTTAGACCCGTGCGTTAGAAACGGTTGCCCGGACCGAAGCATCCTCCGGCCCGGCACGTGCCAGAACACGGGCTCAAGGTTTGGCGCAATCCGGAATCGTGTATCCCGCTTCTTCCCAAGCGGCGATGGCGCCCGGGTGGTACTTGACCGGCACTGCGCTGCAAAGACCCGTCAACGATGGATCGGTCTCACCCAGATAGATCGTCTTCATGAACGGTGTCTTGGCCTCGTAGACATCTATATTGTCCAGAAACGCCTTTGTCAGCGCCTTGGCCAATTCAAAATCCATGTCCTTTTGAACGATTTCCCCGCCAACCACACCAATGCCCCGGAACGTGTCGTCTTCCGAGACAACGCTGACCTCGTCGCCGAATAGGCCGTTTTTGGGGGCGGTCACACCGATCGTGCCAGGCGCATTGATGTATTTTTTGGTGGCCTCACTTTCATATTTGTCTTTGGGCATGGACCAGACGGTAATCGCGCCTGAGGCAAGGGCCTGCGTAATCCGGCCATCGGGAAAGTTCAGCGGCAGTACACTGGCGTCGGCCGATCCGTCGGTAATGGTCTTTACGGCCTGGCCCCAATTGACCTGAATGCCCGTGTAGTCTTCGCCCTCGTCAAGTCCGGTCGACAGCTTTACCAGCGCCCGTGCCACGTTCAGCGCTGCACCGCGAGGTGGTCCGTTGTAAATGGTGGCTCCTTCAATGGCATTCCAGCCGTCGAAGTTTTTGCTGTCGTAGGCTAAAAGGCCCCAGGTTCCCAGCCGATACGTGTAGAGGACCGAGAGATTGGAAGCGAGTTCCGCTCCCTTTTCCTCGCCGAGACTCGCGTAGGGTCCCGCTCCTTTCGACAGAAGAAACGTCATGAGAAAGGGCATGGCGGCGATGTCGGTCTTGCCTTCCGCAACATTCTGAACCGAATTTGTGAGCGTCTGGCCGGTGGCGACCTGAATATCGGCAATACCAGCCGCTGAAGCGACCTCCCCAAGTGTGAGAACGGCCTGGCCGGGCACCGATACGGGTGATGTGGTTTCCGCGGTGAGGTTGACCTGCGCATGTGCTGAAACCGCAAAGACGCATGCCGCAAGCAAGCTGGCAGTCATTTCAAGTTTACGCACGTGTTTTTCTCCCTGGATTGTTTTCGCGATGAAGCCCGGTTCGCTTTCGATTCATCGACAACCATGCTGGCGATTTACCTATGCCTTTTGCCGGATTTACCCGCGCGAATATTTCATCTTCCGTGTGACCGGTTTCGCATTTGCATGCCTTTTCATGTGGATCAGCATAGTATAGGATTGCATGCAATGTAAATGAACTAGGCCCCAAAAAGTGCTATTACCGCCCAAAATTGCAAGATAGGTGAGATATTGCATGCAATCTAACAAAACATCCATGGCCAGCAACACGGAAGCCGTTACGGCCCGTTTGCGCGAGCTTATCCTGACCGGCGAGTTGCCCCAGGGTGAAAGAGTGACAGAATCCGGTCTTGCCGCCCTGCTGGAAGTCTCCCGCACGCCGGTTCGCCTTGCCCTTGCCACTCTGGAACAGGAGGAACTGGTGGAGGGTGTGCCGAACCGCGGCTTTCGCGTGCGACGTTTCACCCTGGAGGACATTCGCGAGATCATCGAGGTGCGCGCCAACCTCGAGGGTATGGCCGCGCGATTGGCCGCCGAGAACGGCGCGACCCGCGAGCAGGAGGCCGTCCTGTCCCGCTGCGTGGATGAGGTCGACGAGATTATCGCCGAGAAAGTGTGCGAACGGGAGGTGTTTCGCCGGTTTTCCGATATCAATATCCGGTTTCATACAACGATTGCCAAAATCTCCGGCAATGCGACCCTCCAGCGGCTGCTTGAGCGGGTGACGACGCTGCCGTTCCTGATCGCGCCGCTTGTGTATGTCCTGCCGGACGAAGAGGCCTTCGGGACAATCATAGAAGGCCAGCGCGATCACATCCGTTTGCTCGAGGCGATCCAGCAGGGGCAGGGCGCTCGCGCCGAATTCCTCATGCGTGAACATGCGCTCATGCCCCTGTCGAGAGCCGCTCTCCTGCTCCAGCACACAGGTGCAAAATCATTGCCGCTGCGTCAGGCGGTCTAACCGAAAGGGAGCGTGATGGGGCGTAAACCGAATTTCCTGTTCTTCATTACGGATCAGCAGCGGGCGGACTGGCTCGGTTGTTACGGCCACCCGGTGCTCAGAACACCTCACATCGACTCATTGGCGGTGCGCGGCGCCCGTTTCGATGACTTCCACACCGCCATGCCGGTGTGCATGCCCAATCGCGCGTCCCTGCTTACCGGCCGTTATCCCTCAGTGCATGGTTTGAGGCACAATGGGTGCGTATTGTCCGAACGTGCAAACACTTTTGTCGAGGTTCTCGCCGCTGGCGGATACCGCACGGCAGCAATCGGCAAGAGCCACTTGCAGCCCTTCACCAGCAAACCGTCAACGGGTCAACCGGATCTCGAGCAGGGGCTGATCGAGGAAGCGTGGAAGCCCGACGGCGTTTCCTATCAAGAAGAAGAGCCCGCGTCCTATGAAGGCGAGGCGCCTTATGCGATCCACACACCCTATTACGGCTATCAGCATGTTGAGATGGTCACGGGCCATGGCGACAAATGCGGCGGGCATTACGGGCAATGGTTCCGCAGCGCGCATCCAGACTGGCAGGTTCTGCACGATCCGGTGAACGAACTGCTCCATTATTATCGATGCCCTCAGGCCTATCGCACGCCGGTGCCCGAGCAAAGCTATCCCACTGCCTGGATCAGGGATCGTGCCGCGGACTGGTTGCGTGCCCAGGCGGGACACGACACGCCATTTTTCGCGTTCGTCTCGTTTCCGGATCCGCACCACCCGTTCAATCCGCCGGGCCGCTACTGGTCGATGTACGGGCCCGAGCAGTTCGAGGTATTGCTGCCCTACGAGGCGCACCGCAACCCGCCGCCGCCTTTGCGTCATCTTCGCACCCAGTGGGAACGGAACAGGTCTGAATCCAATGCGCATGCGGCCTTTTGTGCGGATGAACAGTCGCTGCGCGAGGCGATGGCGCTAACCGCCGGCATGATGGCCATGATCGATGATGCGGTGGGTGAAGTGCTTGCGGCACTGCAGGAGTCCGGATGTGCAGACAATACCGTGGTGATTTTCACCTCCGATCACGGTGACTATCTCGGCGATTTCAATCTCCTGTTGAAAGGCGCTCTGCCGATGCGATCGGTCACCCGCGTGCCCTTCATCTGGACAGATCCCGAAGACCCCGAGCCGCGCACATGCCAGTCGCTCGCATCAACGATCGACATTCCGGCGACAATACTGGAGCGGGCGGGCCTGCAGCCCTACTGGGGCATGCAAGGCAAAAGCCTCCTGCACTGCATGAAACGGGGGCAGGGTCCACGCGATTCGCTCCTGGTCGAGCATCATGATAACGGCGCCCGCATGGGCTTTGCCGAACCTGCGCGGGTCCGATCGCTGCTTACTGACCGCTGGCGCCTGACGATCTTCAAGAACGAGAACTGGGGCGAACTTTACGATCGGCAGAATGATCCTCATGAGACATTGAACCTGTGGGATGATGCCGGGCACGCGGCTGTGCGAGCAGACCTTACAGAACGGCTGGTGTGCGAAATGATGAACGCCATGGAGGAAAGCCCGAGGGCAAAGCGTCTGGCTTGAGGTTTGATTTATGGCAATCGCGCCAAGCTGATTCCAGCGTTGGCGGGGACTAGAACGCGTCTTGTTTATACGGGATCATTTGATGGTGGAAAATCGGCACACTCGGCTAGGCGCGTCGCGCAGCGCGATGTGGTGCATCGGGCAAGCGGCGCAACAACGCCGATGGGCCGATTATCCGCCACCCTTGAAAGGACGATGCCGTTGACATTCATAGGTGAATGGGCCGGGCGATTTTGCCCGCTGACTGCGTTGGCTCGCGCTTGTGGTGGTTAAAGCGGGACCCAGATCCTCCACGGCACCATCAAGGTTCTGATCGATCTGCTTATGCGCGGAACGGATATTCGGCGTATTTTAGGCCCGCGCCACAAAGAACATGTTCGTCTGGCTCTTGATCGGCAACTCCTCGACACCGGAAAAACCCGCATCGCGCAGAAGCGACATTGCCTTTTCCGGTCCCATGCAGGTGCCCAGTCCCGGACCGCCTTGGGCGAGTGATTGGGTCATGCAGTGGAACAGGCTGAAGCCATAATAGACCGTGCCGAGCGGGTTTGAGTTGTCAGAAAGCCTGTCCGCGGCGCGGGGCTCCATAACCATCAGCGCCCCGCCGGGGGCCATGCGATCGCGTATTTCGAGCAGAGTCGCTTCAGGTTCGGCGAGATCATGCAGGCAGTCAAACATGCCGGCAAAATCAAAGATCGGTTCCGGCTGCAAATCCGTGATCAGCCCCTCGATGATCGTCACCCGATCCGCCCCGGCCTCAGCTGCCGCCTTGCGCGCCTTCGCAACCGAGTTGCCATCGGGATCGAACCCGGTGATCTGCGCTTTTGGATAGGCCTCCGCGAGGGCGAGAGAGACTTTGCCGACACCGCAGCCGATATCAAGCGCCCGACCGCCCGTCGCTAGCCGCTCGTCGATTTCAGGCAAATGCTTCAGCCAGTAACTCGCCAGCCTGTGCTGATAGGCTCCGCCATTCATCAGATCGAGCGCCTCAATCCAGTCGTTGTCGAACGCTTCAAAATGCACCCCGCCGCCTTCGCGAAATGCCCGTGCCACCTCGGAAGCCTGTGACAGCAGCGACGGCCCGGCCAAAAAGAGCCCGCCCATATAATGATCCGTTCCGTCCGAGGCGAGAAGGTATCCGTGTTCGGCCGGCATCGAAAAAGTGCCGGCCTCTTCGTCATGTTCCAGCCAACCGGCCGCGGTCATGCCGTTCAGCCATTCCTCCACATAGCGGTGGGTGAGTCCGGTCTGCTCCGACAGATCCCGGGCGCTGATCGGTGCACCGTCCTTCATAGCTTCAAACAGGCCCGATTTGAGACCCAGATAGCCCATTCCGATGGCCATCGCGCCCGCCATGTCGCGGTAGACGGCGTTGGCGAATGCTCCAATCCGGTCCTTGTCCATGACGTGCCTCCCTTCAATCTTGATGATGAAACGCCTCCGGTACCGCCACGTCATTGTAACTGGACTCCGGGTAATTGTCGTTCAAGACGCCAGAATGCTGAAATTTTGGCCTGTCACTCGCGGGCATAGCGCTGTAGCATTCGCCGCGGTTTGATTTGTCGGGGAACAATCAATGAATGAGATGTTTACGCAGATGGGCGCCTTCGGGCCGCTGCTTTACGGTGCCGCCAAGGCACTGATCTTCCTGGTCATCGGCTATATGGCGGCCGGCTGGGTTTCGCGGATGATCCGCAAACGGGTTCTGGCGGATCCCAATCTCGACGATACGCTCGGCGTCTTTTTCGCCTCGATTGCCAAATGGCTCATCCTTGCGGTCGTCGTTATTGCGGTTCTTCAGGTGTTCGGTTTCCAGGCGACCAGCCTTGTTGCGGTTCTGGGCGCGGCGACGCTTGCCATTGGTTTGGCGCTGCAGGGCACGCTTCAGGATATTGCCGCCGGGGTGATGATCGTCATTTTCCGGCCCTTCAAGCTCGGACAATATGTCGACATCGCCGGAACCGCGGGAACCGTCAAAAACCTCAACCTATTCGTCACCGAACTTGTGACGCCGGACAATGTTCAGATCGTTGTTCCCAACGGCAAGGTGTGGGGCTCGATCATCACCAACTATTCGGCCAACGACACGCGCCGCGTGGATATCACCTTTGGCATCGACTATGGCGACGACGCGGACAAGGCGATGGATATCATCCTGAAATGCGCTGGCGAGGACAAACGCGTGCACGGCAATCCCGAACCTTGGGTGCGGGTGGTCAATCTCGGCGATTCATCGGTCGATATCACCACGCGGCTGTGGTGCAATGCCGCTGATTACTGGGACCTGAAATTCGCCATGACCAAGACCGTCAAGGAAGCCTTCGACAAGGAAGGCATTTCGATCCCTTATCCGCATCAGGTTGAGATACGAAAGAGCGCATAAAAAAAGCCGCCGGAGTTTAAGCCGGCGGCAGTCCTGGGAGTATACACAGGAAGAAGTCTTCAGGCGGAAGGTCTATCTACATGCCGCCAGGCGTAGGAGCCGCTGGCGCGCGATGGTGTGGCCGACGGCTGATAATAGGCGCTGATGCCCGGAAGACGGCCTTCGGAAAGGCGTTTGATGGCGGTTTCGTTGGATACGACAAAACTGTCGACGCCACAGCGCAGCATCAATGGCACCTGGTCTATCAGCACATCGCCGGTGGCGCGCAGTTCGCCGCCAAAGCCAAGGCGCGAGCGCAGCAGCGAAGCCTGCGAATAGGCGCGGCCGTCGTTGAATGCGGGAAAGGTCACGGCAATCAGCGCCAGCTTGTCGAGATGCGGCTCAAGCTGGCTGACATCGTCGTCGGGTGCGACGATGACACCGGTGTTTTCCGGTGTTCGCTCGGTTTCGGACAGTTCGAGATAGCGGGCCAGCGGCACCAGCAGCCTGGCGTTGGATTCGATCACTTCAGGCATGTCCTCTTCGCCGACGATCCGCCAGGGATCATCCGCAACGAAGCCGCCGGTTTTCCAGAGTCTTGTTTCGCTCATTGTCATAATCCTCTGATCAGGCGGCTTTGGATGCTTCGCCGTAAAGCGCTTGCTTGAACGGAGCCGGCCCGACGCGGCGGTAGGCTTCAAGGAAGGTTTCTTCGGCATTTGAGCGCAGGCCCATATAGGTCTCGACGATGGTCTCGATGGCGTCGGTTATCTTTTCCGGCTCGAAACCGCGACCGATGATCTGACCGATCGAGGTCTGTTCGTCGCCGGAACCGCCAAGCGTGATCTGGTAGAGCTCGGCGCCCTTCTTTTCGACACCAAGAATGCCGATATGGCCGACATGGTGGTGACCGCAGGCGTTGATGCAGCCTGAAATCTTGATTTTCAGCTCGCCGATGTCCTTCTGGCGCTCGAGCGAGCCGAAGCGTTCGGAAATCTCCTGCGCTACCGGAATGGCGCGGGCATTGGCAAGGGCGCAGTAATCGAGGCCCGGGCAGGCAATGATGTCCGTTACAAGGCCGGCATTGGCCGTTGCAAGCTCGGCATTGAGCAATGCGCGATAGACGTTTTCAAGATCAGCCAGCGCCACATGAGGCAGAACGAGGTTCTGTTCGTGCGAGACGCGGATTTCGTCATGGCCGAATTTTTCGGCGAGATCGGCCACCACTTCCATCTGCGCGTCGCTGGCATCGCCCGGAATGCCGCCGATGGGCTTCAGGGAGATCGTCACGACACCGTAATCTGGGTGGCGGTGCGGCGTCACATTCTGCTGCACCCAGGACGCAAAACCGGAATCGGCCTTCTTTCCAGCGGCGATCTGCGCCCAGCCTTCAGGCCGGTCCTGCAGCTTTGGCGGCGCAAAATAGGCGGCAATCGCGGCGAGATCGTCCTCGGGCAGTTTGAGGACGGTTTCCTTGAGCTTATCCCACTCGGCTTCAACCTGGCGTGTGAACTCCTCTTCGCCGGTCTCATGAACGAGGATCTTGATGCGCGCCTTGTATTTGTTGTCGCGACGGCCGTGCAGGTTGTAAACGCGCATGATTGCCGTCGTGTATGAAAGAAGGTCGGCTTCCGGCAGAAAATCGCGGATCTTCTTTGCGATGATTGGCGTGCGGCCCTGACCACCGCCGACATAGACGGCAAAGCCGAGTTCGCCCGCATCGTTGCGCTTCAGATGCAGACCGATGTCATGGACCTGGATCGCGGCGCGGTCGCGCTCGGCGCCGGTAACGGCGATCTTGAACTTGCGCGGCAGGAAGGAATATTCCGGATGGTTCGACGACCACTGGCGCAGGATTTCCGCATAGGGACGCGGGTCTGCGACCTCGTCCGCGGCAGCGCCGGCAAAGTGGTCGGCCGAAACATTGCGAATGCAGTTGCCCGATGTCTGGATGGCATGCATCTCGACTTCGGCAAGCTCGTCCAGAATGTCCGGAGTGTCGGACAGTTTCGGCCAGTTGTACTGGATGTTCTGGCGGGTGGTGAAGTGTCCGTAACCCTTGTCGTAGTCGCGGGCAATGCGCGCAAGGCGACGCATCTGCTTGCCGTTAAGCGTGCCGTAGGGAATAGCAACCCGCAGCATGTAGGCATGAAGCTGCAGATAGACGCCGTTCATCAGGCGCAGCGGCTTGAAGGCATCCTCGGCAATCTCGCCGGAAAGGCGGCGCTCGACCTGGTCGCGATACTGTCCGACGCGCTGGCGGACGAAATCGTGGTCGAACTCGTCATAACGGTACATGGGTTACTCCTCAGGACGCTGCCCGGATTTTCGGGTGTCTTGTTGTTCTTGTTCGTCAGGCGGCGGTCGCCGGTCTGAATTCGGCCTGTTTGCCGAGATCGGTGCGGATTGTCGGGCCTGAGGCGCGGATGCGCTCGCGCAGGCGGATCGGGTAGATCTCGCCATCAACTTCCTGAACGTCGATCAGGTCGATATCGACGACGAGATTGTTGTTGAAGGCCGACTTGCCGGCTTCATCGAGTGCGTCGGCTGCTTCCGCATGGCGCGCGATCAGCGCCGTATCGATGCTTTCGAGCCATTCGCCATTGGCGCCGAGCCATACGGCGATGCCATCGGTGAGGCGGTTGGCTGTGAGAACTTTCATCATGACGGACATCCTTCTTCCTGGCGCTGTCAGGCAGCGGCAATCTGCTTTTCCAGTGCCGATAGCGGCGTGGAGTGTTCGAAATTCGCACCGGCAACTGCATCGCCGATGATCACCATGACCGGGCCATCCAGCTGTGTCTGGTTCTGGATTGCCGGCAGTTCCTGCAAGGTGCAGTGAATGAGTGTGCGGTTCGGCTGGCTGGCGTTTTCAACGACGGCAACCGCCGTGTCGCTGGCAAGACCCGCATCGATCAGACGCTCGGCAACGGAAGCTGCAACGGTGCGGCCCATATAAACAGCGATGGTTGCGCCGGATATCGCCAGCTTCGCCCAGTCCGGCAAAACATTGCTGTTGAGATCGTGGCCGGTGGTAAAGACCAGCGAGGATGCGACGCCGCGCAGGGTCAGCGGCAGTTCGAAATCGGCTGCGGCTGCGAAGGCCGAGGTGATGCCGGGTACGATCTCGTAGCCGATGCCCGCATCGCGCAACGCCGCCATTTCCTCGGCCGCCCTGCCATAGACCAGCGGATCGCCCGACTTCAGCCGCACAACGCGCTTGCCGCGACCGGCGAGATCGACCAGCAGGTCGTTGATCTGATCCTGCGATTTGGAGTGGCAGCCCTTGCGCTTGCCGACCGAAATGCGTTCGGCATCACGCCGGCCCATATCGACAATCGCTTCAGGCACCAGGGCGTCGTAAAGGATGACATCGGCTTCCATCAGCACGCGCTGAGCGCGCAGCGTCAACAGGTCTTCGGCGCCGGGACCGGCACCGACCAGCCAGACGTAACCTTCCGTCCTGCCGGTGTTGTGCAATAGCTGCGTTGCAGCCTGATGGGCGGCGGCAAGGTCGTGGTTTTCAACCTCGTCGCGAACACGTCCGGAAAAGAACCGGCGCCAGAACTGCCGGCGGGTGGCGCCGCGCGGCAGCACCTTGTCAACGGCACCGCGGTAGGCCTCGGCCAGTTGAGCAAGGGTGCCAAGCGAGGGCGAAAGCATCTGATCGATGCGCGCACGGATCATCTGGGCAAGGACCGGGCCGGCACCTTCCGTTCCGATGGCAACGGCAACCGGCGCACGGTTGACGAGAGCGGGCGTGAGAAAATCGCAGTACTCGGGCTGGTCGACGGCGTTTGCCGGAATGCGAAGGGCACGTGCGTCGGTGACGATGCCGGCGTCCAGCGCCGAATTGCCGGTCGCGGCAAAGACCAGCGTCGCACCATCGAGCTGTTCTGCGGTGTAGGGTTCGCCGACTGTCTGAATGTCCTTCTGACGCAGGAATGTGGAAAAGGCCGCTTCAGGCGCGTCGGCGTAAACGATGATCGTTGCCTGCGTGTTGGCAAGCAGCCGCGTCTTGGCAAAGGCCTCCTCGCCGTTGCCAAAGATAGCGACCTTGCTGCCGGCGACATTGAAGAAAGCCGGGAAGGTCGAAAGTTTTCGGTTGCTGTGCGTCATTAAGTAACCCTGAAGGCGCATTTGCCCTTTTGCGGGTTATTTTCCTGTTTCGGGCCGCAGGATTGAAGAAATGCTATTCTTTCGGGAAGCGCGCGGGGACATTTTTTTGCCCGGTGAGGGTTTCTGGGCGGATCAATAACCTAATTGCATGCGGATGGAGCTGACGGCGAACCTGTGAAATTGGAGCTTTCCACTCGCGCTGGTTAGGTGATGGCGAGGCCACGACGCGGTTGAAGCTCTGCTCTTGCAACCGGAATATCCAGACTGCTTCTAAGCGTCGATTTTTCCACAGCGGGGCTGTTGATAAGTCGCTAAAACATTAATGATTTGAAACTGGTAATCCTCCGTAGGCTGGGATAGCATCGCGCGATCTTTTTCCGACTGATGGAGGCTCGTTCATGTATTTATCTCGGCTTTTGCTCGCCGGATCGGTTGTCGCATTGTCCGCCGGGACGGCAATGGCGGATTACAAACTCAATATTGTCCATATCAATGATCTGCACAGCCGGATTGAATCGGTCAACAAATACGATTCCACCTGCTCGGCCGAAAACGAGGCAGAGGGTAAGTGTTTCGGCGGTATTGCAAGGGTTGCAACTAAGATCAACGAGCTGCGCGACGGTATCAAGAATGCCGGCGGCAATGTCATCGTGCTGGATGCCGGCGACCAGTTTCAGGGATCGCTCTTCTACACCACCTATAAGGGCGATGCTGCTGCCGAATTCATGAACAAGATCGGTTTTGACGTCATGGCTGTCGGCAATCACGAGTTTGATGACGGTCCGGAAGGCCTTTCCAATTTCCTCGACAAGGTGTCGATGCCGGTTATCTCCGGTAATACCGATGTGTCCGGCAACAACCTTCTGGCCGGCCGTATTCCCGCACACACCGTCCTTGATGTCGGCGGCGAAAAGATCGGCATTGTCTCGGTGCTGGCGACAGATACGGATGAGACCTCAGCGCCGGGCCCAAGCGTCAAGTTCGAGGACGAAATCGAACACCTGACGAAAAAGGTCGCCGAGCTCGAGGCCGCAGGCGTCAACAAGATCATCGCGCTGACCCATGTCGGCTTCAACAGGGACCAGGAAATCGCCGCAGCGGTGCCGGGTCTTGATGCGGTCGTCGGCGGCCATTCGCACACATTGCTGTCGAACACCAAGGAAGGCGCGCCGTCCTATCCGACAATGGTCAAGGGAACCGACGGTCGGGACGTGCCGGTCGTGCAGGCCTATGCCTATTCCAAATATGTTGGCGACCTGACGCTGACATTCGACGATGATGGCAATCTTACGGGCGCGTCGGGCGATACGATCCTTCTTGATTCATCTGTCAAGCCGGATGCGGAGATCCTCACCCGTGTGAAGGAACTGGGTGGCCCCATCGAGGCGGTCAAAAGCAAGGTCGTGGCGCAGTCCGACGATCTGATTGTCGGCGACCGCGCCGTATGCCGCGCCGGGGAATGCTCGATGGGTAACCTGGTGACCGACGCCATGCTCGACCGGGTCAAGAACCAGGGCATCCAGATCGCCTTCCAGAACGGCGGCGGATTGCGCGCCTCGATTGACAAGGGCGAGGTGACGATGGGCGAGGTGCTGACGGTGCTGCCGTTCCAGAACACGCTTTCGACCTTCCAGATCAAGGGACAGGGTCTCATCGACGCGCTAGAAAACGGCGTCAGCCAGGTTGAGGACGGCGCCGGACGCTTCCCGCAGGTGGCCGGCATGAAGTTCACCTGGGATGCGGCGGCCGAACCCGGCCAGCGTATCGTCAGCGTGATGGTGGAAGGCGGTAACGGCTATGAGCCGCTCGATCCGGCCAAGGTCTACGGCGTCGTTACCAACAACTATGTCCGTAATGGCGGTGACGGTTACAAGATATTCAAGACCGACGCCATGAATGCCTATGATTACGGCCCGGGCCTTGAGATCGTCGTTGCTGACTATCTTGCGGCCAACGGTCCGTACAAGCCCTTTGTGGCCGACCGGATTACCAAAAAGTAAATTCAAAAAAAT
Source organism: Hoeflea sp. TYP-13 (assembly GCF_040932035.1). Lineage (NCBI taxonomy): Bacteria > Pseudomonadati > Pseudomonadota > Alphaproteobacteria > Hyphomicrobiales > Rhizobiaceae > Hoeflea > Hoeflea sp. TYP-13. Next base: position 111,388 of record NZ_JBFRBB010000003.1, read on the forward strand.
AAACCCCGCCCGGATTGTTCCGGGAGGGGCTTTCGGTATTTCCGGGTGCGCGTCTTCCTATGCAATCTTTTGTATTTCCACGTCTTTTTCCGCCCAGCTCAAAAAATCCCTAAAGACCGAGTTGAACATTTCAGGTTCCTCCAGGAACGGCGCATGGCCGGCCGTGCCGATATTTTGCGGCGCGCCCAGCCAGATGTTCGCATAGGACAGTTCGCGGCAATATTCGTGGTTGATGAATGGATCAGCCGGGCCGTTGATCATCGCGAAGGGAATTTTTCCTTCGCGCAGCACGCGCATCTGACGGGGCCAGTCGACGGTCTTGAGTTTGGCAAACACCTGCTCACGCGCAAGGCCGTCGGTGCGCCACACCGCGCGCCGGGCCAGCGGTTCGGCCGGAGTATTTTCACCGATCGTATGGGTCGCATAGGCACGCTTTTCGTGGGGTGAGTGAAAGCGCTTTCCCGCCAGCTCCATGTGCGGGGTCGGGATATATCCGCGCGGCATGTCATCGGGAAATTTGTTGACCGGTGAGGTGCCGCAAATCGCCAGAGCCTTAATGGGATTTCCCTGCGCCGCATATTCGAGCGCTGCGTAGCCGCCAAGGGACCAGCCGAAAACGATTGGGTCATTCAGGTTCAGCCTGCCGACGAGATCGCGGATGATTTCCGCATAGGCTTCAACGGAATAATCCTCCTCCGGGTCGGCATTTGGCGAAACGCCATGGCCGGGCAAGTCGAATGATACGAGCCGGTATTGTCCGGCAAATTCATCAAATTGCCGGCGGAAGACCTCCTTGCAGGAGGAATTGCCGTGGACGAAGACGATCGCCTGGCCTTCCCCGCCGGTATCGCAGACCGAGGCCGGGCCGTGGATGGTCGTCAAAAGCCGGTCTTTGACGCCCATTGCCTGCCGCCGGGACCCGGCCTCGAATCGACGACGCCATGCGGCGATGGCATTGGTCCGCAGCCGGGTGGTTATTCCCCAAATCTCCTGCATTGCCGCAAAAAGCCCGCCCGGATAGACGACAACGACGGCAATGATCATCAGTGCGATGATGATATTTCGCCATGCGCCGTAATCGGCCAGGATTTCGGCAAATGCGGTAATGACAACGGCTGCGATCAGCGGACCCCAGATGGTGGAGACGCCTCCCAGCAGGAGGATCGACAGCGTGATCGTCAAAAATCCGAGGCCGAAAACGTCGGGTGAGGCGATGCGCAGATAGGCGCCGTAAAAAGCGCCTGCCAGTCCCGGAAAAATAGCAGAAGCGCATAGCGTGAGAAGACGGATCCGGCCTTCCGACACACCTCTTGAAATGGCGTAGTATTTGTTGTCGCGCAGCGCCTTGATGGCGCGACCGAGAGCCGAGCGTTCCAGCTTGTACAAAAAGATGGTTGAGAGAACGACCAACAGGAGAGACAGATAATAATAACCGACGCGGCCATCGCTCGACAGACGATAGCCGCCGATTTCAAGTCGCGGCAACAAGACCATACCGCTTGTTCCGCCGGTGTAGTCGCCCTGGCTGACGACCAGCTGGAACAGCAATTGTGCCGCCGCGATGGTCACCAGGATGACGTATATCCCCTCCAGCCGAAGGACGGGAATCGCAAGCAGCGCGGCAAAGGCCATTGCAAGGGTTGGCGCCAATAACAGTGCCAGCCACGGATCGAGACCGAAGATCTTTGCCGCAATGCCGTATGTGTAGAGGCCGATGGCGAAGAAGGCGATATGGGCGAAATTGACGATGCCGCCATAGCCCAAAGACAGATCCCAGTTGGAAGCCAGGATCGCATAGACGAAAATCAGAATGAGGATGTGTCGGACATAGGTCTCTGTAAAGAGAAGCGGCAAAGCGGCTGCGACGCATAATGCAATCGCGACGGGCCAGAAACCATTGGTGCGATGGAAGGGGGGCGCATATTTCAATGTTCAACCCGCCTACAATGTTCTGGTTTTGCGGCCGAAGAGGCCTTCAGGCTTGATCAGAAGCAAAATGATCATCATGGCAAAGAGCACCGCTGGCGCCCAGTAAAGGCCCAGAAAATAAGCAGAAAAAGCTTCAGCCATGCCGACGATGAAAGCCGCATAGATGGGGCTGGTGAAGCGCGTCACACCGCCCAGAATGACAACGATCAGCGATTTCATCAGCGGATCGGTGCCGACGGTCGGGCTGATGAAGCGCAGCGAGCCCACAAACACGCCGGCAAGGGCCGCAGTCGATGCCGACAGGCCGATGGTCATGGCAAAGAGCCGGGAAACGTTGAAACCCATGAGTTCGGCGGCTTCCCGGTTTTGCGCAACGGCACGCATTGCCCGCCCGGTCGTGCTTTTTCTAAGGAACAGGGCAAAGGCGAGCAGCGCGGCCAGCGCCACAGCGAGGATGACAAAATCATGGGTGCTGATCGCGGTTCCGAAAAACTCGATCTTGCCGGCGATTGGCGGTGTGATCTGCTTGTCCCTCGGACCCCAGGCGAGCAGGATGGAATTTTCTACGATCGACGCTGCGGCAAGCGTGGTGATGACCGCCAAAAGCACGAGATTGGCGTGGCGCTCAAAGGGCTTGACGAGCACATAGTGCATGGCAAATCCGAGACAGAACATGACCGCCACGGAAACCCCTGCACCGATCAGAAAACCGGCGCCGCCGGTAACGTATTGCGAGACCTGCCAGGCAATATAGGCGCCGAGCGCGATCAATGCGCCATGGGCGAAATTGAAGACACCCAACGTCGTCCAGACGACGGCAAGACCCGCGGCCATCAGGGCGTAGAGCCCGCCGAGCACCAAGCCTGAAGCAAGCACAAATGCCAATGTTTCCAGGGCCATCAGTGCGCCTCCCCGAACATCATTGTCATGACCTCCTCGTGGGACGGCATTTCATTGCCGTCGATCTCCTGCGTGATCGTGCCGTGGTCAAACAGGTAAAGCCGGTCGACGAGGCTTGTCAGGAACTCGACATTCTGATCGACCACGACAAGCGGCACATTGCGGGCACGGATTTTTGCAATTGCGTCGCACAGCTCGATGCGCAGCTTCGGTGAAAGGCCGAGTGTGGGCTCATCGAGGATCAACAGGCGCGGCAGGGCCAGAAGGCCGACCGCGATGGATACCATTTGCCGCTCACCGCCCGACAGAAAGCGGATTTTCGACCGCCAGCGCTCGCGCATGCGCGGAAAGAGTTCTTCGACAAGGTCGCGCATCTGTTTTGTACCCTTGCGTCCTCGCGCGGCCTGGGGGGCGATGTCCAGAACCTCCTCAACGGTCATTTCCGGAAAGAGAAGATTGCCCTGCATCACGTAAATCAGGCCCTGCCGGACGACGGCTTCGGCACTGATGCGGCGTTTTCGGAAGAGATCATAATTGAGGTGCCGGGATGTACGCGGACGCATCCTGCCTTCAGCATTCAGCCGATCACCGGCAAAGACAATGTCGCCGTCCCATGGATCAATCAGACCGGCGACCGTTTTCAAAAGTGTCGTCTTGCCATGGCCGTTCGGACCGAACAATCCGACAGCCTCACCTTCGCGGACCGTCAGATCGACACCGCGAAACACAGAAACCGGCGGATAACCGCCGCTGAGGTTGCGCAGTTCCAGAAGAGAGGCGCTCACGCCGGCTGTCCGAGGTAGGCTTCGACGACCGCCGGATCACGGGTGACTTTGCGGGGATCGCCGAGTGCAATGATATTGCCCTGTTCCATGACCAGAAGCCGGGTCGATACGGACATCAACAGCGGCAGGACATGTTCGATAAGCATGATGGTAATGCCGTTTGCATTCAGCCTTGATACGGTTTGACGCACCCAGTCGATTTCATTCTCCACGAGGGAAGAGGCCGGTTCGTCAAGAAGCAGCAGTTTGGGATTCTGGGCAACGGCCGTCGTCAACATCAGCTGTTTTTGATAAAACACCGGCAGAGTGGCCGCAGGCAGGTTGTGAAAGTTTTTGGGAAAATCGACCAGATCGCAGGCTTCGTCCGCCAGCCGTTCCGCTTCTTTACCCCGCGCACCGGTTGTCTGTTCGATCGCCACCAGGATGTTGTCGACGCAGCTCATCGATTGAAAGACCGCTTCGCGCTGGAACGTTCGGATAATACCGAGTTGCGCGATACGATGATCGGGCAGCCCGTCAATGCGCCGGCCTTCAAATTCGACCTCGCCACGGTTCGCGCCAAAGGGAATGCGGCTGATCAGATTGAAGAGGGTTGACTTGCCGGACCCGTTGGGTCCGGCAATGCCGAGAATCTCGCCCCCAGCCACCGAAAAGGAAAGGTCGTTTACCGCGACAAGTGCGCCGAATGATTTGGTCAGGTTCCTGATTTCAAGGAGCGATGCCACGGGACCTGCCTGCTGCTATTCAGACATCCAGACCGGTTTCTTGAAATCACCCGATTTGAACTTTTCCGGGCTGATCATGACGCCGGCACCATCCTGTATCTGGAAGAAGGTCACAGGCACATGGTCGTTGCCCTGCCTTGCGACATGCGTCGCCGGGTCGAACTCAAGGAAACCGGACGTGATGGGCCGTTTGGTCTCGCCTATGGCCTTGCCGATGGCTTCGTGGTCTGTCGGGTCTCCGACCTTTTCCAGGGCTTCGAAATAGACAGTCGTCATTTCATAGAGGCCGGTACCGTAGGCGCCGGACGCAACGCCATACTCGTCCTTGTATTTACGGGCAACCTCCTGGCCGCGCGGCCAGGCATCGACATCAAGGGTCGCGCCAATGGCGTTATAGAGGACGCCGTTGGAGTTTTCCTTCGTTAGCTCGACAAATTCAGGCACCAGCGGAGCGTATTGCAGGAAGACGACCGAATCCGTCGGGTCCTCGCGGAACTGGTTTGTAAACAGCGCCGCATTGGACGGAATATAGTCGGTATTGATAACCACATCCGGCGGGTTTTCCCGTACCTTGGCAAGGATAGGCCGCCAGTCGCCCACCGGTCCGAAGGGCACCAGCTCGTCCACGGTTACGGTCCAGCCGGCATCGCCAAAGGCGGTCTTCATACCCTCCGATATGGTCTTGGAATAGGGGTTGTCCGAAGAGATAATTGCAACGGTTTTGTTGTTGAGGGGAAAGTGGCCGGCTGCCGAAAGCGCTTCGATGGTGGGTGTCACATCGGTCTCGTATCCCTTGAAGTCGGCGGTGAATGACCAGCAGCAATCATAGGCGCCAGGGTCACCGGAAACGATTGCCGCAAATTGCGGCGATGGGCCGGCGGCAATATAGGGCATGTTTGCTTCCGCCATCAGTTCCACTTCGAACATCGACAGGCTCGCATAGCCCGTCAGGATGATATGCACGCCCTCGGTTCCCAGCAGCCGCTCCACGGCAGATGTGACATTTGCGGCGGAATGATCGACGACGTCCGCCGTGACGACCTCGAATGTATGACCGGCGATGCCGCCGCTTTCATTGGCCTCCTTTGCGGCGAGTTGAGCGCCACGCACGAATTCCTCGCCATCGGATGCGGTAGGACCGGTCAGCGGCGCAAGAACGCCGATTTTCACCAGATCGGCCATTGCCGCAGTTGAAGTGAAGGCGCAAAGGGCTGTTCCCAATGCCAAAATCCTTGAATACCTGCCCATCTCAATGCCTCCCGAACATGATTTTGTGGCCTGATGTTGCTTTCCAGCAAAGCTACAATCGGGGTTTGCGGGCGTTCAATTGCAAAGGTTTGCTAAAATCGAGCCGCCGGGTGTAATTTGGTCGGATTGGAGTTGGAACGATGATGAACTGGCTGGAGGAAAGCAGCTATCGCGAACAGGATGAAGCCGCGGACATAAACGGACGCATGGACACATTCGCGCGCAGCCTGGGGCTGGAGTATTTTTCCTATCTTGTGCTCAGTCCGCCGCGCAATGTGGCTTTCGAGATCGACCGTACCCTCAACACCAGCTACCCGGATGAATGGATCGAACGGTATATGGCGCTGCGTTATTTCGAGGTCGATCCCGTGGCCGATCTGGCGAAACGCATGACCCGGCCATTTTACTGGGGGCAGGGCCGCTTTCTAAGACGTTTCAAGAAGCCGCAACGGCGGGTCTTCGATGAGGCGAAGTCATTCGACATTACCTATGGGCTGGCTATTCCGGTACGGGGCCCGGACGGGGAACTCGGGGTGTTCAATGTCATTTCATCCAACAAGCAGCATCTCTTCGATGTCACACGCCAGGAACACAGCCGGCTGTTTTCGGCCGCGTTCGACACGCATGAGCTGGTGATGAAGGAGCAGTTGAAAAGACAGGAGCACCTGGATGCCGCTATTGAACTCTCAATCCGCGAGCGCGAGTGCCTTTCCTGGACCCTGGAGGGCAAGACCGCTGAGGATATTGCGGTAATCCTGGGGCTTTCCGTGTCGACGGTGAACCATCATGCCTCAACCGCCACCCACAAGATGAACGGCCTCAACAAGCACCATGCGGCCGTCAAGGCCTTGCGGCGCGGGCTTATTCACTAGAACGCGTGCTTACCGGCATCACCGGCTGTGACTGTCTTCGCATCTACCGTCGAAGGGAATACCGGCGCCGGCGGATCGACGCGCTCTGCCGCGGACGGGCCGGCAGCCTTGATTTGCCTAATTTGTGAGATCCTGAGCCAGCATCAATGCATTGCCGTCCGGATCGTAGAAAGTCGCAGTGCTCACCATCCCCTCAATGGTAACGGTTTCACCATCGAACTTAACATCGGCAGCTTCCAGGGCTCTTCGTGCAGCGGAAATGTCTGCCACCCCAAAAACCGGAACCGAGTTGCCCGGATTTGGTTCGGCTTGCTCACCCAATCCCAGGGTAACGCCGTCGGTCTTTGTGCTTAACTCGCTCCAGCCCGCATCGTCTGCGTGATAGAGAAGTTCAAAACCGAGTTTTTCGGCATACCATTGTGCACTGAGATGCCGATCCCGTACGGAAATTGCGATCGTGATGGTGTTTTCCAGTGAAACGATTGGCAAGGGCTTTGCTCCTGACATAAAGTATATATACTATACTTTATGGACATTGTGACGCTTGTCAAGCTGACATCAAGGGCCTGGTGCTTAAGTATTCTGGCGCAGATGGATCGTGGCGTGCCGGGGCGGCAGGCTGCCTTGATTTCGGCGACCGGCGCCGGACGGACCGCATTCAGGCAAAGCCTTGATCACCTGATCGATCTGGGGCTTATGGAACGCAATCCCGGCCATGGTCATCCGCTGCGATCCGAATTTCGGTTGACGGCTGAAGGTGCCCAAATCGCCGGGATTGCACACAAGATCGAGACCCTGGTGAAACAACCCTCCGAGCAGGTGCTTTTACGGCGTGCCTGGAGTTTGCCCGTTCTTGGCGCCAGCCGGGAGCCCCGCTATTTCGGTGAAATCAAGACCCAATTGCATCCCATCACCGATAGAGCACTTTCCCAGTCACTGAAGCTCCTGGAAACACACCGGTGGCTTCGACGTGACGTGGAAACTTCCGGCAGACCCTTCCGGGCCAGATACCAGGCGGCAAACACCGGAGCGGAAATCAGCCGCACGATCAGCTCGCAGAGCTTCAGGTGAGCGAATGTCCGCTTTGTTGTCACTCGTGCTGAGTGCAACAGCCTCCGGTTTGGACTGTTTTTAAACGTGCCGGCATGCAGCAAAACTGTTTCTGCGTCATATGTCCATCGTGGAGGCGGTTGGCGCGAGGCGCAGCAGGTTGGCCAAAATCCGAAGTCCCTGTTCGAGCCGTGCCTCGCTCATCTCGTGACTCAGACAGACCCGCACCGCTTCGGGTGCATCGTTCCCCCGGGCGGCAAAGCTGCGCCCCTCACTCACCAGCACGCCGTACCGCGCACATTGCGCCCGGAACGTATCGGCTCTCCAATCCGAAGGCAGCGGCAGCCACAGGTGGAAGCCGTGGGGATCAGCAACGTAATCCATGTGACCCAGTATGGTCCGCGCGAGGGACTGGCGGCGCGTTGCCGCTGTTCTTTGCTGCATCGTCAGTTCCGACGCCGTTCCATCGTGGATCACCCGCGCCGCGACTTCCAGGGTCATGGGCGGCGTCATCCAGACGCTGAGGTTGACGGCGTGTCGAATGGCGGGAACCAGGCTGGCGGGTGCGGCCAGAAAGCCAATCCGCAATCCCGGTGCAACGGACTTTGAGAGGCTTGTGACATAGACCGTGTTTTCAGGTGCCCATGTCGCGAGCGGAGCCGGGCGATCCGCCTTGAGCGGACCGAAGACGTCGTCCTCGACGAGGATCACATCGTGCCGCTGTGCGATCTCGGCTATGGCCTGGCGCCGCGCCTTTGAGAGGGTCACCGTTGTCGGGGCCTGCAGGGTTGGTGTCAGATAGAGCGCCTTCGGCCTTCCACGGGTGCAAAGCTCGGCGAATGCTTCCGGGACGATGCCCTTGGCGTCCATATTGACGGTCGCGGTATGCAGGCCCAGCCTTTCAGCCATCGCGCGCACGGGTGTGTAGGTCAAAGTTTCTGTCAGCAGCAGATCACCAGGGCGCAAAAGCGCCATCAGCGTGCACAACAGTCCGTGCTGCCCGCCCATTGTCGTGATGATCTGATCCGGCCGGGCCGTCACCCCGCAGCTTTCAAGCCAGATCATGCCGGCTTCGCTGTGGTGCGCGAGGTCGTCATCCGTCTGGTAATCAAGCAGCGCCGGAAGCCCTTTGCCGCTTGCGATCTCTCCAAGGACACGCCGGATATGCGGTTCGGCGAACCCGGGCAGGGGAAGATTGCGCGACAGATCAATCGGTCCTGTTCGCTCGCGGCGCAGGTTGTTTTGCTCATCGATCTGCAACGCGGCATCGGATGACCGGACAAAGGTGCCGCGCCCGACTTCGCCGCGCAACAGCGCCCGTTTGACGGCCTCGGCATAGGCGCGGCTGGTGGTGTTCGCTGATATGCCCAGCTGATAGGCCAGTTCGCGATGCGGCGGGAGTTGCGTGCCAACAGCAAGGCGATCTGCGGCAATGTCCTCCGCCATCGCCTCCACGATCTGAAGATATTTAGGGCCGACACGGCCTTCGAGATCAGGTATCCAAATTGCCATCAGATCAATATTTTAATTGCATTGATCATAGATTAATAGCAAATCTCATATCAATCAATGCAATTATACCCGGATGCATCCCATGGCACTTCCGTCTGCTTCTGTTGGCAAGGGCATCGCTCTATCGCTGGTCAGTCTTACACTGCTCGGTGTGATGCCGATCGTTTCAAACCTCCGTCCCTCCGATGTGGGAGCGCTTTCATTCGCATTCGCACTGTCCGTCTGGCAGGTGGTCTTCGCTCTGCCGGTCTTTGGCTTTGAACTGAAAAGCGGAACGAAAGGCATATTTGGTGTCGAACTCTCGCAACGTGAGAGGAGCCGTATGATCGCGGTCGCACTCTTCACCGGAGCACTGTTTGGTCTGTCCACCTATCTTTATGTTCTGGGTGTCGAAAAGGCCGGTGCGGCCAATGCTGCAATCGCCATCCAGGCTTATCCGCTCTTTGCTATCCTGTGGGAGAGCCTGTTCCTGAGGCGCAGGAAGTCTGCTGTTGAACTGATGCTGACAGCAGTATTGATCGGCACACTGTATTATCTGGGGACGGAGGGAACGTTTCGGATGTCCGGCCTGTCGCCATGGTTCCTCGCTTCTCTTGGTGTGCCGCTGCTTTGGAGCATTGCGCATGTGATCATCAAGGAAGAGCTGGGCCGGACATCTGTTACCCCCGTGCAGGTGACATTCTTTCGGGTGGTGATTTCAATTCTGTTTCTCTTTGCGGTTCTTGCCGTTGCCAGGCCGACAGGGATTGCAGCGGGCCTAAGCGCGATTTTTCAGACCATGTCGGCGATTATGGGCCTCGTCTATTTTCTCGAACTGATCGTCTGGTTTTATGCCGTCCGGCACATCGACGTTTCGCTCGCCAGTTCCATCACGACACCCTGGCCCGCACTGACCATGGTCCTTGCTGTCATCTTTTTGGGAGACACCATAAGCACGTATCAGGTGACCGCGCTTCTTGTTGTCGTGGCATGCATCTACGGGCTTACCCTGGCGGGGCTTCGAAAAGCAAAACCCGCGCATGCGCAGGCCTAGTCATCCTGGCTGTCGGAGAAGCCGGTAAACAGTCTTTGATACCGGCAATTTCTTCCCGTTAAATATTCGGAATATCCAGAACGGCCGACCGGCCAATCACCGTGTCAACGCCAGTATGTCGCCGAAAAGGTCTTCCCACTCTGATTTGCTGAAGTCGGTCAATGATTGATGCTCGCAATGCGGTCCCGGAGCGCTTCGCTGACCTTTGCATATGACGGTTCAATCCAACCGGAATCCCAAAACCACATGTAGAGGCCCTGATCGATCTCATGCTGAGTGACTCTGGTTCCTCCTTCGACAGATTCCAGAAGCCACTGGTGATCGAAAGTCAGCAGTCCGGTCATCCCGCCTGTCTGCCTGAGCTCACGATTTTCGTTCAGCACTTTGACCGTCGTCTCAATGTCGAGGATCTGTCCGTCGGGCGCCTGCACGGTGTTTCGGATGTTTGCGCCTTCGTTATACTCACCTTCCACCTTGGTGAAAACCGGATTCCAGTCGCCATATGCCGACGTGTCCATCAGGACCGCCCACACTTCTTCCGGCGGTGCGGGAATGGTGACTTCAACGTGAAACGTTTCCCTGCCGATGAGGGCGAGCACAACCGCCACAAGCAGCAACGGAGTGATGACCCATTTCAGAATGGTCCAGATCATGGCGGTACCGATCAGAATTAGTTTTTCGCCATCATGTGCCGATCAAACCAGCCGAACAGCTTTTCAGGTTCCCGTCCAACGAAGTCGTAGGCGGCAAATCGGCTCTTTTCTATATCTAGCCACTTCATTTCCTTCTCAACGGCGAGATTGTCGTAATACTCCTTCACCATTTCAAGATTGGTCCAGGGATCGTTTTTGTTTTGCACGACCATGGTCGGAACGGTTATTTGTCTAGCGTCCGGCAAAAACGACCTGGTGTTGAGATCGAACCCCAGCCGCTCGGCTGTAACCTTGCTGCCGGCGCGCTGGAGGAAGCCTGGCATGCCGAATGCATCAACAAAATAGCTGTAGAGCAGCGGCTGGACCGCGATCATGGCCTTGATACCGGGATATTTTCGCAATCCGTCGTCCAATCCGTAAGCATAGGTTGTGGAAGCCGAGCCCATACAGATGCTGAGCAGGCCGAGGCTTGCGTCACGGTAGTCGGGGTGCTTGCTGATATAGTCCACCGCGGCGATCACATGCTTGGCCTCCTCGGGACCCCAGCTGACCCAGGGCGTTGTTCCGATGTCACTTTCCCCGTGACCGCGTAAATCGTACATAAGCACCGAATACCCGTTGTCAGACAGATATTTGGCCTGCCGCAGGAACGGGATGTCCTGCTTCCACGGTTTGATCAGTCCCTTTCCGTCCGGGCTGTAACCGGCGCGGTTGCACTGAACGCCGAAGTGGCTCTGGATGATGACGCGATCCGTGCCGCTTTTGATCAGCCAGCCCCTTATTGTTACGTCGTCGCGCGCCTTGAATTCGACGTTCTCATACTCAAGGCCATAATTTGCCGGGCTGTCGAACAGTGGCGACTGGAATGGTTTGACCATCATGTTTGCGATCATGTTGCCGAACATGTGCCTCTCCCGATGTTGAAAAATATCAGTTGCCGGGGACCAGCATCGTGCCGATGCGGTCGAGGAAGTCCTGCCGATTGTCCTGGCCCATCATGGCGATAAGCATCTCGGCATCCGCGCCGGTAGGACTGTGGATCGGCATTTCGGATGTTGCGCAGGCGTAGACCCGATCGGCCACCTCCTGCGGGTCGGCTATCTTGCCGCTTTCGCTGGCCATCTGCGCCCCGACGGAATTGATCTGTTCACGCAGCCGGTTTGAATATGCGACCAGTTCCGCATCGCCCTCGTCGATCCGTTTGTCTGTATTGGCGGTGAACCGTGTTGTCGGATAGGCACCTGGTGCCACGGAAAATATTCGGATGCCAAGCGGTCTGTATTCCAGCGCCATCGCCTCGGTCAGCCCGACCATGGCGTGTTTGGATGCCGAATAGATGGAGTTTCCTGGCAATGCCATGTGCCCCGCCATGGATGTCACGTTGATGATGGTGCCTGTTCCCGATGCCCGCATTTTGGGCAGTGCGACCCGCATAATGTTTATGGGGCCAAACAGATTGGTTTCGAACATCGACCGCATGTCAGATTCACTCGCCTGCTCGAACAGACCGTAGCCGCCATAGCCGGCGTTGTTGACGACCGTGTCGATAAAGCCGAATTCAGCTTCGCCAGCGGAAAATGCGGCTTCGATCGATTGAGAGTCGTTCACATCCAGACGGGTCGCGAGCATATGCTCGCCGCTGGCCAGATCCGTTTCCTGTTCCGGCGAACGCATGGTAGCGATCACGTTCCAGTCATTGTCGTGAAAGGTCGTTGCGATCAGTTTGCCGAAGCCGCTTGAGCAGCCGGTAATGAGGGCCGTTTGTCTGTGCATCCGAACAAATCCGTTGTTGTATATTGTGCAAATTCGATTTAACAGATTTACATCATGTGTTAATTCGATAATTAACACTTTTCCATAATCTGTCAAGTTGTAAAAATGACTGAAACGCAAACAAAGCTCCTTGAGGCGGCGATCCGCACATTCGTTCAATACGGCGTCCGCAAGGCGACCATGCTGGACATCGCCGAAGAGGCGGCGGTGTCGCGGCCGACGCTGTATGCGTCCTACCGAAGCAAGGATGAGATCCTCGGCGCATGCATCAGGTTCATGGCCGAAGCATCGCTGGAAAAGGCAAAAAAGGCCTGGGACAAGGTCGATGCGCTGGATCGGAAACTGGATGTCTATTTCGAAAACACCGTTATTCCGGCATTTGATCTGTTACAGAGTTCGCCGTCTTCCGACGATCTGATCAGCGGTCACAATGCGGCCGGGAAAGCGGCCATCCTTGAATCGCGGATCAACGCCCGAAATGCCCTGATAGACGTCCTTGCGCCTTTCGAAAGCCAGATCGAATATTCCGGACAGTCTGTTTCCCAGTTCGCCCATTTCGTCGTAATAACCGCACAGGGAATGAAATATACGGCGGGCAGCAAGGAAGAACTGCTCGACCTTCTTGCCTCGCTCAAGGCCGCGGTGTTGAGCGTTACAGGCGGCGAGTTCCGACGCGCGTAATTTATTACCCGCGGGCTGAATTCAAGTTAAAAGCCATCAACTCCAACGACCGCTTTCGAGCGTAGCCTGTCATTTCCGAAAGGTCCGCATTGCGGCCCTTCCATATGGGTAAAGTCGATGTCCCGAGCGGTTCCACCCGTGCGGTTTTCTGCGGGGCGCATGGAAGCCGGCCCTGACTGGACGCCCGCACTCCGGATTTTCCTGCACCGTCGATCTGTCGTCTATCGTGTCAACGCCAGTATGTCTTTGAGGAGATCATCCCATTCGGATTTGCTGAAGTCGGTCATGCCGAGCGAACTGAGCATGAAGACGCCTTCCGTCGCCAGTATCGCTATGCGCAGCCGGCGTCCCTCATCTGTGCTCAGATCCAGCTTGTCGAAGTAATTGCGATACCATTCGCGGGCCTTGATCCGGTGCTCCTCGGTCTGTGCCAGCAGCAACAGCATTGCCGCGTTGCGCAGATGCCGCTCGGTAATGTCCAGGTGCACGGCTGAGATATAGGCCTTTACCTCGCCATGACCCGACGTGTCGCTGCTTCTTTGTTCCTCGAGCTGGGCGTCAAAGTCCTTGTCCCAGCGTTCGAACATGGCTTCGATCAACGCATCCCTGGTGCCGAAGCAGGACTGAACGCCACCCTTGGATATGTCGGCCTCCTGAGCGACGGCACCGATGGAGAGCCCGGACGCACCTTTGTCCCGCACGACCCTTTCGGCGGCGTCCAGCACTTCATTGCGGTCTATCGTTTTCTTTCTGCCCATTCCCTCATGCTCTTTTTTAATACGGTCGTATTTTTACCATTGATTTTTATAAAATACGATCGTATTTATAAATCTAAACAGGACGTTGTTCCTCCCGACATTGCCAAATTCACAGGGGCTGTAAATGCCTATCAACAACAAATGGCTCGTTCTGGCCATCGTGTCATCCGCGCTCTTGATGATCGTCATGGATCTGACGATCCTCTATACGGCGCTTCCGAGCCTGACCTATGCGCTCGGAGCCGATGCGTCCGAAAAGCTGTGGATCGTGAACGCGTACTCGCTGGTGATCGCCGGCGTGCTGCCCACATTCGGCGCGCTCGGTGATCGCTGGGGTCACCGGAACCTGTTTCTTGCCGGCCTGACCGTTTTCGGTGCTGCCTCGCTGCTTTGTGCCTACGCGCCGAACCCCCAGATGCTGATTGCCGGACGGGTGGTTCTGGCGCTTGGCGGCGGCATGATGATGCCTGCTACCATTTCCATCATCCGCCTGACATTTACCGATGCGCGCGAACAGGCCATGGCCATCGGCATATGGTCCGCCGTCGCAGCCGGCGGCGCAGCGGCCGGACCCATCATCGGCGGCGTTCTGCTTGAATATTTCTGGTGGGGTTCGGTGTTCCTCGTCAATGTTCCGATCGTGCTTGTGTCGCTGGTTGTCGCAATTTTCTGCGTTACAAATGAACAGCAACTCAGCCAACGCCCGCTGGACTGGCGCGGCTCGGCGGAAATCATGTTCGGCATCATTGCGACCGTTTATGCCTTCAAGGAATTCGTCAAGCGCGATCCTTCCTACGAGATTGCCGTACTTGCGGGCCTGCTTGGCATCGTGACGCTTGTGCTTTTTGCGCGGCGCCAGCGTCGGATGTCCGATCCGATGATCGATTTCGGCCTGTTTAACAATACGCGCTTTTCGGCGGGGATATTCATTGCCTTCGTCACGTCTGCCTCGGTTGCCGGATTCGAGCTCGTGTTCAGCCAGCATCTGCAGCTGGTCGACGGGTTCTCGCCGCTTGATGCCGGGCTCTATATCCTGCCGGTTCCCCTGGCTGCGCTGGCTGCCGGTCCGATAGCAGGTGCGCTTATTCCCAGATGGGGTCAGGAAACGCTCATGTGGAGCGGCACGCTCGTAGGCGGCCTTGGCCTGGCTGTCTGCCTTGCGCTGTTCAACTATAATCTTGGTCTTGCGGTTGCCGCGCTGATGGCCCTCGGGTTCGGGATCGGTGTTGCCATGACCGCAGCTTCAAGTGCCGTCATCAATGGATCGCCCGCACACAGGACCGGCATGGCGGCCTCGATGGAATCGGTTTCGTTCGACATGGGTGCGGGGATCGGCGTTGCCGTTTTCGGCGGGCTGATGTCGGCGGCTTATACGTTGTCTTTTGCCGTTCCAAACGGGATTGTTCTGCCGGAAACTGCCGGCGACAGTCTGGAAGAGGCACTGACGGCAGCACACGCACTTTCACTGGCGGACCAGCATCTTGTTGAGGTCGCGGCAAAAAGCGGCTTTACCAGCGCCTTCGTCTTCGTAACCGCGGTTGTGTCGGTTGTGCTGGTGACGACGGCCCTTGTTATCTACGCGAAAACGAGGGTCGCACAGTTCGCTCATGTTCCGGCTGAGTAGTTTTATCGGTCGGCACAGGATTTGGCGTATGCGGAGAAATTTGTCGCAGTCTTCATTTGACGAGGGTCAAAATATGGTCAATCGTCCGGTACTATGATTGCGAACAACGAATAACGATAAGGATGCCGGCGCATGGCTTTTGACGACCTCATCACCAAAATCAACATGCTCTTCGTTGAAATGGAAAACCAGCCGGAAGACGCAACCCAGCTTCTCGAGCAGATTCGCCTTGAGCTCAACAAGCTCAGGGCAACGGGCCAGCCCTTGCCGGACGATCTGGTCAAGCTCGAGGAGCGGCTTGAAAGAGAGTTTGAGGCCCAGGCGCAAAAGGGCAGCTCCTGAACCGCCAGCTTCCGGCGACGGGATTGATTGGTCAATGTCCGGTTTTCGGTTCCTGCTCCCGGTCACATTGTTGAATGCGGACCGGCTGGTCGCAGTCGAACTCGGAACGATCCTTGTCGCACCCTTGCTGCTGGCTTATGGCGTGAACCAGCAGCTGCATTTTCCCGCACTCTTCGTGCTCCTCGGATACTGCCTTTGGCGGTTGTCGAAAGCGGGCGTGCGGCGGGCCTATATGCGGTTTGACTGGCAAGCCTGCCGTTTCGCGCTGTCCGGGATTTTATTAAGGGCAGGAGCGGCCTGGCTCGTGATCCTTGCATTCGTGCTGTGGTTTTACCCGGACCGGCTGTTGTGCATCCCTTCAAACAGCCCGATCATAATTGCAGGTGTGGCGGTGGGATATACGTTTGTCTCGGTTCTGCCTCAGGAAATTGTCTTTCGCTGCTATGCCGGATGGAGGCTGGATGAACTGAAAGTCCGGATTCTGCCCGCCACCATCATTTCGGCTGCACTGTTCGGATGGGTGCATATTCTGTTCGGTTCCTGGCTTTCCGTTGCGCTTGGCTTTGCAGCGGGCCTGGTATTTTATCGCACCTACAGGAAAACCCGGTCACTGGCGGCCGTTTGGGTCGAGCACAACCTTTTCGGCCTCGGTGTCTTTGTCCTCGGCCTTGATCCGCTGTTTTATCAGGGAGCGTTATTGGACCAGTTCGTGCCGGCCTGCGGCGGCGCCGGATAACCGGTACCCATGCGCTGATGCCCGCCGCTCAGGCCGCAACCTCTTCCATCTTGACCTCGTAACCCCATAGGGACTCCAGGTATGCAAGGGTTGCTTCCTTCAGTTCCTTGTCGAGGGGGACGCCGTTGCGCTTGACGTGCTGGAGTTTGAGGCAGCGGTCGCCCAGAAGGTCGACGTCAACCACCTGGATGAAGGGTTCGATCGAACCGAGATCGTAATTCTGGGCGAAGACCTCGCGGACATGCCGGAAGCCGCGTTCGTCGTGGATGCCGGTCACGAGATAAAATGGATCGTCGGAATTGTCCGACAGAGCGAACATGCGGAATTGACGGATGACCGTCGGGCTCAGGAACTGCTGGATGAAGGATTCATCGCGATAGTTGGCCCAGGCTTCGAGCAGCACGTTTCGCCAGTCCTTGCAGCCGGCGATATCCGGAAACCACTCACGATCTTCCTCGTTCGGCTCTTCGCAAATCCGCATGATGTCGCGCATCATCGCAAAGCCGAGGGCATAAGGGTTGATGCCGCTGAAACGGGGATCGTCGAATTCGGGCTGGAATATCACGTTCGTGTGGCTGTGCAGGATTTCAAGCAATGCGCCGTCGGTGATCAGGTTCTTCTGATGCAGGGCATTGACGATGTGGAAATGCACGAAGGTCGCGCAGCCTTCATTCATCAGTTTGGTTTGTTTTTGCGGATAGAAATACTGGGCAATGTTGCGGATGATGCGCAGCACCTCGCGCTGCCACGGCCTGAGAACCGGGCTGTAGTGCTCAAGGAAATAGAGAAGGTTTTCTTCCGGCAGGTGCAGCTCGCGCTTTCGCTCGCGTACTTCTGCGTCCGCCTTGGCCGACAGGGGCGAACCCGGCAATGTGCTCCACAGATAGTTGACGGCGCGTTCTTCGTGTTCGCGCCTGTCCTTCTGGCGTTCCTGCTCTTCTCGAAGCGAAGGTTCCCGTGGCCTTCGGTAGCGGAATACACCGTGCGGCATCAGCGCATGGGCGGCATCGAGCAGCGCTTCGACCTCAGCCACGCCGCAGCGCTCTTCGCACTGGGTGATGAAGCGTCTGGCATATTCCAGATAGTCGAGAATGCCGGCTGCATCGGTCCACTGCCGGAACAGATGGTTCGACTTGAAGAAGTGATTGTGGCCGAAGGCCGCGTGCGCCATGACCAGCGTCTGCATCGCCATGGTGTTTTCTTCCATGCAATAGCTGATGCAGGGATCGGAATTGATGACTATTTCGTAGGCGAGGCCCATAGCGCCCTTGCGGTAATGCCGCTCATTGGAGACGAAGTGCTTGCCGAAGGACCAGTGCCGGTACATCAGCGGCATGCCGATCGATGAATAGGCATCGAGCATCTGCTCGGACGAAATGATCTCGATCTGGTTGGTGTAGAAATCGAGCTTCAGATCGTCGCGGGCGACATCTTCAATGGCATCGTGGACGGTTCTCAGCGTGTCAAACGTCCAGTCGGCCCCTTCGAACAGAGGTTTGTTCTTCTTTTTGCGTACTGCTTTAGCCACTACTACCATCCGCGTATTTCTTGGCGAACAACTCGCGGAACACCGGGTATATGTCGGCCGGCCGGGAAATTCGTTTCATTGCGAAATTCGGCCAGCGGCTGGCAACCCGCCGGTACTCCCGCCACAATTCAACGCCGTTTTCCTCGCTGTTGAGGAATTCGGCTTCGGCCTCGTCGACGATCTCGACATAGGCAAAATACTGGCAGTTCTTCATCAGCTCCTCATTGAGCAGCGTGACGCATTTTTTGGAATCGCCCGAATAGTTCTCACCATCGGAAGCCTGTGCGATGTAGATGTTCCACTCCGATGGCGGGTAGCGTTCCTCGATCAGCCGCTTTGCCTCCACGAGTGCCGTGCTGACGACCGTGCCACCCGTTTCCTTGGCGTAAAAGAACGTCTCCTCGTCCACTTCCTGCGCATTGTGGGTATGGCGGACAAAAACCAGATCGATGGCTTCGTAGCGGCGGCTCAGGAACAGATGCAGCAACACAAAAAACCGTTTTGCCAGATCCTTCTCACGCTCGCCCATGGAGGCCGATACGTCCATAAGGCAGAACATGACGGCATGTTCGCGCGGCTCAGGCCGCTGCTCGAAATAATTGTAACGGACATCGAGCGGATCGATATAGGCGACCAGACGCTGGCGGCGCAGCATTTCCTCCAGCATCTCGTGAAGCATCGACAATTCGGTGCGCTGTTCAGGTGTAGGCGACGAGATTGCTTCCAGCTTGAAGATCTCTTCGCGCAGTTCGCGCACTTCAAGATCCTTCGGCCGTTTCAGCGCCATGCGCCTGCCAAGCGAATTGCGCATGGTCCGCTCAACACTGATATTGGCCGGTGAGCCGGTGATCGAATATCCCGCCCTGTGCGGTCTTTTCACCTCGATCTGCTTGAGGCCGCGCTTGACCAGGTTGGGCAGTTCCATGTCCTCGAAAAAGAGATCGAGGAACTCCTCGCGCGACAGGACGAAAAGGAAATCATCCTCGCCTTCGCCCGTGTCCGTACCGGTCTTGCCGCCGCCACCGGCACCGCCGGCGGGCGGTTTCTTTATCTTGTCTCCGGTGCGGAAGGATTTGTTGCCGGTTGATGTGTATTCACGGCGGCCCGCCTTGGTGGAATGGCGAAATGTCGGCTCGGAGATGCTGCCTGAGGGCACGATGACCCTCTCGCCGCGGTCCGCGTCCGCGATGCCGCGTTCGCGGACGGCTTCGTCCACCGATTTCTTGACGTGGGAGCGTACGCGTTTAAGAAACCGCCGCCTGTTTCCGAGGCTCTTGTCTTTCGGGTTCAGGCGCCGGTCGACGAAATGCCCCATGTCACTGGACCCTTTCCTTTCGAAGGTGGGGAAAACCGCTCCATCGGCGTCGTTGCGTCGCTTGTCCGATGCACGAATTGGTGCCGCGCGTCGCGCCTAGCCGAGTGAACCGATCTTCCGCCATCAAATGCTTCCAGCCAGCCCGAAAAGGGTCTAACCCGCCTTGTTTACACGCATGTACCATTCGACCAGGCGGCGCACCTGACGTTTGGTGTAGCCGCGCTCGATCATGCGATCGACGAATTCGTGATGCTTGGCATCCGCTTCCTTGTCGCGTTTGGCGCCGAAGCTGATCACAGGAAGAAGATCTTCCACCTGACCAAACATGCGCTTTTCGATCACGCGGCGCAACTTCTTATACTTGCGCCAGTCGGGATTCTTGCCCTGGTTCTCGGCACGGGCGCGCAGCACGAACTTGACGACCTCGTTGCGGAAGTCCTTCGGATTGGCGATGCCGGCAGGTTTTTCGATCTTCGCCAGTTCCTGATCGAGGATCTCGCGGTCGAACATCTGTCCGGTATCGGGATCCTTGTAGTCGTGCTCTTCGATCCAGGCGTCCGCATAAGCAATGTAACGGTCAAAGAGGTTCTGGCCGTAGTCGGAATAGGATTCCAGATAGGCTTTCTGGATTTCGTGACCGATGAACTCCGCATAGCGTGGGGTCAGCTCGGCTTTGAGGAATTCAAGATAACGTCCCTCGACATCGTCGTTGAACTGCTCGCGCTTGATGGCCTGTTCCAGCACATACATGAGATGCACGGGGTCGGCGGCGATTTCCTCGGTATCGTGGTTGAAGGTTTCCGAAAGAACCTTGAAGGCAAAGCGCGTCGAGGTTCCGGTCATTCCTTCGTCGACACCCGCGACATCCCGATATTCCTGCAACGATTTGGCATTCGGATCGGTGTCTTTCAGCGTCTCGCCGTCATAGATGCGAAGTTTGGAATGAAGCGTCGAATTCTCGTGCTCGTGCAACCGTGTGAGCACGGAGAAGCGCGCCATCATATTGAGCGTCTCGGGTGCGCACTGGGCGTCACGCAATTCACTTTCGCGCAGCAATTTGGCGTAGATATCCGATTCCTCGGTGGCACTCAGGCAATAGGGCACCTTGACCACTGAAATTCGGTCCAGGAACGCTTCATTGTTCTTGTTGTTCTTGAACTGCTGCCATTCCGCCTCGTTGGAGTGGGCGACGATGATGCCGTGATAGGGGAAGGCGCCGATATTCTCGGTGCCCACATAAGAGCCTTCCTGTGTCGCGGTCAGCAATGGATGCAGCACCTTGATCGGCGCCTTGAACATTTCGACGAATTCCAGGAGGCCCTGTGTCGTGCGGTTGAGGCCGCCGGAATAGCTGTAGGCATCCGGATCGCTCTGGCTCAGATGTTCCAGCTTGCGGATATCGAGCTTGCCGACGAGGGAGGAAACATCCTGGTTGTTTTCATCGCCGGGCTCCGTCTTGGTGACGCCAATCTGGCGCAGTTTGGACGGGAAGATCTTGACGATCGAGAACTTGGAAATATCGCCGTCGAATTCGTCCAGCCGCTTGACGGCCCAGGGCGACATCAGACCTGTGAGCAGCCGCCTTGGAATATTGTATTTATCCCCCAAAAGGTCGCCCATACGCTCGGGATTGAAGAGACCAAGCGGCGATTCGAAGACCGGGCTTATCTGGTCTCCCGCTTTGAGGACGTAAATGGGCTCATGCTCCATGAGCCGTTTAAGGATTTCCGCAACGGTGGATTTGCCGCCCCCTACCGGCCCGAGCAGGTAGAGAATCTGCTTGCGTTCTTCCAATCCCTGGGAGGCGTGGCGAAAGAAGCCGACAATCCGTTCGATTGTCTCTTCCATGCCGTAGAGTTCGGTAAAGGCCGGGTAACGTTTAATGGTGCGGTTGAGGAACAGGCGGCTCAGCCGTTGGTCCTGGCTGGTATCTACCAGCTCCGGTTCTCCAATAGCAGTGATCATCCTCTCCGCTGCCGTTGCGCGCATCCCCGGGTCGTCACGGCATGCCAGTAGATAGTCCTGCAGGGTTATCTCTTCTACCTTGGTTCTTTCATAAACCTCAGATTGCAGAGAAAACACGTCCATGATCCTCGTCCTTTCCTTGTCCTAGGCCCTTCCCCCGTTGTCGGTTCGCTTACAGTTTCTAAAGTGGTGTCGATGCGTCTGTTTGGCGAATCAATTCAAGTTGAAAAGCAGTGCTATCCAACACGTTAAGCGCCTTGCGCTTTCGCCAATTTTGAGAGTCGCCGAATCAACTTTCCCTCAAATTGTGACGAAAGTCCGGGCAATGTGATTCGTAAGTAAGTATATCACAACAAAGTCAAAATCCGTTGGGTGTTGTTCACAAAATTCAGCAATCCACATGGGTTTTTTTATGTTGCATTTTAACTATTTGGCCCCAACACCTTTATTCTCATAGTGTATAGCGACCGTGATTTTAGACGGGGATAACGAAAAAAAATGATCGCAACTTTGGGGGAGGCGATTTTGTACTGAGCACCGCCCAAACGGCCTTTACGGCCTGTAAATAGGGATTTCCGCGAGGCGTATCGCAATGAAAATTCTTGCGGCCACCGGACGTGTACGAAAGTCTTATGCAAAGATCATATGCCCCTAAGAATGCATGGGGCTTGATCGAGCGGGATGGACCTGCTTCTCAGATGTCACACTGATCAAAAAAACAAGGCGGCAGGTTCCGCCGGGGGCCAAAAACAGTGAATCTGGGCGTTGCCTGTTCAATCAGCCGCGCCTCAATCCAGTCTTTTCAGGAGCGTTGCAATTACCTTTTGGGATGCGAGTTGTTTTCATTGCCCACACGCTACGGAAGGACAACTGCAGCCTTTGGGAAGGTGCGCCGTTTTTCTTTGGATGTGATTGAAGATGATGGTGGGCGGTACTGGGATTGAACCAGTGACCCCTACGATGTCAACGTAGTGCTCTCCCGCTGAGCTAACCGCCCATCTGACCGGCCGCATACACCACAAAATGCATGACGTGGTCAAGCCCGTTTCGGGCGAATTTGTCAGATAATTATGCGGCCTGGAGAATCTTTTCAACCTCGTTGACGAGGTCGCGGAGATGGAACGGCTTTGAGAGAACAGTGGCGTTCTTCGGCGCCTCTGAATCCGGGTTCAATGCGACGGCTGCAAATCCGGTGATGAACATGACTTTGAGGTCGGGATCGAGTTCGGTCGCACGCCGCGCCAGCTCGATTCCATCCATTTCCGGCATGACGATATCGGTCAGAAGGAGAGAAAACGGCTCCTCGCGCAGACGCTCATAGGCACTGGCGCCGTTGTCGTAGGACTGGACGGCGTATCCCGCCTTTTCCAGCGCCTTGACCAAAAAGCGGCGCATATCGTCATCGTCTTCTGCAAGAAGTATTTTCATACCGCTACTCATGCCCTTCAATCCCGCGCCAATATCAGCTTTTGGCTTGTGTATGCTCAGCCGGTTTGTTTGGATAAGCCGGCTGTCCATTCCCTATTTTGGGTATTGTCTGCGCCCGCCGCATAACATGCAGGCACCGACCATTCAAACCCGGTGAAGTAAATATCGGGTGAATTTGCGATGAAAACCCGGCAATTTTTATAAGCCGCTGTTACGATTTTTTATGAGGGGTTCTCACGTTTGTCTCAACAGGGCCCGTTGAGTATGGACTTGGCCGCTTTCAACTGGCAACATAACCACCAAAGGATGTGATTTGCAGGAGTGCCGGTTTGACCACAGGGCGCGCAGAGCGGGATTAAGCCATTGATCGAAGATATTTTTTCCGATCACCCACCGTTTGAAATACGCATGCCTGCCGAACAAATCGTCCCTTTTGTATTCAATTCGCCCCATAGCGGCCGGGTCTACCCCGAAGCCTTTCTTTCAGCCTCCAGGCTCGACCGGCATTCCATACGCCGTTCCGAAGATTATTATGTCGATCAGCTGTTCGACGCGTCGCCCCATATCGGCGCGCCGTTGCTGGCAGCGCATTTCCCGCGCGCATTCATCGACGTCAACCGGGAGCCCTACGAGCTCGATCCGCGCATGTTCGAAGGCCGGGTTCCTTCCTTTATCAATGCCAGTTCGATGCGCGTTGCCGGAGGCCTCGGCACAATCCCGAGGCTTGTGGCGGAAAATATGGAGATTTACGGCCAGCGTTTAACCATGGAAGAGGGGCTGGATCGCATCGACCGTTTCTACCGTCCCTACCACGACCGGCTGCGCAAATTGCTGGTCAAAACCCATTCGCGCTTTGGTTACGGCGTTCTGGTGGATTGCCACTCGATGCCGGCAAGTGCGCAGGCCGGCAGCCGCACGCGGCCGGACTTCGTTATCGGCGATCGCTATGGGACCAGCGCCACCGAGGCGCTTTCAAGGCTGGCGGTCAGCATTTTGCAGGATCTCGGCTATACGGTTTCGCGCAACAAGCCCTATGCGGGCGGGTTCATCACCGAACATTACGGACGCCCCGCCCGCGGGCTTCACGCCATACAGATCGAAATCAACCGCGGTCTTTATGTCAATGAACAGACCTTCGAAAAGACAGCCGGCTTTATCGGGTTGCGCAAGGATCTGTCACAGTTCATGGACCTTTTGACCGAGTATTTTTCCAGCAACTATTCCGATGTGGCCCTTGCGGCCGAGTAGGCGCAGCGGCAAACTTCCCGGACAGGCCGGGCAAAAAAAAGACCGCACCGGTTCGGCGCGGTCAAATCTAGGGAGGAAACGCCCAATAAGGGCATACGCAGTCGTTGACTGCATCACCAACATATTGCTGCGCTGCACAAATGTCAAGAGATGAACAAAAATCTTTTCGCGCTTGCAATAATTTTCCACTCCATAAAAACGCCAATAGCCGCAGGCCATGACCCGAAACGCGGAGCCGTAGGAAGCAAAATGCAACCAGATCTTGAATTTCTGCACAGTCTTGCGGACGCAGCCGCGAAGGAAACGCTGCCGCGCTTTCGCGTCAATACCGAGATCACAAACAAACTGCAGAGCGGCTTCGATCCCGTGACCGAAGCCGACCGGGCCGCCGAAGAAGCCATCCGTGCGCTGATCGGGCAGAACTTCCCCGATCACGGCATCATGGGGGAAGAGCATGGCAGCGTCGGGCTCGACCGCGAATATGTCTGGGTCATCGATCCGATCGACGGAACGCGGGCCTTCATTTCCGGCCTGCCCGTGTGGGGGACGCTTATCGGGCTTTATAAAAACGGCCGGGCCGTCGCCGGTCTGATGGACCAGCCCTTTACCGGCGAGCGCTATGTCGCCGATGAGAGCGGCACATACTACCGGGGACCGGATGGAAAGCGCCCCGTCAAGGCACGCGATTGCACCTCGCTTGCCGATGCGACACTGTTTACCACGTCACCGCATCTGTTTGCCGGCGAGCAGGCAGAGCGCTATGGCGCCGTCGAAGCGCAGGTGAACCTCTTCCGATATGGCTGCGATTGTTATGCCTATGCGCTGGTTGCCAGCGGCAATGCCGACCTTGTGATCGAAAACGACCTCGCGGCCTATGATATCGGTGCCCTGATCGCGATCCTCGAATCTGCGGGCGCCGTCGTTACCAACTGGGACGGCGGCCGGCCCGAGCAGGGCGGCGACATCATCGCAGCCGGAAGCAGGGCCGTACATGAGCAAGCGCTTGCGCTGCTTAATGGTTGAGATGCGGCCGTACCGAGGTTTGCGGGACAGAAGCGCGTGCGCAGGGCAGTTTCACAATATGTCATCCGCGATGGCGGGGCCGTCAGAACCGTGCGGTCGCGCGAAATGAGCGCGGGGAACATCCATTGTGGCGTTTGAAATCCCGGCTGAAATGAAACGGATCGACATAGCCGCAGCGCATTGCGACGTTTGAAATATTCTCGGCGCTGACGGTCAACAAATGCCGCGCCAATACCATTCGCTCCTGACGAAGCCACGATATGGGAGACGTTCCGGCGACTGTACGAAAGCGGCGGAACAATTGCGACGGGCTAAGCCCGGCGATATCTGCCAATGATGATATGTTCCAGTCACGGGAAATGTCCTTGCGCAGTTGCCGCATGACATTTGAAACGGGATCCGAAACGTCCTCGGCAATCGCGCCAATCCTCTTGGTGAAAAGAACCGCAACGATTGAGGCGATCTGTGCGTTCATGGCCGCATCCGCTGACGGGAGATGATCGGCCAGGTTCTGCACGATGTCGGTGAAGCAGGGCTTCAGGTTGTCCACTTCGTCAAATGCCGGATTTTCCTGCAGGCCGATTTGCTCGTGCAATCTGTCCAGGCCATGGCCCGACACGGCCACCCAGATATATGACCACTGGTTTTTACGCGCCGCTCCGTGGGCATATTTGCGAGACGTATCAAGCCATACCAGGCTGCCGGCTCCCGTTGCGAACACACCATCGCCGACCTTGATGCGCCCTTCGCCCGAGAGGGTCAGGATAAGCGTGTGCTGGTGGTAGCGGTGGCTGACCATTCCATCCTTGGCTGAGACGTTGGTATGCCCGCCGGCTGCTACATGGTACGGCCAGGGCGAGTTCACCGGGTCAACGCTGTGAAAGTATATGTCTGAACCTGACGGATTCTCCATGAATGCGAGTATTGTCCAGTTTTGTGGCATTGTCATGCATTAAATGCGGTGTTTTTTGCGGGTATTGTCTATCTTGGTGAGTTGCCCTCGGCCCGTGGGCGATTGTGCCTTGCGTGAAGGAGCTCCAAATGCCCAGTGAAAACCCGAACTTCCGCCGCATTGTGAATGACCCAACGCTGAGTTCCGCGCAAAAGGCCCGCGCCCTTTCGCTTGAGGCTGAAAATTCGCTGACCTATCCGCAGATTGACGAAGAAACCCGGAATGCGCTGGACGCGCGGGTGATTTGCGACATGTACGAAGGTCATGCCCCTTATAAACCGCGCTACGTTTTGCCCGACTACGGGGTGGTTCTGGAAAACGGCAGCGAATGGCTGGAACTGCCGGCACCGAAAACGCTGGATGAGGCAATCAACACGCTGATGATCGCCTATCACCATGTGCCGTCGGTCACTGCCATGCCGGTTTACATCGGCCAGTTGGACGACCTGCTGCTGCCCTTCTGCGAAGGCGTGTCGGACGAAGCGCTCTATCAGAAGATCAAACTGTTCTGGCGCTATCTCGACCGGGTGCTGCCCGACGCTTTCATGCATGCGAATATCGGCCCAACGGACAATCGCGTTGCCCGGGCGGTTCTGCGGGTTGACGCCGAGCTCAAGCAGATTGCGCCGAACCTGACCTTTTTCTACGATCCGCAAATCAGCAGCGATGATATTTTGCGGCAGGCCGTTGAAAACATTACAAAATGTTCGAAGCCGCATATTGCGAACCACCCCCTGCACGGCGAGGTGTTCGGCGACCGCGGCTACGGTATTGTCAGTTGCTACAATGCCCTGCCCGTTTGCGGCGGTGCATCGACCCTGACACGGGTCAATCTGGCCGCTGTGGCCGAGCGGTCTCGCAACGTCGAGGAATTCCTGGCGGTCAAACTTCCACACTATGTCGACCTGAACTTCCGTCTGACCGAGGCGCGCATAGATTACCTATTCAATCAGTCGGGCTTTTTTGACAGCTTTCTGGTGACCGAAGGCTGGATCGACGAGACGCGATTTACTGCCATGTTCGGTATTTTCGCCATGGCGGAAGCCGTGAACGTTCTTCAAGACAAACAGGGCGCCAAGGGGCGCTACGGTCACGACCCGCAAGCCAACGCCCTTGGCCACAGGATCTCCGCGCGCCTCGAGGAACTTGTGGCTGCGCGGACGTTGAAGAATGTCTGGCGGTCACGCGCCATGCTGCATTCCCAGGCCGGGCTGTCCACCGACACGGGCTACACACCAGGCGTGCGCATCCCCTACGGAACCGAGCCGGACCCCGTGAGCCATGTTCAGGCACTGGCCGCACATCATCGGCATTATGCTTCGGGTGTCAGCGAAATCCTGACGCTGGATGAAACCGTCAATGCAAACCCCGACGCGGTGATGGATTTGTGCAAGGGAGCCTTTGCCAAGGGTTTTCGCGAGTTTACGGCCAATGTGGGCGGAAACGATCTGGTGCGGGTGACCGGTTACATGATCCGGTTATCGGATGTTGAACAATACAACGCCAAAAACGGATCACGAACCAATACCACCGCGCTCGGTGCGGAGGCCGCCAAATGCACGTCGATCCTGCAACGCAAACCCCGGGTAGTGGCAAATGAACTCCTTGCGGGCGCCGATCAGTAAGATCCTGAACTGGTCCTGTGTCGACGGGCCGGGCAATCGGATGGTTCTGTTTTTTCAGGGCTGCAATTACAACTGCGCGGCCTGTCATAACCCGCACACCATAGGCCAGTGCAACAATTGCGGCGATTGCATCCCGGCTTGTGCGCCGCAAGCTCTTTCACTGGTTGATGGCAGGATATCGTTTGAGGCTGACCTGTGCACCCATTGCGATGAATGCCTGAAGGCTTGCCAGATCAACGCCAATCCGATGGTTCAGACCTACAGCGTAAAGGACATTTGCGCTTTGCTGCGTGAAAATATCAGCTTTCTGTCCGGCATCACCGTTTCCGGCGGCGAAGCGACGCTGCATCTGCCGTTCATCAAGGCGCTGTTTTCGGAAACCGGAAAAGATCCGAAGCTGAAGCACCTGAGCCGCTTTATCGACAGCAATGGCCATCTCGGGACCACCGCCTGGCAATCTGTGCTTGATGTAACGGATGGCTTTATGCTCGATATCAAGGCCTTTGATCCCGAGCTGCACATGCGCTTGACCGGGCGAAAAAATGACCGCAGTCTCGCAAGTGTCCGGATGCTTCATGAAGCAGGAAAACTTTATGAATTGCGATTCCTGATGATCCCCGGCCGGACGGACAGCGAGACCGAAATCAAAAGTCTGATCGAATTTGCCCGAACCCTGGATGGCCCGGTGCGCATAAGGCTGAACGCGTTCCGTACCCACGGTGTCCGCGGGGAGGCTGCCGGTTGGCCGCCTGTGGCACGCGCAAGGGTCGAGACCGCGGCCGGCATGCTCAGGCATGCCAACCTTGGGCCCGTCGAACTGCCCGCACTTTGGTGACGGATTGTAGCTGACAAAGGCGGCCGGAGTTTCTCGAACGGTCTGAAAATGCGCTGGCATCCGGTGGCCACCGTCAGCCCTATAATTCACCCGGCATGAAGGCTTTGATTGCTGCCATGACCTGCTCCCGGAAGATATCGGCTTCCTGGAACAGTTCGTGTTGGGCGTGGTCGATGGTGATCAGTTCGCTGGCGCGGAAGTGGGAGGCCAGTTCCTCGACGGTTTCGATCGGTACGATCGTGTCGGCGCCGGCGCCAAGAAGCAGTGTCGGGATGCGGATCGAAGCAAGGTGCGCGGGCCTGTGCACGCGCTTCATCGCTCGGAAACATTCGGACAGCCAGCGAAAGGTCGGGCCACCAAGGATAAAGTCCGGGCAGGTATCGTAGATGGCCCGGTTACGAGCAAATCTCTGACGGTCCGACGTCAGACTGTTGCCTTCGAATACGAGATTGCTTCGCTTGTTGCCGGTGGGAGATTTCCTGCCAAAACCAAACATACTGGCCGCCCCAACCATGAAGCGCAGCATCGGCTCGCCGAACCGGCCGTCCTGCATGCCGACAAAGGGGGCTGAAAGCGCCATTTTTTCAACGCGGTTGGCAAGGCGCGGCGCAGCTGAAAGTGCGATCAGGCTGCCGGTCGAATGGCCGATTATGAAAAAGGGCAGACGCGCATCCGGCAGGACGATGTTTTCCAGAAAATACTCAAGATCGTCCTCGTAGTCCGAAAACCGCTGTACGTGGCCGGCGATTGAATTCTTCAAAAGCCTTTCCGATCCGCCCTGGCCGCGCCAGTCGAACGTCGCGACCCACAGGCCGGCGTCGGTGAGGTCGCGGATCGTTTCGTAGTATTTCTCGATGGTCTCGTTACGACCCTGTAGCAGAACGACCGTGCCCGATGCCCGGGTAACGCTGGAACGAAAAATCGCGTAGCGTAGCTTCTTGTTGTCGCGGGTTTCGAAGTAGCCGGCAGTGGCGTTTTCCGGCGCCGGATTGTCCGGCGTGTCGTGGATGATGTTTTCGGGTTTGGGTGCGCTTTGGTCCATGTTTCTATTGAACCTTTCTGGCCGTGCTGATCAAGGGTCAATGTGCTTTAAAAACAGGGGCATTCACGGTTATTGCAGATATCTTGAAACGCTGCTTTGCAGTCACCATTTATAGCTTGCAGGCGCCATTCCGGGCCTGCTGGCTCGATGGCCTGCCGCCAAGCGGGGGTATCCGAAGCCAAGACCAAAACAGTCGCTCAATGGAGGACAAGACCATGCGTCATGTCGATTTTTCACCCCTTTATCGCTCCACCGTCGGATTTGACCGGCTCTTTACCATGCTGGACAGCCTTGCCCAGCCTGACCAGGGCCAGACCTACCCTCCCTACAATATCGAAAGAACAGGCGACAACGCCTACCGGATCACCATGGCCGTCGCCGGCTTCGGTGAAGACGAACTTTCCATCGAGGCACGCGAACACGTGCTGACGGTCAAGGGCGAAAAGACGGACAACAGCGGCAGCGACGAAGGCGAATTCCTTTATCGCGGTATCGCCAAGCGCGCTTTTGAACGCCGCTTCCAGCTCGCCGAATATGTGGAAGTCAACGGAGCCAAGCTCGAAAACGGACTGCTTCACGTGGACCTCGTGCGCGAAATTCCCGAGGCCATGAAACCGCGCCGTATTGAAATCACGGCCGATAAATCAGCAGATACGACCAAGCAGATCGAAGCCGAAACGGTCGCCTGACCATTTTGGGCAGACTAACGAAAACGGCGCCTTGATCGGCGCCGTTTTTGCTTATGCGGGCAATGGTCCCGTCAATCGCGCGTTCCACCATCGGGAGATCAGCGTATCCAGCGATATGAGGCCAGGGCCTTTGACGGCCACGTAGATGAGCGGTGTAATCCAGAACAGCCGCTGGTCGAGAATTTCGCCGGGCTGGCCGTTGAAAAGCGTGCCCAGCGCAACGCCATGGCCGGTCGCGTCCACATAGGTCTGCACGAACACAAAAGCGATCATGCCTACGGCACCGACGCGGGCGAACAGACCGATAATCACCAGGACCGGGAGAATGAACTCCCCGTAGGTTCCTGCATAGACCATGATGTGTGCCGGCAGAGGCAGCGCGCTTGCTTCATATCCGGCGGCCTCGAAGGCCTTGCCTGCGATCTGGATGTAGGCGCTGTCTGTTACCTCGAACATACCAAGCAACCCGTCTCCAATCTTGGTTTTGGCCGAGTTCAGGTAATAAACGTAGAGCGTGGCGGCGATGACGAAACGTGAGAACAGACCGAGGAACCAACCGGCTGTAATTGTCTCGACCGCACCAAACACTCCGTCATGCAGCCGGCGTATCATTTCAATGAGCGACGTCATGGTTTGTGTCCCTTTTCGTTCTTGTCCTGGGATGCAATTCCGGTGAATACACCGGCTTCCAGCATGGCTGCGATTGCCTGTGCCAGATCGAAATCTTGTGTTTCTTCCATGGCCGAGCCGGCAGCCTTGCCCAGTGTGTCGCCGTTGATCAGCGCCTGCAGAAATGCAGCGCCTCCCGGCGGCAAATGTCTTATCTCGACATCGAATTCGCGCCGCGTAATCAGCCCGTCCTCGGCGGTGCCGGGGTCGATCCCCGAAAGGTCTTTGCCTGCGCGGTTCGCCGAAAAGATCGATACCGCTGCATAGGTCGAGCGAACGATATGCGCTGCCGGATGGGCATTAAAACACTGAGCCGCGAGATCTTCCGGGGGAACGGCACCGAGCTCCGCCGGGTCCATCGCCGGTACATCGGCCGCGTGGAATGCGTCCAGCCAGGCACGCTCGATCCGGGCGACGTCCGGCAGGTAGCTGAGTTTTTCGACCGGCTCGAATTTTTCGAGAAAGGCAGGAAAACCTGAGCCATAGCGAAACAACAGCGGTGAGGATGGCTGTTCGCTCCGGACATAGATCTTGGCCATTGCGCGAAAGAACTCGTCGCCAACGAGGCGGTGAACAGCAGGATAGATATCGCAAAGCGCCCCAACGAGGCCGACCGTCACATTGTTGCGGTAGACATTGAACCGTTTGGCGGCCTTCTTGCCTTGCGGGCCGACAATGCCTTGCGGCGTCGGCAGGTCCGGGTCAAGCAGGGCGTCGGAGAACGGCTCCAGGCTTGCCGCACCGGCGGTCCCGCCTGCGCGCTTCGTTTTAGCCGTTTGCGGCATGGCGGCTCCCCAGCAGGTAGTTGGTAGCCCGCCGCTCGAGAATTTCATCGGCCCGCTTTGCCTCATGACGCAGGACCGGCCAGTCGGGAACATTGTTGTCCCATTCAATCAGTGTCGGAACCGGCCCCATCTGACCGATGACAATGTCGTAGAGTTTCCAGACCTCGTCGTCGACTGGGCGGTCATGCGCGTCAATCAATAGCGGTTCGCCTTCGTCATCGACGTCCGGTGCGTGGCCGGCGAGGTGTATCTCCTCGACCTTCTCCAGCGGAAATTCGGAGAGATATGTCAGTGGGCGGTATTTCTGGTTGGTGGCCGAGACGAAGACATTGTTGATGTCGAGCAGCAGGCCGCAGCCGCTGCGCTCGGCAATCTGCGCAATGAATTCCGTTTCGCTCATGGTCGACCGCTCGAACTGCACATAGGTCGACGGGTTCTCAAGCAGGATCTTGCGGCCGAGCGCGTCCTGGAGCTGACCGATGTGACTGCAAACCCGGTCGAGCGTCTGCTTGTCGTAGGGAACGGGCAGGAGGTCATTGAAATAGTTGGCGTCGTGAGTGGACCAGGCAAGATGCTCGGAAACGAGACCGGGCTGGTAGCGGTCAACGACACGTTTCAGACGTTTGACGTGTTCGTGGTCAATGCCGTTTTCACTGCCGATCGAAAGGCCGACCCCATGAACGGATAGCGGAAAATTCTGGCGAATAGCGGTAAGTGCGCGATGCGGTGCGCCGCCTTCACCCATGTAGTTTTCCGCGTGGATTTCCAGAAAGCCGATGCGGTATTCATCGTTCAAAATGGCATCGACATGATCCGGTTTCAGACCTGCGCCGGCGCGTGCGGGGATGGTGCTGTCCGTGAAACGGGCACCGACATCGGTGTCTGCCCAGGAGGCTTTGTTCGTCATAGAATTTCTCCCGCTTCACCGGATTGCCGACCACCCGTAACAACGCGGGCGGTCGGCATAAATTCCGGCTTGGCTTAGGCCGGCAGGTCGCGATCGAGCGGCTCAAGCGAACCGGTGCGGCCATCCGGCAGGTTCATCGTGGTGCAGGTGCCGTCGCTGACCAGCTTCCAGGCATTGCCCTGATAATCGACGGTCGACGTTCCGGCGCAGGTGGTGCCGGGACCTGCCGCGCAGTCATTCTGACCGGCAAGGGAAACGCCGTAGCACTTTTCTTTGGCAGAGGCCGTGGTTGTCGAGGCAACGAGTGTTGCACCGGACAGGGCCATGGCAACCGCACCGGCAACAGCGGAAGCGCCAACAATTGTTTTCTTGGACATGATGATCTCCTTGGGAGTTTTTGATTCAGATGGTGACACTTGTCTTTCCCCGGTGGTTGCCGGGACGGGCGGAGTTTCTGAAAAATGCGGATAAATTGGAAATCAACAGCGTGTTATCTCCTGTAAGCCAGTCGTGACAAAAGTGTTATGTCCGGGCGCCGCAGAAAAAAATGCGGTCCACCCGGCAGTTTACACCGCTATCGGCGTTGCGTATCCGTTGCTTTCATTGCCACTGTGCCGGCAATCACCGGTGGGTTAGCGTCCCGATATTATTCCAATGACTCGGCAAAACCGAGGACATGGTCCTCGGTGGTCGCGAATCCGGTAACGAGCCGCGTGATGAGTTCGTCATCACCGACAAGGCTGCTGGCGAAATTCGGCGTATGCCACTCGTAAAACCGGACGCCTTTTTCGATCAGCATGTCAAACCGGTCGCGCCGCATGATGGCGAAGACTTCATTGGCCTGGCTGTCCCAGGCAAGGCGTGCATTGTCCGATGCCCTGATGATCTCCTGAAGCCGGGAAGACATGTTGTTGGCGTGGGCGGCGACCTGCATCCACAGATCGTCCTCGAAATAGGCTTCAAACTGTGCCGCTATGAAGCGGGTCTTGGAAAACAGGTGGGCCGATCGTTTGCGAATGAACGGTAAGTCCTTCGCTTTTTCAGGATCGAATACGACCAGCGCCTCGGCGCACCAGCAACCGTTCTTGGTGCCGCCGAAGGAAAGAACATCGACGCCGCGCCGCCAGCTCATCTCGGCAGGGCTTGATCCAAGTCCTGCCATGGCATTTGCAAAGCGGGCGCCGTCCATGTGTAGCGATAGCCCGTGTTTTCGGCAGATTTCGGCGACGGCCTCAATTTCACCGTGCTCGTAAACGGTGCCGATTTCGGTGGACTGGGAGATGCTGACGGCCATCGGCTGGCCGGCATGGACAAATTCTGGCGGAACACGGCCGATCGCGGCTTCGAGTTCCTGCGGATCGATTTTGCCGTAGGCGCCGTCCACACCTGCAAGGCGTATGCCCTGACCCAGGAATTCGGGTGCGCCGCCCTCATCGGCGATCAGATGGGCTTCCCGGTGACAAAAGGCAACGCCGCCCGGCCTGCTGACGGAAGCCATGGCGAGCGAATTGGCTGCCGTTCCGGTGCCGACAAAAAAGACGGCGACCTCGCGTTCGAATATCTCGTTGAACTTTGCCTCGATTTTTTTGTCCAGATCGCTGCCTCCATAGGCGGCTGCAAAGCCGGATGCATGGCGGGTGAGCGATTCGGCGATAAGAGGATGTGCGCCTGCCCAATTGTCCGAGGAAAAATGCATGGGGGTCCTTTAGAGCAAACCTGATGATGTCCGCACATTCATGACACGGAATGCCTGCAAGGCAAAGCGCGCGTGTCAAACCGGTGTCTCCGGTCATAATGAAACCAAAACTGTCACGATGGTGAAATATTATGTCGCCAATTGTCCGGGTGTGGCAATATGCTGATGTTGCGGGTCACAAAAATGACCCTGCCATCTTGCTCCCGGTGCCGGTTTCTGGCATACAGGGTCAAAATAGGACAGCCATACTGTCCTAATTGGATGCTCGAAACCGCATTTCAGGTTCGAATCCAAAAAGGCTACATTGGTGGCCGCAATGGGGAAGGGCGCCCGATCCGGGCTTGCAGGTCCGCATTGAAGCGCATGTCAAGTGACGGATTTCATTAGAAATTTGTCTTTGAACGGGCGCGAACGGTGTTTTGAAACCGGACCGTTTTGGACCGCAGAGCGCCGTAAATAGGCTAATTGCTCAAATTCGCCGCGTGATAAAACTGTACCGGAATGAACCGAACCGGCACGGACAATCAGGTCGCCCCATGAAGCCGAACGGTTTCCCAGGCCATGACAGGAGGAAAAAGATGACGGATAAAACGCCATCACAGGCAGTCGCTGTGCCACGATCGACACAAGCACTGACGGTGAAACGCGCCGGCACGTCTGGATTCCCTGAAAAACAGGGCCTTTACGACCCGCGCAACGAGCACGACGCCTGCGGAGTGGGCTTCGTTGCCCATATGCGCGGCGAAAAGTCCCACCAGATCATCGCAGATGGTCTGTTCATGCTGGAAAACCTGACCCACCGCGGCGCGGTTGGCGCGGATCCGCTGATGGGCGATGGTGCCGGAATGCTGGTGCAGATCCCGCATGGGCTGTTCCGCGACGAGATGGCGAAGCAGGATGTTTCCCTGCCCGAGGTCGGTCACTACGCCGTCGGCTATCTGTTCATGCCGCAGGATGCGGAGATGCGTGCCCATATCGAGGAGATCATCGAGGAAGTGGTGGTCGCCGAGGGGCAGATCCTTCTCGGCTATCGCGATGTGCCGGTGGACAATTCCTCCCTCTCAAAGGCGCCGGATATTGTTGCGACTGAACCGTTCCATCGTCAGGTTTTCATCGGCCGTAATCCGGAAATCGAGACAGAAGATGAATTCAAGCGCCGGTTGTTCATTCTGCGCAAGGTTATCTCGAACCGTATTTTCGACGAGACCGACGGACGCGACAACGGCTTCTACATCGTTTCGCTTTGCAGCCGGACCATCGTCTATAAGGGGATGTTTCTCGCCTATCAGGTGGGTGCCTATTACAAGGATCTGACGGATGAGCGTTTCGTCTCCGCCGTTGCCCTTGTTCACCAGCGCTTTTCGACGAACACATTCCCGTCCTGGAAACTTGCGCATCCTTACCGGATGGTCGCGCACAATGGCGAGATCAATACGCTGCGCGGCAATGTCAACTGGATGGCCGCCCGCCAAGCGTCTGTTTCGTCCCCGCTTTTCGGTGACGACATCTCCAAATTGTGGCCGATTTCCTACGAAGGACAGTCGGACACGGCCTGTTTCGACAATGCGCTGGAATTCCTCGTGCAGGGCGGCTATTCGCTGACCCATGCCGTCATGATGCTGATCCCGGAAGCCTGGGCCGGCAACAAGCTGATGCATGATGACCGCAAGGCCTTTTACGAATACCACGCGGCGCTGATGGAGCCCTGGGACGGACCGGCCGCGGTCGCCTTTACGGATGGCCGGCAGATCGGCGCGACGCTCGACCGCAACGGCCTTCGCCCGGCCCGCTACATCGTCACCGACGACGACCGTGTGATCATGGCTTCGGAGGCTGGCGTGCTGCCTGTCGAAGAAAAGAAAATCGTGCGCAAGTGGCGGCTACAGCCCGGCAAGATGCTGTTGATCGACATGGAGGAGGGCACGATCGTGTCCGACGCCCAGATCAAAAAGGAGCTCGCCAACGCCAACCCCTACCAGGAATGGCTCGACCGCACCCAGATCGTGCTGGAAGATCTTCCGAATTCGGGAATGTCGGCAAGCCGCACCCATGCTTCGCTGCTCGACCGGCAGCAGGCTTTCGGCTACTCGCAGGAAGATCTGAAGCTGCTGATGTCGCCCATGGCAACGACGGGCCAGGAGGCACTCGGCTCCATGGGCACCGATACGCCCATTTCGGCCATGTCGGACAAGTCGAAGCTGCTCTACACCTATTTCAAGCAGAATTTTGCACAGGTCACCAACCCGCCCATCGATCCGATCCGAGAGGAATCGGTGATGAGCCTCGTGTCCTTCATCGGGCCGCGGCCGAACCTTTTCGATCTTGAAGGGCTGGCCGAGCGCCGGCGTCTGGAAGTGCGCCAGCCGATCCTGACCAATGAGGATCTGGAGAAAATCCGCGCGATCGGCGATATTTCCGACAACCAGTTCCAGACAAAA
This sequence comes from Hoeflea sp. TYP-13, assembly GCF_040932035.1. NCBI lineage: Bacteria > Pseudomonadati > Pseudomonadota > Alphaproteobacteria > Hyphomicrobiales > Rhizobiaceae > Hoeflea > Hoeflea sp. TYP-13. Next base: position 148,154 of record NZ_JBFRBB010000003.1, read on the forward strand.
ACCCTCGACATGACCTATCGCGAGAGTCGCGGCGCCGACTATCTGGCCGAGGCACTGGACAATCTTTGTGCGCGCGCCGAACGCTGCGTCAACAATGGCTACAACATCATAGTCCTGTCGGACCGGCAGATTTCGGTCGACCGGATCGCCATTCCGGCCCTGCTCGCAACGGCCGCCGTGCACCATCATCTCATCCGCAAGGGTCTTCGCACCTCGGTCGGCCTGGTGGTGGAAACGGGCGAACCGCGCGAAGTACACCATTTTGCGGTTCTTGCTGGCTATGGCGCCGAGGCCATCAACCCTTATCTCGCCTTCGATACGCTTGCCGACATGCACAATAAGGGCGAGTTCCCGGCAGCGGTCGATCCGTACGAAGTCGTACACCGCTATATCAAGGCCATCGACAAGGGGCTGTTGAAGGTGATGTCCAAGATGGGCATTTCCACTTACCAGTCCTATTGCGGCGCGCAGATATTCGATGCGGTCGGCCTGTCGACGGCATTTGTGAAAAAGTACTTTTTCGGGACCGCAACAACGATCGAGGGCATCGGGCTGGAAGAAATCGCCATCGAAACCCATGCGCGCCATGCGCGGGCTTTCGGCAATGATCCGGTGCTTCGGACCGCGCTCGATGTCGGCGGTGAATATCTCTACCGCATCCGCGGCGAAAACCATGCCTGGTCGCCGGATTCCGTTGCGCTGCTGCAGCATGCGGTCCGCGGCAATGCGCAGGACAAATACCGTGAGTTCGCGCGCATCGTGAACGAGCACGCGGAGGGTCTCAACACCATTCGCGGCCTGTTCAAGATTGCCGATGCCGAAGATGCCGGTCGCAAACCTGTTCCGCTTGACGAGGTCGAGCCGGCTGCCGATATCGTCCGGCGCTTTTCCACCGGCGCAATGTCATTCGGCTCGATCAGCCGCGAAGCGCACACGACACTTGCGATCGCCATGAACCGGATTGGCGGCAAGTCCAATACCGGCGAGGGCGGCGAGGAACCGGACCGCTACATGCCGCTGCCGGACGGATCGATGAATCCGGAACGTTCGGCAATCAAGCAGGTCGCATCAGGCCGCTTTGGCGTGACAACCGAATATCTGGTCAATTCCGACATGATACAGATCAAGGTCGCGCAGGGCGCCAAGCCCGGTGAGGGTGGCCAGCTGCCCGGCCACAAAGTCGACGCGACGATCGCCAAGACCCGCCATTCGACCCCGGGCGTCGGTCTGATTTCACCGCCGCCGCATCACGACATCTATTCAATCGAAGATCTGGCACAGCTGATCTACGATCTGAAAAACGTTAATCCGGAAGCCGATGTTTCGGTCAAGCTGGTTTCGGAGGTGGGTGTCGGCACGGTTGCCGCCGGCGTTGCAAAGGCGCGCGCCGATCACATCACCATTTCCGGGTATGATGGCGGCACCGGCGCATCGCCGCTGACATCGCTGAAACATGCGGGTTCTCCCTGGGAAATGGGCCTTGCCGAAACGCATCAGACTCTGGTGCTGAACGGGCTGCGTTCACGTGTGCCGCTGCAGGTGGATGGTGGACTGCGCACCGGGCGCGACGTGATTGTCGGCGCTCTGCTTGGTGCCGACGAGTTCGGCTTTTCAACGGCCCCGCTGATTGCCGCCGGCTGCCTGATGATGCGCAAGTGCCACCTCAATACCTGCCCGGTCGGCATCGCCACACAGGATCCGGTGCTGCGCCAGCGTTTCAAGGGAACGCCGGAGCATGTGATCAACTATTTCTTCTTCATTGCCGAAGAGGTGCGCGAGTTCCTTGCCGCCATGGGCTATCGCAAGCTGGACGAGATCATCGGGCAATCCGATCTTTTAAAGAAGGATCAACTGATCAGTCACTGGAAGGCCAAGGGGCTGGATTTCAGCAATATCTTCTACAAGCCCGAGGCACCGAAGGAAGATACCTACTGGACCAAGCGCCAGGAACACCCGATCGATGATGTTCTCGACCGCTCGCTGATCGAGAAGGCGGCGCCGGCGCTTGAGGACAAGACGCCGGTTGCCTTCGAGACGGACATAAAGAATGTCGACCGCTCCACCGGCGCCATGCTGTCGGGTGAGGTTGCCAAGCGCTTTGGCCACAAGGGGCTTGCGGATGACACGATTTCCGTCACCCTGAACGGTACCGCCGGGCAGTCCTTCGGCGCGTTTCTTGCGCGCGGCATTTCCTTCGATCTTGTCGGTGACGGCAACGACTATGTCGGCAAGGGGCTTTGCGGCGGCCGCATTGTGGTTCGCCCGCCGGAAGACAGCCGGATTGTGCCGGAAGATTCCATCATCGTCGGCAATACCGTGCTTTACGGCGCCGTCGAGGGTGAATGTTATTTCCGTGGTGTCGCGGGAGAGCGTTTCGCCGTGCGCAACTCCGGCGCGGTTGCCGTGGTTGAAGGCGTTGGCGATCATGGCTGCGAGTATATGACCGGCGGTATTGTCGTCGTCATCGGGCAGACAGGCCGCAATTTTGCCGCCGGCATGTCCGGAGGCGTTGCCTACGTGCTCGACGAAGCCGGTGATTTTGCGCGCCGCTGCAACATGGCCATGGTCGAGCTGGAACCGGTTCCCGAAGAAGACGACCTTCTGGAGGAGCTGCACCATCACGGCGGTGACCTTGACCACAAGGGACGTGTTGATGTCTCCGGCGATATGACACGCCACGATGAAGAGCGGCTTTACCAGCTGATCTCCAATCACGTCCATTACACCGGCTCCGAGCGCGGCAAGGACATTCTGGAAAACTGGGCCGACTACCGTCCAAAATTCCGCAAGGTGATGCCGGTGGAATACCGGCGCGCCCTGGAGGAAATGGAGCGCATGCGCATTGGCGTGGCGGCCGAATAGACGGATATGTCAAACAGTGGCGCCCGGTCTTGATGGGCAGGGCGCCAGGCAGAAATGGGACACAGGACAGGTTTTGAACCACGCTGCGGCTGCAAGAGGCGGCCTGACAATCTGAAAAGACGCCGGCGATCAGGGATCTGTCTGAAGGAATGAAGAATAGGAACGGATATGGGTAAGGTTACTGGATTTCTGGAAATCGACCGTCAGGTCGCCAAGTACCAGCCTGCGTCGGATCGCGTGCGGCACTTCAAGGAATTCACGATTCCGATGTCCGATTCGGAGGTCGTCAAACAGGCGGCCCGCTGCATGGATTGCGGAATTCCCTTTTGTCACGGACCGACCGGCTGCCCGATCCACAACCAGATTCCCGATTGGAACGATCTCGTCTTCAACGACAATTGGGAAGAGGCGATACGCAACCTGCATTCGACCAACAATTTTCCGGAATTCACCGGCCGCATCTGCCCGGCACCCTGCGAAGAAGCCTGTACGTTGAATCTCGAGGACATACCGGTCGCCATCAAGACGGTGGAGCAGGCGCTCGCCGACAAGGCCTACGACATGGGCTACGTGGTTCCTCAGCCTGCCGACACGAAGACCGGCAAATCCGTTGCGGTCATCGGTTCGGGCCCTGCGGGCATGGCCGCGGCGCAGCAGCTTGCACGCGTCGGCCACGAGGTGCATGTCTATGAGCGCGAAAGCGCCGCCGGCGGTCTGCTGCGCTACGGCATTCCCGATTTCAAAATGGAAAAGCACTATATCGACAAGCGTGTTGCGCAGATGGAAGGCGAGGGTGTTGTCTTCCACTACGATGTTCATATCGGTGTTGACAAGACCGTCGATGCGCTGCGCGAAGAGCACGATGCCGTGATCTATTGCGGGGGATCGGAAAAGCCGCGTGACGCCGGAATTCCGGGTGTGGATTTTGCCGGCGTTCACGATGCGATGCCTTATCTGGTGCAGCAAAACAAGCGGGTTGCGCGCGAAAACATCGATTCAACAGGCTGGCCGTCGGAACCGATCCTTGCGGGAGGCAAACATGTCGTTGTCGTCGGCGGTGGCGATACCGCTTCCGACTGCGTGGGAACGGCTTTCAGGCAGGGCGCCGTCAAGGTGACGCAGCTCGATATCCGGCCGCAGCCGCCGGTCCGGGAAGACAAACTGGCGGTGTGGCCGTTCTGGGCCACCAAAATGCGCACGTCCTCATCGCAGGCCGAAGGTGCGGTCCGGGAATTTCAGGTCGGCACCCTGGAGTTTGTCGGTGAAAACGGCATTTTGACCGGGGTGAAGTGCTGCCAGGTCGATGAGAAGAGAATGCCGATCGCCGGTACGGAATTCATCATCAAGGCCGACCTTGCATTTATTGCCATCGGCTTCCGCGGCCCATTCGAAAACGGCGTTCTGAAAGATCTTGGCGACCGGCTCGAAATCGGCGTTGACGGGCGCGGTTCGACCTATGTGATGGCCAATGAGAGCGACTATCGCACATCCGTTGACGGTGTCTGGGCGGCCGGCGATGTGCGTCGCGGCCAGTCGCTGGTTGTATGGGCTATCCGCGAAGGTCGGCAGGCTGCGCACGATGTCGACAAGCAGCTGATGGGATCGACCATCCTGCCGCGGTAAATACTCAACTTCTGCAGAAACGTGGAATCAGCCTTGCGGCGCTTCGGGTGCTTTTGTGAGCGAGGTCTTGTCCTGCTTGCGCGGCCAGACGAAATAGTCGGCCCTGCCCGGTGGTGCGTCGCTGGTCTTGCCGTCAAAGACCAGGTCATCACGCGGCGTACGTGTCAGTGATGTGGGTGGTGCGCCGGCGCCCAGCAGCTCTTTCGACCCGTCGAGGTCGGGGTCGTTCATTGCAATCGGACTGGTGCGCACAAGCACGGAGCCGGTGCTGGGGTGCAGCACCAGCAACTCCGGCAGATTTTCCTCTGTAAGCTTTGCCACGTGCTCGCTGGCATCATCACCAAGCAGGCGTCGGATCGGCTTTTCCACGTAGAAAGCGAGCTTGCGCTTGCCTGCCTTTGTCATTCTGATGCCGTCTGATGTTCGCAGCCGCACCTGCTGGCCGATGACGTTCGAACCGGTATAGACGAACTTGCCCTCCGCATCGACGAAGCCGTCCCAGATATCGACATATTCGCCATTCACTTCTTCGGTGATCGCTCTGTAAATCTCGTTAAAGGCCAGCATATCCCTCGACATGGTGGACTTTTTGTAGGATGGCGCACCGACCCAGATAAGCGGAATATTGCGGGAGCGGACCGCGCGCGCGATGGAATCGACCCGTTGCGCATATACAGAGTTCCAAATATCTGAACGCAGAGGAATTCGTTTGCGACCCTTTCTGCGCATGTCCTGCCGGTCGTTAGATCCGATCATGACGACGACCATGGACGGCTGTATCTCGTCCAGAAAACCCGGCAGCTTTTTGTTCCAGTTGTAGTAGTCGTCGCGCACCAGCCCGGAGGAACCGCTGGTCTTGCGTACCACGCTGACACCGGGTGACTGTTCGAAGGCGGTATCGAGGCCCTCGGACAGTGACTTGGCCATAAAATCGCCGACCACCAGAATCTTGCGGGCGTTTTCGAGCTTCTGGACTGTCTCGACCTTTTTCGTCTTTTTCCTGTTCTTTTTGCCCGGGGAAACGCGAATGACCGATTTTTTTCTTCTTATTTTCGCTCTGGGTTTTTGGCGGTTGGTTTTTTCGGGGCGAACCTTGCGTGGCCCAAACAGCCTGTCGATAAGGGTTCGGCGCTCATATTTGGTCTGCGCATCGGCCGAACTGACCGGCAGCGCCAGCGATATTGCCATCGTGAAAACAGCAAGCAGGGGCAGCACCAAAAGGTAGGAACCCAGATTTCTGCCTATTGCGACCACACCGGTCTCCGTTCATCGCCTCAGTGTCTTGAGTAATTTTTGCGATGGAACACCGTCCGGCGTCAAGCCGGTTTGCGATTGAAATGCCTTGATGGCGAGCTGCGAACCGGAGCCGATATTGCCGTCGATTTCGCCGGAATAGTAGCCAAGTGCCTTCAAATGGACCTGAATTTCCCGTCTTTCGTCCATGGAAAGCACGCCCTTTGGCCGCGGCCATTTCTGCTTGAGACCGTCATAGCCGGCGATGCGGTCGGCAAGCAATCCGACAGCCAACGCGTAACTGTCGGAATTGTTGTAGCGCTTGATGATGAAGAAGTTCCGCAGCATCAAAAAGGCCGGTCCCCTGCCGCCGGCAGGCATTTTAAGGACCGCTTTTTCACCGGGCCGTGGAAAAGTGCGGCCGTTGGGTCTCCTGAAGCCGAGATTTGCCCATTGGGCGAGTGTCTTGGATTTTCCGACATAACGGGAGGCGTTGCGCGGCGCCTTTACCTCGTAACCCCAGGTTCTTCCGGTTTTCCAGCCGTTCTTGCGCAGGAGATTGGCGGCTGTCGCCAGCGCATCGGGCACCGAATTCCATATGTCGCTACGGCCGTTGCCGTCGTGGTCCACTGCAAAAGCCAGATAACTTGTCGGTATGAACTGGGTGTGGCCCATGGCGCCGGCCCAGGAGCCGGTCAGGTTTTCCTTGGAAATGTTGCCGGACTGCAGGATCTTGAGCGCGGCGATGAGCTGTTTACGGGCAAATTTTGCACGTCTGCGATCGGCATAGGCAAGGGTCGCGAGCGCCCGTGGCACATAGTGCAGCCGGTCGGGATAGTTGAAAACGTTGCCATAGCTGGATTCCACCGACCAGATGGCGAGCACTACCGAACGTTCGACGCCGAAGCGGCGTTCGATCTCGGCGAGGGTCCGGCTGTAGCGCTTGGCCATCTCCTGCCCGGTCTGCACCGTCGTGAAATGAACCCGCGTATCGATGTAGCTCCACGTATCCTGTTTGAATTCAGGCTGAAAGCGTGCCTTGCGCAGTACCTCCGGATCGGGTTCGCGGACGCCGGCAAACGCCTTTTGATAGGTGGATTTCTTGATCCCGGACTTCGCCGCCACCGGATAGAAATCGTTGATCCATTTTCGGAAGCCTGCATCGGCCGCCGCCGGTGCCGCGTCGAAGAGCATTGCAGGCATCATCAATAGCGGCAGAAACGCAAGCATTTTGCGTCTGCCGGAGCACTGCAGTCCCGTATTTCCCGCCATCTGAGACATCGCCGTCAGTTTAGTTGCGGCTCAAGGCGGAAAAATGGCCGCCTTCCGCTGGTTTAATACACTCTGTCAGACATCATAAATAGGACGCATCAACAATGTGTTAACCATAAAAGAGCACAACCAAACCGGTTCCGCCGGTAATTGTGCCACGTGCATGGCGCCGGTCAAATGTGTTGATTATTGCGGACCGCACGGGATATCTACGCTAGTCCCGAATTACCGGGTATTTGCTGAGACGAAAGGCACGGTTACATGGCGCAGCAGGGCAGGGTCAGAAAAGCAGTTTTTCCGGTTGCGGGGCTTGGAACGCGTTTTCTGCCGGCAACCAAAGCGATCCCGAAGGAAATGCTGACAGTCGTCGACAAGCCGGTCATTCAATATGTTGTCGACGAGGCGCGCGCGGCAGGCATTGAGCATTTCATTTTCGTCACGGGTCGCAACAAGGCCGTCATCGAAGACCATTTCGACATTCAGGTGGAGCTCTACGACACACTGCGAAGCCGCGGCAAGATCGATGAGCTGAACAATCTCGAGGCGCTGCAGCCGAAACCCGGCCAAACGAGTTTTACCCGCCAGCAGGAGCCCCTCGGCCTTGGCCACGCGGTATGGTGCGCGCGTGAACTCGTCGGTGATGAGCCATTTGCACTGCTTTTGCCCGATATGGTGATGCAGGATGATCGCGGGTGCCTGGCGGGCATGGTCGATCTTTATGGAAAAGTCGGCGGTAACGTCATTTCCGTTGAGGAAGTGCCGGAAGAAGAAACCCATCGCTATGGCATTGTCGGCGTCGGAGAAGACATCGGTGATGACGGGTTCCAGATCAGCGCCATGGTCGAAAAGCCGGCGCCGGGCACGGCACCATCGAACTATTTTATCAATGGGCGCTATATTCTGCAGCCGGAGATATTTTCAATCCTGGAAACCCAGGAAACAGGCGCCGGCAATGAAATCCAGATTACCGACGCGATGCTGAAACTGGCCGAAAGGCAGCCGTTTTCGGCGTATCATTTCCGCGGCAACACTTTCGATTGCGGATCGAAGGAAGGTTTCATCAAGGCAAATGTCTCATTCGCTCTGACGCGCGAGGATATCCGCGCGAAGGTAGAGGACGACCTGCGCCGCATGCTTGATGCGATTTAGCAGCTATTGCATCAGCGCTGCATCTTAACGCCGAGCCCGACAAAGAACTCATCATTGTCCAGCCCACCGTCATTGAGCGTCTTTTCGTAAGTGGCGCCGCCGTCGATGGCGAAATAGCGATTGAGCCACCAGGTGAACCCGGCACCTGCGCCCACAATGGTCTGATTGGGGGTCGAACCGACATAATCGCGCCAGCCGAGCAGGCCGCTGAGGCTTGCTGTCACATTCGAGCGCAGCTGGTGGGTGACCTCGGCGGTCGCGGCGTAGTAGACCGATCCGGACTCATTGGCCGTCGTTGAATCTTCAAGGCTTGTCGAAACGCCCATCAGCACGTCCGTACCGCGGTGCGGAGACCAGGTGGCAAATCCATTCACCGTGACCGCCTGGATCGGTTCGAGCCGACTGTCGTCGATATCGCGCAGGGCATAGCCGACGGCAAATTCGCCGGTCAGCTTTTCACCGAAATCGGCGGTAACGCCAGTGCGCAGGGCGTAGGTGTTCGAGTTGCGCGCAAATCCGGACGCATCGACGGTGTTGTCATAGATAATCTGCCCGAAACTGCCCTGGACAAAGGGCGTATAGGCCGAGCCTGTTTCAAGGCCGGCGCGCAGGGTGACCGTATAGTTGTCCTGATCGCGATCGGACAGCGAAACCAATGTGCCGTCGGACAACTCCGCATCGCCGTATCTCGAACGGCCGCCGTCAATCGTCGCGGTGCCCCGCCAGGAGCCGAACAGATGGCTCAGCGATGCGGCGGCGGCAAATGTGTGAACTTCGGCCTGCGCGACGGCGCCGGAAATGGCATTGGGATCCGTCTGGTCCTCCCGTCCGAATTCATAATCAACGCTGAGATCCGCAGTCGTCAGCGACGACAGGTCGAGTCTCAAATCGGCATTGACGGATGTGCTCGGGTCTTCCGCACCGTTGCCGCTGATCGTCTTGTCGAGTACCTGTTCGGCGCCAATATTGAGCTGATGCCTGGACCAGTTGGATTCGATTTCCGTCTCCAGCACAGTCCTGCTGTAGGTTCGCGAGACGTGCGATGTGCCGTCATCCTCGGTCTCATGCGCGATCTGCTGCGTTACCGTCGGGCGCAGGATGAAGGTTCCGACCCGGATTCCAACCGGCGCAAAGGGATCGGCATCGTCCTGCCGGTTGATCTGGTTTGCCACCGGTTCGGCGCGCGGATTTACGGTTCCGGCGCTCTGTACGGGCTGAGCCGGATCGATGATGACCGTCGTATCGAGTGCCGGTCCTTCATTTTCGCCACGGCGGGTGTCGTCGGCAATGCGATCTGCGGCGCGCAAAAGACGCCGTCGCTCCGCATCCGAAAGGCCGTCGTCATCGGTAATGCCGCGCAGCAGCAGATCCTCATTGGCAATGCTCTGAGCACCGGCCTCAAGAGGGTACATGCTGCCGATTGCGAGCGCGCAAAACAGCATCCCCGCCCGTGGCGGGGATGTGCTGAAAACACTGTCCGTGACTTTGCGTTTACTCGACGCCATGGAGCCTTGAACCGGAGGGTTTGAATTCTTGTCAAACCGTAAAGCTTCGTGGTTAAGGCTTCCTTTACGTGCTGCTCAGCCGGCTATCTGTTTTACCGGCCTAGACGGCTTCGACACGCAGCTCCCTGCCGTTGCTTTCCACCACGCGAACCTGCGCGCCGACAGGCAGGTCGGGTCCGCTCACCACCCACATCGTATCATCGATGCGAATACGGCCGCGTCCTTCCTTGATGGGCTCGGACAGCGTTGCGGTGCGACCGACGAGGCTTTCACCGCGCTTGTTCAGCAGCGGCTCATCGGACACCCCGCTTTTTGCCATGATGCGGCGGCCCAAAATTGCCGCCGCGCCGGATAGAACTGCAAATACCAGTATCTGTGTCTGCCAGATCCAGAACGGGTCGTTCCATAAAAACAGCGACAGGCAACCGACAATGACTGCGGCAATGCCGATCCAGATCAGGAATACCCCCGGCATGAGGATTTCGGCAGCCAGGAGAATCAGCCCCAGGACCCACCAGCTCCAGGGTCCAAGTTCCGTGACGATGCGCTCAATCATACCTCGTCATCCCGGTGTCCCGCCGAAGGCACGGAGCCGCTGCGCCTGGGTGCGCCGCCCGGATTGGAGCCTCCGTCACCGAAAACTTCCTTGGCGATTGCGCCTATGCCGCCGAGCGAACCGATCAGGGACGAGGCCTCCATGGGCATCAGCACGATCTTCTGGTTACGGGCCGTGCCGATCGAAGCAAGCGCTTCGGTGTATTTCTGGGCAACGAAGTAATTGATTGCCTGCACGTCGCCGGAGGCGATGGCTTCGGAGACGACCTGTGTTGCCTTTGCCTCGGCAGCGGCAAGCCGCTCGCGCGCCTCGGCGTCGCGGAAAGCCGCCTCGCGGGTGCCTTCGGCTTCCAGGATGGCCGCCTGCTTGGCGCCTTCGGCGCGCAGGATCTGAGCGTTTCGCGAGCCTTCGGCTTCCAGAACCTCGGCACGCTTTTCGCGTTCGGCCTTCATCTGCCGGGCCATTGAATCGATGAGATCGGTCGGCGGGTTGATGTCCTTGATTTCGACGCGGGTAATCTTGATGCCCCATGGATTTGCCGCCTCGTCGACGACCCGCAGCAGCCGGTCATTGATTGCATCCCGGTTGGACAACAGCTCGTCAAGGTCCATCGAACCCATGACCGAACGGATATTGGTCATCGTCAGGTTCAGGAGCGCGGTTTCGAGATTGTTAACCTGATATGCCGCCTGGGGCGCGTTCAGAACCTGATAAAAGGCGACGGCATCGGCAGCGACGGACGCATTGTCCTTGGTAATGACTTCCTGCGTCGGCACATCGAGAACCTGTTCCATCATGTTCATGCGGGCGCCGACGCGGTCAATGAACGGTACGATCAGGTTGAGGCCGGGATTCAATGTCCTTGTGTAGCGCCCGAAGCGCTCGACTGTGTAATTATAGCCCTGCGGCACCGTCTTTATGCCGGCGAACAGAATGAGGATGACAAGTACAACAAATACGATGACTGCAATGTCGAATCCGGCCAAAGGCATATTTTCTCTCCCGCTGAAACCTGTCGTCCACGGGCACGAATACACACCGCGAATCAGTCAGCGCCGGTTCGTGCCTTCACTGTAAGATGGGTGTAACGGTGAAAAGTTGCAAATGGGCCTAGAGCGTGTCTTGTTTAAATAGATGCATTTGATAGCGGCAAATCGGCCCAGTCGGCTAGGCGCGTCGCGTAGCGCGATGTGGGGCATCGGGCAAGCGGCGCAACGACGCCGATGGGCCGATTTGCAGCTACCCTCGAGAAGGTTATGTTATTGAAATAGGGTGGTACGGGCCGGGCGATTTTGCCCGCTGACTGCGTTGGCTCACGCTTGTGGTGGGTTAACACCACGGCGCGCAATCCGACTTGTCAGCGACCAAAATCGCCTCGGTCAAATGACTCTATTTAAGCAAGACACGCTCTAGACCCAGCCCTTCAGCTCGCGTCGCACGACCGCCTCGATAACGGCCATGCCGGCGGCGCTGTCGTTGAGGCAGGGTATGTGGGAAAAATGCTCGCCGCCGTTTTCATGGAATATTTCGCCGGCTGCCACCGCGATCTCCTCAAGCGTCTCGAGGCAGTCGGATACGAAGCCCGGATTGATGACGGCAATGCGCTTGACACCGTCTTTCGCCAGTTGTTCGACCGTCTTGTCCGTATAGGGCTGCAGCCATTCTTCCGGTCCAAAGCGTGACTGGAAGGTGGTCATCAGCTTCTTTTCGTCCCAGCCGAGACGTTCGCGCACCAGCCGCATCGTTTTCATGCACTGGCAGTGATAGGGATCGCCCTTTTTGAAATAGGACTGCGGAATGCCGTGAAAGGAGGCGAGCACCACCTCCGGTTCCCATTCAAGCCCTTCAATATGCGTGGTGATCGATTGCGCAAGCGCCTCGATATAGGCCGGGTCGTCGTGATAGGGCGGCACGGTGCGCAGCGCCGGCTGCCAGCGCATGCCCATCAGCGTCTCGAACGCCTTGTCGTTGACGGTTGCGGTGGTGCTTGCGGCATATTGCGGGTAGAGCGGGAACAGCAGGATCCGGTCGCAACCGGCATTTTTAAGCGCCGTCAGCCGGTCCGGGATCGACGGCTGGCCGTAGCGCATTGCCCAGTCGACCACAACTTCGGAATGGCTTTCGAAAGCGGCAGCCAAGGCGTCGGACTGGTTGCGCGTATAGGTACGCAGATAGCTTTCATCCAGATCCTTGTTCCAGATGGTCTCATAGGCCTTGCCGACCTTGCCCGGCCTGGTGTTGAGCACTATGCCGAAGAGGATCGGATACCAGAACAGCCGCGACCATTCGATGACGCGCCTGTCGGTCAGAAATTCGCGCAGGTAGCGCCGCATCGATGTGGTGTCGGTGCCGTCGGGCGTTCCGAGATTGACCAGCAGCACGCCGACCTTGCCATGGGCGACGGTTGGATGATTTGCAGGCAAATATGAGGCTGCGGGTTTCAGGTCTGTGCTGTCGGCGTGTTTCATCATCGGTCCGTTCTTGTGTCCGATGGGAACATATGCGCCGGTGCTTATATTTCAAGCGGAATTAATGCCGCTGGCTGGGGTGGGAGGGAAAGGGCGGCTCATAAATCTTGTGTTGGTGAAATTGCGTCCGCCGGACTAATGCGAAACGGAAACGCCGCCCCGAAAGGGCGGCGTTTTCAATATTGGCTGTTAATTATCCTCGGCAGATCAGTTCTGCTTTGCAGGGATATTCAACTGCTGGCCGACCGCCAGTTTGTGCGGGTTCTGGTCGGGGTTGGCTTTGGCGATGTTGCCCCATTGCGTGGCATCGCCGAGATATTTCTCCGCCAGTTTCCATAAATTGTCACCGGCTTCGACCACATGGGTGGTGGCCGCCGATGCGGTCTTCTCCATGGCCTCGACTTCCTTGGTTGCTGTACCTTCCGTCTTGCTGGCTTCCGAAGAAGCGCTGTCGCCGGTGGCGGCTTCCCGGGTCGTTGTCACCTGCGTGATGCGATCGCCGACATAGGGCTGGTAGGGCGATTTTTGCGTCAGGTAAGCCGCAACAACCTCTTCAAGGCCCGGGCCGTAATCATAGGCGTCGATGCCGTCGGTGGCGAAGACCTTGTAGCCGTCGCCGCCCGCTCGCATGAAGTTGTTGGAAACGACGCCATAGGTGGCGTTGAGGTCGATCGCTTCGAACTGACCGTTGTTTTCGACCATGACATTCGAGGTGCGGTCGCCCGCCGGAAGCGAAAGATCGAAGCTGTATTTAAGGCCCGCGACCTGCGGGAATCGCCCGGCGCCTTCCTCGACCTGGCTGACGCCGTTTTCAAGTGCGGCGACGACATCCGAGCCCTTCAGCTTGAAGGTCGAGAGCGTGTTCTGGAACGGCAGGACCGTGAGGACCTCGCCGACGGTGATATCGCCTTTGTCGATCGAGGCGCGCAATCCGCCGCCATTTTGGATAGCGATGCTGATACCCTGGCCGGAGACCCGGTCGAGCATCGCGTCGGTCACCAGATTGCCCATCTCGCACTCTTTGGCGCGGCAGCTTGCGCGGTCGCCGTCGATCGGCGCGGCTGCCACGGCTATCACCTGGTTCATCTGTTCCTTGATGGGTTCGGCGAGTTCGGAGATCCGGGTTACCATCGCCTCGTTCGGCTTGATGCTGGCGTCGAGAAGGATGGGCTCGCCTGCGGCGCTCTTGATGTTGCCGTCGTCGTCAAAGATGATCTTGACGTCACCCAGATATTTCGAATGCGCATAGGCGTGAACGACTGCGACCTGGTTTCCCGACGGGCCGGTCAGCATGGTCGGATAGGGGCCGTGGGCCTTGTCATTGGTGTTTGAAAGCAGCGTGTTTGAATGGCCGCCGACGATGAGGTCGATGCCGTCGACCTGCGTGGCGATCTTCTTGTCCTCTTCAAAGCCGGTGTGGGTAAGGGCAATGATCTTGGTTGCGCCTGCTGCCTTTACGGCATCGACGGCGTCATTGAGGTAGAGCACCGGATCCATGAACAGGACCGCATCGCTGGGTGAGGAAAGCTCGACCGTGTCGGCGGTCACCGCGCCGATGACTGCGACCTTTTCCGTGCCGAAATCCTTGATGACATATTCAACCATCTTGCCCGCTATCGGGCTGTTGGCACCGATCAGGGCATTGCCGTAAATGGTCGGGAAATTGGTATTGTCGAGGAAGGTGGCGAGTACTTCGTCGCCATCGTCGAATTCATGGTTTCCGAGCACCATGGCGTCAAGGCCCAGCAGATCGAGGAATTCGGCTTCCGCCTTTCCCTTGTAGACGGTGTAGAAGACCGAACCCTGGAAATTGTCGCCGGCCGAAAGCACCAGAACGTTGTCGAGCTCCCCGCGGCGCTGGTCGATGGCGGTTTTCAGGCGTGCCATTCCGCCGAAGCACTTGCCGGCGGTCTCGTCGTCGGATGAGCAGGTTGAATCATACTTATTGATCGGCTCGATGCGGCTGTGGAAGTCGTTGAAATGCAGCACATTGAGTTCGAAGTCGGCAAGCGCGACGGCCGTCGATGCGGCCAGGGCGGCGATTGCTACAGACAGACGGGTCAGGATTTTCGACATAAGCGGCTCCTTGACTGACATAGCCAGCGCCCATCGGCGCGTGATGGTGCCGGCACTGAAATCAGGCATTGCGCGGTGCACAACGCCTGCAAACCATTGGTAATGTCGCGAACGGCCGAAGCCCGAAGAGCAACCAATAAGCCGGACCGACGGCCCATGGTTTCACCAAATCGTGAAGACCGCAACCCCGAAGTGTGAGTCCGGGGCGTGATACGGGTATTCTACGCGTCGTAGTTGCGCTCGTCGGAGATGACCTTGCCGTCGTTCGGAAGGCTTCCGGATTCGGCAATCACCACCTTGCCTTTCAGCTTGGTGATATCGGCAAGACTTCCGGCCAGCGCCTCGGCATCGGGCTGTGCGCCGGGTTCGGCCTCGACATGCAGGGTCATGGCGTCCCGGTCGCCGTCGCGAATGACGACGAGGCGTGCCTTCGCAACGTCGTCGTGACGCCTGACGATAGCGGCGATCTGCTTGGGATCGACGAACATTCCCTTTACCTTGGTGCGCTGGTCGGCGCGCCCCATCCATCCCTTGATGCGCATGCCGGTGCGACCGCAGGGTGACTGACCTTCGAGAACCGCCGTCATATCTCCGGTTCCGAAGCGGATAAGCGGGTAGGCCGGATTCAGCGAGGTTACGACGATCTCGCCCACTTCGCCATCCGAAACCGGATCGCCTGTTCCGGGGCGTACGATCTCGACGATCATATTTTCGTTGAGGATCATGCCGGGATAGGGATTGCCGTCTTCATCGGCGCTCTCATAGGCAATAATGCCCACATCCGCTGTGGCATAGGATTGGAGAACCGCGATGCCGCGGTCACGGTATTCTTCACGCAGCGAGGGAAACAGGGCTCCGCCGGAGACCATTGCACGCTTGATTGACGACAGGTCCGTGCCGGTTTCCACAGCCTTGTCGAGCATTACCTTCAAATAGTCGGGGGTTCCGGTGTAGGCGGAGGGCTTCAGGGCTGCCGCGGCCTCGACCTGCATTTCCGTGTTGCCGACGCCCGCCGGAAATACCAGGCAGCCAAGCGCGCGGGCGCCTTCATCAAGCACAAATGCGCCGGGCGTCATGTGATAGGAAAACGTGTTGTGGATGATGTCGCCGGAGCGGATGCCGGCGGCAAACAGGCCGCGCGCCGACTGCCAGGGATCGGCACCAAAACCCTGCGGTTCCCAGACCGGTCCGGGCGACATGAACACGTGGTTTCCGACAAGCGCATCCGGATCTGCAAGGCCTCCAAAGGGCGGGTTGGCCGCCTGCAGTTCCATCAGTTCGGGCTTGCGCAGTACGGGCAGCGTTGCAAGTGCCTCGCGGTTGTTGATCTGCGTCGGGTCGCAATCCCCCAACCAGCTTCGCAGCCCTTCCGCCTTGCTCATGGCGTTGGTGAGAAATTCAGGGAGTGCAGAAAACAGGTCCACTTCCCTTTGCTGCGGATTGCGTGTTTCGAGGTTGTCAAAATGTATGGTCACGACGAACTCTTCCCTTTACTTTTCGTCAAATAGGCCAGCTCAGCGTGGCGGGTCTTGTCCGCCCCGGCACACGTGCCAGAAATGTGAAACCTTGCGAACCGGTCAGACCAGTCGGCGCGTCAGCGAGAACTGACCGCCGCTGCTTGACGTGCAATTCAGACGGGTCGGAGAAACAAGCGAACAATTGACCCGCGAATTGGTGTTGCGCACCAAAGAGCGTATGTCGATTTGCACGAGCCGCGGATTTACATAGGTGTATTTGCCGGTTGCCAGCAGCGTATTGGTGTCTGTTGTTCTGGTTTCGAATCGACCGGAGAAGAAGCTGGACTGGATTCCGTTCGGATCAACCCATTGTCCCTCGATCGAATTCCTGTCGTAACCGGGGCCCGGCCCGTAGCTTGGTACGCAGGCCGAAAGGCCCGCTGCTACGGTCGTAAGGGCTACGAGCCTGATCCATTGCCGCATGATCACCTCCGCGTTGCTGGCTTGGACCGGCTAGCGGAAACTCAAGGTCAACTGTCCCCACGGTTGCCCCGATCCAATTCAGTTACAACTGATATCATCCGCTAACCTATTCCTGCAACATGATGGAATTAGGACAATGGAATTAGATCCCGGTGATGCGGCGTTGCAACAAACCACTAGTGTCCTGAACCGGAAGCCCGTCACAATATGTAGCACACCGGGAACGAGCTTCAGGTTCAAGAAGGACACTAGCAGAGTTATGATTCTAGTGTGGTTTACGGATTTGAAGTTCCTCCAGGCAATAGCTGCGATAACGATAGGAACTTCAAATCCACCACACTAGTGAACGAGCACGTTCCTGAACTGCCATGCGTCAGATTCATCGAGATCTTCGGGAAACAGGCCGGGACGGTCGGTGAGCGGTGTCCATTCCGTATAATGACCCTCCACCGGGCCGAGATAGGGGAGTTGGACCTCAAGACAGCGTCGGAAGTCCATCTCGTCGGATTCGACGATGCCGGCCTGCGGATTTTCAAGCGCCCAGACCATGCCGGCAAGCACGGCGGATGTGACCTGCAATCCGGTGGCGTTCTGATAGGGGGCAATCTCGCGGGTCTCTTCGACCGACAGGCGCGAGCCAAACCAGTAGGCGTTCTTGTCGTGGCCGTAGAGCAGCACGCCGAGTTCATCGATGCCGTCGACCAGCTCGTGTTCGTCAAGCACATGCAGGACAGGCTGCTGCTTGCCGCCATTGCCGAACATTTCATGCAGCGACAGAACCGCATCGTTGGCGGGGTGGTAGGCGTAATGGCAGGTCGGCCTGAAAGTCACATCTCCCGCGTCATCCCTCAGCGTGAAGAAATCGGCAATGGAGATGGATTCATTGTGTGTTACGAGAAAACCGTATTGCGGACCCGGCGTCGGACACCATGTGCGCACACGGGTATTGGCGCCCGGCTGGTCAAGATAGATCGCCGCCTGGCATCCCTCTTCATGGCTGTGCGCATTTTCCGGTTTCCAGTTTTCGTGCGTGCCCCATCCAAGTTCCGACGGCTGCAGACCTTCCGAAATGAAACCTTCCGCGGACCAGGTGTTCCAGAACACGTCGAGCGGCTTCGGGTTCTTGGCGCGCTGCGTATCGCGCTCGGCAATGTGGACGCCCTTGACGCCGGCCTTGTGCATCAGCCTTGCCCAGCCTTCGCGGTCGGCCTGCTCCGGTATCTCGAAATCGAGGCCGAGGTCCTTGGCGAGATTGACGAGGCCCTGCTTGACGAACCAGGAAACCATGCCCGGATTGGCCCCGCAGCATGAAACAGCGGTCGTTCCGCCCGGGTTCGCCAGCTTTTCCCGGCGCACCGTTTCGCGCAGCGCATAGTTGGTGCGTGCGGCATTGTCGAGCGAATCGTCGAAGTAAAAGCCAAGCCAGGGCTCGACCACGGTGTCGATATAAAGCACACCGATCTCGCGGCAGAACTTCATCAGCTCCAAAGAAGATGTATCGACGGACAGGTTGACGCAAAATCCCCGGCCTTCCCCTTCGGTCAGCAGCGGTCCGAGCAGTTCCTTGTAATTGTCGGTGGTAACGGCGGCCTGCACATAACGCACGCCATGTTCACGCAGCAGCGCCTCGTCGTCATTGCGCGGATCGACCACGACCATGCGGCTCTTGTCATAATCGAAATGGCGTTCAATAAGGGGCAGGGTGCCGCGTCCGATTGAGCCGAAGCCGATCATGACAATCGGGCCGTCGATTTTTCCGTAAACGGGATAGTCGGCGTTCGCCATGGTAGATCCTTTCACCAGATGAATGGGTGCTTTGTGTCCGGTCGTATTTGCGCATGCTCTAAGCACAAAGACGGTTCCGATGGAAGTGGCAAGACAGTGCCGGGTGGCGGTTTGCCGCTATTCGATCAATATCGCCGGTAACAGGCCACGCAGGGAGTTTCCGACATAAAGGCGCTCAGCCGATCTGAGATCGTTGATTTTCAGCACGGCTTCAACCGCTTTACCCGCCTCGATCAGTTCCTGCCGCAGCACGCCCTTCAAAAGACCGCATTCGAGCGCAGGTGTGCGCAATGCCGCTTCGTGCGGCACCTTTATAAAAATGTTGCTGATGGTGCCCTCGCAAACCGCGCCGTTTTCATTGAGCAATAGCACTTCGTCGGCCTCCGCCGGATGATACTCTCCCCGCGCCCGGATGTAATGGTCGCGTTTGGTGGTCTTGTGGCGCAACATCGGATCCGACGACTGCAGCCGCGTTGCCGCGATTGCCAGACGCCAGGGTTTGTCCGGATCGGTGGGCGGGCAGGGGTAGGAATTGATCTCCACATTGCCTGCCGCCGACAACTCAAGGCGGATACGGCGGTCCGATCCCTCTGCCTCCAGCTCGGCTATCGCTGCCTCTATCCGGTCCCGCCGGAAGGGAATTTCAAATGCTGCGGCCGATTGTTCGAGCCGTGAAAGGTGCAGCGGCAGACGGTCGAGCACGCCGTCGGCGCGCATTCGCATCGTCTCTATCAGGTTGGGCTTGTCCGGGCTGCTCATTGTGTATCTTCCCGGTGTTCAGTCTGACGCAGCGCATAGCGCGCCTTGATCATGCATTCCTCATATTCGGACCGGGCGTCTGAATCGAATATGATGCCGCCGCCGACATTGAACACGGCTTCGCCGCCCGGATAAAGGCTGATCGTTCGGATCGCCACGTTGAATTCCATCGCACCGCCCGGCGCGATCCAGCCGATGGAGCCGCAATAAACATTGCGGTCCGTATCTTCGAGATCGTGGATGATTTCCATGGCGCGGATTTTCGGCGCGCCGGTGATTGAGCCGCAGGGAAAGATCGCCCGCATGATCTCGCTGAGGGTGATTTCCTTTTCAAGCCTGCCACGAACCCGGCTGATCATCTGGTGAACGGTGGCGAAGCTCTCGACATGGTAGAGTTGCGGAACGTGGACGCTGCCCGCGGCACAAATCCTTGACAGGTCGTTGCGCAGCAGATCGACAATCATCAGGTTTTCACTGCGGCATTTCGGATCGCTTTCGAGCTGCTGCTTTAATAGCTTGTCTTCCTCGGCCGTCTTGCCGCGGGGCGCGGTTCCCTTCATCGGTTTGCTTTCGATCCAGCCGTCCCGACCGACGCGGAAGAAAAGTTCGGGCGAACGCGAAACAATCTGCGGCCCGTCGAGGCTGACAAGGGCGCTGTGGGCGACCGCCTGGCGGGAGCGAAGCGTATTGAACAGCGTAGCGGCATCAACATCACAGCGCGCGGCAAACTCGAATGTGAGATTGGCCTGGAAACAATCGCCGGCGTGAAGATGGGAACGCAGGCGGTCGAACCGGCTCTTATAGGTATCGAAATCCCATAACGGCCGCGCCTCAGACAAGGCGGCATCCGTGTGCGGTGCGGCCAGCAGACGGTCAGCCTCCTCGGGGGCTTGCGGTCCGTCGAACACGCCGAAACTCATCAGGGGACAGGTACGCTTGGGATCCGGCCGTTCGGAGAGCCTCGTCCTCAAAGCCGGCTCCAGCGTCCTGCCGGCGTCGTAACTGACATAACCGGCCGCCCACAAACCGCTTTGCCGTGCCTCTTCCAGTTCTTTGAATGCCGGTTCGATATCCTGCGGAGTCCAGGCCGTTACGACAGACCTGGCACCGGAGAAAAACAGGTTTTCACCGGTAAAGTCGTTCCGGAACAGGATGAACTCGTCATTCATGGGCTGGGTGGCGGCTATAGTCAGGGTGCCGTTTCATTGCCGGCACCGGTGCAACGGCAACTGTCTATAGCCTGTGTGGCGCTATGGCAATGTCCTGCAAACCGCATTGCGTGCCGCAAACCGGTCATGTTGTCAGCGACGTAAGCGCGTTACGCGTCCAGCGCCTCCAATTCGTCGATCAATCCCTCGATCATCGACAGGCCCCGGCTCCAGAAGGACGGGTCGCTTGCATCGAGGTTGAACGGCGCCAACAGCTCCGAATGGTGCTTGGTGCCGCCGGCACGCAGCATGTCGAAATACCGCTCCTGGAAACCGCTTTCCGCATTACGGTAGACCGCATAAAGCGAGTTCACCAGACAGTCGCCGAATGCATAGGCATAGACGTAGAACGGTGAATGGATGAAGTGTGGAATATAGGCCCAGAAGGTTTCATAACCGGATGAAATCCGGATGGCGGGACCAAGGCTTTCCTCCTGCACCGAGATCCACAATTCACCGATCTTCTCGGAGGTCAGCTCGCCTTCGCGTCTTGCGGTGTGGACCTTGCGTTCGAACTGGTAAAAAGCGATCTGCCGCACCACCGTGTTGATCATGTCCTCGACCTTCTGGGCGAGCATTGCCTTGCGCTCCTTTGGATCGCTGGTGCGGTCGAGCAAAGCCCTGAAGGTCAGCATCTCGCCGAAGACGGAGGCGGTTTCGGCGAGCGTCAGCGGCGTCGGTGCCATAAGCGCGCCCTGTTCACCGGCCAGAACCTGGTGAACGCCATGTCCAAGCTCGTGCGCCAGCGTCATGACGTCCCGCGGCTTGCCGAGGTAATTGAGCAGAACGTAAGGATGGGCGGACGGAACGGTGGGGTGGGAAAAAGCGCCCGGCGCCTTGCCGGCGCGCACCGGCGCGTCGATCCAGTTGCGGTCGAAAAACCGGCTCGCTATGTCGGCCATCTGGGGATCAAAATCGCCATAGGCCGAAAGCACTGTTTCTCGGGCCTTGTCCCAGCTGATCAGCGTTTGCGGCGTCTCAGGCAGCGGTGCATTGCGGTCCCAGAATTCCATCTGCTCCATGCCGAGCCATTTTGCCTTCATCGTATAATAGCGATGGGACAGGCGCGGATAGGCATCGGACACCGCATCCGAAAGCGCATCGACCACCTCACGCTCCACTCGGTTGGCCAGGTGCCTGCTATCGGCAATATCTTCAAAGCCGCGCCAGCGGTCCGATATTTCCTTGTCCTTGGCGAGCGTATTGGTGATCAAAGTGAAGGTACGGATATTCTCTCCAAAGGTCTTGGTCAGCGCTTCGGCTGCCGCACGTCGTTCGCTGCCGTCCGACGACTGCAGTTTGTTCAGCGTTGGCTCCAGGGTCAGAACCTCGCCATCGATGGTGAAGCGCAACGCCGCCATCGTTTCGTCGAACAGCCGGTTCCATGCGCCGTGACCGGTGACAGATTTTTCGTGAAACAGCTTTTCGATCCGGTCCTCAAGCTGATAGGGCTTGTCCTTGCGCAGATCGATCAGCCAGGGCTTGTAGTGCGCTGTCGCCGGATCGTTTTTGATGGCTGCATCGATAATGCCATCGTCAATGCGGTTGATTTCCAGAGCGAA
This sequence comes from Hoeflea sp. TYP-13, assembly GCF_040932035.1. Lineage (NCBI taxonomy): Bacteria > Pseudomonadati > Pseudomonadota > Alphaproteobacteria > Hyphomicrobiales > Rhizobiaceae > Hoeflea > Hoeflea sp. TYP-13. The sequence goes on from NZ_JBFRBB010000003.1 coordinate 170,152, forward strand.
AAACAGGAGGCGGCTGCTGATGTCGGTGATTTTCGACTGGATGTCGCCATAGAATTTGGCACGTGCGGGATCGCTTGTATCGGAAAAATAAGTTAATCCGGCAAAGGAAACGATTCGGCCCATGACCTCTTCGAGCGCTTCATATTGACGCAGTGCCGCGCCAAGGCCCTCGTCCCCGCCGGCGGTGGCGGCGGCCTCCAGCTTGTTTTTCCACCGTTCTTCAAAGGCCCTGCTTGCACGATCGGACTCTTCAATGTCACCGGTGAGCTCGGGTGCGTCCATAGCCGCATAAAGATCGCTCAGATCCCATTCCGGCAAGGTACCCAGATCATCTGCATCCTTGCCGGCCGCAGATCCGGCCGCAGAATGGCAAATCCCTTCCATGACGGTCAATAATCGGAGCAATGTGGGCATTTGCGGGGCCTTTCAGGAAATGTCTCGTCCACAATACTAGGGTCCGGGGAGCTGAACTCCAGCCGGGCATGCCGGATCGTCTGTAAATTTCGCGTGGATTATGGAGTGTTCACAATTCGCCACATTTTGACACGATTCGGGAAATATGAAACCGGATAAATTCACTCCTTGTTAGTTCTTTGTTCACTATAAATATCAGTTGAAACGGAGTGTGAGCGCTCTGCCATGCTCTGACCGCATTTGTCATACAGCTGTGCTGTAGTGACGATTCGGGACTGAAATTAACGCAAATCCAGCAACATAGCTTGACCGCAGGCTGGATTGGCAGAATTATCGAGGGACATTTTGGGGACGCAGGGGTTTTTAAGAATTTGCTGAAACGCTTTAACACGATTGCCTTAACGGTCAATCAGCGCAGGCGGCTGCTCGCTGCTGCGGTGACCGTGCTCGTGTGCTCTGCGGCAGCCAGCCCCGCTTTATCCGAAACACGCTCGCTGAAGCTCTATTTCGTGCACACCAAAGAGCGTGCGACGATCACCTTCAAAAAGAACGGACGTTATGTCCCGGGTGGCCTGAAAAAACTCAACCGTTTCCTGCGCGACTGGCGGCAGAAGGAATCCACAAAGATGGATCCGCGGCTGTTTGACCTTCTGTGGGAAGTCTATCGCGCCAGCGGTGCAAAAAAGCATATCCATGTGGTTTCGGCTTACCGCTCGCCAAAGACCAACGCGATGCTGCGCAAGCGCTCGCGTGGTGTGGCGAAAAACAGCCAGCACATTCAGGGCAAGGCGATGGATTTCTATCTGCCGGATGTGTCGATCAAGAAGCTGCGCCGCATCGGCATGCAGTTTCAGGTCGGCGGCGTCGGATATTATCCGAAGTCCGGTTCGCCATTCGTGCATCTTGACGTCGGCAGCGTCCGGTCCTGGCCGCGCATGGACCGCAAGGAGCTGAGCAAGGTTTTCCCGAACGGCAAGACCCTGCACCTGCCGACAGACGGCAAGCCGCTTCCCGGTTACAACCAGGCGCTTGCTGATTATAAATCGCGTGTCAGCTCAAAGAGCATCAAGGTTGCAGGCGGGCGCTCCGTTCGCAGATCTTCAGGTGGCGGCGGAAATCTGCTGGCCGGTCTGTTCGGCCGCAAAGAGGATGAGGACAAGCCTCAACGCAGCAAACCGAAAGCGCAAACGCAGGTGGCGTCGGTGGCGATAAAGCCTGACGCGGCGCCTCAACTGGTCGAGACCGTGCCTGAACTTGCCTATGTGCCGACACCGCAGTCTCGGCCGGCTCCACCGGATGAAGGCGTGCAGATCGCTCTGGCATCCGTGCGGGAAACGGGGATAAAGGCGACGCCGGCAGTCTTCACGCCGCGCCGTCCCGGCAGCCTGATTCCCGAAAGTGGTGGTGTCGCAATCGACATTCCGCAGGAAGCCGAAGCTGCAAGCCCCGTTGCGGTTGCGGCACTGCCTGCAACGCAGCCATCGACGCTGGTGCCGAGTGGGTCACAGCTTTCCGCCGAAAGCGGCGGTAACCTCATCCCAATTCCGCAGCTCAGAACAGGAACTGCCGATTACAAGGGCACAAGGGTTGCACTGGCGCCGACGCGAGACAATCCGCCGCCGGAGGTCGTGCTGGGCGCACTCCTGAACGCTCCCGTTATGGCCAAACCGGCCGAAACACCACTGACCAGGGAAGAGTGGAGCAATGGGCAGGACGCAGCAGCCGGGGACGGCGACAACGGCACACCTCAGCTTGCCTATGTTCCGCGGCCGGGAGAACGCCCGGACGTGACGTCACCGGAGGCGCAGGTGCTTGCAGCCGCGTTTGAGCAAAGCGCGTATGAACGGTCCGAAGGCGAGCCGGCAACCGGTATACCGGTGCCAACGCCATCCCCGTTCGGTGCGGCGCACGGCGAAATGGTTTCATTGCCGCCTGTCCAGGTGGCCCTGGCCCCGCCGACAGGGCGCCTTGGAGCGTCCGACTCGCGCGTTGACGTATTTGCGCCATCGATCGCCCTGCCGAAAGCCAAAGGCGGTCGGCCAAGTGCCCGGGATGCGGTGAGCGATCGACAGGCCTCGGTTCGCACAGAGCCGGTGCTCACAGAGAATTTGATCACCCACCGTGCATTCACAGCACACACGCTTGCCGCCATGGATGCACCCGTGACCGCACCGCAGTTCGTATCGAGCTACATGCGCTCAGCTCCGGCAACGGTTCACGTTGAAGGCTTTTCCACGGAAAACAGGATTGCAAGCGCAGACCAGTTCTCCGGCCGGGCCGTCAACTTCATGACAGTTGCCCGTTTCGAAGTGCGCAACCAGTAGGGCATCGAGCCCCGTTCCAAGAACTGATTGTCATATAGCAAGCGTCCGTGACGCCGCGCAGCCAGAAACGCTCTAAGCGTCCGGCGGCGCTTCGACCATGCCGAGCGCATGGAGGTAGGTGTCGAGAACAGCTTCCTGTTCCATGCGTTCATTCGCATCCTGCTTGCGGATCGAGATCACCTTGCGCAACACCTTGGTGTCATACCCCATGGATTTTGCCTCGCCATAGACTTCCTTGATGTCGTCGGCGATGGTTTTCTTTTCTTCTTCCAGCCTTTCGATCCGCTCGACAAAAGCGCGTAGTTGATCTCTGGCTACTCCATGGGCATCCGACATGGGCGACTCCTGAACTGTTAGAATGACGCGCACAGGTGCCTTGCCGACGGCGTGACGTCAAGAGGGTTGAAGGGGTTGTCCCGGAAAGAAAACGACCTGTGCAAAAATTGTTGGTCAGTGTCCCTTATGGGACTCAACAAAGGCTGCTTTCTGCTCGTCAGTGGCTTCGGTCTGGTACTTGTTCTTCCAGTCTTCGTAGGGCATTCCATAGACGATCTCGCGCGCCTCTGGCTTGGTCAGCGCGACGCCCGCCTCGTTGGCGGCATCCTGATACCAGTTCGACAGGCAGTTGCGGCAAAATCCACCCAGATTCATCAGGTCGATGTTCTGCACGTCGGTGCGTTTGCGCAGATGTTCGACCAGTGTCCGGAACGCTGCGGCTTCGAACTCGGTACGCTGCTGTTTGGTCAGGTCCGTCATTTCATACTCCACGCAAGTTTGTCTGTTGATCAGGCTTTAATGTTCCAAGCCATTCGCGTGAACCTCACATAGCGCCATTAACCTGGATAATCTATCGGTAACTGCCCGATCCGGATGTCAAATTTCCAGGCAAAATGGCACGTTTCGTTGACATTATGAGGGTCAATGCGGCACATAGCATACGGAAATATTTCAAGTAAGGAATTTAGGCGAACAGTGTCTGAACTCAGCACATTTTGCTGTCGTGGCCTCTTGGGTGTTCTTGCGTTCCTGGGCTACATGGCGTCAGCGCCCGAAGCGCAAGCGGATTTTCGCGTGTGCAACGGAACACAAAATCTGGTCGGCGTCGCTATCGGCTATCGCAGCGAAGAAGGCTGGATATCGGAGGGCTGGTGGCAGATATCCGCCACCTCCTGTGCGACGCTCATCGAGGGACCCTTGGCCTCGCGATTTTATTACCTGTACGCAGAAGATGCCGCCAAGGGCGGTCGATGGGGCGGCAAGGTCGACATGTGCGTGGCCGAAGACGAGTTCAAGATCGTTGATGTGAAAAACTGCTTTACCCGGGGTTTTTTGCGAATGGGTTTCAAGGAATATGATACCGGGCAACAATCGAGCTGGATGGTTCAGCTCTCCGATTCGACAGATACCGAGGAAGGTCAAAATTAATGCAGCGTCTGCGCAAAGTGAAAATTCTTGCAACTCTGGGGCCCGCCTCCTCGGAAGAGGAAACGATCCAGAAGCTGCATGAAGCTGGTGCAGACCTATTTCGTATCAATATGAGCCACGCCAGCCATGACGTGATGCGCACGCTGATCAAGCGCATTCGCAATGTGGAAAAACGCTGTGGCCGTCCGATCGGCATTCTCGCAGACCTCCAGGGGCCGAAACTGCGTGTCGGAAAATTTGCCGACGGTGCGGTGGAATTGCTTCCCGGGCAGACCTTTACGCTGGACAAGAACGATACGCCGGGTGACGCCATGCGTGTCTACTTGCCGCATCCGGAGATTTTCGATGCGGTTGAGCCTGGCCACCGGCTGCTGATCGACGATGGCAGGCTGCAGCTAAAGGCCGAGACCTCGGATGGTGAGACAATCGTCTGTTCGGTGGTTTCCGGCACCAAGATTTCTGACCGCAAGGGTGTCAGCCTGCCGGACACGACACTCGGCGTCGGTGCGTTGACGGAGAAGGATCACAAGGACCTCGATGCGGTGCTGGAAACCGACGATGTCGACTGGGTGGCGCTGTCATTCATTCAGCGGCCTGAGGACCTGGCCGAAGTGCGCAAGGTTGCCCGCTCACGTGTTGGCCTCATGGCCAAGATCGAAAAGCCCCAGGCAATCGAACGCATTGACGAGATAATCGAGCTGTCCGATGCGCTGATGGTGGCCCGCGGCGATCTCGGTGTGGAAATGCCCATCGAATCGGTGCCCGGCCTGCAGAAGCAGCTGACGCGCGCCTGCCGCAAGGCGGGCAAGCCGGTCGTCGTTGCGACGCAGATGCTGGAATCGATGATATCGGCGCCGGTTCCGACCAGAGCCGAGGTGTCCGATGTCGCAACCGCTGTGTACGAAGGCGCGGATGCCGTCATGCTGTCGGCGGAATCGGCTGCGGGCGATTATCCGATCGAAGCCGTGACAACCATGGCGGCCATTGCCCGAAAGGTCGAGCAGGATCCCAACTATACCGGCATTATCCATGCCCAGCGCTCCGAGCCTGAAGCAACGGGGGCCGATGCAATATCGCTCGCGGCCAGACAGATTGCCGAAACGCTGAAACTGTCGGCCATCGTCTGTTACACGTCGTCGGGCACGACCGGCATGCGTGCTTCGCGTGAACGTCCGCAGGTGCCGATCATTGCCCTGTCGCCGGTCATTCAGACGGCGCGCCGCCTGTCGGTGATCTGGGGGCTGCACTGCGTTGTTACAGAAGATGCACGCGACCTCGACGATATGGTGGATCGGGCCTGCCGTATTGCATTTCGTGAGGAATTTGCGAAACCCGGCGACCGTGTGATCATCTCGGCCGGTGTGCCTCTTGGAACCCCCGGGGCAACAAACATGCTGCGCATCGCCTATATCGGATCGGACGGCATGACCGGTATCTGATCGCTCGAGGCGCCGTTCGTATTCTTTCCTGATGACGCGTCCGTGGGCCGGTCGGCCATGGTGAGTTGCTGCTCGAGTTTTTGAGCCAGTGCCACAAGATCGACGTTTCCGCCTGAAAGTTTTTCCAGCGCCGATATGCAAAGGTCCGTAGCGGCGTAGTCCGGTTTGTGTCCGACGCCTTTCAGCCGGAGGAGTTCCGCCCCGGAGATGGCGCCGGCGAGACTGCTTGAGTGTATGTCCGGAGAGACGACGTCATCGGTGTGGCCGGTGACGACTACGGTGGGTTTGTCTATTTGCCCGTATCGCGGTGAAACGGCAACGACATGGGCATAAAGGTTGGCAACGTCGCACGCGTTGTGGCGAAATGTGTGAGGCCGTAGAACAAGTGCTGCTGCCGAGTCGCGCAGATAATCCGGTGGATAGGCATTAGGGCTGAAGACGCAGCGAGCAACCTTCTCGATCCGCAAAAGGCCCGCCGGCATCACCAGTAACCAGGCGAAGATCCGGCCGATCAGCGGGTTCGAGGCCAGGTGATAGTGCCAGTCAATACCGCCCGGCCAGGGGTGCGACACCGAGGAAAGAAACAGAAGACCGTTTACCTTTTCCGGCCTCTCGAGAGCCATGTTCGCGGCAATGATGCCGCCAAAGGAATGGCCGACAATCAAGGCGCTGGAGATATTCTTGCGGTTCATCAGCTCGGCAATTGCCTGTGCCTGTCCGCCGGGATGCGCGTTTCCGGCGCCACCCCTTTCGGACCAGCCGTGTCCTGGCCTGTCGACAAACAGGAGTTCTGCTCGGCCCTCCAGCTTTTTTCGGAACGCCTGGGCCTGATCCAGCAGGTTGCCGCTGGCACCATGAAGAAACACTATAGCCGGCAAATCCGGTGTTCCGGATGCCGGCACATGAACCGCGTGGAGCCTGTAGCCGCCGACATCGACGAACTCGCCGCTTGGCGGATAAAGACGCTCAATGCGCCGCGTCTGAAACCACGTAAACACAAGCAGCGGAAAAACAATCGCGATCAGGATGGTCAGCAAAGTCAGGGTCAAGACAGCGTAATATCCGTTGGCAATCAGATCTCGTCGCCGGTCAATTCCTCGGACAACTCGCCGACGCGTTTTTGAGCCTCGCGCATAGCCGGATAAACTTCAAGCACCTTCAGATAGGTTCCCAGAGCGGCCTTGTCGCTGCCGGCGGCGGACAGTATCGATGCCATGCCCATCAGCGCGCCGAAATGCCGGGGCTCCAATTGCAGCACAACGTGGATATCGGCCATCGACTTGGCGTGATTGTTCATTATGAAGTGGAGGGTCGCCCGGCGGTTCCAGCCTTCGGCGAAGTCAGGCATCAAAACGGTTATCTGGTCGAGCAGATCCAGCGCAGTGAAATAGCGTTTGTCGCGAATGGCGTCGTTTGCCCACTCCATAAGCTGATTAGCCGTTGCACTGTCGGATTTCCGCCATTCCGCCCAGATACGGTCGGCTATACGCCGGGCGGAAGCCGGCTCGGGTTCGCGCTTGAGCTTGAAGAAATAGTCGTCGAGACGCTCGGATCGTGTTTTCGTAACCGCTGCCGCCTGCTCTTCGGTTGCAACGGTATCCTGTGCATATACGGCTGCATCGCCCCAGGAAATTGCGATGACTATCGCCAGGGCCTTGAATGGAGCGTGAATCAAAAAAAATCGGCGCATGTCATAAACATATGACTCACGCGCCGACGGTCAAAGGCAAATTTTGGTGATTTGACTCTGTAGCAAGCGGCCAGGCCGCGCCAATCAGCCCTGCCGTGCCTTGAAGCGCGGGTTGGACTTATTGATGATGTAAACACGGCCCTTGCGGCGTACCAGGCGGTTCTCGCGGTGGCGTGTTTTGAGCGCTTTTAGCGAATTCTTGATTTTCATTGTTCCGGACCCTTGGTCAGTGCCCGTCAGGCTGAATAAACCGCCGAGCTGATAAATAACCAAAAGCGCGCCTTTCGACGCGCTCAATTCGTTGCGCATGCGTTTACCCGCAACTGAAAATTCTGTCAACCGTTACGCTGGCAAATGCTTCGGTTTCAAACGGGTATAGTGGCCCATTTTACGGCCTGGTCTGACCTCCGCCTTGCCGTACAGATGCACAACCGTATCGGCCTGCTTCAGCAAAGCGGGCAGCTGGCTGACTTCGTCACCGATAATATTGTACATTTCGCAGTCACTGTGGCGGGCGCAATCGGCCAATGGCAAGCCGCAAATCGCCCTTATATGCTGCTCGAACTGTGAAACGACACAGGCAGCCTCCGTCCAGTGGCCGGAGTTGTGAACACGCGGCGCCAGCTCGTTTGCAAGAACCTCTCCGTCGCTGTTCACAAAGAACTCGACGCCGACAACGCCAACATAGTCGAGCCGTTTCAAAATCGTGTCCGCGGCCTTTTTTGCCGCATCGATCGATGATTGCGGCACATCCGCCGGCACGACCGAACGGCGCAGGATCCCGCCCTTATGATGGTTTTGCGCGGGATCGTAGCTCATCACCTCGCCATCGGGGGATCGTACGGCAATGACGGATATTTCAGCCACAAAGGGAACCAGGCTTTCCAGGATCAGCGGCACGCTGCCGAGTTCCGAAAAACTGTGATCCGTATCCTGACCAGGCTGGTCGAACACTTTCTGGCCCTTGCCGTCGTAACCCAGGCGGCGCGTCTTCAGAACGGCTTTACCGCCCATTTGCGCAAGAGCATCGTCAATTTCCTGCTGGCTGTCGACGGCCACGAAGTCGGCTGTCTTGATGCCGCAGTCGCGCAAGAACTGCTTTTCGAGGAGGCGGTCCTGTGAAACTTCCAGCGCCCTGGGAGGCGGAAAGACAGGTTTTTTGTCCGCCAGTACCCTTGCTGCGTCCACAGGGACGTTTTCAAACTCGTAGGTGATGATGTCGCTCAACACCGCCAGCGTATCGAGTGCATCCGGATCGTCATAGGCGGCTGTGATCTGGCTTCCGGCGACCTGAGCGGCCGGGCACTTGTCTTCCGGCTCAAGGATAATGGTGTGGAAGCCGAGGCGCGCCGCAGCCATGGCAAGCATGCGGCCGAGCTGTCCGCCACCAACTATTCCGATCGTACGGCCCGGCATGGTCAGCCCTCATCCTTGGGCTGCATTGCGACCGCGTCCGTGCGGTTGCTGCGCCATTCGTCGAGCCGTTTTGCCACGTCATCGTCGGAAATGGCTAAAACTGCAGCGGCCAGCAGGGCGGCGTTGATCGCGCCTGCCTGACCAATGGCAAGCGTGCCAACGGGTATGCCCGCAGGCATCTGCACGATGGAAAGCAGGCTGTCCTGGCCGGAGAGCGCCCTTGATTGCACGGGCACGCCAAAAACCGGCAGCGGAGTGAGCGATGCGGTCATGCCCGGCAGATGCGCGGCACCGCCGGCGCCGGCGATGATCGTCTTGTAGCCCTTGTCGCGCGCGCCCTTGGCAAAATCGTACATTCTGTCCGGGGTGCGGTGCGCGGAAATGATCAACGCATCGTAGCCGATTTTCAAAGCATCAAGCGTGTCGGCCGCATGCTTCATGGTCGACCAGTCTGACTGGCTGCCCATGATGATGGCGACGGGCGATGTCGTTGTCATTTCGGTGTCCTGTCTTCAAGCTATGATGTCAGGGATTATCTGGTCTTCGACCTTTGCAATCTTGTCTTTGAGTGCGAGCTTCTTTTTCTTCATCCGCTGGATACGCAAGGCATCGCAGCCGACGGAAATCATAGCGTTGATCGCAGCGTCGAAATCTTCGTGTTCCTGGCGCAATCGTGCGGCTTTTAAGCGCAGTTCCGCCTGTTCCTGGTCCGACATGCCATCTCCTCGTGGTCAGCATGAATGGAGCTACCCCTTGAAAACAAGTGTTTCAAGAGGCTTTCCGCATGCTCTACCACTTTGTCGTTGTCGGCAAAACAGCAAACATTACAAAGTTATCCACGATCTTGAAATTTATCTTCGACAAGCACCATATTTTAATGGCACAATCACTCGCCCTCTCTCATCGGGGGTGGCGCGAAATACAAAGATAAGGAGTTGTTCGATGGCAATCCAGGCTCGTCTTGAAACGCTGGAAAAAAAACACGGCGCTTTGGAAGAGGAACTCCATTTGGCACTAAATCATCCCTCATCCGATGACACCATGATCAGCGATATCAAGCGGCGCAAACTACGCCTCAAGGATGAGATTGAACGATTACGCGGAGAAATGACGGAATCGAACAGAATGGAGCTCAACTGAGCTCACGAATTGAAGGCCGAATGCGCTTCCCAGCATTCGTAGCCAAAGATACGGGAGCCGCCGCAGGGATAATTTTCAGTCCCCGGCAGCTCCCGGCAATATTTCCAGAAATTGGCAACTAATCCGCGTCGCGCGCCTGTTCGCGCAAGACGAACTTTTGAATTTTCCCCGTCGATGTTTTCGGCAAATCCTGGAAAACCACATGTCGAGGGCATTTGAAACGCGCCAACAGTGTGCGGCAATGTTCGATGATGTCTTCCTCGGTGGCCGAATGCCCGGGTTTGAGCTCGACAAAGGCGCATGGGGTTTCGCCCCATTTGTCGTCCGGTCTTGCAACCACCGCAGCGGCCTGTACCGCCGGGTGCTTGTAGAGGGCGTCTTCCACTTCAATCGATGAAATGTTCTCACCGCCCGAAATGATGATGTCCTTGGACCGGTCCTTCAACTGAATATAGCCATCGGGATGCATGACGCCGAGATCACCGGAATGGAACCAGCCACCGGAAAAAGCCTCGGCGCTTGCCTCCGGATTTTTCAGATAACCCTTCATGACAATATTGCCCTGGAACATGACCTCACCAATGGTCTCGCCGTCTGCCGGAACCTCCTCCATGGTTTCAGGATCCCGCACCGAAAGCCCTTCAAGCGCTGTGTAGCGCACGCCCTGGCGTGCCTTGAGTGCAACGCGGCGCTGCGGATCGAGGGCATCCCACTCACTGTGCCATTCATTGACGACAGCCGGGCCGTAAGTTTCCGTCAGGCCGTATAGATGAACGACTTCAAACCCGGCCTCGGCCATTTGTGCCAGCACGGATTCAGGCGGTGGAGCGGCCGCTGTGTTGAAGGAGACAACCTGATCGAAATTGCGCTTTTCCTCTTCCGGCGCATTAAGCAGTGTCGCCATGACGACAGGTGCGCCGCAAAGATGCGTGACACCGTGGTCGGCAATGGCATCGTACATTGCACCGGCCCGGACCCAGCGCAGACAAACATGGGTTCCGGCGACGACGCCGAGCGTCCAGGGAAAACACCAGCCATTGCAGTGAAACATCGGCAGGGTCCACAGATAGACCGGATGCTTGCCCATGCCCGAAGCGACAACATTGGCATAACCCATCAGCGCAGCGCCGCGATGGTGATAGACGACGCCCTTCGGATTCCCGGTCGTGCCGGATGTGTAGTTGAGCGAGACCGAATCCCATTCATCGCCGGGAGGTGACCATTCAAAGTCCGGATCGCCGGCTGAAAGAAAGGCTTCGTAGTCTTCCGTGCCGATGCGCTCGCCTTTTGGAAACGGCGTATCCGTGCCGAAATTCGGATCGTCATAGTCGATTACCAGCGGCGATACCTCTGCCATTTTTAGCGCTTCTGCGGTAACGGCCGAGAACTCGCGGTCGACGATGAGGATTCTGGTGTCCGCATGGTCGAGCTGGAAGGCGATGATGGCTGCATCGAGACGGGTATTGAGGGAATGCAGCACAGCGCCGGTCATCGGCACGCCATGATGGGCCTCAAGCATTGCCGGTGTGTTCGACAGCATGACCGAAACGGTATCGCCTTTGCCGATGCCGCGGCTGGCAAGACTCGAAGCCAGTTGCCGCGCACGCGCATAAAATGTCCGGTAATCCATTTTCATCGCGCCGTGAATAATTGCCGTATGGTCCGGATAAACGCTTGCGGCGCGGGCCAGATGAGAAAGAGGGGTCAGCGCCTGGTAGTTGGCCGGATTGCGGTCAAGATCGGTTTCGAACGGGTTGGCTGCCATGATTTCTCCCGGTTTAGGACTGTCAATTTCAGCGATAAATGCTCTGTCTGTAATCGAAGTCGATTTTCACACCTATTAGCCAAATAGCGCATCTGAACCGTCGGCAACAAGCTTGATGGCGGTCGCCAGTATCATCAGATACATGAGCGGGTAGAAGATTTCCGGATGCATGCGTTTGACAACCCAGGCTCCGGAAAATGTGGCCAGCGGAGCAAGCGGCAACAGGACGGCGGATGTTGCCAGATTACTGGCGTCGAACTGGCCAAGCGCAAAATAGGGCAGCAGCTTGATTGCGTTCACGACGGCAAAATAGCGCGTGCTGGTTCCGGTATAGGTTTTCGGATCGAGCTTCAGCGGCAATGTATAGAGCTGAAAGGGCGGGCCGCCGGCATGTGTGACGAAACTGGTGAAGCCGGAAATCGTTGCCCAGAACGAGCCCTTCGCAAGATTTTGCTGTTGCGGTGGCGCGTGGTTGCCGTTTCGCGTGCGATAGCGGTCATAGGCGTAGCGCATGACGAACAGGATTGCGATAACGCCGACAATCAGGCGAATGATGTCGGCTGTCACGAACTCGGCGGTCAGCCAGCCGATGCCGATGCCGGCGACGGCGCCGGGAAGCATCACCTTCAAGGTGGTGGCGTCATAGTGACCACGCCAGGCCCAAAGGCCGGCGATATCCATGGCGATCATGATCGGCAGCATGATGGCTGCGGCTTGAATTGGGGATATGACAAGCGCCAAGATCGGAACACCCATCAGCCCGAATGCACCGCCCAGCCCGCCTTTCGACAAGCCGACCAGAATGACAGCCGGGATAGCGGCGGCATAAAATATAAGATCTGTTGGCATGGTTGATCCTTGGACGTGTGTGGTCTATCGGGAATTGCATGAAAAGGCGAGAGCGGCGCGACGAATTTATTGCGTTGCGGCACACCGGACCTCAACACCGCCCAGCGAGGGGTAAATGTCAGACGTGGAAAACAGGTGCCGGATCGTACTGGTCGCACCGCAACTGGCGAAGGCCGATGCCATGCGCGGCGTGATCGAAGATGCACTGCGCGGCGGTGACGTGTCATCCGTGGTTCTTCCGCAATACGATCTGGACGAACGCAGCTTTCAGAAACTGGCGGAATCCGTGGTTCCCGTCATTCAGAAGGCAGGAGCCGCGGCTCTTATTGCCGGTGACAGCAGGACTGCTGCCCGCGCGAAAGCCGATGGGATACACGTCACCGGCGGATTTGACGCGATGGAGGACGCACTGGAACGATTTGCTCCGGAAATGATCGTCGGCGGCGGCAGGGCCAAGGACAGGCATTCGGCCCTGGAGCTTGGCGAATTGCGGCCCGACTACATTTTCTTCGGCAAGCTTGATGGAGACATCAAGGCCGAACCGCATTCCAAGAACCTGGATCTTGCCGAATGGTGGGCGTCGATGGTGGAGATTCCCTGCGTGGTCATGGGTGGACAGGCGATCGGTTCGGTTGCCGATGTTGCCGAAAGCGGGGCGGAATTCGTTGCGTTGCGACACGCCGTGTTTGCCGATCCGCAAAAGGCTGCCATGATGGTTGCAGAGGCAAACGCGCTGCTTGACGAAAAAGCGCCACGGTTTGAAGATTAAAGCACACTCATGAAAACAGTTCTGCCGCTCATTGCCGCCTTTGTCCTGGCCTGCCTGCCTGCTCTGGCGGCGCAGTCCGAAGACACGACCGCTGACGCAACTGCGGAAACCGGGATTGTGCCGGCGGCAGGCAATGATGCCGCAACTGCCGGTGAAACCGCCTCCGATGAGGCGGGAGGAGATGCCGCCTATGGTGCATTTCAACGGGGCCACTATCTGACAGCCTTTCAACTGGCTCTGCCACGGGCGAAACTCGGTGATCCGGCTGCGCAGACACTGATTGCCGAAATATATTCGCGTGGTCTCGGTCTTCCCAAGAACAACAAGGAAGCGGCATTCTGGTATGAATCCGCCGCAGAAGGCGGCGATACCGCAGCGCAACTCAAATATGCCCTGATGTTGCTTGAAGGGCGGTATGTGGCGCCCGATCCGGAACGGGCAAAGGAGCTGATGCGGCTTGCAGCAGACGCCGGGAACTCATCGGCGCAGTTCAATTACGGTCAAATCCTGATCACCGCGCAACCGGGCAGGGACGGCGTCCAAAAGGCGCTTCCATATATGACCCGGGCAGCAGAAAGCGGCATAGCAGACGCGCAGTTCGCGCTGGCGCAGATTTACGCCTATGGCACAGGGCTTGACGAGGCCGATCCGCAACAGGCGCGCGCCTGGCTGATCCGCGCGGCACGGTCGGGTTTCGACACCGCGCAGCTCGACCTTGCCGTCTGGCTGATCGATGGCATTGGCGGCAAGATTGATTATGAAGCCGGTTTCGGCTGGATGCGCCGCGCTGCCAACACAGGCAATGTCATGGCGCAAAACCGGCTGTCGCATCTTTATATCAACGCCATCGGCACAAGGCCCGACCCGATCGAGGCCGCCAAATGGTACATCCTGTCGCGCCGGGCAGGGCTCGAGGACCACAGCCTTGAAGACTTTTTTCAAGGGCTAACCGCCGATGAGCAAAAGGCGGGCATCGAGGCTGCCAACAATTTCAGATCACGCTGAAGAAAGCCCGAAAGAGCCTGAATCGGACAGCGGGCTTGCATGTGCGGCTCAATTGTGTTCTTGAGGCGCCGATTTGGCAGTTTACCGGAATTGTTCCCATGAAGATAAACGGAAATGAAATTCGCCCGGGCAATGTGATCGAGCACAATAAGAGCCTGTGGGTGGCAGTGAAAACCAATGCGGTCAAACCCGGAAAGGGTGGTGCGTTCAACCAGGTTGAACTGAAGAACCTGCTTGACGGCACCAAGCTCAACGAACGGTTCCGCGCATCGGAAACCGTCGAGAGGGTTCGGCTGGAGCAGAAGGATTTCCAGTATCTGTACGAGCAGGGCGATATGCTCGTCTTCATGGACAACGAGACCTATGAGCAGCTGGAGCTGCAACAGGATTTTGTCGGCGACCGCGCCAAGTTTCTTCAGGACGGCATGATGGTCACCGTCGAGCTCTACGAGGAAAAGCCGATCGGAGTCTCGCTGCCCGACCAGGTGACACTGACCATCACGGAGGCAGATCCCGTCGTCAAGGGACAGACGGCGGCCTCTTCCTATAAGCCTGCCGTTATGGAAAACGGTGTCCGGGTCATGGTTCCGCCTTTCATTGAGGCCGGCGAACGGATCCTGGTCGACACCAATGAAATAACCTATATCCGCCGGGCGGACTGACCCGCCCGACCGGGCCGGAGCGCGCCATGATGCGCGCTCCGGCAAAAACACGCATCAAGGCAGAAAAATATGGCCCGCTCAGCGCTCCTCAATGTCATGGTCCAGGCCGCCCTGAAGGCCGGGCGCTCGCTCTCACGCGATTTTGGCGAGGTTCAAAATCTCCAGGTGTCGCTAAAGGGACCGAGTGACTATGTCAGCCAGGCGGACCGCAAGGCCGAGGAAATCATCCTTGGCGAATTGTCCCGGGCGCGTCCGACATACGGGGTTCTTGCCGAAGAAAGCGGCGAAGAAAAGGGCACCGACGGCCAGCACCGGTGGATCGTTGATCCGCTGGACGGCACCACGAATTTTCTGCACGGCATTCCGCTTTTTGCAGTTTCCATTGCGCTTGAGCGTCAGGGTGAGATCGTTGCGGGCGTTGTTTACAACCCGGCAATGGACGAGCTCTTTACCGCCGAGCGCGGCAACGGGGCGTTTGTCAATGACCGCCGCATGCGGGTTGCCGGCCGCAGGACGCTGACCGACTGTGTGATCGGCACAGGGGTTCCGCATCTCGGCCGTGGCCAACACGGCAAATATCTCATTGAGTTACGACATGTGATGGGTGAAGTCGCAGGGATCCGGCGCATGGGCGCCGCGGCGCTTGATCTTGCCTATGTCGCTGCGGGACGCCTCGACGGCTTTTGGGAAGAAAGCCTTTCTCCGTGGGACTTAGCGGCGGGAATCCTGATGATCCGCGAAGCCGGCGGCTTCGTTTCGGACCGTGACGGCGGTGGCCGTATGTTCGAAAAGCAGAACATTGTCGCCGGCAATGAGCGCATCCACAAAGAACTGATGTCGGTTCTCAAGCGACCGGCAAATTAGCGTCCAATTTTGATTCTAAGTGCTATTCTTTGTCATCCGGCCTTTCCATTTGATCTTGTTTTTGTTTAGTTTCATGGGGCCTTGTTAGAGGCAAGAGGCAAACAAAGCGGAGCAGATTGCATATCCGCCGGCTGGCTGGCGGCATTTTTGCCCCGTACAAGAATGGATTCGGTCAGTGCCGCCGGGGAACTGCGGGCGGCGGTGGGCCAACGGATTAAAGAGTAGGGTACGCAGCTTATGGCGAAGCTAAGACTCTCGGGGTGGGGCTTGTCGGATCAGGACATCGGGATGGAGCCACACCGGTTGTCGAGTCCGCTGGTCTTCTTCTGGAGCCAGGTCATCTTCCTCATCATGACAGGGTTCCTTGCCGCTATATTGTACCGGCAGATTTCAAGCGCTTTTTTTGCCAATCCCGGACTTAACGGGCTGATATTGTTTGTTCTCGGGATCGGTGTGCTGCTGGCGGTCAACCAGGTGCTGCGGTTGCGTCCCGAGGTCAGCTGGGTCAATTCGTTCCGCCAGGGCGGCGACAGAATGCGCGGCTCGCGCAGTCCCACACTGCTTGCGCCGATGCGGGTTCTGCTCAGCCGCAAGCAGTCCATGTCGCTGTCGACAACCTCGTTGCGCTCCATTCTCGATTCGATCGCCACGCGGCTTGATGAATCGCGCGACACGTCCCGCTACATGATCGGTCTTCTCGTTTTTCTCGGCCTGCTTGGTACCTTCTGGGGTTTGTTGCTGACCATCGGATCGATAAACACGGTTATCCAGTCCCTTGATCCCGGGTCCGGCAGTACCAGCGATGTGCTGCAGGAACTTAAAGACGGCCTGGAAGCGCCGCTCGCCGGTATGGGCACTGCGTTTTCCTCATCGCTTTTCGGGCTGGCGGGATCGCTTGTTCTTGGTTTTCTCGACCTTCAGGCGGGCCGTGCGCAGAACCGATTTTACACCGAGCTTGAAAACTGGCTCTCCACAGTCACCGATCCGGATTTCGACATTGTCGCCCCGGAAATGGGAACGGGTGCAGAATCGTCCGAAGACATTCGCCGCCTGTCCGAAACCGTGCAGACCATGGCGCAGTCCGGCGGCGGCATCAATCAGCGCTCGACGGCGGCGATGGCCAACCTTGCCGAAGGCATCCAGGGACTTGTAAAAAACATGCGCAACGAGCAGCAGATGCTGCGCGACTGGATTGAGGCGCAGCAGTCGGAGGCCAAGGCCATGCGGCAGACGCTGGACACCTTGGGATCCGAAATCGGCAAGATGGATGGCGTCGACGGGGACGGCAATTCCAAGAAAGCCAAGGGTAACTAAGATATGGCGCTGGCGAGAAACCGGCGTCGTGATCGCGGCGTGGACTTCTGGCCGGGCTTCGTCGATGCCCTGTCGACATTGCTGCTGGCCATCATGTTCCTGCTGTCGGTCTTTGTCATCGCGCAGTTTTTGCTCAGCCGCGAAATCAGTGGCCGTGACGAGGTTCTCAACCGTCTCAACAGCCAGATCAATGAACTGACGCAGCTTCTTGCCCTAGAGCAGTCCGGAAAGCAGGACCTTGAAGATGCGCTGGCCAACATGCAGGCGACGCTGGCCGATGCCGAGGGCGAACGTTCGCGGCTTCAGGCGCTTTTGGCGCGGGGAGCAGGTGCGTCGAGCGCCGCCGAGGCCGAGATCGGAACGCTTTCGCAGTCTCTCGACGAACAGCGTCAGATCAGCCAGCGGGCACTGTCGCAGGTCGAACTTCTGAACCAGCAGATCGCTGCCCTCAGGCGGCAGATTGCGGCGCTTGAGGATGCGCTGGATGTGTCGGAGGAAAAGGACCGTGAATCGCAGGTCAAGATCGCTGATCTCGGCCGCCGGCTCAATGTTGCGCTCGCCCAGCGCGTCCAGGAGCTCAACCGCTACCGTTCGGATTTTTTCGGCCGTTTGCGTGAAATTCTGTCGGACCGTGAAAATATCCGCATCGTCGGCGACCGTTTCGTGTTTCAGTCGGAAGTGCTTTTTTCATCCGGCAGCGCAGATCTCAATCCGGAAGGCCAGCAGGAAATGGGCAAGCTCGCCAGTGCGCTGCTCGAACTTGCCCGGGAGATTCCGTCGGACATCAACTGGGTTCTGCGGGTAGACGGCCATACCGACAATGTTCCGTTGTCGGGAACCGGCCAGTTTGCGGACAACTGGGAGCTTTCTTCAGCGCGTGCAACATCGGTGGTCAAATACCTGATTGATGGCGGCGTACCGGCCAATCGTCTCGTTGCCGCCGGATTCGGTGAATTTCAGCCGATCGAGGAAGGCAATTCGCAGGAGGCCCGCGCCACAAACCGCCGCATTGAGCTAAAACTGACAGAACGTTAGCGATCCAACCCGCCGGTCTTCGGCAGGCGGATTTCACGACGTCACCGGATGAAGGGGGAATCATGGATTGCGACGTTATTGTTGTCGGAGCGGGTCTTGCCGGACTGGTTGCCGCCGCGGAACTGGCTGACGCCGGAAAATCGGTCATTGTCGTCGATCAGGAAAATGAGAACAATATCGGCGCTCAGGCCTTCTGGTCCTTCGGCGGCCTGCTTTTTGTCGATTCTCCGGAACAGAGGCGGCTCGGCATTCGCGACAACCGCGACCTTGCGTGGCAGGACTGGCTGGGATCCGCCGCCTTCGACCGCGAGGAGGATCACTGGCCGAGGCGGTGGGCTGAAGCTTATGTAGACTTTGCGGCCGGTGAGAAGCGTTCCTGGCTGCACCAGCAGGGTGTGCGTTTCTTCCCCGTGGTCGGCTGGGCCGAGCGCGGCGGTGCACTTGCAAACGGCCATGGCAATTCAGTGCCGCGTTTCCACATAACGTGGGGAACGGGACCCGGGCTCGTCGCGCCGTTCGAACGGCGTGTGCGTGCGGGCGTTGAACGCGGCAAGGTCCGTCTGTGTTTTCGCCATCAGGTAGACGAGATCGTCGCCACCGACGGCCGCGTGACCGGTGTGCGCGGCAGCATATTGGAGCCGAGCGACGCCGCGCGGGCCGTCCGGTCCTCGCGTGACGTTGCCAGCGACTTTACTTTCTCGGCCGGCGCGGTCGTCGTCAGCTCCGGCGGTATTGGCGGCAATCACGATCTTGTCCGCAAGAACTGGCCGCGTGACCGCTTGGGCGAGCCGCCGCAGAACATGATATCCGGTGTGCCGCATCATGTAGACGGGCGCATGCTGGAGATCAGCAGCCGGGCCGGCGCATCAATCATCAATTCAGACCGGATGTGGCACTATACCGAGGGCGTGAAGAACTGGGATCCGATCTGGCCGAAGCACGGAATCCGCATTCTTCCCGGGCCGTCGTCCTTCTGGTGCGATGCCAAAGGCAACCGGATGCCTGTGCCATGCCTTCCCGGATTCGATACGCTTTCGACGCTCAGCCACATCATGCAAAGCGGCCACGAATACAGCTGGTTCGTGCTCAGCCAGTCGATCATCGAAAAGGAGTTTGCGCTTTCGGGATCGGAACAGAATCCGGATCTGACGGAAAAGAGCATCCTCAAGGTGCTGCAGCGCGTGCGCAAGGGGGCGCCTGCACCGGTGGAGGCGTTCAAGCAGAAGGGTGAAGACTTTGTCGTGCGCGACACGCTCGAGGCGCTGGTTGACGGCATGAACGCACTAACCGGGGAAAACCTGATCGGCATCGATCACCTGCGTGGTCAGATCGAAGCGCGAGACCGGGAGATCGACAACGCCTATACGAAAGACCTGCAGATTACAGCAATGCGCGGCGCGCGAAACTATATCGGCGACCGGCTGATACGCACGGCAAAGCCGCACCGCATCCTTGATGAAAAGCACGGGCCGCTGATAGCCGTGCGCTTGAATATTCTTACCCGCAAGACACTCGGCGGCATCCACACGGATCTTTCCTCGCGGGTTCTCGATGCTGCCGGCAATGTCATTGACGGGCTTTATGCTGCCGGCGAGGCGGCGGGGTTCGGCGGCGGCGGCATGCACGGATACAACGCCCTGGAAGGCACGTTTCTCGGCGGCTGTATATTTTCCGGACGCATAGCTGGGCGGGCTGCTGCGGAGGCCGGTTGATCGCGCGCATTTCGTGTCAGTTCAAAGCGGCTTCGACAAGCGCCGCCCTTTCAAGATCCTTCGGGCGGCCGAAACGCCGCAATACCGACAGTTGCTCTTCCAGTTCCGGAATGAACACATTGGCCGATCCGAAAACAATATGGTTGCGGGTTTTCAAGGTGAGCGGGGTCCAGCAGTTGTTTTCGTAAAGATGCATATCGCCGAGGAGGTCGATCGGCAAAAGCCGTGGACGCCTGACCTGGACAAAGGGGCTGGAGCGGAAGAACGGGTGCGGCACGGCCGGTGTTGCAGCAATGTCCCAATATGCAAGAAACGCCAATGCGGTTTTCCGGGTCGTGAGAATATCGATGTCCCGTACCGGCTCTTTTGTGATGCGACTTAGCTTCAATGCTCCGCTGCCGATGATCCACCAGTCGTCGCTGCCTGCCGGTGCTGCTGCCGCTATTTCCCGAAGCGTGTTTTCAAACACACCATCCGGCATTTACTGCGCCGCTTCCGTTTCCTGAAATTCGTCGTAGTGGAACTGCAGGCGGGCAAGGCGGGCATAGATGCCGCCGTTTTTCACCAGGCTTGAGTGGGTGCCCTCTTCGACAATCCGGCCATGGTCCATCACCAGGATCCGGTCGGCTTTTTTCACGGTGGCCAGGCGATGCGCGATGACCAGGGTCGTGCGGCCCTTCATCAGCCCGGTCAGGGCCTTTTGCACCAGTGTCTCGCTTTCGGCATCGAGCGCCGATGTCGCCTCGTCAAGGAGCAGAACCGGCGCATCCTTCAAAACCGCCCGGGCTATGGCAATGCGCTGGCGCTGGCCGCCGGACAGGGTGATGCCGCGTTCGCCGACCTTTGTATCGTAGCCGTTTTCCATGCGGACGATAAACGGATCGGCAAGGGCCGCCTTGGCTGCTTCGGTGATTTCGCCTTCCGACGCATCGGGCCGTCCGAAGGCGATATTGTCTCTGACGGAAGTGGCGAATATGGCAACGTCCTGCGGCACGCTTGCAAGCCTGTGGCGCAATGCAGAGGGATCGGCGTCGCGCACGTTGATGCCGTCAAGGCTGACTGTTCCCCCTTCGGGATCGTAAAACCGGCTGATCAGGGAGAACAGCGTGCTCTTGCCGGCGCCCGACGGGCCGACAATGGCGACCGTTTCGCCTGGATTCACAGTAAAGGAAAGGCCGTTCAGTATCGGCTCCTCGGGCCGTGCCGGATAGGAAAACCGGACATCGTCAAACGTGACCGATCCGATCGGCGGCTCGGGAAGCGGTTTCGGATTTGCCGGCGGCGCGATTGCCGGAACTTCATCTATCAGTTCGGTGAGGCGTTCAGCCGCGCCGGCGGCCTGGGAAATTTCGCCCCAGACTTCTGAAAGCGTGCCAAGGCTGGATGCGGCAAGGATCGAATAGAGGAGGAACTGGCCCAGTGTTCCGGCGGACATGTTTCCGACGAGGACGTTATGTGCGCCAAACCACAGGATTGCGACGACACTGCCGAAGATCATCATGATGGCAAAGCCGGTCAGGAGCGCGCGGGCGCGCACGGCGGCTCTGGCAGCGCTGAAAGCACTCTCCACGGCTTCGCCGTAGCGCCGGTTCGCGACCGGCTCACCATTAAAAGCCTGCAGGGTGCGGGAGGCTCCAATCGCCTCACTGGCATAAGCGGTTGCGTCGGCAAGCGTGTCCTGGGCCTCGCGTGAGCGGCCGCGAACCGACCGCCCGAATCCGACCAGCGGAAACACGATGATCGGTATGGCAATCAGCACAAGGCCGGAAAGTTCGGGGCTTGTGACGATCATCATGGCGACTGCGCCGAGGCACAGGATCGAGTTGCGCAGCGCCATTGACGCGGTTGCTCCAACCGCCGATTTGATCTGCGTCGTGTCCGCGCTCAGGCGCGAGACAATTTCGCCCGACTGATTGGAGTCAAAAAAGGCAGGCGATAGCGTGGTAACGTGGCTGAACACGTCGCGCCGCAGATCCGATACCACACGTTCGCCGATGGTGATGACGAAATAGTAGCGCATGGCGCTCGCCAGCGCCAAAAGCGCGGCGATAATCAGAAGCATGGTGAAATAGCTGTTGATGAAACTCGGGTCCGCACCGGAAAAGCCGTGGTCGATCATCCGGCGCACGGCAAGCGGCAGCGCCAGCGTCGCGCCTGCGGCCAAAATCAGTGCGGCCACCGCGCCGGTTACCAGACCCCGGTAGCGCAGAACATAGGGGAACAGCCGCGTAAGCGGACGCAATGACCTGGTGCGGTTGCTTTTGTTGCGGCTTTTATCGGCCAATTGGGTATTCCATCGCTATCAGGCTGGCAAAAAACGGCCACGCCTCTTGTCACATTCCAGCCCTTCATGTATAGGCTCGCCATCGAATTGGGAAGCCGTGACCTTTCGGGTGTGCGGCTTTGTTTGTGATATGGGCTGGTTTGCCGCAGTTTAAAGTGCGTGCAGGTGCCCAAATGATGCAGGACAAGGCAATGAAGGCTGATATCCATCCCGACTATCACATGATCAAAGTGGTCATGACCGATGGCACCGAATACATGACCCGCTCCACCTGGGGCTCCGAAGGCGACACCATGACGCTGGAAATCGACCCGAAGGCCCATCCGGCCTGGACGGGCGGCCAGCAGCACCTGCTCGACCGTGGTGGCCGTGTATCCAAGTTCAAGAAGCGTTTCGAAGGTCTCGGCCTTTAAGGACGCATCGGTCCGGTTGTCTGCGACCGGAAAGCAAGTATCAAAAAACCCCGCTCATTCGAGCGGGGTTTTTTGTTTTTCCGTTTGTGCTGAACGGATGGAGTTAACTACCTCCAAAAGCGGTCTGCAGCAGAGAAATCTGCGCCTTAACCGAATTTTCGTTGTCCGGATTGGCTGGCGGTTTCTTGGGACCCTTGCGCTGATAGATTTCCTTGTCGAGAAGCGCAACACGCGCCTGCAGGCGCAGTGAGCGCTCCACCAGATCGCGGAACGCTTCGGGCAGGTCGTCCCATCCGGGGGCGCTGCGGTCGCAGGCAAATCCGTCAAGGCGGACCTTGGTCTTCTCGGCCACGACCTGTTCGCGGGTCATTTCGCCATTGTTGACGGCCCGCTGGAGAAGCAGCCAGGAGGCCATCTGCATCAGCCGGGTGGTCAGGCGCATCGATTCCGCAGCATAAAGGACCGACGCCATGCGCGGCAGAGCTTTCGCTGCCGTGCGGCCGGTGCCGTCCAGATAGCCGGCCGTCTCCTCGACCAGCCCCATACCTTCCGCGTAGAGCGTCTTAAAGGAGGTGGAGGAGGTTACGCGTTCTGCAAACTGAATTGTGTTCTTTTGCATGTCTGCCATGCCGGTTGCCTCGTACTCTTTTATATTACACTTGCTTTTGCAGCCATCAAGTCTCAGCTCCGCCATATCCCCGCCGAGACCTGATTGCACAGTGGTGCCTGATGCTGTTTTACGCAAGGCAATTCTTAAGGAAAGGTTAACGGGTGCAAGACGTTGCAAACCATTGCCCCGAGAGGGCCCGTTTGTCCCCAAATATTTAATGAAATCAAAAAAAAGAGCCGCATGGCGGCTCTCAGAAGTTTAACAGGGAGGCATCAAACAGAATGACGCTTGGTCATTCGGTCCGAATCCAGAAGAACTGGATATCAACAATAATGACTCGTAAAGCTTAATGCTTGGTTAACAGGTTTTCTAAAAAACTCTTTTTTAGGGATTTGCTAACCGGATCTTAACCCAAACCTCCTTGGTTTCGCGCTATCGGAACAACGATTCCGCTTCACTCTTGCTTTTGTGCTTTGAGGATATTTCAGCCTCCAGGCGGGAGATTTCCTGCTGAAGCAATGCGATCCGGTTTTCCAGCTCATCCACCGAGATCAGCGACAGGTCACATCCGATTTCGTGGGCGACTGGGTTCTTTTCCGGCTCGTCCTCAAAAATAGACATGCTTTCCTCCATGGGCATTGTAAACATTGAATGATATGGGAATATCTGCGGAGAATCCAACACTAAGCCGGTACCACAGGCATGGGGAGCAGTCATGAAAGCAGTCGAAATTCGCGAGCCGGGAGGACCGGAAGTGCTGCAGCTTGTGGATCGGCCGGATCCACAGGCCGAGGCAGGCGAACTGCTGATCGCGGTCAAGGCCGCCGGGGTTAACCGTCCCGATTGCCTGCAGCGGCAGGGGGCTTATCCGCCTCCGCCTGGCGCTCCCGACATACCAGGCCTGGAGGTTGCCGGCGAGGTTGCAGCTGTGGGTGCGGGTGTAACTTCGTTTTCAGTCGGCGACCGGGTCTGTGCACTTGTCCCGGGCGGTGGCTATGCCGAATACTGCACGGTTCATGAAACCAACGCATTGCCGATTCCCGCCGGCTTCAGCTTCAGCGAAGCCGCGGCCATACCGGAGACCTATTTTACGGTGTGGCACAATGTTTTTCAGCGCGGCGGACTGAAGGCAGCTGAAACGCTGCTCGTCCACGGCGGATCGTCTGGGATCGGCACGACCGCGATCCAGCTTGCAAAAGCCTTCGGGGCGAACGTGATTACAACGGCAGGGTCGGACGACAAGTGCCAGGCATGCAGGGACCTTGGCGCTGACAGGGCAGTCAACTACAAGACGGATGATTTCGTCGCTGCCGTGAAAGAGGAAACGGACGGCGAGGGCGCGGATGTCATACTCGACATGGTTGGCGGAGATTATATTTCCCGCAACTACGATGCTGCCGCGGTCGAGGGACGCGTTGTGCAAATTGCCTTTCTGCGCGGCCGTGTTGCAGAGGCTGATTTTTCAAAGCTGATGATGAAGCGGCTGATCCATACGGGTTCCACCCTGAGGGCCAGATCGATCAACTTCAAAGCAGACATCGCAAGTGAGCTGAGGCGGAAAGTATGGCCGCTGTTGGGAAAACGAACCGTCGCCCCGGTGATGGATACGATCTTCCCGATTGACCGCGCGGCGGCGTCTCACAGCCGCATGGAAGAAGGCGACCACATCGGCAAGATCGTGCTGGATATCGGGTAGGTTCACAAAGCATGACCAAAGTGATCGCCATCGTGCTGCTGCTTGCGATGATCGCCCATATCATCAGGCCACTGGGGCTGCCGGGGCTTAAAAAACGCGCCGATTTCTGGAAAATCGCCGTCTTTGCGTTCCTGGCCATGATGATCGTGGTGGTGTTGCAGGTCTGATCCGCAGAAACCTGTCCCATTGACACCGTCCGTGGGACGCGATGTTATTCCGCCGCCTTGGCGACGGTTGCGGCGGATTTCAGTTCCGCGTCCCGTTGTTCGAGGATGGTACCGGCGAGCAGCTCCGCCCAGAAACGGTAGCCTTTACCGCAGGCGTGAAATCCGTCGACTGAAAACCCTGAAGAATCGAGCGTCTGGAGCTGCGGTGCGGCAATTGCATAACGCTCGCGGCAGAGCTGGCGCCCTTTCCGGTTAATGATCCTTGCACGCATTTCCAGGATATTCGCAAGAGCGGCGGGCAGGCTCGGAACCGTGCGCATGTCGATCATTGGCGACCAGATGATGGCTGCCTCCGGCCATTTCGCCCTCAGTGCATAGAGCAGGCCGCCAAATCCTTTTTTGAAGCGTTTTGCAGTGAGGAAATTCTTCATGTCGTTGGTGCCGGCAGCGACAATGATATGGGTGTAGGGCAGGCGCTCCAGATTGGGCACAACGTGGTCGCGCACTTCCTCGCAAATTGCGGAGTTCGAGCCGGCATTGCGCCATGAAACCGCATCTCCGGTCTGCTCATGAAGTATTTGCGCGAGCTGTGCCCCGACGGTCTCATCAATATGATCTGCTCCGACACCGGCTGCCGAGGAATCGCCGATAACCAACAGGCGATATGCCGGCTCGCTACCGGATCCGACTTGCCCGAAGGGCCGGCCATCCGGCGGTTGCAGGCGTGGTGTGCGGGAGCGCAGAAGCATGCCCTGCACAAGCGCAACGGGCGCCAGCAGCCAGCTTACCAAGCCGTAGATCATATACCTCATTGTCCGCGACCGGTTGGTGTCAAACAAAAGGCTCCGGCGATACCGGAGCCTCCTCGTCATGACGCCTCAGCAGTCGTGACATGTCAAGCTTGAACAACCGTCCGAACCGCAATGACCCGGTCGGGACATTGTTGCTCAGGCGGCCTTTTCCATATCGGCGTTCCAGTTGCCGGTAGCGGCAAGACCGTTCATGCGGGCGCGGTGCGTGAAGGCGCGCTGTCCGGCGGCGACATTTTCCGACTTGCCGCTCCAGGCTTTCAGGCATGCAGCCTGCAGGGCGCGGCCATAGGAGAAGGTGAGCTGCCACGGCAGGTCGTAGCCGGCATTCATCGCCGAAAGGTGCGCGGTTGCTTCCTCATCGCTCTGTCCGCCGGAAAGGAAGGCGATCCCGGGGATCGCTGCCGGTACCGTTGCCTTCAGGCAGCGAACGGTTTTTTCGGCGATTTCCTCAACCGACGCGTTGCGGGCGTTCTTGCCGTCAATGACCATGTTCGGCTTCAAAACGGTGCCCTCAAGATTGACGCGCGCATCGTAGAGTTCGGCAAAAACGGTGCGCAGCACCCATTCCGTCACTTCATAACAGCGGTCGATGGAATGGTCTCCCGGTGCTCCGTCCATGAGGATTTCCGGCTCGACGATGGGAACGATGCCCGCTTCCTGGCAAAGCGCCGCATAACGGGCCAGCGCATGGGCATTGGCACGAACGGCGCCGCCTGTGGGAAGGTCGCCGGAGATGGCGATCACACCGCGCCATTTGGCAAAACGCGCGCCGAGACCGTAATATTCCTCCAGGCGCTCGCGCAGGCCGTCGAGGCCCTCCGTCACTGTTTCGCCGGGATGGGCGGCCAGTGGCTTAGCGCCGCCGTCGACCTTGATACCGGGAACGGCACCCGATGCCTTGATGATATCGACCAGCGGTGTACCGTCGGCGGCTTTCTGGCGCAGGGTTTCGTCGAACAGGATGACACCGGAAATGTAGTTGCTCATTGCTTCGGAAGAGCGGAACAGCATCTCGCGGTAGTCACGACGGGTTTCCTCGGTCGATTCGACATTGATAGAGTCAAAACGTTTCTTGATCGTGCCGGTGGATTCATCAGCGGCCAGAATTCCTTTTCCTGCCGAAACCATCGCGGCGGCAATATCTTCCAAACGTTCACTCATGGGGTAAGTCTCCTTGTCATCAGGCGCGGGCGGCCTCGGCAATTGGAATGGCGGAGCGATCAGTTGCTTGAATTTGCTCTTTGATAATTCCGGCGATCTGCAGAGGCATTGAATTTTCCATGGCGATATCAGAAGTCCACGATCAGGAAAATGGCGGCATCGCCAATTGAATCGATTGAATAATATTCAATCGATTGAAATCCTCAAATGATTTGTGAACATGGTTTGCGCGACGGTTGGCAACGAAATGTGGACCGGTCGCGGTGCCGACGCAACTGCACCGCAATTGGGTGTATAGTCTCGAATTTTCAAAGAAGGGTTGCCGAGCAATGGTGCTGAAAGCGGTCGATAACAACACGGCAAAGAAGACGAAGATCCGCCGGACGGTTTCCCTGCGTCTTTTGCTGATTGTCGGGTTTGGCGGGCTGGTGGCCCTGTCGGTCGGCGGTGTTCTGGTGATGTCGGTTCTTGCCAATTTCTCAAACACGCACTCGCTCCTCGACCGTCAGGCAACGCTGCTGATCGAGGGAATGGAGCGGTCCTTCAAGAAGGATGCGGAGGATGCGGAGCGGACGGTACGCAGCGTTGCTCAGCTCTACGAACAGAACGCATTCGAGATCGGCGACGATACAACGCAGACGCCGGTGTTGAAGACGCTGCTCTTAAGCCATCAGGTGGTCGAAAACATTGCCATTGTCGATGGCAACGGACGGATATCCGGACTGATCAGAACGCCGCAGCAAAAAATAGTGCAGCTGATGCCGGGCCGAGGTGGAGCCGAACGAAAGCGCCGGCCCGCGATCCAGCAGTTTCCGAAGGCAGGTAAGGCCGAATGGCAGGATCCGGTGATCCGCAACGGCGTCCTCTTTCACAACGTGACCTATGCCTTGTCCCGAAGAGGAAAAGTCGACGGCATGGTGGTGGCGGCCGTCGGCGCCTACAGCCTCAACCGTATTGTCAGAGGCATTGGAACCGCCAATGAAACCAGAACCTTTGTCATGAACGGCGAGGACGAGATCATTGCTCACTCGTATCTCCCGCAGCTTTTTCGTGACAATCCGTCCATTCCCATCAACGAATTTCCCGACGACGCCGTGCAGGGGATTGCCGGTAAAATCGACCGGGAGGCAATGGAAAACGAATCCGGTGCGGACAGTTTTCGTGTCCGCAACATAAAAAATGCCCGGCGCAACGAATATGTCGTCATAACCAAGAAAATAGCGGCAATGTCCAAGCAGCCCTATGTGCTTGCCGCCTATTTCAACGCCGCGGATCTCGGCAGCGAATTGCGACGCGCTCGCATTTCCGCACTGATCGGGCTGCTGGCGCTGATACTTGCGGTGGTTCTGGCGGTCATCTTCGGAAACCGCCTGTCACGGCCGCTTGCAAGGATTTCAAAAACAGCATCGCAGTTTGCCAATCTTGACCTTGGTGCCTACAAGCCGCTGCCCGCATCGCGGGTCCGCGAGATCGACGGACAGGTCCAGGCGATGAACTCCATGCACACGGCGCTCACCGAGTTCGGGCACTATGTTCCCAAGGAACTGGTCAAGCGCCTGCTGCATTCAGGAACCGAGGCGACCCGGTCAGTGGAGCGTGAAATCACCGTGATGTTCACCGATGTGGCCGGATTTACCGCGATGTCCGAGCAGATGACCGCCGGCGATGTCGTCAAGGTTCTCAACGAGCATTTCGCGCTGTTGTGCGAGGAGATTGCCGCCTGCGGTGGAACGGTCGACAAGTTCATGGGTGATGGCTTGATGGCCTTCTGGGGCGCACCGGAGGCCGACAAGGATCACGCCAGAAACGCACTTGAGGCGGCGCGGCGGATTGCCAATGCATTCGAGATTGGAAACCGCGAAAGAGCCGCCGATGGCGAGCAGCCGCTGAAGTTGAGGATAGGCATCCACACCGGCCGTGCAGTTGTCGGCAACATTGGTGGCACGGACCGCCACAACTACACCGTTGTCGGTGATATCGTGAACGTCGCTTCCAGACTGGAGCAACTGGGCAAGCAGATCATCGAGGACCGCGATATTGTTATTCTGGTTTCCTCTGCGTGCCGCACTGCAGCGGCGGATCCGGAAGGTCTCAGACCCGCCGGTTCGCATATGCTGCGCGGTCGCAAAAAACCGATCAGTGTCTTTGAGTTGATGACGGATGATGAAACAGCGGCTTCCGGCAGGCCCGGAGAAGCCAATGAAATGTCTGCCTAAATAGCGAAATTATTCGAAAACTACCGTTTCAGCGCATCGACGCCGGGCAGCGGCTTGCCTTCCATCCATTCCAGGAAAGCACCACCTGCCGTCGACACATAGCTGAAGTCGCCGGCGACGCCTGCATGGTTGAGCGCGGCAACGGTGTCTCCGCCGCCGGCAACCGATGTCAGCAGGCCCTCGGCGGTTTGAGCGGCGGCAAATTTCGCTGCCGCGACGGTTGCCTCATCGAAGGGTTCGATTTCAAATGCGCCGAGCGGCCCGTTCCAGACAAGTGTGCTTGCCCTGCCGATCCAATCATTGATGGAAGAGACGGACTTGTCGCCCACATCGAGGATCATGGCATCGGACGGAACGGCTTTTATGTCGACGGTTTCGCACTCGGCGCCCGCCTTGAATTCCTTTGCCACTACCGCGTCGACGGGCAGCACGATGGCGCAGCTGTTCGAAGCCGCTTCG
This sequence comes from Hoeflea sp. TYP-13, assembly GCF_040932035.1. Classification (NCBI taxonomy): domain Bacteria; kingdom Pseudomonadati; phylum Pseudomonadota; class Alphaproteobacteria; order Hyphomicrobiales; family Rhizobiaceae; genus Hoeflea; species Hoeflea sp. TYP-13. Next base: position 199,793 of record NZ_JBFRBB010000003.1, read on the forward strand.
ATCATGATCTGCTTGGCGGTTGCCGCAAGATCGTGCTCGCACAGGGATTTGCCGACGTCGGTGCCCTTGGCCGCAAGGAATGTATTGGCCATGCCGCCGCCGATGACCAGTGCGTCGACCTTGCCGACGAGGTTCATCAGCAGGTCCAGCTTGGTCGAGACCTTGGCGCCGCCGACAATCGCCACAACCGGGCGGGCAGGATTGCCGAGACCCTTTTCGAGCGCTTCGAGTTCCGCCTGCATCGTGCGGCCGGCATAGGATGGCAGCAGGTGTGCGAGGCCTTCGGTCGAAGCATGGGCACGGTGCGCTGCTGAAAACGCGTCGTTGACGTAGATATCGCCATTTTCAGCCAGCTGCTTTGCAAAGGCCGGGTCGTTCTTTTCTTCGCCTGCATGAAAGCGGACATTTTCAAGCAGCAAAATGTCACCGTTCACCATTGCCTCCACGGCATCGTGCGCCTCCTTGCCGATGCAGTCCGCGGCGAAGTGCACCCGGTGATCGAGCACCTCCTCGACCTTGTGGGAAATAGGCTCCAGCGACATGCTTTCGACGACGGCGCCCTTGGGCCGGCCGAAATGGGCCAGCAGGATAACCTTCGCCCCCTTGGAGGACAGCTCGCGCAGTGTCGGCGCAATGCGTTCGATCCGGGTCGTATCGCTTACCTGGCCGTCCTGAACCGGAACGTTGAGGTCGACGCGTGTCAGAACCCGCTTTCCGGCGATGTCGGTCAGGGAATCAAGGGTTTTGAAATCGGTCATAATCAGCGCTCTTCGGGAAGGATGTTGCGAAGTTTGTCTATGAAGGCTGCAAGGTCCTGGCGGTCGTGTTTGAGATGCATCCGTTTGGCAGATGCCGGCGCATTTGCCAGCCCGGTTCCGGGCCGATGTGCCGCTTTCGGCCGAATTGGCCGCTTTTCAAATCCACCGCCGCAATTGGGGCAGACATTGTGCAGGACGTTTTCTACGCAATCTGCGCAGAAGGTACACTCGTAAGTGCAGATCATGGCGTTGGGCGCATTTGCCGGCAGGTCCGTGTCGCAATATTCGCAATTCGGCCTTAGCTGCAACATGCGCCCAGCACCCGTTTTAGATGAGCTTGCCCATGGCAACCGCGGTATCGGACATGCGGTTGGAGAAACCCCACTCATTGTCATACCAGGTCAGGATGCGGCACATGGTGCCTTCCATTACCTTTGTCTGGTCCATGTGGAACACCGAGGAATGCGGATCGTGGTTGAAGTCCATAGAAACCAGCGGCTCGTCGGTGAACCCGAGGATGCCCTTCAGTTCACCGTTTGCGGCTTCGCGTATGGCCGCGTTGATTTCTTCGACGGAGGTCTGGCGCGAGGCGATGAAGGTCAGATCGACAACCGAGACATTCGGCGTCGGCACGCGGATCGCAACACCGTCCATCTTGCCGTTCAGTTCCGGCAGGACAAGACCGACGGCCTTGGCGGCGCCGGTTGAGGTCGGGATCATCGACATGGCGGCAGCACGGGCGCGGTAAAGGTCCTTGTGCATGGTGTCGAGTGTGGGCTGATCGCCGGTATAAGAGTGGATTGTTGTCATGAAGCCCTTTTCAATGCCGATTGCATTGTTAAGGACATAGGCGACCGGCGACAGGCAGTTGGTGGTGCACGATGCGTTGGAGACGACCAGGTCTTCCGCTGTCAGCGCACTGTCGTTGACGCCGAAGACGATGGTCTTGTCGGCACCGGAGGCCGGCGCTGAAACCAGGACACGGCTGGAGCCGTTTTCAAGGTGCATGGCGGCTTTTTCACGGTCTGCGAAAATACCGGTGCATTCGAGCGCAACGTCGACATCGGCCCAGGGCAGCTCTTTGGGGTCGCGGATGGCGGTGACCTTGATGGGGCCGCGGCCGACATCAATCGTATCGCCTTCGACGGTCACGGTGCCCGGGAAACGGCCATGCACACTGTCGTAACGGATCAGGTGCGCATTTGTCTCTACCGGTCCCAGATCGTTGATTGCAACGACCTCGATATCGTTGCGGTCCGATTCAATGATGGCGCGAAGCACGTTGCGGCCAATGCGGCCAAATCCGTTGATGGCGACTTTGACGGTCATGGATATTCTCCCGTTCGATGATGCGGTTGCGTCTGGTTGGAGCAGGCGATGAAACTTGAGCCGCCTGCCGGTCGATGCCTATGCGGCCCGGCCTTCCAGATTGTTCAACTTTGCTTCCACGGCTTCAAAAGCCGCATTGGCGGTTATTCCGAAATGACTGTAAAGCTCCTTGTAGGGCGCGGAGGCACCAAAGGTGCTCATGCCGACAAAAATGCCGTCATTGCCGATAAAGCGGTCCCATCCCTGGCGCACGCCGGCTTCGATGGCGACCTTGACGGGCGAATTGCCCAATACGGCCTGCTTGTATTCTTCGGATTGTTCCTCGAACAATTCGAAGCTCGGAACGGAAACGACCCGGGCGGAATGTCCTGCCGCCTCGATTTTCCCGGCGGTTTCAAGGGCGATTTCCACTTCCGAGCCGGATGCGAAGATCGTGACATCCGCATCGCTGGCCGGAACCAGGTCATAGGCGCCGTAGGCGCACATGTTTTCTTCAATATAGGTCGTGCGGACTGCGGGCAGGTTCTGGCGCGTCAGCGCAATGCCCGAGGGTCTGCTTTCCGATTCCAGCGCGAGCTGCCAGCATTCGGCGGTTTCGGTGGCGTCGGCCGGCCTGAACATCAACAGGTTGGGCATGGCCCGCAGGGATGCAAGGTGCTCAACCGGCTGGTGGGTCGGGCCATCTTCACCAAGGCCGATTGAATCGTGCGTCAGCACGTGAATGACACGAATGCCCATGATCGCGGCAAGCCTGATGGAAGGCCGGCAGTAGTCCGAAAAGATCAGGAAGCCGCCGGAATAGGGGATCAGGCCGCCATGCAGTGCGATGCCGTTCATTGCGGCCGCCATGCCGTGTTCGCGAATTCCATAGTGAATATAGCGGCCGGAAAAATCGTCCGGCGTGATGGCGTCTGTGTGTTCGGTCTTGGTGTTGTTGGAGCCGGTGAGGTCGGCCGAGCCGCCGAGCGTTTCGGGAACAATCCCGTTAATGACGTGAAGTGCGGCTTCTGATGCCTTGCGGGTGGCAAGGGTTGGCTTGTCTTCGGCCAGCTTTTTCTTGTAGGCGTCGATTGCTCCTTCAAAGGTGCCCGGCAATTCGCCGTCCATGCGGCGCGTGAAGGCAGCTCGGCGTTCTGCATCGGCCGCCGCAACGCGCTCCTCCCAGGCTTTGCATTCCTTGGTGGACCGCAGGCCCGCAAGGCGCCAGCAGTCAAGCACATCGGAAGGTATGTCGAATGGCTCATGTGCCCAATTCAGCTTGTCACGGACGCCTGCGATCTCGTCGGCTCCAAGCGGTGCGCCATGCGCCTTGGCCGTGCCTGCCTTGTTCGGAGCGCCGAAGCCGATGATTGTCTTGCAGGCGATCATTGTCGGTTTGTCGGAAGACTGCGCTTCTTCGATGGCGCTCGCAATGGCATCCGGGTCATGACCGTCAATGCTGATTGTATGCCAGCCGCTGGCCTGGAAACGGGCGATCTGATCGGTCGAATCGGAAAGGCTGACAGATCCGTCAATGGAGATGCCGTTGTCGTCCCAAAAGACGATCAGCTTGTTGAGCTTGAGGTGCCCCGCAAGGCCGATTGCTTCCTGGCTGATGCCTTCCATGAGGCAGCCGTCGCCAGCCAGCACATAGGTGTAGTGATTGATCATGTCGTCGCCGAACTCGTCACCGAGCTTGCGCTCGGCAATGGCCATGCCAACGGCATTGGCAAGGCCCTGGCCAAGCGGACCGGTCGTGGTCTCGATGCCGGCGGCGTGACCGAATTCCGGATGGCCGGCGGTTTTGTAGCCGAGCTGGCGGAAATTCTTGATTTCGTCGAGTGTGATGTCTTCGTAACCGAGCAGATAGAGCAGCGAATAGATCAGCATCGAGCCGTGGCCGGCGGACAGCACAAAGCGGTCCCGATTCGGCCATTCGGGCCGCTTGGGATCGAAGGTCATGAACCGGGTAAACAGGACAGTGGCTATATCGGCTGCCCCCATCGGCAGGCCGGGGTGACCTGATTTGGCCTTTTCAACGGCGTCCATGGAGAGAAAGCGGATCGCGTTTGCCATCCGATCATGTTTTTCGCTTGGGATCATAACTTTTCAGCTTGTTCAGGGTGTCTTCGGGCAGACCTTTTACAGCCGCCTGTTAAAAGCAGGTGACACATAGCAGGTGGCGTCGTGGAGTCAATAAATGTCGGCATCGTTATGCGTGGGGATGTGTGATTCGCCGCCCAAAAAAGTCGAAATCACGTTGGTGCTTTCCGGCAATTGGCAAAAAGTCCGCTCTGGCGGTGGTGCAATCGGGTTATCCCCAACCGAATTGCGCCGGATTGGCAACATGATTTGACGGCTGGTTCCCGCGCCGCTTAATCTTTGCGTGGTAAGTGCCCGAGAATCAAAAGGTTTGTGAACTCGAAGGCATGGGACAAGACGATGTCGGGTGAGAAAACAGCAAAATCAGCGCTGGAAAGCCTTAATAAGGCTCTCACTAGACTTGAGAACGCGGTTGACGGCCGCGTTGAGAAGGAAAGCGACTTTGCCGATGCGGAAGAAGAGGTCCAGCGTCTCAATGCGGACCGCTCGCGACTCGCTCAGGAACTTGACCAGTCGGAAGATCGCGCAACCCGTCTAGAGGATGCCAATCGGGAGGTCTCCCGTAGACTGGTTACTGCAATGGAGACTATTCGCGCAGTTATGGATCGATAGGCTGATGGCACAGATCACGGTAAATATCGACGGCAAAGCCTACCGGATGGCGTGCGAGGAGGGGCAGGAGGAACACCTCACTGAGCTGGCCAGTAAATTCGACCGCTATGTCGGACATCTCAAGGGTGAGTTTGGCGAGATCGGCGATCTGCGCATAACCGTAATGGCCGGCATATTGGTCATGGATGAGCTCAGTGAGGCGCAGCGCAAGCTGAGCGGCCTTGAAAGCGAGGTTTCCAGCCTCAAGAAAACCCGCGATACGGCGCTTGAACGCGTCGACGACGCCGATGCGAGACTGGCCAAGACTCTTATCCATATCACCGATCAGGTGGAGCGAATCGCTACGAAGCTCGAAAAGAGCTGACCTGCCAATATGACCCCCCAATTTTAGGCTGGCGCTTTGCCTGTGGCGCCACTATATTCCCGCGGCGGTCTGCGCCTCTCGATTGGAAACACAATCCCCGGGGCCTTAATCGATCCTAAGGGAGCTGTCCCTGTTTAGACCCGTGGGTTTTTACACACGGCGCCCACCTACTTTGTAGGTTCCCGGGATCGTAAAACTTCCGTCGGTTGCCGCGGATCGCTTGTTTTTCCCTAAAAGCGGGCCGCTTCATGTCCGAAAAGCAGTTGAAATCGGAACTTCGCCGAAGGGCACTCGGTGCACGTGATGCCTTGGATGCCGAAACGCGCATCGAGGCAAGTCTGGCTATCGAGAAGATTGGTGCGGCAGAGATCGAGATCCGGCCCGGCGAAATCGTGTCCGGCTTCTGGCCGATCCGCTCGGAGGTCGATCTAAGGCCGCTGATGTTTACTCTGCGGGAGAAGGGTGCCCGGCTTTGCCTGCCTGTCATCATGGACAAAACCACCATCGTTTTTCGCGAACTGGTGCGCGGTGCCGAAATGGTTGAGACCGGGTTCGGAACCGCCGGTCCGGGTCCGGAAGCGGCGGTGCTCGATCCGACGACGATGCTTGTGCCGCTGGCGGCATTCGACCATACCGGCCATCGCATCGGATATGGTGCGGGATATTACGACCGGGCGATTGCCAGGCTGTTCGACAAGGGAATGGAACCGCGACTGATCGGGGTGGCCTTTGATGTGCAGGAGGTGGACGCGGTTCCAAGCGAAGCGCATGATGTCGCCTTGCCATCAATCTTAACGGAGGGGGGGCTGCGTTCCATGCCTCACACCAGGTCATAATGCGTTTTTTGTTTCTGGGGGATATGGTCGGACGGTCCGGCCGTACAGCGGTATGGGAAAAACTTCCCGAGCTGATCAGCGATTACAGTTTCGATTTTGTCGTCGTCAATGGCGAAAACGCTGCCGGCGGTTTCGGTATAACGGAGGAAATCTTCCTCAAGACCATCGATGCGGGCGCCGATGTCGTCACCACCGGCAATCATGTCTGGGACCAGCGCGAAGCGCTCAGTTTCTGCGAGCGTCAGGATCGGTTCATCAGACCCGCCAATTTTCCTGATGGAACGCCTGGCAAGGGCTCAGGTGTCTATATGGCGCGCAATGGTGCGCGGGTTTTGGTCACCAACATCATGGGCAGGATATTTATGCATCCTGATCTGGACGATCCGTTCATGACGGCCGAGCGGGAATTGGCGGCGTGTCCGCTGGGCGAACAGGCCGATGCGGTGATCATCGATTTCCACGCCGAGGCGACGAGCGAGAAACAGTGTTTCGGACATTTCGTCGACGGCAGGGCCAGTCTGGTGGTCGGAACGCATACGCATATCCCGACCGCCGACCATCAGGTGCTTGATGGCGGCACGGCCTATATATCGGATGCCGGCATGTGCGGCGATTACGATTCCTCGCTCGGCATGGACAAGGAAGAGCCGATCAACCGGTTTGTCACCAAAATTCCCAAGGGACGCTTCGAGGCCGCTACAGGGCCGGCGATGATTTGTGGTGTTGCGGTTCTGATCTCAGACCGGACGGGTCTTGCCGAATCGATCCAGCCGCTTCGTATCGGTCCGCGTCTCGAAGAGGCGCTGCCTGTGTTCTAGCGCGTTGCACGGTTGCGGTGTTTCAAACGCCGTTGAGGACGATGATGGTCGGCTGCTTCGGCAAGTCGCGGAGCGTGACGGTCATGGAGCTGTCGGTGCTGAATTCACGGGCAAAGTCGCTTCCGAAAAGCTTCAGGAATGCATCGATCGACCCGCCCCGCCTGTGCATCGGCAATATGACCGAGGCGCGCAGGCGCTTAACGATATCGCTCATCTTTTCGTGACCGATGGTCAGGCCGCCATCGATCGGCACCATCAAAACGTCGAGCCTGCCGATTTGTGCGATATGGCGATCTTCGAGTTCGTGGTGGAGGTGACCGAGATGACCGATGCAAAGGCCCGCGACCTCAAATATAAAGATCGAATTCGCGTCAGGCTCCCTGCCGCCAAATCCAGACCTGATGTCGGTGGTGACGTTGCGGATATAGGTATCGCCGATAACCAGGTCATGATCGACCGGACCGCCATTGGGGTTCCAGCCCGGCAGAACGTTCTCGATCGCCGGGTCCGGCTGCAGGGTGAAATGGCTTGAGTGCGCCTTGTTCATCGTAACCACCTGCGGCGGCTCGTTGTCGCCCGCATAGCCGTTGTAGTCGGTGGCGATGGTCACGCCCTGCGGTGTTTCGATGAGATAGGTGGAATGGCCGATAAACGATATGCGGACCTGTTCCTTGTTCAGCGGATCGCCGGCGGCCGGAACAACTGGGATAGCCTGCGGCTTCGAGGCAACGGCCTGGCAGATGGAAACCGGACGCGGTGTGCTTTCATCGCTGATATTCTGCAGCGTCTGCGTCACAATTTCGATGTTCCAGCCACCGGCAATGCCAGCAACCACCGGCAGTGCACACAGCAAGCTGACAAAGCCCCAGTGTATTTTCATATCGCCCGTCCCAATATGTTTAAGTATCCGACCGGCACTGCCCTACCGGCTGTATTTCTTAAATGTCGCACTCGTTACACCATAACGGGGATCATTTTAAGCGAAATAGTGACAAATTACCCAAAATGTGTGATTTCGCTCAATTTCGACCGGGCTGATCAAGTAGTGCTTTGATAAAATAAATCCGCCGGTTGCAGTTCTGAAGCTGCAATGCCAGCACATGATCAGCACGCGTGTGAGCGCGCGCCGCCGCATGGATGCCAGCCGTCTGGACGGCGGGTTCCGACTTGCCTATAAGGCGGCGCAATCAAGAAATCCTAAAAAGTGGACGGAGTGCCATGGCAGGCCATTCAAAATTCAAGAACATCATGCACCGGAAAGGACGGCAGGACGCCGTGCGCTCGAAGCTGTTCTCCAAACTGTCCAAAGAATTGACCGTTGCGGCCAAGATGGGCGGCGGCGACATCGAAGGCAATCCGAGGCTGCGGCTGGCGGTACAGAACGCCAAGGGCCAGTCCATGCCGAAGGACAATATTCAGCGCGCCATCAACAAGGGCGCCGGTGGTGACAGTGAAGATTACGAGGAAATCCGCTACGAGGGTTATGGTCCCGGCGGCGTTGCCATCATTGTGGAAGTGCTGACCGACAACCGCAATCGTTCCGCTTCCAATGTGCGTGCGTGTTTTTCCAAGAATGGCGGGGCGCTCGGCGAGACCGGCTCGGTGGGCTTCATGTTCGACCGCGTCGGCGAGATCGTCTATACGGCGGATGCGGGCGACGAGGATTCGGTCATGGAAGCTGCGATCGAGGCAGGCGCCGACGATGTCCAGTCCGGCGAGGAAGGGCATACGATCACATGTGCATTCGAAGCCATTGGCGATGTTTCAAGTGCGCTGGAATCGACGTTGGGCGAAGCTGAATCCGTCAAGCCCGTGTGGAAACCGCAAACCAGCACCGATGTGGATGAACAGAAAGCCGGCACGCTGATGAAGCTGATCGACGCTCTGGAAGACGACGACGACGTTCAGAACGTTTATGCCAATTTCGAGATCTCGGACGAGGTTATGGCCAAACTCGCCGATGCCTGAGATACCAGCTTGATATCTGACGGCGAAGAACCCGGGTCCGGTGATCCGGGTTTTTTGTTGGAATTTACGAAATGTTTTTGTTTTGTTCGCATTTCTGTGGCATAGCTCAAATGCGGCAAACAACGGACGGGGACATGGCCCAGGCAGATATTACACGCATCATCGGCATCGATCCGGGTTTGCGCAGAACCGGATGGGGAATGGTGGAGAGCCTTGGCAATTCGTTGCGCTTTGTTGCTTCGGGCACCGTTCGCTCAGACGCGGCAAAGGATCTTGCGTCCCGGCTCTGCCAGTTGCATGACGGTCTGTCGCAGGTTCTGCACGAATATATGCCTCATGAGGCGGCGGTTGAGGCGACCTTTGTCAACAAGGATGCGACGGCCACGCTGAAACTCGGTCAGGCGCGAGGCATTGCCATGCTGGTGCCGGCGCTGGCAGGCCTGCAGGTCGCTGAATATGCGCCGAATGCGGTGAAGAAATCGGTGATCGGCGTCGGCCATGGCGACAAGAAGCAGATCCATATGATGGTCAAGGTGCTGATGCCAAAGGCGCAGTTCGATACCGACGACGCGGCCGATGCACTGGCTATTGCTATCTGCCATGCCCATCACAGGCAGAGCGCCGTCGGCCGGTTCAAGCTGGCGGAACAGGCGGAGGCGCGGACCGCATGATCGGAAAGCTCAAGGGAACCATCGATGAAATCGGCGAGGACCATGTGCTGATCGATGTTCACGGCGTGTGTTATGTGGCGTTCTGTTCGGCGCGCACACTCGGCGGACTAGGCAGCGTAGGCGAGGCTGCCGTTCTGCATATCGAGACATTTGTTCGCGAAGACCAATTGAAGCTGTTTGGATTTGCTTCGGCACTTGAGAGGGAATGGTTTCGGCTCCTGCAAAGCGTTCAGGGCGTCGGCGCTAAGGTGGCGCTGGCGGTACTGTCGACGCTATCGGCCGCTGATCTTGCCAATGCCATCGCGCTGCAGGACAAGGCAACGGTTGCCCGCGCGCCGGGTATCGGCCCGAAAGTCGCGCAACGCATTGTCACGGAACTCAAGAACAAGGCGCCGGCCTATGCCGGCGAGGCCGGCGCCGCTATCGGCCTCAAGCAGGAGCTCGGTGAAGGCGCGGCAGCCGGCCCGGTGACGGATGCGGTTTCTGCCCTGTCCAATCTCGGCTATTCAAGGGATCAGGCGGCAAATGCTGTCGCGGCGGCGATGAAATCGGCCGGTGAAACAGCCGATTCCGCCACACTGATCCGGCTTGGCCTGAAGGAACTGTCGCAGTGACTTTTGATGAATTTGGCGCGGGATTGAGCAATGAGTGAGCACGATCGCATCATTTCCGCGGAAACGCGCGGCGAAGACGCTGAGCTGACTTTGCGTCCGCAAAGCCTCGACGAATTTACAGGCCAGGCCGAGGCGCGCTCCAATCTCAAGGTTTTCATAGAGGCTGCAAAGGCGCGGGGCGATGCACTCGATCACGTGCTGTTCGTCGGCCCGCCGGGGCTCGGAAAGACAACGCTGGCGCAGATCATGGCAAAGGAGCTCGGCGTCAATTTCCGCTCGACGTCCGGCCCGGTGATCGCAAAAGCCGGTGATCTCGCGGCGCTTTTGACCAATCTGGAAGAGCGGGATGTTCTCTTCATCGACGAGATCCACCGGCTTAATCCGGCGGTGGAAGAGATCCTCTATCCGGCAATGGAGGACTACCAGCTCGATCTCATTATCGGCGAGGGACCGGCCGCGCGCTCGGTCAAGATAGACCTCGCGCGCTTTACGCTTGTCGCGGCAACGACACGGCTTGGCCTGCTGACAACTCCGCTGCGCGACCGCTTCGGAATACCTGTCCGGCTCAATTTCTATACCGTCGAGGAGCTTGAGCACATTGTGCGACGCGGCGCGCGGCTGATGGGGCTTGAGATAACCGATGACGGCGCACAGGAAATTGCCCGGCGCGCACGCGGAACGCCGCGCATTGCGGGTCGATTGTTACGGCGGGTCAGGGATTTTGCCGAGGTTGCCAAGGCCGAGGCCGTGACGCGGCAGATTGCCGACGAGGCGCTGACGCGGCTATCAGTGGACAATAAAGGCCTCGACCAGCTCGATTCCCGGTATCTTACAATGATCGCGCATAATTTCGGCGGCGGGCCGGTGGGCGTCGAAACGATTGCGGCGGGACTTTCCGAACCGCGCGACGCGATCGAGGACATAATCGAGCCGTATCTCATTCAGCAGGGTCTCATTCAGCGCACACCGCGCGGGCGGCTGTTGACTGCCAATGCCTGGCGGCATCTTGGCCTCGACGTGCCAAAGGATCTTGCACAGCAGCAGATCAACCTGTTTCAGGAAGGTGAGGACTAGCCTAGAGCGTGTCTTGCTTAAATTGAAGCATTTGCTGCTACCCTCGAGAGGATTATGTTGTTGAAACAGAGTGGTAAACGGGCCGGGCGATTTTGCCCGCTGACTGCGTTGGCTTGCGCTTGTGGTGGGTTAGCACCACGGCGCGCAATCCGCCTTGTCAGCGACCAAAATCGCCTCGGTCAAATGATTCTATTTAAGCAAGACACGCTCTAGAAGCCGCTCGATCTCGGATTGCAGCAATGCCACACCGCCGGGTTGCCATCCGAGTGCTGCAAGTTTTGCAGTGCTTGCAATGTTGTAACTGCTTTTATCTGCCTCGGCGGGCAGGGAATGGCTGCAGCCGGTGTGTTCCCGGACGAGCGCCAGCAGATCACGGCGATCGAGAAAGAGGTCGGAGACGTTGAAAGCCTCACCGGCGATCTCTGCCTCCGGCAGTTCCAGCATCAACCGTGTTGCCGCCGCGACGTCTCTGCCATGCACTTCCGTTCCGCAGCGTGGTTCAACGGGATTGCCGTTGAGGTAGTCGTTAAAAAGATCTGACCATTTATGCGCTTCGCCTGGTTGCAGGGACCCGTAAACACCGGTAGCGCGCAGGCTGGCGACTGCAAGCCCGCCCTTGGCCGACAAAGCGCCAAGGTGGCGTTCACAAGCGTGTTTGACCGCGCCATAGTGCGTGTCGGGGTGGCAGTCGGTTTTTTCGGTGAGCACGGCACCCGGTGACTGAACGCCGTAAACCGCCCGGCTTGAGAGGAACACGCCGCGCTCCATTCCGGCCTGAGCGGCTGCCTGAAACAAAAGCAGCGTTGAAAGAAAATTCGCCCTCCAAAAGCCGGGAGCATCATCGCCTTCACCGCTCCGGTAGCGGCCCGGAACATGGGCGAAAGCGGCGTGAATCAGACAGTCGCATCCGGCAACCGCAGTCCCAAAATCAGCCTTTGGATTGAGCGTCAGCGGGACAAATTGCACGGGTGCAGAAAAAAGGTCAGGCGCCGGCGCAGTGCGCCCGGCGACCGTGACGTCATAACCATGAGAAAACAGGTCCTCGACGATGAAGCGGCCGACCAGGCCGCTGCCTCCGGTGACGAGGACGCGCGTCATGCGGGCTTGCCCGGATTTTCAAGGGCGTTGATTTCGGGAATGCCCGTGCCCGAGTGGAACGCATGCCAAAGTTCGATCAGGGGCGCCAGCTCTCCGGCTCTCGGATTGTCTGCTTCCCACGGCTTTTCGTACTGATAATGGACCACATATACCGACGCCCAGTCCCACAGCTCAGGCATGTTGAACCAGACATATTGCAGCATGTTGAAGAATACAGGCAGGCCCTGCCAGTCGGGAAAGTAGCTCTGCAGAAAAGTCTGGTCTGTCCGCCGCCAGAACATATCCGGCTGATCGAGCCTTTGCAGCATGTCGGCGAAAGTGTCTGCAGAGGGTTCGGCGACGAACACGCCGGAGTTCAGCCGATGGAAATCGCTGAGCGATTCATAGACATTCGGCGCAGCCGAAAACTGCGGATAGCCGAACAGCCGATCCATATTGCGTACGACAACCGCATCGGCGTCAATAAATACGCAACGCTCATATTCCTCGAGCTGCCACAGCCTGAGCTTGACGAAATTATCAAGCGGTGTGTGGAAGGCCGGCTTGCGGCCCTTCGGAAAAGGGGCGTTGGAATGCAGCCTGGCACGCGCATGACGCTCGTTGAAATCGTCCGATGTCGGCAGCAGCTCGGCTTTGATCAGCCGTGCTCCAAGATCCGATACTTCCAACAGATCCTCACCGGATACGGCACCGGTGTGCAGGACCACAATATCGGCGTCGGTGCCTGTCAGAACTATCGAGCGTACCAGGGCCAGCGCGCCCTTGACGTAGTCGCCATTGGTAACCAGGGTCACATAGGCATGACGGCTGGCAGCCTGTTTGCTGGCGGTCAGCTCAGGGTGGTGGCCCATAATACGGTCTTTCCGATCCACAACGTTCTGCGCGGTGTTGCGTCCCTGTTTTCTGATACTCGGTTATTCCGAAAACCGGGTCCCACTTTTCAGATCTCGCACTAGGAGGCCGATTTGAGGTTCTTGCCTTCCGGGTCCCGGTTGATCGTCGGCTCGATATCCTTGGTCCAGGCGGATACGGCCGGGATGCGGCTGCGGTCGACGCGGTAGGCATATTTCTTGGCCACTTCGACGACTTCTTCAAGCAGGCCTTCTTCCAGGGTGATCGGCTTGAGACCCAGTTCCAGGAACTGCTCGTTGTGCACGACGAGGTCGTTTTCCGCCGCTTCCTTGCGTGGATTGGGCAGATAAGCGATTTCGACGCCGCCCAGTCGGGCGACCAGCTCGGCCAGGTCCCTGACCCGGTGGGTTTCGGTCATCTGGTTGTATATCTTGACCTTTTCGCCTGCCTGAGGGGCGTTTTGCAGCGCGAGCTCGATACAGCGCACCGAATCCTGAATATGGATGAAGGCGCGGGTCTGGCCTCCCGTACCGTGCACTGTCAGCGGATAGCCGATAGCCGCCTGGATCAGGAAACGGTTGAGCACGGTTCCGTAATCGCCGTCATAATCGAAGCGGTTGATCAGCTGCTCATGGCGGCGGGTCTGCTCGGTGTGCGTTCCCCACACAATGCCCTGGTGCAGGTCGGTGATCCGCACGCCGTCATTCTTGGCATAGAACTGGAACAGCAGCTGATCGAGACATTTGGTCATGTGGTAGATCGAGCCGGGATTTGCCGGATAGAGGATGTCCTGCTTGACGGTCTGACCGTCCATGGTGTCAATACCGACCGGCAGATAACCTTCGGGAATGGCGGCACCGACGGTCGAATAGCCGTAAACGCCCATGGTGCCGAGGTGAACGAGATGCGCGTCCACACCCGTCTCGACCATGGCGTTGAGCAGATTGTGCGTTGCGTTGACGTTGTTGTTAACCGTGTAGTTCTTGTGCCGGTCCGATTTCATCGAATAGGGCGCTGCGCGCTGTTCGGCAAAATGCACGATAGCGTCGGGCTTTTCCTCCGCCAACCAGGCTTTGAATACGTCATAGTCGCGTGAAATGTCGATCAGATGAAAGTGAATGCGGCGTCCGGTTTCCTGGTGCCATATGCGCGTGCGCTCCTGGATAGAGTCCATCGGCGTAAGCGATTGCACACCGAGTTCCGTATCTATCCAGCGGCGGGAAAGGTTGTCCACGATGTGAACGTCGTGCCCTTGCTCCGACAGATGAAGCGATGTTGGCCATCCGACAAACCCGTCACCACCGAGAACCGCTATTTTCATGGGATCTACCTCCATTCGCATCTTTGAGGCGAGCGTTAGCCCGCAATTGTGACAGGATTACAATGGCCAAGGCACATATATTCTGCCCGCATGTCGATATAGCATTGCTCTGACAATCAAATTGTGTTCCGTCAACAGTGGGCTCATTCATAGTTGTTGATGGAGAGATGGTTGTCTGAGGCGCTTTCGGGTTCGCTTGAGGGAAATATTCACCGGCTTTTGCAGCGGGTCTACTACGAAGACACGGACTTTTCCGGTGTTGTCTACCATGCCCGCTACCTGCATTTTCTCGAGCGTGGACGGACTGATTATCTTCGTTGTCTCGGCGTCCACCAGGGACAAATGGCCGAGACAGAGGGCGACGAACGCCTGGCATTTGTCGTTCGTCATATGGATATTGATTTTCGCGCCTCGGCAAAAATGGATGATGTGCTGGAAATCGTCACAAGAACCGAAAAAATAGGCGGCGCAAGGCTGGTGCTGGGCCAGGAAATACAGCGTGAAGGCAAAACCATGATTGCCGCCATCGTGACTGTGGCCATAGTGAACAGGGGCGGAAGGCCCAGAAGGCTGCCCGGGGACATTGCGAGGCTGCTTACGGGATAACCCATGATCAAGCCGCAACTGCGTTGTCTCCGAGACCAAATGACGGGCACTTTCACGTTCCTGTCATGGGCGTCAGATTATGCTTGCCTTAATTCCTAACCTGTCATTAACCATAAACGTGTCTTAATGAGATGTGAGAAGGGGGGCCGGTAAGTGCGCCTTCCTTTGACCAAATTTTGCCGCGACAAGGCAGGCTGGGTGAATGAGACGGTGCAAGCAATGAATGCGAAGCCGGACCGCGTGTCGCGTAACTTGGCGCGGGCACCGATGCTGCAATGCGACCGGTCGTCCGGATTCTGGGGTTATTACGAATGGAACAGGTAGGCCTTGCAGCCACCAATGAAGTCACGTTGTGGGCGCTTTTTATCGAAGCCAGCTTCGTTGTTAAACTCGTTATGGTGGGGCTGGTGGCAGCGTCCATTTGGACATGGGCCATCATTGTCGATAAAAGCTTCAATTTTGCCAGGGCACGCAGGCAGTTTGACCGTTTCGAGCAGGTTTTCTGGTCCGGTCAGTCGCTTGAAGACCTTTATCAGATGCTCTCGGACCGGCGCACCAGCGGCATGAGCTCGATTTTCGTCTCGGCAATGCGCGAGTGGAAGAAATCCTTCGAGCGAGGGGCGCGTTCACCCATGGGACTGCAGATGCGCATCGACAAGGCTATGGACGTAACGCTCGCGCGGGAAGCCGAAAAACTCGAAGCGCGTCTCGGTTCGCTCGCCTCAATCGGTTCGGCAGCGCCCTTTATCGGTCTTTTTGGAACCGTTGTCGGCATCATGACCTCCTTTCAGGCGATTGCCGGATCCAAATCCACCAATCTGGCGGTGGTTGCACCCGGTATCGCGGAAGCCCTGCTGGCGACGGCGATCGGACTTCTGGCGGCCATTCCGGCGGTGATTGCCTATAACAAGTTTTCTTCTGATGCCGGCAAGCTGACAGGCCGTATGGAAGGTTTTGCCGACGAATTTTCCGGTATCCTGTCGCGGCAGCTCGATGAAAAAACGCAGCCGCGCCAGGCGGCAGAGTAGGGGCTGCATCTATGGCAATGGGAACCGATAGCACGGCTGCCGGAAACCGCCGCCGCAGTGGCGGCCACAGGCAGGGCCGGCGGCGCAAGCCGATGAGCGAAATCAATGTCACGCCGTTTGTCGACGTGATGCTGGTACTGCTGATTATCTTCATGGTGGCCGCGCCGCTGTTGACCGTCGGTGTTCCGATCGATTTACCGGAGACGGACGCCAGCGCTCTTAATTCCGAGACGCAGCCGATCACGGTTTCGGTCAATGAGGCCGGAGAAATCTATCTTCAGGAGACCGTCATTCCGCTTGATGAAGTCGTTCCCAAGCTGCAGGCCATTGCAACAACGGGCTACAAGGAGCGCATTTATGTGCGCGGCGACCGCAACGCGGACTACGGCACGGTCATGAAGGTCATGGCGCGCATTTCATCGGCCGGTTACAAAAACCTTGGTCTTGTTACCCTCCAGGAGCAGGATGGGTGAGCGCAGCCAATGAAACTGGGCATTGTCATATCCGCCGCAGGGCACGCGCTCCTTTTGAGCTGGGGGTTGTTCTATCTATCGGCTCCCCCTTCGCACGAGGCCGTTGAGATCGAAGCGCTGCCGGTTGATATCATTCCTGTCTCCTCCATCACCCAGATCCAGGAGGGCGAGAAGACAGCGTCGGCTGCTGAAATTGCGGCACCGCGGCCGACCAAACGGCCGAAACCGGTGGAAGATGCGCAAAATGTCGGAGACAACACGGTCGATCTGAAACCGAACAAGGTCGATAAGCCGTCGGATGATGCGGTCGAGGCTGCGGCCGAACCCGAAAAGGCGGATGTTGCCGAACCCGTTCCCTCGACGGAAACTGAGGTGGTGCCGGAACCGGCGCCGAAGCCTGAGCCCGTTGCAGCGACGGAGGTTGCCGCATTGCCTGCACCGCAGCAGGATGTGGCTCCGGACCCTGTTGCAGAAGCCATTGCCCGCGCCGAGGCGACGAAACCGAAATTCGAGCCGCTGCCCGAAAAGGTGCCGACGCCAACACTGCGGCCTACACCGCCAAAGGCACAGACTGCCAAGACACCGGAACGCAAGAACAATCAGGACCGCAAGCAGCCGACCAAACTCGCCTCGGCCAAGAAAAGCGATTTCAGCGCAGACGAGATCGCTGCGCTGTTGAACCGGCAGGATCCGGCGGGCGGCGGTGCGCGGCGCAGCCAGCGCGAAGCCTCGCTTGGCGGGCAGACGACCACAACGGGTCTGAAACTGTCACAAAGCGAAATGGACGCCTTGCGCGGTCAAATCCAGCGCTGCTGGCAAATCGTTCCCGGCATGGCCGACGGAGCGGATGTTCGTGTACGTGTAACCATGCGTCTTGACCGTTCCGGTGCCATTGACGGGCAACCGAGCGTTCAGGCCACAGGCGGCTCAGAACAGGTAAGGCGTGTCCTTGCCGGTGGCGCACGAAGAGCCGTATTGCGTTGCGCGCCGTACAATCTCCCATCTGAAAAATATGACACCTGGGCCGATGTTGTGGTCAATTTCGACCCGAGCCAGATGTTTTGAGGACAAATCCTTGAGCGCATTCTTCAAATCTACCCTTCACCCCCTCACTTTCGGCATTCGAAAATACGTTCTTTTCAGCCTGTTGCTGATTGGAAGTTTCGGCATGACCCACGGGACCGCCAACGCCCTTGTCGAGATAGACATCAACCAGGGTAATGTGGAACCACTGCCAATGGCGGTGACCGATTTCATTTCCGATGACGACATAGGACCTCAAATCTCGGCGGTGATTGCCGAGGATCTTCGCAGGTCCGGCCTGTTTGCCCCGATCAACAGACAGGCCTTCATCCAGAAGATCTCCAACCCTGACGTCGCACCTCGCTTTGAGGACTGGCGCGTCATCAATGCGCAGGCACTGGTGGTCGGTCGCGTCACCAAGGAATCCGATGGCAAGCTCAAGGCTGAATTCCGGCTCTGGGATACATTTGCGGCCGAACAGCTCATCGGCCAGCAGTTTTTCACCCAGCCGGAAAACTGGCGCCGTGTCGCCCACATCATTGCCGATGCGATCTATGAGAAGCTGACCGGCGAGCGCGGCTATTTCGACACGCGCGTGGTGTTCGTGTCGGAGACCGGCCCGCGCAACGAGCGGCAAAAGCAGCTCGCCATCATGGATCAGGACGGCGCCAATCTGCGTTTCCTGACGCAAGGCAATGATCTGGTGCTGACACCCCGTTTTTCCCCGAGCCGGCAGGAAGTCACCTACATGTCCTTTGCCGACGGCCAGCCGCGGGTCTATCTGCTGCAACTGGAGACCGGACAGCGCGAAATCGTCGGTAATTTTCCCGGTATGACTTTCTCGCCGCGTTTCTCGCCGGATGGCCAGAAGGTGATCATGAGCCTGCAGCAGGACGGCAACGCCAATATCTACACGATGGACCTGCGCTCGCGGGCAACGACGCGTTTGACGGACACGGCAGCGATCGACACGTCGCCCTCCTATTCGCCGCAGGGTAACCAGATCGTGTTTGAATCCGACCGGGGCGGGCGCCAACAGCTCTATGTCATGAATTCTGACGGTACCAATCAACAAAGAATTTCGTTTGGCGACGGATCCTATTCGACACCTGTGTGGTCGCCGCGCGGTGATCTTATTGCCTTTACAAAACAATCAGGCGGCAAATTTTCCATCGGCGTCATGCGTCCGGACGGGTCCGGGGAGCGCATATTGACGACCGGGTTCCACAATGAGGGGCCGACATGGTCGCCCAATGGCCGCGTCATCATGTTTTTCCGCCAACCGGCGGGGGCAGCGGGACCGCAACTCTACTCCATCGACCTGACGGGATATAATGAACAGAAGGTGGAAACGCCCAGCTATGGATCCGATCCGGCATGGTCTCCGCTGTTGAAATAGCTGACTTGCTGTCGCACGTAAGCCCCAATCTGCTGTATAAGGGTCAGCGGCCCCTGCCTGAGCGTTGCGGCTTGGATAATTGAAAGACCAGTCGTCATATCGAGGAGAACGACTATGAACCTGATGATGAGCGTTGCGCGCAACCCGGTTGCGCTTGGACTGGCCGTGGGGCTTGCCCTGACGGGTTGCTCGTCCAAAAGAACATTACCCAACAGCCCCGGCGAACTCGGATTGTCTGCAAACGGGGCGGTGCCCGGATCGCAGCAGGATCTGACGCTCAATGTCGGAGACAGAATTTTCTTCGACACCGATTCCGCTGCGATACGGCCCGATTCAGCGGCGACACTGTCCAGGCAGGCGCAATGGCTTGCCAAATATCCCAGTGAACAGGTCAGAATCGAGGGGCACGCCGATGAGCGCGGCACCCGCGAATACAACCTTGCCCTCGGTGCCCGGCGGGCCGCGGCGACACGCGCCTATCTGATATCAAAGGGTGTGGCCGCAAGCAGAATTAAGACAATTTCCTATGGCAAGGAAAGACCGGTTGCCGTGTGTGACGATATTTCATGCTGGTCTCAGAACCGCCGGGCCGTAACGGTGGTCAGTGGAGTAGGCAGCTGATTGGTACTGCACTTGAGAGGGAGCGACCGAGTTTGCGCCGTTTGAAAGGCAGGTAAGGATAATATGACCGCGTATCTACGAATTCTGGCCACATGTATTGCCGTTGTCACAGTGCCGGGACTGGCCAATGCCGTTCCTTCCACGATCTCAGCGCTAATTCTTCCTCCGGCGGATATTCCGGAGCTGACGGAATCTGCCAAGGCGCGTGCTCCGATCATTCTGGCGCAGGCTGCAGACCCTACATTTCGCCTGGGTCAGCTGGAAGAACGCATTCGCGTTCTCAACGGCCGCATTGAGGAAATGAACTTCCAGATGCTGCAGATGCAGGAGCAGATGCGGCAGATGCAGGAGGATAACGAGTTTCGTTTCCAGGAACTGGAAGGCGGCAACCGCACCGATGCGTCCCAGAGACCCGCCGAAAACCGCGATCAGGCGGTGGTGGACCGGCCCGCCGGCGAACAAACGGAACAGTCGGCGACCTCCGGCACGCTCGGCACGATCACATTCGATCAGAACGGTGAGTTGGTCGATGGCGAGTTGCAGCAACCATCCGATACGCAGGACCAGACCCAGACGGCAAGTTTGCCCAATTCAGGACCGGAACAGCTCTATCAGGCTGCTTACGGTTATGTCCTGTCCGGCGACTACCCCCTCGCTGAGGCTGCCTTCGGCAATTACATCTCCCAGTATCCTGAGGGAACCAACATATCGGATGCCTATTACTGGCTGGGTGAGGCGCAATATTCGCAAGGCGCCTATCATGAAGCGGCCAAGACGCTGCTGTCAGCCCACAAGCAATATCCCAACGCTGCCAAAGCACCCGAGATGCTGTTGAAACTCGGCATGTCCCTAGCGGCGCTTGACAATCGCGACACGGCCTGCGCGACATACAGGGAGGTGCTGACGCGTTATCCGGACTCTTCGGATGCGGTCAAGAACAAGGTCGCGGTGGAGCAAAGCCGCATGAGTTGCTAGAGCAGGGGTTAAGTGTCAGACGTTCGGCCAAAATCCGCAATTGACGATTTTATTTCCCGAATAAGGACGCTGGAAACCTTGTGCGTCGCCGTCTCAGGCGGCAGTGATTCAATGGCGCTTCTTCACCTGCTTCATCAACGTTTGAACGGTGCGGAGAAACCGCGGCTTGTCGCGGTCACCGTGGATCATGGCCTGCGGCCCGCTGCGGCGGATGAGGCAGGGCAGGTTGCCGAATTCTGCCGGTCCCGCAAAATAGAGCACCGCATCATGAAATGGTCCGGCAAAAAGCCGGATAGCGGTCTGCAGAATGCCGCTCGCAATGCGCGTTATGAGCTGTTGCGCGAAGCGGCGCTTTCATTCAAGACGACGGCAATCGTCACGGCCCATAACCGGGACGATCAGATCGAGACGATCCGCATGCGGCAGCGCCGGGGCATGGGGCGAGGGCTTTCCGGCATGGCGGATGCAGTGCTTTTCCGGCGCGACTGCTGGATCCTGCGGCCGCTTTTAAGGGTACGGCGATCCGCCCTTCAGGATGTCCTTCAAAAGGCCGGAATCACCTGGACGGACGACCCAAGCAACCGCGATCGACGCTTTGAGCGGGTGCGCATTCGTCTGGAAGGCAGCGATCCGTCCGCCGATGATGAATTGCTGTCGATGGTGGAGGCAATGGCTGATGCGCGCCGCAAGGATGGCGACCGGCTGGCGCGCTTCCTGCAGGACAATGTCATCATTCACGGCGATATGATTGCCGAACTTCCTCAGGTGCCCGAAGGCCTGTCTGATATCCTGCAACAGGCGGTGGCGCTGCTTGCCGCCCTGCTGGGCGGACGGGCCTATCTGCCAGGCTCGCGGTCGCAGGACCATATCGCCAGGTTTGTGGCAGGCGGCGGCCCGCCGCGCGTTAATCTCAGCCGCTCTGTACTGGACCGCCGGGCGCGGCGCGTATTTATCTACCGGGAGCGCCGGTCCGTGCCGACGATCCATGTCGCAGCCGGGGCGAGCGCCATTTGGGACGGGCGTTATCACTTCGCTAACTATTACAAAAAAAGCGAAATCGTTATCGGACCGGCAGAAGAGGACCCTGAGCTCATTCCGCAGGATCTTCCCGACCACCTTCCACGCGGCATAATTTCACGGGCGGCGAGATCACAACCGGCTGTGATTGTGGCGCAAAGTCGAAGCAAAACGATGAAAAAACTGCCTGTTTACGGATCAAAACAACTTGCCGCAGCGCGGTATTTCACGCATTTCGACCTGTTTTTGCCTGATTTCGAACGTAACGTCGCAAATGAATGCGCAGCTCTCTTCGGATTGCCGCCGTATCCCGAACCGCCCTTGAAATAAAGCAGTTTGGAAATGCGGATTATTATTTGCTAGAGATGCGGCATCTAGACCCTTGGTGGTCTTGGCAAGGGGCCCTCGGGGACCTATGTTGTTTTCAAATGAGTTTGCCTGCCAAACGGCGGGCTATTGGACGTTCCGGGGTACCGAATGAACCCAAATTTCAGAAATTTTGCCCTCTGGGCAATCATCGCCCTGTTGCTTATCGCCCTGTTCAACATGTTTCAGGGACCGAATGAGCGCACCTCGTCCCGGAATATAAGCTATTCCGAGTTTCTGCAGGACGTGGATAATGGCCGTATTCGCGAAGTGACAATTGTCGGCGATACGATAACGGGCGAGTATGCCGAGGGCGGCAAGTCTTTCCAGACCTATTCGCCCGGCGATTCAGGGCTGGTTCAGCGCCTTGAAGACAGGGGCGTCGGTATAACCGCAAAACCGGAAGTGGATGGTTCAAACACCTTCTTCGGCTACCTGATTTCCTGGCTGCCGATCCTGCTCATACTCGGCGTTTGGATATTCTTCATGCGGCAGATGCAGGGCGGATCGCGCGGCGCAATGGGCTTTGGCAAATCGAAGGCCAAGCTGCTGACGGAATCCCACGGCCGTGTGACCTTTGACGACGTCGCCGGCGTCGATGAGGCGAAAGAGGACCTCGAGGAAATCGTTGAATTTTTGAGAGATCCGCAGAAGTTCCAGCGCCTTGGCGGGCGCATTCCGCGCGGTGTATTGCTGGTCGGCCCTCCCGGAACCGGTAAAACGCTGTTGGCCCGGTCAGTTGCCGGTGAGGCGGCCGTTCCGTTCTTCACGATTTCCGGCTCCGACTTTGTCGAGATGTTTGTCGGCGTCGGCGCCAGCCGCGTGCGCGACATGTTCGAGCAGGCCAAGAAGAACGCTCCCTGCATTATTTTCATCGACGAAATCGACGCTGTCGGCCGCCACCGTGGTGCCGGTCTTGGCGGCGGCAACGACGAGCGCGAGCAGACCCTCAACCAGTTGCTGGTCGAGATGGACGGCTTTGAGGCCAATGAAGGTATCATCCTGATTGCCGCAACAAACCGTCCCGATGTGCTTGATCCGGCGCTGCTGCGTCCCGGCCGTTTCGACCGGCAGGTCGTGGTGCCCAATCCCGACATCATCGGGCGCGAGCGTATCTTGAAGGTGCATGTGCGCAATGTGCCGCTGGCACCCAATGTCGACCTCAAGGTCATCGCGCGCGGCACGCCCGGATTTTCCGGCGCCGATCTGATGAACCTCGTCAATGAGGCTGCCCTTATGGCGGCGCGGCGCAACAAGCGCCTTGTCACCATGCTCGAATTCGAGGATGCGAAGGACAAGGTTATGATGGGCGCTGAGCGCCGTTCCAGCGCCATGACGCAGGAAGAGAAAAAGCTCACCGCCTATCATGAGGCCGGGCACGCCATTGTGGCGCTGAACGTCGAATCGGCTGACCCGGTACACAAGGCGACCATCATTCCGCGCGGCCGTGCGCTTGGCATGGTCATGCAGCTGCCTGAGGGCGACCGCTACTCCATGAGCTACAAATACATGGTTTCGCGCCTTGCCATCATGATGGGCGGCCGTGTTGCCGAAGAACTGACCTTCGGCAAGGACAACATCACCTCCGGTGCCGCGTCGGATATCGAGCAGGCAACCAAGCTCGCCCGGGCTATGGTAACCCAGTGGGGCTTTTCCGATGAACTCGGGCAGGTCGCCTACGGTGAAAACCAGCAGGAAGTTTTTCTTGGCCACTCGGTGGCGCAGCAAAAGAACGTATCTGAATCAACGGCACAGAAGATCGACAGCGAAATCCATCGCCTGATCGACGATGCCTATGCAGCGGCCCGCAAGATACTCACCGAGAAAAATGATGATTTCAAAACACTGGCAGAAGGGTTGCTCGAATATGAGACTCTGTCCGGTGATGAGATCAAGGCGCTGCTTCGCGGCGAAAAGCCCTCCCGCGACATGGGCGACGACACGCCGCCCTCAAGGGGCTCTGCCGTTCCCAAAGCCGGAGCAAAGAGCCAGGATGGTAAGGAAGAGCCCGATAATCCGGATGCCGGCATGGAACCGCAGCCGCAGTAACGGACCATCAATATTGATTTGAGAAAATGGCCGCTGAATAGCGGCCATTTTCAATTGCAACCATTCGTAACGATATCTGATCTACAATCGCCGCAATAAATGCTAATTTCCGGCGAACGGTATCGGGGGCCGAATCGAGGGACAACATGTCACGCCAGTATTTTGGAACAGATGGAATCCGCGGAAAATCCAACACGTTTCCGATGACACCCGACGTAGCCATGCGCGTCGGACTTGCCGCAGGCAAGGTGTTTCGGCGCGGAGAGCACCGGCATCGGGTCGTTATCGGCAAGGATACGCGCCTTTCGGGTTACATGCTTGAAAACGCGCTGGTTGCCGGATTTACCGCTTCCGGAATGGACGTGTTTCTGCTCGGCCCGATTCCGACGCCGGCCGTTGCCATGCTGACGCGATCGCTGCGCTCCGATATCGGCGTCATGATATCGGCGTCACATAATCCGTTCGAGGACAACGGGATCAAGCTTTTTGGGCCGGACGGCTTCAAGCTTTCGGACGAGCTGGAGCTGCAGATCGAACGGCTGATCGATGCGGATATCTCCGAACAGCTTGCCGTATCCAATCACATAGGCCGCGCCAAACGCATTGACGGTGTCCATGACCGTTATATCGAATTTGCCAAGAGGACGATGCCGCGCAATGTTTCGCTGAGCGGGCTGCGCGTTGCCATCGATTGCGCCAATGGGGCCGCCTACAAGGTTGCTCCGGCCGCGCTCTGGGAACTCGGTGCGGAGGTAATCACCTTTGGCAACGAGCCGAACGGCCATAACATCAATCTGGATTGCGGTTCGACCCATCCGGTGGCGTTGGCCAAGAAGGTTCACGAAGTGCGTGCCGATATCGGTATCGCGCTCGACGGCGATGCGGACCGTGTGCTCATTGTCGATGAAAAGGGCGCTGTGGTCGATGGCGACCAGCTGATGGCTGTCATTGCCGAATCGTGGTCCGGAGACGGGCGCCTGACGGGCGGCGGTATTGTTGCGACCGTGATGTCCAATCTCGGTCTGGAACGTTTCATGGAAGAACGCGACCTGACCCTGGCGCGAACCAAGGTCGGCGACCGCTATGTTGTGGAACACATGCGTGCCAAAGGATTCAACGTCGGGGGGGAACAGTCCGGTCACATCGTCCTCACCGATTTCGCCACGACCGGGGACGGGCTGGTAGCGGCACTGCAGATCCTTGCCTGCGTCAAGCGCATGGACCGACCGGTCAGCGACGTTTGCCGCCGGTTCGAACCTGTTCCGCAGCTTTTGAAAAATGTGCGCATATCCGGTGGCAAACCGCTGGAAGACAAACACGTCAAAGATGCGATCAAGCAGGCGACCAGCGAACTCGGCTCAAATGGCAGGCTGGTTATTCGCCCTTCCGGTACGGAGCCGCTGATCCGTGTCATGGCTGAAGGTGACGACAGCGCACAGGTCGAACGCGTGGTCGACGATCTTGTTGAGGTTATTGCCGGTGTGCGCAGCGCCGCCTGACCCACAATACAGTCTTTCTGTCTTGCGAATTTGTGCAACAATAAGCCGTTCGGCTGTGCTGATCGGGCGTCCCTGTCCGTGTGCCCGGCTGCTGGCACAAACAAGCAAGCCAATACATTTTGCTTCAAGTGTCGATTTTGTTAGTTATTGATATTATTATATAAAATTTGTTTCTTCGGTAAATGGACATAGATAATAGGCTCTTAACCTTTTTGCTCCACACTTCCTGACGTGCATTAGATTTGTCGCCAAGGCGCGGGCAACGGGGTCCCGCTCAAAATTGGTGAGCGTGGAGTAGTAAAATGAGAATTTATGTTTTGGCAGCCACAACGGCTCTTGTAGCAGCACCCGCCTGGGCGGCTGATACAATCCAAACACCTGCACCGGTCGATCCGGTCCCGGCCTATGATGCAGGTCTGCGCGGTTCGAGCTATGTTTCGAGCGGTGGATGGGATGGCTTCTATGTCAAAGGCGAGGTGGGATACCTGTGGCCCGAGCTCAGAGGCTCCAACTACGCGGTGACTGGCGGAACCAGCGGGTTTGCGACCACCGATCTTGATGATACCTGGTCTGCGGGCATCGGCGCGGGCTATCAGATCAATCGCTATCTGAGAACCGAGTTGATGTATAGCTACATCTTTGATTCAGATTTTACCGGTGCGACCTACGGTTCGTGCGGTGTTGCAGCGTCGTGCGTCTCGACCGACCTGACCAGCTGGAACGCCTATTCGCTGATCGCCAGCGTTTACGTTGACCTGGATTTCTGGAGTTCCGGCTCCGCATACGCCTCCTTCGTTCCCTTTGTCGGTGGCGGCATTGGCGGTACCTATGTGAACTGGGATACGCTCAGCAACACAGCCTGTGATGTCACGAACCCTGCCTCCTGTGATCCGACAACCTATCACGGCGGTGAGAGCTCTTGGCGTTTCACCTGGGAGCTGACTGCGGGTCTTTCTTACAAGTTCCGTTGCGATTTCGTCGGCGAAGCCGCTTACACTTATCAGCGCATCTCGGAAGGCGCGATGTTCGGTTACGCCGCATCAACCGGCCCCGGCTATGACGAAGGCTTCAATATCCAGTCGGTTAATCTTGGACTGCGGTATTATCCGGGCCGCGATTGCGAGCCGCCTTACGTGCCGCCAGTCGTCCCGCCGGTCTACAAGTAAGACCCAGGAAAATTCTGAATTTGAAAACCGCCCGGTTCGCCGGGCGGTTTTTCTCTTTGGCGGTGGCAACATCGGCAAGTTTTTGGATAACCGCAGGTAAACAAACGTGGTGAACAAACATGCTTAACCGCAACTTAACCAGTTTGCCCGATAGTTCATCCATCGACTTTGCTTTGAGTGACATTCTTCACTCCGAGCCAGGCAGAGGAACTGGTTGAATGATTAAGAATGTTGTGTCCCATTCACTGATCGCAGCGCTGCTGCTTGGCGGCTCAAATGCCGCATTGGCCGCGGATCTGGACAATATTATCTATGCGCCGCAGCTACCCAGAATGCAGCCCGTGGAAGTTGGAAATGGCTGGTATTTGCGCGGAGATGTCGGATACGACTTTTCAACCGACGGATCAGCGACGTCTTTTCAGAATTTTGATGTGGCCTTAACGACCTACACCACACAGGCCTACGCCACATCGTCATTTGATACTGATGTCAGTGTGGGCGCGGGTTTTGGCTATCAGTTTAACGACTGGCTGCGCGGTGAAGCGATGGTCAGCTATCAGAACGGGTCGTTCAACGCCACCAGTTCATCGACGACGCTGCCCTGTACGGGACTGGCGACCGGCACCGGGTGTAACACCAGCGGATCCGCAGATTTCAACGCCTATGGCTTTATGGCCAACGGCTATATCGATCTTGGCACCTATATCGGCTTCCAACCCTATGTCGGCGCCGGCGCCGGTTATACGCTGATGGACTACGACAATTACAATTCGACAGAAACCTGTGTCGGCGGTGGTTGTGCATCGACCACACCATTTACCGTCGCGCATTCCGGGGAACGGAGCTGGCGCTTCACCTATGCCTTTATGGCCGGATTTGCCTACGAATTCATGCGCAATCTGAAAGCCGATCTCGGCTACAAATACACCAATGTCGATGGCGGGGACACATATGGCTTCGACGCCACATCCGCCGCTGCCGGTGCCTCTGGCATCCAGGGAACGGATAACGGATTTTCAACCCATCAGGTCAAGGCGTCGCTTCGCTACGCTCTTTGGTAGGACAGCATTCAGAAACAAAAACGAGGCGGGCCTGGCCCGCCTTTTTTGTTGCGGGGTTTGCTGTGTCAGTCCGGACGATTACGCGGCGCTGACTTCTTCTATGGTCTCCGGACCCTTTGTGCGGACGTTGCCGACCGCCCTTGATACCGGGTGATAGACAAAATCCGCGCCGCGATTTTTCTGAAGAAGGCCGAGCGCATCCGACTTTTGCGTATCCGGATTCATCCAGGCAGCCAGTGCATCGCCTTTCAGGACCACCGGCATGCGGGAATGAAGCTGGCTGACCGATGCGTGGGCGGCAAGTGTAACGATCGCGAATGTCACCGTACCCAGGTTTTTGTTGCGCGACATGATGCCGGCAAAGGCAAACGGCTCGAAGACGGGTGCATCGCCTGGCAAGTGAATGAAATAAGGCCGTTTGACATTGCCCTTTGTGTGCCATTCGAAATAGCCGTTTGCCGGAATCAGACAGCGGTCATGCTCGAATGCAGTCCTGAAGAACGGCTTTTCCGTAATTGTTTCCCCACGCGCATTGATCATCGGCCGGGTTTTGCCGTCTTTCGCCCAGCGCGGCACCAGCCCCCAGGTAACCCGCTCGATCGTGATCCCATTATCGCCTGCGGTCACGATCTCAAGATCTGAAGTCGGTGCTACATTGTAATTCGGTTGGGGGCCGTTGCGTTTTTCCACCTCCGGAGGAAGTATATTCATGTAACGGCGGTACTCTTCCCAAGTGCCGGTTGTAATGAAGCGCCCACACATATTTAGCCCCCAAGTTCAATGCATAGGCGAAGCAGTATTCAATTCCCGGCAATGCAGTTCAACCAACCAAAACGAGTGTTTAGGCTTATGGGGAGCGGAGTGGCCGGACATCCGGTTGCGACTTGGCGAATAGAAAATGGCGGCCGTGAAGCCGCCATTGTGAATTTATCTGTTTCTTGGATAGATGGATGCCACCTAGTGCCGGTGCCATCCTCCGTGAAAGCCGCCGCCGTGGGGAACCGGCTGTCCGGAGTGGGGATGACCACCGTGGTGCGGGCCGTAGAGCGGGCCGTACGGACCATAGGGGTGGTATGGGTGGTAGGGATGATAAGGGTGGTACGGGTGATATGGTCCGTAAGGATGATACGGATGATAGGGACCATAGGGCCCGTATGGGTGGTAGTAGCGGTTCCAGTAGGGATACCAGGGATAATGCTGGTAGTGGTTGTGCCAATAGATCTGGTTGAAGACCACGACGCCGATACCGATGGCAACGGCCACCTGGGGTGTCAGAACGGTGCGCTTGCCGTTGTTGACGGTCAAAATATAGGATGAAGAAATCCAGCCGCGTGCAGCGTTCCACGAAATGTCACACCAGTCATAGCCGGCCTGGCAGCCATAAACCTCGATTGTCGCGTCTTGCGGGAGCGTTGCCACCACCGGATAATTCGTGCCGGGGCCAGCGCGCATGTGGACTGTTGTTGTCGTATAACCGGTTGTCTGGGCAATTGCTGCTGTGGCGATCAGGGGCATTATCAGGGTCACCACGACCCCTAAAAAAAACTTCCTCATCGGTCTTTCCAGTTCACCTTGTTTTGCTTGCGAATATTAGATAGCCGGAGGAGTATCCGGTCAAGTCACCGATTTATGAAATCATATACCAATGGTTGATTTGCACGAGGAGCAACTCGACAGGTTTCGTGAACTGTCGTTATGTGAACTCTCAATTTTCTGCTCTTTGAAGTGCCAGACAGCAATGTGAGGTTGCAGTGCCGAATCATAAAGACCTTCCGCTGACAGCGACCCATTGGGGGGCGTATCGCGTCAAAACTGAAAATGGCAAAGTGACGGCATTGTACGGCTTCGAGCAAGATGAGGACCCGTCACCGATCGGGCAGGGCATGATTGATGCGATCGATGCGCCGAGCCGTGTCAGACGCCCGATGGTTCGCAAGAGCTGGCTTGATGCGGGACCGGGGAGCAAAAATTCTGCGCGCGGGGCGGATCCGTTTGTTGCCGTTTCCTGGCAACGGGCGGAAAAGCTTGTTGCAAATGAGTTGGACCGGGTTCGCAACAGCTTTGGCAATCAGGCCATATACGGGGGCTCTTATGGCTGGTCCAGCGCGGGCCGCTTTCATCATGCACAAAGCCAGCTTCACCGTTTCCTCAATTGCATCGGCGGCTATACGAGCAGCGTAAATACCTACAGTTTCGCGGCAGCCGAAGTTGTCGTGCCGTATGTTCTTGGCGATTTCTGGAGCCACATTTGGCGTGCGACCAGCTGGCATTCCATAATCGGCAACACGGAACTATTCGTTGCGTTCGGAGGTGTGCCGCTCAGGAACGGGCAGGTGAATGCCGGTGGTGTCGGGAACCACCGGCAGCGCCTGAGTATCGCCGCCGCGCTGGAGACCGGCACAAAATTCGTCAACATCTCCCCGCTGCGCTCGGACATGGATGCAGCCATTGATGCCCAATGGCTGGCACTGCGGCCCAACACAGACACGGCGGTCCTGCTTGCCATTGCCCACACACTGCTGGCGGAAGGATTGCATGACCGGGATTTTGTCGACCGCTATACGTCCGGGCTAGATAAATTCAGCGCCTATTTGAAGGGGGAAACCGACGCAACGCCGAAAAGCGCCGAATGGGCAGCGGCTATCTGCGGCCTTTCCGCTAACGAAATCCGCAGCCTTGCACGGCAGATGGCAGCTGCCCGAACCATGATTTCGGTTAGCTGGTCGCTGACGCGCCAGGATCATGGCGAACAAACCTACTGGGCGGCCATTGCCGTTGCCGCCCTGCTTGGACAGATTGGTTTGCCGGGTGGCGGAATCGGGCTTGGATACAGCGCAATGAATAGCGTAGGCGATCAAGGAGAGATCGTGCCGGGAGCCGATTTTCCACAAGGGGAAAATCCGGTAGCAGATTATATTCCGGTGGCGCGCATAAGCGATATGCTGCTTAATCCCGGCAAATCCTTCGACTACAACGGCGAGGTGCTGACTTACCCCGATATACGGCTGATTTACTGGGCCGGCGGCAACCCGTTCCATCATCATCAGAACCTGAACCGGTTCGCACGGGCATGGCAAAAGCCCGACACTATTATCGTCAACGACTGGTGCTGGAACAGCCTGGCAAGACACGCAGATATAGTTCTGCCCTGCACAACGCCGCTTGAGCGCAGCGATATCGTACTTTCGCCGCACGACCCGTATCTTATGGCAACACAGAAGGTTATTGAGCCGATCGGGCAATGCCGTGACGACTTCGATATCTTTTGTGGAATCGCCAAACATATGGATCTGCCGACCGACTTTGACGGTGGACGCAGCAAGGCCGACTGGCTCCGTCATATCTATGACACCACGCTCGAAAGAGCAGTTGGTGCAGGTATAGAGTTGCCCCCTTATCAACAGCTCCGTGAAACCGGCTGGACCAAGGTCAAAGCACCGGCAGAGCCAAGGGTCATGCTGAAGGCCTTTCGCGAAAACCCGGATCTGAATCCGCTGCCAACGCCAAGCGGCAGGATCGAATTCTATTCGGAGAAAGTGGCGGGCTTTGGGTACGAGGACTGTCCGGGATTTCCCTTTTGGGTGGAGCCTGAAGAATGGCTCGGTCTCCATATGCCAAAATACCGGTTGCACCTAATCAGCAAGCAGCCGTCAACGAAACTCCACGCTCAATATGATCAGGGTGCACTCAGCCGTTCAGCCAAGATTCGGGGGCGGGAGCCAATCCTGCTGCATCCGGACGACGCGCAAAGCCGGGGTATCCGTCCCGGCGACATTGTCAGGGTGTTCAACGATCGTGGCGCCTGTCTGGCGGGCGCCGTAATAGACGAGGGAATCCGTCCGGGTGTTGTGCAAATGAGTACCGGGGCCTGGTATGATCCGTTGCATCCGGGTGTGCCGGGCAGTCTGTGCAAGCACGGCAATGTGAATGTTCTCACCATCGACAGGGGAACCTCGCGCCTTGCCCAGGGACCGATGGCGAATACTTGCCTGGTCGAGGTGGAACCGTCAACCGGTGAAATCCCTGCCGTAACTGCCTTCGAACCTCCCGAAATTATCGACCGAATGTGAATACCGGATGACCTTTGCGCCAACCGACTAGGCTACGCGCGCGACCGCCTGCGACATTTTCGGTCGCAAATTATCTTGACATTGGCAGACCGGCGGCGTAGCTCCGTCCGTGGGACACCCCTCCCCAACGAGGGGCAACTATCTGGAAGGATAGCCACATGCTAGAGACTGCCAAGCCGGACCTGCGTCCGGTCAATCCCCGTTTTTCATCTGGTCCTTGCACCAAGCGCCCCGGCTGGACGCCGGACGCTCTGCGCGACGCGGCTCTCGGCCGTTCACACCGCGCAAAGGTCGGCAAGGGAAAACTCAAACAGGCCATCGATCTGACGCGAAAGGTACTGCGCGTGCCGCAGGACTATCGCATCGGCATCGTCCCGGCATCCGATACCGGTGCGGTCGAGATGGCGCTGTGGTCGATGCTGGGCGCCCGCGGCGTTCACATGCTGACCTGGGAATCCTTCGGTTCGGGCTGGGTGACCGATGTGGTCAAGCAGCTCAAACTCGATGATGTGAAGGTGCTGGAGGCCGATTACGGGCTGCTGCCGGATTTGGGCCGGGTTGAATTTGACCGCGATGTTGTCTTCACCTGGAACGGCACGACGTCAGGGGTGCGTGTACCGAACGGCGATTTCATCCCGGCGGATCGTGAAGGCCTGACGATTTGCGATGCGACCTCCGCCGCCTTTGCGCAAGACCTGCCTTTCGACAAGCTCGATGTGGTGACGTTTTCCTGGCAGAAAGTGCTCGGCGGCGAAGGTGGGCACGGTGTGCTGATCCTCAGCCCGCGCGCAGTCGAGCGGCTTGAAAGCTATACGCCGGCTTGGCCGCTGCCGAAAATATTCCGCATGACCAAGGGCGGCAAGCTGATCGAGGGCATCTTCGAGGGCGCCACGATCAACACCCCGTCGATGCTGTGTGTCGAGGACTATATTGACGCGTTGTCATGGGCCGAAGAGGCCGGCGGGCTGGAAACCCTGCTTCGCAGGGCCGATGACAATGCCGGTGTTATTGCCGATTTTGTCGAAAAAACCGCCTGGGCAGACTTCCTTGCGGAAGAGCCTGACACACGGTCGAATACATCCGTCTGCCTCAAGATTGTCGATCCGCAGGTAGCGGCGCTGACACAAGACCGGCAGGCAGCCTTTGCCAAGGGACTTGCCGCACACCTCGAAAAAGAGGGCGTTGCGCTAGATATCGGCGCTTACCGCGATGCACCCGCGGGGCTGCGGATCTGGACCGGCGCCACGGTCGAAAAACCCGACCTCGAGGCGCTGATGCCCTGGCTCGACTGGGCCTTTAACGAGCAGTTTTCGACATTCGAGTCAGCTGCCTGACTTAGTTCTCGGGCCGCCGGATTGAGCGGCCCGCTTCAAGACAGAGATTTGCGACCCAAAGGGAGGCCTTTCATGGCACCGCGCGTACTTGTATCAGACAAACTTTCCGAAACCGCTGTTCAGATATTCCGCGACCGCGGCATTGACGTAGACTTCATGCCTGATGTCGGCAAAGACAAAGAGAAGATGCAGGAGATCATCGGGCAATATGATGGCCTTGCTATTCGCTCGGCAACCAAGGTCACAGCCAAACTGATCGAGGCCGCAGACCGGCTCAAGGTCGTTGGCCGTGCCGGTATCGGCGTTGATAATGTCGAGATTCCGGCCGCTTCACGGCGCGGCATCATTGTCATGAATACGCCCTTCGGCAATTCCATAACCACCGCAGAGCATGCCATTGCCATGCTGATGGCAGTCGCCCGCCAGATCCCTGCGGCTGATTGTTCGACGCAGTCCGGCAAATGGGAGAAGTCCCGCTTCATGGGCGTCGAGATAACCGGAAAGACATTGGGTGTCATAGGTTGTGGCAACATCGGATCGGTTGCCGCCGCACGGGGGATTGGGCTCAACATGAGGGTCGTCGCGTTCGATCCGTTCCTGTCCGCTGAGCGCGCGGAAGAAATCGGCGTCGAAAAGGTCGATTTGGACGAGCTCTTCACCCGTGCTGATTTCATCACGTTGCATGTGCCGCTGACCGACAAAACCCGCAACATTATCAATGCCGACGCGATTTCAAAAATGAAGAATGGCGTGCGCATCATCAACTGCGCACGCGGCGGGCTGGTCGTCGAGGCAGATCTTGCCGAAGCACTCAAATCCGGCAAAGTCGCCGGTGCGGGGTTCGATGTCTTTGAGGAGGAACCTGCCAAGGAAAGTCCATTGTTTGGTCTGCCAAACGTCGTGTGCACACCGCATCTGGGCGCTTCAACAAGTGAAGCCCAGGAAAATGTCGCCATTCAGGTTGCCGAACAGATGTCGGACTATCTGATCAAGGGTGCGGTTACCAACGCTATCAACATGCCGTCCATCAGCGCCGAAGAAGCGCCGCGCCTCAAGCCCTTCGTCAAGCTCGCCGAAGTGCTCGGCGCTTTTGTCGGGCAGGTGACCGAGAGCGCCATCAAGGAGGTGGAGATCCTCTATGACGGCTCGACTGCGCAAATGAACACCAGCGCGCTGACGAGTGCCGCATTGGCCGGTCTCATCCGCCCGCAGGTCCAGGACGTCAATATGGTTTCGGCGCCGGTGATGGTGAAGGAGCGCGGTATCATTTTATCGGAAGCACGCCGCGACAAATCCGGTGTTTTCGATGGCTATATCAAGCTGACCGTCAAGACCGACAAACAGACCCGCTCCATCGCTGGAACCTGCTTTTCCGACGGCAAGCCGCGCTTCATCCAGATCAAGGGAATCAACCTGGATGCGGAGGTGGGTGCCAACATGGTCTACACCACCAATGCGGATGCGCCTGGCATCATCGGTCTGCTGGGCACGGTTTTCGGAACGGCGGGTGTCAATATCGCCAACTTCTCGCTTGGCCGCAACAAGCCGGGCGGCGATGCGATTGCACTGCTTTATGTGGACGAGCCGGTGGACGAAAAGGTTCTCGATATGGTTCGCAGCCACGCGGAAATCGAATCGGCCAAACCGCTGGTCTTCGACGTCGCGTAGGCTGTTTTTCCGGCCTCCCAAGGCCAGACCGGGCTTTGGAGCGGGGTATGTCAGGTCGTATCCCGCTCCAGGGTCCGTTTTCTGTGTTCTAGATCTGTGCCCGCTGCGGCTTGCGTTCGGCCAGCGTGATGCCGCCGAGCACCAGCGCCAGAGCGATCAGGTGGAACATATGCAGTTCCTCGCCGAGCAGCGTAACCGCGAAGAAAGTACCGAATATCGGCACGAGGTTGATGAACAGACCGCCGCGATTGGGGCCGATCAGCTCAACGCCGCGTATGTAGCAGGCCTGGGACACGATTGACGGGAAGACGGCGGCATAGGCAAGCACGAGCCAGCCCTGCGTGTCGGGAAGGATGAGGCTGCCGGAGGCAAATTCCACAAAGGTGAATGGCAGCCCGCCGATGATTGCGCCGGTCGCAAGAACCGTCATCGAGCTGAGCCAGTGCAGTTTTGGCATCCAGCGAAGCGCAACCGTATAGGCGCCGTAGAAGGCGATCGATAACATCAAAAGCGCATCGCCATAGCCGATATCCAGCCGCAGAATGCCTAAAAGATTGCCGTTGGATGCGACCAGTGAAACGCCGACCAGCGATATGAAGAAGCCGACAATCTGCCCGGCACTCACGCGCTGTCCGAACAGCAGGAAGTTGGCGATGAAGACCAGAAGCGGCATGGACGCCTGCTCGATCGCGCCATTGATGGCGCTGGTATGATTCAGGGCCAGATAGTAGAAATTGTTGAACAGCGCGAAGCCAACGATGCCCATCCCAAGCAGGAAAAGAAGCTGCATGCGGATCGTCTGCCACTCGCGGCGCAGATGCGGCAGGGCGAAGGGAAGCAAAATGCCAAGTGCAATGATCCAGCGGCCGCTGGTCAGCAGCGCAGGACTGATGTGCCCGGCAGCAAGCTTGCCGGCAATGGCGTTTCCGCCCCAGCCAAGCGTCGTAATTGTAAGCAGCAGATAGGCTTTGGCCGCCATCGGTTATTCCAATTGGAAAAGGTGAAATCGGAAAAGAGGCCGCAAGATGGGCGCAGGAGGCGTGTGATGTCAATGCACAATAGGGATTGCTTCGCCTGCATCGGTACCGCGCTAAAGCTCTGTATGGGTGTCAAAAATCCGGCCAGGTGATTTCACTTGGATATAACATGCGCTATAGATGCGCCGGTTTGAAACGGAGGCGGCGCACAGCCGCCGCACAGGCAAGGGGAAATCATGACGAATGTCGTGGTGGTCGGCTCACAGTGGGGCGACGAAGGTAAGGGCAAAATCGTTGACTGGCTGTCGGAGCGCGCCGATGTGGTGGTGCGTTTTCAGGGCGGGCACAATGCCGGCCATACGCTGGTAATCGATGGCGTCAGCTACAAGCTGTCCCTGCTGCCTTCGGGGGTTGTTCGTCAAGGCAAACTCGCCGTTATCGGCAATGGCGTTGTCATCGATCCCCATGCGCTGGTTGCCGAGATCGACAGGCTGGGCGAGCAGGGCGTGGTTATATCGCCGGACAATTTACGCATTGCTGACAATGCGACGCTGATTTTGTCCCTGCACCGGGAACTTGACGGCATCAGGGAAGATGCGGCCTCGAATTCCGGCACGAAGATCGGCACCACTCGCCGCGGTATCGGCCCCGCCTATGAGGACAAGGTCGGGAGGCGTGCGGTGAGAGTTATGGACCTTGCCAATATGGAAACGCTTCCGGCCAAGGTCGACCGGCTGCTAACGCATCATAATGCGTTGCGGCGCGGACTTGCCCAGGAAGAAGTCTCCCATGACACGATCATGAACGAGCTCAAAGAGGTTGCCGGCCGAATTTTGCCGTTCCGCGAGACTGTGTGGCGGTTGCTCGACACAAAACGCCGAAAGGGCAAGCGCATCCTTTTCGAAGGCGCACAGGGCACATTGCTTGATATCGACCACGGCACTTACCCGTTCGTCACATCGTCAAACACCGTCGCCGGGCAGGCCTCTGCCGGATCCGGTATGGGGCCAGGCGCGGTCGGCTATGTGCTTGGCATTACCAAAGCATACACGACGCGCGTCGGAGAGGGGCCATTTCCGACGGAGCAGGACAATGAAGTAGGGCAATTTCTGGGCGAGCGGGGCCATGAGTTCGGCACCGTGACGGGGCGAAAGCGCCGCTGCGGCTGGTTCGACGCGGTCCTTGTGCGCCAGGCGGTAGCGACGAACGGCATAACCGGCATTGCCCTGACCAAGCTGGACGTGCTTGATGGTCTGGATGAACTGAAAATCTGTGTCGGATACAAGCTTGATGGCAAGGAAGTGGATTTTTTCCCGGCAAGCCAGGGTCAGCAGGCGCGCGTGGAACCGATTTACGAGACCCTCGAGGGCTGGAAAGGCTCGACGGTGGGTGCCCGCAGCTGGAATGATCTTCCTGCACAGGCGGTCAAATATGTGCGTCACATCGAGGAACTGATCGGCGCGCCGGTGGCGCTTTTGTCGACAAGTCCCGAGCGCGATGACACAATCCTTGTGACCGATCCGTTTGAAGACTAGGCTTAGGCCCGATAAAGAAGAATGAACGGGTTCGGGCTCACCGGACCGATATGTACAGAGCGGTTATATGGTGGATTTTGTAGCAGTTATTGAAAAAGCTGTTAACGGGTTGAGTGAAAATACGCCTGAGATGCGTGAAAAAGTCTACGACAAGGCTCGTGGAGCAATTCGCCGTCAACTGGAAAATATCGAACCTCCCGTATCCGAGGCAGTGCGGCACAAGCAACTGGCCAAGCTCGAGGAAGCCATACAGGAGATTGAGGACCGCAACACCGAAGCCCTGCCCGACATCGACGAGGATGCCTTTGCCGATATCCTTTCGGAGGGGCAAATCGACGAGGACGACATCGGTGAAGAAGAGGAAGTCGATGTTGCTCCGGCCGCTAAACGGCGAGCGCCGGCACCCGGGCCGGTCCGCGGACCGGAAATGGACGAACACGGGGACGATGAATCCTATGACGAAATCGGCGTCGATGATGCCGTAAAACCCGATGCACCGCGAATGCGCGAGGCCGAGGTCTCCGACTATCTGATGCCGCGCAAAAGCAGACCCGCCGGTCCGCTGATCGGTGCCGCCGCCGCTCTTGTGGTGATTCTGGTTCTGGGAATTGGCATTTGGACATTCGGCGGCAGCATAACGGCACTTGTGTTTGGCCCCTCCGATACAACCGAAACTGCGGGCGCCGTTTCTACCGGCCAACCATCGACCGAAAGCGGCGGACAGGAGGCTGCGACCTCCAGCCGGACGGCCGGAAGCAACTCCGAATCCGGATCTGGCGGGAATGTTTCCGAAGGGCCGCAGAAATTCACTCAGCGGCTGCTTCAGGACGGATCGGAAGTTGATGAAGGACCCGGTGGCAGTGCGGCGCCTGCCGGCGATACCGAGGGTAAATCCGTTGCCGCACTCGACCTGTCGCAACCCCAAACCGCGACATCCAGTCAAGCGCCGTCCGGCAATGAAGGCGCCGCAGCCACAGCCGGTCAGGCGAGCGCGCCGGTCGTCGGCCAGAAAATGTTCCTCTATGAGGAACGCCTTGGACAGCAGGCCCCAACGGCGGAGCAGGGTACGGTCGTGTGGAGTATCGTGCGCGAATCGCCAGGTGACAATCTGCCGCCGGAGCCGGCAATCGAGGCGCAAATCAACGTGCCGCAAAAGGGTATCAGCGCGATCATGACGATCAAGCGCAACGCCGACCAGTCGCTGCCGGCCAGCCACCTCATCGAGATTGTGTTTGCTCTGACGGAGGGATTCGAAGGCAATGGCATCGGAGCCATTCAGAATTTCGCCATGAAGCAGACCGAACAGGATACCGGAGATTCGCTGATCGCGGTGCCGGCAAAGATAACCGACAGCTTCTTCATGATCGCGCTCAACGACTATGTGGAAGCCGTTCAGCTTAATCTAAAGCTGCTGCGGGAACGAAACTGGATCGATCTGCCGATTGCTTACGGAAACGGCAGACGCGCGCTTCTGACCATGGAAAAGGGTTCGTCAGGTGCGGAGGTGTTCGATCAGGTGATCAGGGCCTGGGAGGCCCGTACGGCCAGCAGCACACAGTAATCTAGCGGCCGCCGGCCGTTATTCCGGGATCATGGCAAGGATATTACTGGGAAACCGTCTGCAGGGCACTGGCGCGTTCGAGCGCCGCCTTGCGAACGGCATTCTGGACCTTTTCGAATGCGCGCACTTCGATCTGGCGCACTCGCTCGCGGCTGATGTCAAACTCGCCGGACAGTTCTTCAAGTGTCAGCGG
The DNA here is from genome assembly GCF_040932035.1 of Hoeflea sp. TYP-13. Taxonomy (NCBI): domain Bacteria; kingdom Pseudomonadati; phylum Pseudomonadota; class Alphaproteobacteria; order Hyphomicrobiales; family Rhizobiaceae; genus Hoeflea; species Hoeflea sp. TYP-13. Next base: position 238,811 of record NZ_JBFRBB010000003.1, read on the forward strand.
GTTTTCCGATAGCCTGCGTGCTTCGAAAATCCGCTTTTCCCGGTCGTTGAGGACATCCATTGCAGAGGCTAGCATTGCGCGCCTGTTTTCAAGCTCATCCTGCTGAATCAGCAATGTTTCCTGATCGTCGCTGTCGTCGACGAGCCAATCCTGCCACTGGCCGGACTCGCCTTCGGCTGCCTTTATCGGGGCATTCAGCGACGCATCGCCCGAAAGGCGGCGGTTCATCGAGACAACCTCTTCCTCGCTGACATTCAGCTTGGTGGCGATTTCCGATACCTGGTCAGGCCTCAGATCGCCTTCTTCGAGCGCCTGGATCTTGCCTTTGAGCTTGCGCAGGTTGAAGAACAGGCGCTTCTGGTTGGCGGTTGTGCCCATTTTAACGAGTGACCATGAGCGCAGGATATATTCCTGGATGGAGGCCTTGATCCACCACATGGCGTAGGTTGCCAGGCGGAATCCTCTTTCCGGGTCGAATTTCTTCACGGCCTGCATGAGGCCGACATTGCCTTCTGAAATGACTTCGCCAATGGGCAGGCCGTAGCCGCGGTAACCCATCGCGATTTTTGCGACGAGGCGAAGGTGACTCGTGACCAGCTTGTGGGCTGCGCCCGTGTCTTCATGTTCGTGATAGCGTTTCGCCAGCATGTATTCCTGCTGAGGCTCCAGCATGGGAAAACGGCGAATTTCTTCGAGATATCGGTTAAGACCGCCTTCTCCGGCGGTTACAGTCGGTAAGGTGTTTCGGGCCATGACAGCACCCCCCTTTCAATTTGTTTGAGGCTCCCTCTTGGAGGCAAGCCCGCTATGCCCCTTGTCTTCCAGGCATATACTAGTCTCAAATAGTCACGAATAATGGCGATATCAAGCCAGTACCGCATAAATCGATTTATGCGCCTGTTTTCAGGCGGTTTTCCGGCAAAATCGGAAATTTCAGCGCCCGTGGAGGAGCGCCTGCGGACTATAGGCGTTAAAGCGTTGAAAAAGCGGTAATAATTTTGCTCATATCCTCCGGAATCGGCGCCTCGAAACGCAATGTGCGGCCATCCCGAGGATGTTCAATCTGCAGTAGATAGGCATGCAGTGCCTGCCGGTGAAGTTGTTTCACGGCGGTGCCGGCCGGTTCGGGCAGGATATTGACCTTGGTTTTGAACGCAGAGCTATATTCCGGGTCGCCGATCAGCGGATGGCCGATATGTTCCATGTGGACGCGGATCTGGTGGGTGCGCCCGGTTTCAAGCCGGCATTCGACCAGCGATGCCAGGGCACCGGACCCATCTGTTTCACCGTATCGCTCGCGCACCTGAAAATGGGTGACTGCGTGACGGGTATCGGCGGTATCGCCGGTTCGAACCGCTCTTTTGGTGCGGTCGGCGCCGGCGCGGCCAAGCGGGGCGTCGATTGTGCCCTTCAGCTGCGCCGGGCGCCCCCATACAAGTGCAAGATAGGCGCGTTGCAGTGGCCCCGTGCGGCCATGATCCGCAAACTGGTCGGACAGATGGCGATGGGCAAAGTCATTTTTTGCCACGACCATCACACCGCTGGTGTTCTTGTCGAGACGGTGCACGATGCCTGGGCGCTTGACGCCGCCGATACCGGATAATGTCGAGCCGCAATGATAGAGCAGCGCATTCACCAGGGTTCCGGACCAGTTTCCGGCACCCGGATGCACGACGAGCCCCGCGGGCTTTGCTATGACAATGAGATCGTCATCCTCAAATAGAAAGTCGAGCGGAATGTCCTCTGCCTGCGGCTCTGCTTCCTCCGCTTCGGGCACAGTGATCTCAACCCGGTCACCCGGCGCAATTTTGTGCTTTGCCTCGTGAACCGGACTGCCGTTCACATTTACCACACCATCCCTGATCAGCGACTGGATGCGGTTGCGCGAAATCTGACCGCTCAATGCGGCCGCAATCCACGCATCGAGGCGGCCTGAAGCATCGTCATCTGCAGTGAGCACTTTCTTCTCGCCCGCTGCTTGGGTAAAGGGTTCAGTCATGAAACTGCAATCCGCTCGAAATAGGGGTCATAATGTCTAAGGTGGAACTGGACCAGGAAGAGGAAAAACCGCTCGATCCTGAAATGGAGAAGGTGCGGCGCAAGATGGTTCGGCTTCTGGTCGTTTCCATCGGCATTATGATTTTGGGTGTTATGGCGGTCCTTGCGAGTGTTGTCTACAAGGTCGTCGAACCCGGTGAAGAGCAACCGGCAGCAATGGCTGATACATTTTCAGTGCCGTCCGGCGCGCCGCTGCAGATGGCGGCCACGCTGCCAGCCGGCTTCACGGTTGAGACTGTGGCTCTCGACGGCTCACGGGTGCTGTTTTACGGGCGCTTGGCTGATGGTTCCAGCAGAGCGATCGTTCTGGATTATTCAACCGGCAACATCATTGCGGAAATCGATTTGAAATGACGATTTCGCCTGACCGCCTGATCCAAATTTCGGATGCGGACGATGACCGCATTGCGGATTTCCGCAAAATCCGGGAGCGCGATCTCGTCGGGCGCGAGGGGCGGTTTATTGCCGAGGGGACCGTGGTGCTTCGCATGCTGGCGCGTTCAAGTACATTCGAGGCCGAAAAAATTCTGCTGCTGGAAAACCGCGTTGATGGCGTTGCCGATCTCCTGGAGGAATTCGGAACCGACGTACCGATCATGGTTTGCAGCCGCGGGGTGATCGATGCCGTTGCCGGATTTCCGATGCATCGCGGCGTGCTGGCCGTTGGCAGGGCCCACAAACCGCCTGGCCTGCATGAAGCCGTCGACGGTCTTGGGGAGGATGCGCTTGTGCTCGTATGCAATGCGATTTCCAATCACGACAATCTGGGCGGCCTGTTGCGCAATGCGGCGGCATTCTCGGTCGACCTCGTGTGCCTCGACGCACAGTGCTGTGATCCGCTCTACCGCAAATCCATCCGTGTATCGGTCGGTACGGCACTCACCGTTCCCTATGCCCGTGAAGGCAATATCGAGGAGATCGTTCGCGTGCTTGACGGGGCGGGTTTTGACATTCTGGCGCTGTCACCCGAAGGTCGCGTGCCGATACAGCAGGTTCAGCCCGCGCGGCGTACGGCGTTGCTGGTCGGAACGGAAGGTGAGGGGCTTCCCAAACCGCTGTTGGAAAAGCTCAATACGGTGCGTATTCCGCAGGCTGGTGACCTCGACAGCCTCAATGTCGCGACGGCAGCCGGTATAGCCCTGTTTTGCGCAGCAAGCGCACAGGGGCGAGTGGATTAGCTCTCAAGCTCCGACTTGGCGCGACTTGCGAGGCTAAGGCGTTCGGAAGCGGTTTGCCGCTTAGCGCCGGCATCTGAAATGATCTTGTGAATGGGAGACGATTTTCCCTCACGCTGGCCCGACAGGCCGACGACGGCGGCCGCTATGGCGGCGATCTCTTCCCGCATGCCGGGATCGGCGCTTGAATCGCTTGTGTTTTTCAGCTTGTCGACAAGTGCTGTGTGGCGCTGGCGAAGATCTTCCATTCGTCCCCTGACTGCGCCGTTCAGGTCTCTTTTGGCCGGGTCGGCCTGCTGAGGAACCTGCTGTTCGGCGCCGTTGCTGTGCCTTGCAGAATCGTTGCGGTGCAATTTGCTGATTTCGTTGCGCATCTTTTTCAGCTGCTCTTTGAACTGTACCGATGTCGCGTGGCTCTGTTGGAGTTCGGTTTTCAATGTGTCAATCTGGTCTTCAAGTTCGGTGCCGCGCTTTTCGGCGGAGCTTCGAACCTTGTCCTTTTCAGCCTTGGCCCTGTGCAGCGCGTTCTCATGCGCGGAGACTTCGCCGAGCGCATCTTCCAGTTGACGGCCTCTTGCTGCCAGTTCCTGTTCCTTAGCCTTGAGCGCGGATTTGAAGTTCGTGGACTGCTCGCGTTCCTGGTTCAGGTGCTGTTCAAGTGTGCTGGCCAGCGTTGTTGCGGTCTTGATTTCCTTGTGCAACTGCTTGCTTTCCGCCTTGAGCTCGCTGAGCTTTTCGCGGCTTGCGCGTTCAGCGGTTCGGCTCTTTTCCAGAGCCGCCTTGGTGTTTTCGACGCGGCCGGCAAGGGCTTCTCCATAGCGCTGGGCTTTTCTCAGCTCCTGCAGGCTTACGCGGTTTGCCTCGTTTGCTTCGCGAAGCTGCTGGCGGTGCTCCTCGATTTGCTCATTGGCCTGGGCGATCTGCTTGATCCGATCTTCAAGCAGCGACTGCCTTGCCGTCAGCTCGATGCGCGTGGCCTGGTGGTCCTTTTGTTCCTGCTGCATGTCCTGTTCGAGTGAGCGGGTGTTTTGGGCTGCGACCTCTATTTCGCGCTCAAGGCGTTTGCGCTCAAGGTTCAGTGACTCGATTTCGATACCGAGCTGACGCCGCTGCTCTTCCATTTCGTCGCGGGCCTGTACCAGCTGTGTTTCGCGATCTGCCAGTGAAGACTGGACTGCCGCAAGTTCGGTGCGGGTCGCGTCATGTTCCTGCTGTTCCTGTTGAAGGCTCTTTTCAAGATCCCGGGCCGTTGCGGCTGCCGCTTCGATGTCACCGAGCAGCTTGTCGCGTTCCTGAAGATGCGATTTGATTTCGGTGTCCAGTTGGGCCTTTTGCTGCTCGATCTGATCGAATGTCTGTTCAAGAAGCGCTTCACGATCGGCAAGTGTTGACTGCACGGTCGCAAGCTCGATGCGGGCCTGGTTGTGGCTTTCCTGCTCCTTGTGCAGGTTCTGTTCCATCGACTGCGCTGCTTCAGCCACCGTTTCTATGTCGTTCAGGAGCTGATCCCGCTGCATATTGACCGAATCGAGCTGCGCCCTCAGGCTTTCCGCTTCGGCGCTGTTGGCGGCCAGATCGATCCTCATGCTTTCGACCTCGGTGGAGATCGTCATCAGATCGTTGTGCAGGCGCGCCAGTTCGGTGTTGTCATGCGTCTTGATCCGCTCGTATTGACGCACGGTGTCGGACAGTTTTTCTATCAGCTGCTGCTTTTTTCGGCCTTCGGATCTCAGATCACCGGCCTGGTTTACCAGTTCCTCGATCTGCTGATCCGCGAGCTTCTTTTCACCGGAAAGCTCTGCAATGTCGGATTGCAGCTTGTCGGCCTTGATGTTGCTCTCGGCGGCCTGCTCGCGCTCACTCTTGAGCTGCGACGTCAGTTTGGCTGTTTCGCTTGCAAAGCCGGCGCGCATCAGATCCGCCTTGCCTTTGATTTCGGCATGACTCAGCGGCACCGTGGCCTCAATGCGCTTTTCGGTCAGTTTGACGATCCTGCCATATATCGCCGGCGTAACCAGCATGGCTAATATGGCCGCCGCCAGAAACCCCAAAGCGAATATGAGAAGAAACTCAATCACCCTATGCGTCCGCGAATTCCATTGCGCTCATTGTAGCAGGCAAGTCCCCAACCTGATAACAGGCAAATCCCAGTCCTGCATTAAGCATGGTAACAACAAAGGGTAAAGAGTATGTGGCCACTTGCTGCGGTCACACTTGGTTCATCGCCGGGACACAATTTTTGACAATTATCCTTGCAGAACAAGGATCAGAACGGGTTCCACGTGGGTCGGGGCGTCATTTTTAGATACCCGATATTGACACCGATCCGCGCGCCTATGCCGGTGCGGATGGGTACGACAACCACATTGCCGCCCTGGAGCACAGTCATTCCTGCGCCGGCAACGGCATAGGCCTGTCCGCTGACGCCCGCAAACCGGCCATAGATTTCCCGGGTGCTCTGAAGGTCGTAGACCAGCATCATGACGCGGCTTCCCTGACCACCATAGTCAAAGCCGAGTGACGGTCCCTGCCAGAAAACCGGATGCTCGCCGGCATTTTTCGTATAAAGCTGGCCTTCGCCATAGGTCAGGCCGCCGACGAACGCACCGGAAGCTTCCTCGCCCAGAACGTAGCCGTTGGGCAGGCCATAACGTTCGAAGGCCTGCTCCACAACCCTGGCGAGACCATCCGTTGCCTGACCGAAATACTGGTGCCCCTCGTCGATCATCTCCTGCATGGTGTAGTGTTCCGGACCGGCCGGCTGAGACTGCTGTGCAGACGCCTGGGAATGGCCGGCCGCGATCAGCAGGGCCATAGCCAGGACCGACTTGATCGCCGCCGTGAAAACGCTTTGCGAGCGGTTCATCTCGTAACTCCGTGTTGGCATGATCAGCATTATCGCGATGCTCATACAGAATCGCTATAATCAGGGCAGGACGTTAACAGTCGGTTTACCAAATGTGGTGTCTTTGTGGCGCATATTGGATTAATGATGTAGCAACGATCCGAATTTCGGGCCCAAGGCCTTGCATGATGCAAAAGGAGTGAAACATGGCTGCAAACCCCAATCTGACGCTTTCTGGGCCTGACCTGGCGGCGCTACTTTGCAGCCGGGTATGTCACGACGTTATTTCTCCGGTCGGAGCCATCAATAACGGGCTGGAATTGCTGGATGAGGGGGGCGCGGACGAAGACGCCATGGATCTGATAAGGGCCAGTGCACACAATGCATCGGTCCGTCTGAAATTCGCCCGGCTTGCATTCGGTGCATCGGGGTCGGTAGGTGCGTCGCTTGATACCGGCGAAGCGGAAAAGGCCGTTCAGGATTTTGCCAGCGCAGACAATAAAACTGAAATCGCCTGGCAGGGCCCGCGCGCCATAATCGCCAAAAACAAGGTCAAACTGCTTCTTAATCTTTTCCTGATCGCCTACGGATCGATCCCTCGGGGCGGAAACATAGACATCGTTCTGGAAAACCTGGAGACGGAACCGAAATTCACTCTGACCGCACGAGGCAAGATGGTCCGCGTACCGCCGAAATTCCTGGAGATTTACAGCGGAGAAAGCAGCGAAGCGGTGGATGCACATTCGGTTCAACCCTATTACACCGTTCTGCTGGCCGATGAGGCGGGCATGACGATCAGTTCGACGGCGGGCGCCGATGAGGTCACTTTCACGGCGATCTGACCAGGAAAAGATCATTTTCAACTTATGATAGTGCCTTAATCAGAAATTAAGCGTATCTGCTAACCAAATCTTACGCTCTGCGACCTATCATTCCTTCATGACGGGGCACATGCCAAACGCCCACTCCGGTGTAATCGCAGCCGAATTTCGGTGATTTTATCGGAACGGGACTGTTATGGGGAGTTACGACGATGCAGCGGCTTATTTTGGTCGATAAATCGGTAATCATTCGCAAGGTAGCGAAGCGGATTCTGTCCGATCTTGGCTATCTGGTTTCGGAGGCTGATGACGCGGAAGCGGCGATGGCGATCTGCAAAGGCCGGCTTCCGGCGATCATGATCGTTGATGCCAGCCTGCCGGGCGCTACGGATCTTATTGCAGATATCCGTAAGATTCCGGGCGGCGACGACGTCAAAATCTACTACTGTCTGGTCGAGGGCAAGCTGAAGCACATGATGCAGGGCAAACGTGCCGGTGCTGACGATTTTCTGCTGAAGCCTTTCGACAGGGATATTTTGACGAAAGTGTTTTCGAACCCGTCCAAGACAGCGGCCTGATCGCATCGGGCACGCGTTGACTGTGCCAGATCCGCCTTGCCGCATGGCGAGGCGATACTCGGCCGGTTTCGCTAACATGCGCTGAATCAAGCCCTTTTCAGGTGAGCCGCAACTGTGCGGCCGTTCCGTTATTGCATAACGGGAACGATGGTTTCCACATCGCTCCCGGCCGTTAAATCCCTTCACATTACAACACATTGCCCGATTTGCTGTGATTGCACCCGGCTCGGATCCGGTTTTCAGCGTGGAGCCAGCAGTAGGGTGTAGTGTATTTATTTGTCCTTCTTAGCAATGCAGACAAGGAAAACCCGCCGGAAGCATGTTGCTTCGGGCGGGCTGGGAAACTGTGCTGAATTGTTTCGAAGCGGATCAGGCGCTTTCGAGAATTTCGCTGTCTTCCGGTTCGCGCAGAACATAACCGCGGCCCCACACCGTTTCGATGTAATTGCGGCCACCGGCGGCTGTCGCCAGTTTTTTGCGAAGCTTGCAGATGAATACGTCGATGATTTTCAACTCGGGCTCGTCCATTCCGCCATAAAGGTGGTTGAGGAACATTTCCTTGGTAAGAGTAGTGCCCTTACGCAGGGAAAGCAGCTCCAGCATCTGGTATTCCTTGCCTGTCAGATGGACGCGCTGACCGCTAACTTCCACGGTTTTGGCATCCAGGTTGACCAGCAGGTCTCCGGTGGTGATGACCGATTGGGCATGTCCCTTGGAGCGACGCACGATAGCGTGAATGCGGGCAATCAGCTCGTCTTTGTGGAAGGGTTTGGTCATGTAGTCGTCGGCACCGAAACCCAGGCCCCTGACCTTGTCTTCAATACCCGCCATGCCCGAGAGAATAAGGATTGGTGTCTTTACTTTGGAAAGACGCAAGGTGCGCAGAACCTCATATCCGGACATATCCGGAAGGTTCAGGTCCAGCAATATGATGTCGTAATCATACAGCTTTCCCAGGTCCACACCCTCTTCACCGAGGTCGGTGGTGTATACGTTGAAGCTTTCAGACTTGAGCATCAACTCTATGCTCTGCGCCGTAGCGCTATCGTCCTCGATCAATAATACCCGCATGAATTTCCCCTTTTCCGCCGCAGAAGGATGCAACGGCCTTCTGCACCCACCGGATCGAGTCGTTGCCTGCCAAAAACCTGCCATCAAATGGTTAACAAATTCTAATTCGGTATGGCAACCCTTAATTGTCTTTTCAGTAGATAGACCTAATTCATTGAATCTTAATGTGAATTAAAAAATCATTAGTTAATCCAGAACATTAAGAAATCCTTACAACCGACTCGCTGGATTCGCGAAAGAAATGTTGAATCAGGCGACTTTCATTTACTCGGTTTTAAGCGATTGGCCCTATGATTAACGATGTCCGTAAACGAAAGGTTACCAAATTCACCGAATGGGCAGTTTCCCGGGCTTTTGGGAACGTTGATCGGGGTTGCCGGAAAGACGGATGAGAAACTGGTTTGCCGGGATCTCGCGTCACGGGAGTAATGCGTATGAAGTCTAGTGAGAGCCTTGTTCGTCTGAAGGAATTTCAGGTCAACGACAAACGCCGCCAACTGAATCAGATTCAGCTGATGATGTCCGAGTTCGAGCGCATGGCCGCCGAACTGGAGTATCAGATCGCGGCGGAGGAAAAGAAGGCCGGGATCTCGGATCCGACACATTTTGCCTATCCGACCTTTGCAAAGGCGGCGCGCCAGCGTGCCGACAATCTGCAGGGATCGATCCGCGAATTGCGTGTTCAGCAGGATGCTGCCGAACTTGCAGTCGAAGAGGCGGAAGCGGAGTTGGAAAAGGCCGCGGCGCTCGAAAGCCGTGACGCCGGCACCCGCAGTTCCAAGGCCGGATAATCCATCGGCCCCTCCTGACCATCAGATAGAAAGACCGGCTAGCCTGAGCGGCCGGGATGTGCTTTTGTGTGTCCGGCCGGTTGATCCCGGCAGCGGACGCTTCTGCTTGTGTGCTATGCGACCGCGCTGAAACCGATTGACAGCATGCGAGCATTCAAAGCCGGGGTGTCATTGCCTTACCATTTCATTTTGCCGCCGTTGCTGTTTGCCGGACCGTTTTGCCTGGCACTCGGCCTGACCTTGCCGCTGGTTCGCTTTGAAAAGCTGTATTTTTTCGAAGAGACCCCTTCGCTGATCGGCATCATTGCGACCTTGTGGCGTGACGGCAGTTTGCTGCTGGCCGTATTGGTGGCACTGTTTTCAGCCGTTTTTCCGGTGGCCAAGCTGCTGGTGGTGTTTTACGAGGCGGCGGCCAAACGGAACGGAGAGGCGACTGGAAAGGGGCTGTTGAGCAGCTTTATTCCGCTGCTCTCGAAATGGTCGATGATGGATGTGCTTTTGGTCGCGCTGGTCATTGTTGCGGCAAAATCCAGCGGGGTTGCCAACGCGTTTACCCAGCCGGGGCTGTGGTTTTATGCCGCATCTGCGCTGACAGTAACCGTAACGCACTACCTGTTGCAGTTGCGTGGATCGACGGTCGCGCAATAAAAACGGCCCTCAAAGTATCGGGCCGTGATCGAAACTGGATTTGGAGAAGTGGCAGCGCGGATTTGGCAAGCGCCGGCTACAGCAGTCAGGCACCTAGTGACGGTACTGCTGGATACGGGTGGTGCGCAGGCCGGCAAGACCATGTGCGTCAATCGAAGCCTGCCAGGAGAGAAACTCCTCAACAGTCAGCGTATAACGCTCACAGGCCTCTTCAAGACTTAGCAGTCCGCCTCTGACAGCTGCAACGACTTCCGCCTTGCGACGGATTACCCACCGTCGCGTGCTGCTTGGAGGAAGATCGGCAATTGTCAGCGGACTGCCGTCCGGGCCAATCACATATTTTATTCTCGGTCGTACCATTTCGGTCATTGGACTCTCTATACACACTCAAAGACCTAACTCCCCACACCATACCAATTGAGGTTTAAAGATTGTCTAAACAAACCGGCACAACTTTGTATAACGTTGAACTAGTAGGTTCGTGGACCGGTGCGGACAGGGCATTTGCACCGAATCATCAACTGTGATGACCGCGGAACTTGCCGTTGCAAGGGCAATTGCATATATCAGGGCAGAAGCTTGATTGGCGCCTTTAACGCCTTTGAACGCGGAAACCGAGACCTTGAACACACTAGATATAAACAAGAGACCTGAGGACACGCGGGTTGTCGTCGCCATGTCGGGCGGCGTGGATTCGTCCGTAGTGGCGGGTCTGCTCAAGCGCGAAGGCTACGATGTCGTCGGCGTGACGCTGCAGCTCTATGACCATGGAGCGGCTGTGCACAGGGCCGGCTCGTGCTGCGCCGGGCAAGACATCGATGATGCGCGGCGCGTATCCGAGACACTGGGCATTCCGCATTACGTGCTCGATTACGAGCAGCGTTTTCGCGAAGCGGTTATCAATCCGTTCGCCGAAAGCTATGTGGCCGGCGAAACGCCAATTCCCTGCGTTGCCTGCAATCAGACCGTCAAGTTTGCGGATCTTTTGAAGACGGCGCGTGAACTCGGCGCCGATGCCCTGGCAACCGGGCACTATATACGCTCGCGCACCAACGGCGCGCACCGCGCGCTCTTCCGGCCGATCGATTCGGACAAGGACCAGAGCTATTTTCTGTTCGCGACGACACAGGAGCAGATCGATTATCTGCGGTTTCCGCTCGGCAACCTGTCGAAGGCCGAAACCAGGTCGCTAGCAATGGAAATGGGTCTGAATGTTGCCGACAAGGCGGAAAGCCAGGACATCTGCTTTGTGCCACAGGGCAAGTACAGCGATGTTATCTCCAAGCTGAAGCCGGAAGCCGCGCTCAAGGGCGAGATCGTGCATATAGACGGCCGGGTCCTCGGCCGGCATGACGGCATCATGCATTATACGATCGGCCAGCGCCGCGGTATCGGCGTTGCCATCGGCGAGCCGCTTTATGTTGTGCATCTCGATGCGGGCTCGGCGCGCGTTGTCGTCGGGCCGCGCGAAGCGCTGGAGACACACAGGCTGCATTTGCGCGATATCAACTGGCTCGGGGACGGGCCGGTGTCGGGCCTTCCGGCAAGCGGCTTTGCGTGTTTTGCCAAGGTGCGTTCGACGCGCCCACCGCGGCCGGCCACGGCCTGGTGGAAGGACGATACACTGATGGTCGAACTGACTGAAGGCGAGGCGGGTATCGCGCCCGGCCAGGCCTGTGTTCTTTATGCAAGCGATGGCGATAATGCCCGCGTTTTTGGCGGCGGGTTTATCGACCGCACCGAACGCACCGACGAGACTGAACGGCTGCTGCAGACATTGCTTGCGCAGGAGACATCGCAGCCAGCCGTTCACCCGGCCTAATCAGGCCGGCTGGCCGGACCCGGCGCCGATGCGCTGGCCGATAAAGTCGGCTGCAAATGTGTGGACAGGCTGCTGCGTCGCGGCGACGGGGTTTTGCCCCTCGTCAAATGACTCGCCCGCATAGGAGCCGGCAAGGCTGCGGTACTTGCCGTCCTGCAGATCCGAAAACGTCAGATCGTAGACAACGCGCGTGGCGCCATCACCGCCGTCCGTCTCCTTGATATCGTGGTTGAAGTTGATCACTACCGCCCTGACGGTGTCCGGGCCGGTCGGCGTCCATGTGCCGAGTCCGGCTGTAAAGCCGATCGACGCTTCCTGGTCACTCACCTGCGAGACATTGCCGCCCGGGGCGAAGGACAGCACGCGCTTGTGGGCGTTGTCCTGGACAAGAAGATAGGATCCTTCAAAGGTTGTACTGTCGGCGGCGAGGGCAGGGCCGGCACCCAGCAGGGCGACGGCCAGTGCGGATGACATGAGTGTATTGCGGAGCATGAAAACCTCCTTGTTGGCTGTTTGACTGGATGTTTATTCGGCGAGGATCCGTGTTCCCTCAAATCGTGTTCCGAAGCTCCTGACGTGGGGCTCATCTGGCGATTGAGGGTTCTGGCCGGCATTGTAGGCCTGACCTGTGAAATAACCGGTCACCTTCTGGTATTTGCCGTCAACCGGTTTGGAAAAAGTCAGGTCGTAAACGATCATTGCAGCGCCCTGTCCATCGGCAGCATTTTCGGGATGATTGAAGTCAACGATGCTTGCCCTTGCGCTGCCGGGCCCTGTCTTGGTCCACGTGCCGAGACCGGACGTAAATCCGACCGTGTTCTGCTGGTCGCTGATCTGGCTGACGGTTCCGCCTTGCTCAATAGACAGTACTCTTTGGCGCTCATCGCTCTGTCGCAGCAGATAGGCTCCGTCGATGGCAGTGCTGTTGGCAGCCAGCGCAGCGGGCGAAAATGCCAGTGCGGCGGCCATTGCCGGAATCATGAAGGGTAGTTTTGTCATTACCGAGTACTCCGTATGGGTGTTTGTTCGCCCCCGGACGGTTCGGTCGGTTACATTGGCAAATGTGGTGATGAAATATGCCCGGTTTTAGACCGGTGGGCTTAGACTTTAGGGTCATAGATAAACTGTCCACGGCCAGCCCAGCCGATGCATCGCCATTTGATGAAGCGAAATGTGCACAAAAAAACCGGCCCTGAAGGCCGGCTGTTTCCTGTCCATTTAAGGGTCGTTACTCGGCAGCCACAGCTTGGCGTGCCGACGTAAATTCGACGATCGTCTCGATGATCCGGTCCTGATCCGAGCGTTCAAGATAGGGGTGCATCGGCAGGCACAGAATGGAGTTGGGCAACTGCTCGGTCACCGTCAATTCGCCCGGCCCCTTCGGATAGTGAGCATAGGCGGGCTGCTGATGCAGCGGCTTGACGTAGTATATCACTGACGGAATGCCTTTTTCGCCGAGATGGGCTTTCAGGCCGTCCCGATCGACGGTCTCAATGGCGAACTGTGCCCATGCGGAGCGCATGCCCTGCGGCGTGTGCGGGACGCGGACATGGTCCTTGAGATTGTCGCAATAGTAACCGGCTATTTTCTGCCGGGCTTCCAGCTCCTCGTCGAAGATGGCCAGTTTTTCGAGCAGGATTGCCGCCTGGATCGTATCGAGGCGCGAATTCATGCCGATATGAACGTTGTCGTACTGGCTTTCTCCCTTGCCGTGGAAGGCATAGGAGCGCAGTCGTTCCATCATCTCATCGTCGTTGGTGAACATGGCACCGCCGTCGCCGTAGCATCCAAGCGGTTTTGCCGGGTAAAAGCTGGTTGCGGCAACATCGCCAAACGATCCGCAGGCGCCTGCGGCGGTTGTGCCGCCAATGCTCTGGGCGGCATCTTCAAGAACCATGATGTCGTGTTTCCTGCAGATGGCTTCGATCGCAGGATAATCGGCCGGCGTGCCGAACAGGTCGACCGGAATGACCGCCTTGGGATTGAGCATGCCCCTGGCCTTTACATCCTGGATGGCATCTTCAAGGCAGGACGGGTTCAGATTGTAGGTTTCGTGGGCGATTTCCACGAAGACGGGTGTGGCGCCGGTCAGGGCGACAACCTCGGCGGTGGCGGCAAAGGTGAAAGAGGGAACGAATACGGCATCGCCAGGACCGATTTCACGGGCCATAAGCGGAAGAAGTAATGCGTCCGTTCCGTTGGCGCAGCCGATGGCGTGCTTGACCCCGACATATTCCGCGATTCTGGCTTCGAATTCGGAAACTTCCGGGCCGAGAATATAACGGCCTTCGCCCAGAACCTTGGAAACGGCCTGCTCAAGGCGACCGCCAATGCGCGCTCTTTGCGCAGCAAGATCGATGAACTGCATATTTACTTCTGTCCCCCTGCGGAAAACACTGATGGCCGCCTGCGGTATTGTCAATCGGCGCTCAGCGATTCGCGTGATACATGCGGCTATCCGGTTCCCAACCACCCGAACGTCCGCACCCTTACCAACAATAACGCTGAATTCCTTAGAATCTAGCTAATACGCTGTCATTACACATATTTCTACCCCGGTGTCTTCACACAAACACGCATCGTGTAACCGCAGGTGATCGGCATTTTAGGGAATTTTACATCCCGGATTTCCGGTTCAATCGTGGGTGACGGTGCCGGCTGAGAGGATTTTGATGACGGCAAGGCCTTCCTCGGCAGGGGTTCGAGGCGGGTTGCCGGTGCGGATGCAGTCGATGAAATGCGCGCATTCCTTGGTCAGCGGCAGGCCGTCGGACACGGAGACATAACGCGGTTCGGCAGTCTCGAATTGCAGGCCTGCGTCGTTTTTCCACACTTTGTGGTCATAAACCGCCAGTTTCTCATGCCACGGCGCGACATCGTCGAATACGGCCATTGCCTTTTCGCCGATGACGGTCAGCCGCCGCTCGCGGTAGGGGTTCAGGCGTGAAGCGAAGACATGCGAGCGGATGCCGCCCGGAAATGCCAGATGCAGATGGGCAAAATCACTCAGATGATTGAGCACGGCGGACCCTTCGCCGCGAATGTCACTGGGCTCTTCGCCGGTCAGCGCCAATATCAGCGACAGGTCGTGGGGCGCGATGTCCCAAAGTGCATCGTTTTCGGTGTGAAACTTGCCAAGGCCGACGCGGTGGGAGTGTATGTATTGCAGCTTTCCAAAGGCGCCGTCCGACGCCATCTGGGCAAGGGTCTCAAATGCCGGGTGAAAGCGCAACACATGACCAGTCATCACCGCGACGCCGGCCCTTTTCCCGGCTTCAACCACCCGCGTCGCATCGGCAACGTTAAGGGCGATGGGCTTTTCAACAAGCACATGCTTGCCGGCGGCAATCGCCGCAAGCGCGGTCTGTGCGTGAAGTTGCGGCGGCAGGGCAAGGACGACGGCGTCAATGCGCGGATCCGACAGGGCGGCTTGCGGATCGACCGTCTCCACGCCGAACTCTTCGGCAAGGGCGGCGGCGCGTGCGGTGTCCTGGTCGGCGACGGCGAAGAGCGCGCCCAGTTGGCTGAGCGTCCTGACGTGGTTACGGCCCCAGTATCCGCAGCCGATGACGGCGATGGCCGGATTGGTTTTCATTGCTTTTTTCTGCATTGTGCTGGTTGCTTTGCCGTTGCCATATCGGCCCGGAAGAGGGCACGCAAGTGGCCGGCTGCATTTTCTGCAAGCTTTTGCTTGACACCAGCGATTGTGCGCCATTATATCGCGCCGTTCCTGACTGGTCCGGCGGGGTAGCTCAGGTGGTTAGAGCAGCGGAATCATAATCCGCGTGTCGGGGGTTCAAGTCCCTCTCCCGCTACCATTTTTTATAAATAAAATCAGTGTCTTGAGTTGATGATGGTGCCAGCTTGCGTTGAGGCTTGGCTTGCGGTGTGGCAACCGGCGTACTGTCGGCATGGATTTTCAATGATATTGGATTACGCAACCGTATCAGTTGATCGAGTGATGGACTGGCCGAACAAGCTCGAGATCTCAGGTGGTTAGAGCAGGGGCTCACCGAATTCCGTGCGCGGAGGGATCAACAAAGTAACACGATGATCCAACGCAAATCTTGCGAGTGCTGAGAGTTTGGTTTCGTTCGGCGAAGCCGGCAACGTGTTATCCGCCTTTTGTTTGAAGGTTTAAATCCTGCCCCTGCAACCAACACCATCAGCACGCTGACTGCTGTGCGTCTTTCGAAGCGCGCTGCTCTGATGGAAGCCCCGCCTGAAGCAGGCCCTGTAATCCCTGAATAAGATCTTCAACGTCCAGCGCCACCTAATCTCCCGAAAACCACTACGCCAATTTCGCAATGAAGCGATGAGCGCATGGAAGGCTGTGACAGTCGCAGCATGAGCATGGCTGCGGGCCAACTTCACGCGGCAACCGTTCTGCAACGTGACAGCGCCCAAAGACGAGCGCACCACAACCCCGTCAACTTTCATGGGGCTGATTAGACTTATTACCGCAAAGCAAACCAATCGCGGGACGAAACAGGTCGGAGGCCGCTCCGATTATTTCGTCACTCTTGCTGCGGCGGCTTGAGACAACCGCAGGCCGGCGACCTTTACTGACCAGGGACCGTTCGGGCAATATCTGCTCGAATTCATCCAGCAGGAGCTGAAACGTATCCGGGCTTTGGACAAACGGTCCGGTAAGGACAATCTCGTCAGGCATAAGCGTCAGTGTCAAATTGCGCAGTGTATGTGCCATCAGCAAAATCGGGCGCTTCAGAAAGCTTTTATCCGAGCACATTTTAAGAAACTCCTCGAACTTATGCTCGTCGATCGGGATCGGTTGGTTTTCTGATTGGGTCGCCAGCGCCCACAGGCCAGCTTCAGCCTCCATGCATCCGATCATACCGCACTTGCAATGAGCTGTGCTTTCCGGATCGAGAACACAGTGCCCGATTTCACCAAATCCATCGCCGAAATCCAGTTCTTTGCCGTTGCTCGCGAACGCAGCTCCAATACCTATGCCCCAGTGAATAAGCAGGGTTTTCTTGTTTCTGATGCGGGCGTGGCGGGAGATCCGCGCCCTCAATTCGCAATTCAGGTTCTTTCTGACGATAACCTGAGACCTCAATATGTCTGACAAGATGTTCAGGTCGAAATCAGGCAGCTTCGGCCAATACGCGGAATAAACCCAACGCTTGCCTGGCTCATCGACAATTCCCGGTAAAGATAGTGCAAATCCGCAATGTTCCGCTGCTTTGGGAATGTGTGGCCGGCTTTGTGCCGACAGACGCTCAATGACATCAGTAAAACCGTGCTTGTCTATTCTGTCTGCGTGCACTTGCTCCTTAGCCTCGAAGTGAATCCTGCCGGAGAAATCGACTACGGCGCAGTGAATCGTGTGTGAAACTGCATGGAACACGACAGCACAAAGACGATTGGATGCGGGGGAGAGGAGTATTTCGGGCCGTCCTTTTTGCAATGCTTGTGTCGGTCGCGATTCAATGACCAGACCGTCCCGAATCAACTCCAAAACCAAATCGGAAACCGTCGCGGGCCTGAGTGCCATGTCTGTGGCGATCTTCTTTCGGGTTGGATTGTCGCCATGGCAGATGGCGGACAATATCCGTCCCTTACGTCCGGCAGGAAAATCAACGCCGTCAAGTTCGTATTGTCGAAAGTAGTAGTCGCTCATCGGGATCGAGGTCATTGGCCGGTCTGTCCTTTTGAATCAGATCATATGGAAAAACTACAGGTTTTCCAGGCGCTTTTGCCAGATGTGGATATTTTATTGACATTTTTGTATTTAAGTACATAATTGTAAAAAAATGGAGCGACAATGAAGATTGCCATTGACAAAACCCGGACGGAAGCGAGCAAGCGGGCTGCTGATTGTGGAGCGGTTTACATCCAGCGTGCCCTTCGAGAGCGGGGTACCGTACGAGTTATCCTTGCTACAGGCTCCAGCCAGTTTGATGTGCTGAGGAATCTTGTCTCAAGAAATGATATCGACTGGTCGAAATGCACGGTTTTTCATTTGGATGAATATATCGGTCTGTCCCGTTCACACAGGGCGAGTTTTGTAAATTACTTGAGAACTCGCTTTGTAAATTTGATTCCCGAACTGGGCCACTTCGAAGCGGTCAATGGGGAAGCGGATAACGTTGACGCGGAAATTATGAGACTGAGCGCGGAGGTGACCAAAGCCCCCATCGATGTTGCTTTTGTTGGCATCGGGGAGAATGGGCACTTGGCATTTAATGATCCGCCCGCTGATTTTATGACCGAAGCTCCCTATCTGCGGGTCACGCTCGATCAGCCGTGCCGCACTCAACAAATTAATGAAGGCTGGTTTGAAACCATCGAGGACGTTCCCACTGAAGCAATCACAATGGGCATTCGCCAGATTATGAATTCAAGGGCAATCATCTGCACGGTGCCGGACGAACGCAAGGCCATCGCAGTTCGCAATGCGGTTGAAGGACCTGTCAGCAATCTGTGCCCAGCTTCCATCCTGCAAAAGCATGGCGAAACAAGGCTGTTTCTGGACAAGTCCGCTGGCGGTCGGTTGACTACGGGGTGCGGGCGTGGGTGAGTTTCAATCATTTCCTGCTGGCATTCGCACGCGTTCAGAGCCAGTTCCGATCGAGGTGCACCGTACCGCTGAGGGGAAATTCGTCTCTCTGAATCTGTTGCCCAATGGCAGCTTGGTTCCACGCGGGGACGCTGCACCAGAAGGCGAAGTCGCAGTTGGATTTGACGGCAAATTTGCTACTCAGGGATTGATCGACCTCCAGGTTAACGGCTTCGATGGGCTGGATTTCAACCGGGGCGAGATAACCGGCGAGCAACTGGATCAGGCCCTTGTGAGTTTGGCCAAAACCGGCGTCACGGCCCTTTTGCCGACGATAATTACCGGCTCGCCTCACCGCATGGTCAGTACACTGCGCGAACTGGACAAGGCGGTGTCGACCAGCCGGTTAGGACCGCACATGGTCGTAGGATACCACATCGAGGGCCCATTTCTGTCACCAAAAGACGGGTTTAGCGGGGCACACAATGGCTCGCATATGACAGCGGCGGACCTAGTGCTCGTCGATCAACTTCAGGCGGTGTCGTCACGGAAGATAAAGCTTGTGACCATTGCGCCGGAAGTCGATGGCGCCATTGAAATAATCCAAGCGCTTACGGAACGCGGAACACAGGTTGCGATCGGCCATTCAGCGGCGAACGCGGACCAAATTTCTGCGGCGGTTGAGGCTGGCGCGCGATTATGCACGCATCTTGGCAATGGCTTGCCGCAGATGCTGCACAAAACCGACAATCCAATTTTCTGGCAATTGGCCGACGACCGGCTGACGGCAATGTTTATCGCCGATGGCATTCACGTGCCGCTTCCAGCTCTGCAAACGATGCTGCGGGCCAAGGGGCCCCTGCGTACAATCCTGACAACAGACGCAGTCGCCGCCGCCGGGCATAGTATGTGGCCCGGTCCCTATACGCTGGGAGATGCGGCGATCGAGCTAGCGGAAGATCGTTCCGTGCGTATTCCCGGCTCCCGCTATCTCGCGGGATCGTCGGTCACTATGGACCAGATGGTTCGCAACATGGCGGTCTGGTTTGATCAAACTGTCCCAAATTTGTTGCAGCTCATGCGGGAAAATCCGTTGCGCTTCATCAGCGATCAGCACGAAGCCGTTCCATTGGGCGCTACAGACGGTGTTGTCGAATGGGAAACCAGATCTGACGAGTGGTTTGTCAGCAATACCCATATCGGTCCGTTCACAATTGAATGAAACCACAACTTTGTCGTCATCCAGGGAGGAAACCAATGACACACATGCACTTGAACAAAGGACTATTGCTTGCTGTCTGCATGATTTTTTGCAGCGCAGGACTGGCGACTGCGGAAACCGTTTTGCGCCTGGCTGAAAACCAGCCGGAAACGAACCCGGTGACCGTAGCTATGCATCGTTTTGCCGAACTGGTCGGTGAATACACCGATGGCGAGGTGAAGGTTGAAGTTTATTCGGGTGCCCAGCTGGGTCAAGAGGTCGAGAGTATAGAAATGACCCAGGCCGGGGTTGTCGACATGGCGCGCGTTAATACAGTGCCTTTGGCAAATGTTACGCCGTCGGTCGGGGTTTTCACCCTGCCGTATATCTTCAGTAGCACTGAACATAAATACAAAGTTCTTGATGGCAAAATTGGCCAAGGCGTGCGCGCTGATATGGCACAGGCCGGACTGATCGGATTTGACTTCATGGAAGCTGGCTCGCGCAGTTTTTACACTCGTGAGGGGGCACCGGTATCCAGCATTGACGATCTTGCCGGCTTGAAGATCCGGGTACAGAATTCACCGATCTCGATCCGCATGGTAGAACTGCTCGGCGGCGTGCCGACGCCGATGAATTATGGCGAGGTTTTCTCGAGCCTGCAAACCGGCGTGATCGATGGGGCGGAAAACGACTTCGTCAGTTTTCTAACCTCGGGCCATTACGAGGTGGCGCCTAACTACGTCATAGACGGCCATCTCAGCCCACCGGCGATTCTCATTATGAACAAGGCTCGCTTCGACAGTCTTTCCGCCGATCTGCAGGGTGCAATTTCGCGGGCTGCGCACGAAGCCGCAATGTACGAGCGCGAACTGATGTTCGCCGCTAACGATGAAGCCCGTGCCAAGATCGAAAGTGCCGGTGTCACCGTCCAGGAAATCGACAACGGACCATTCCAGGAGGCAATACTGCCGATTTATGAAGAATTTCCGCATTTGGGCGATCTGATCGTTCAAATTCGAGCCGCAAACTAGATAGGTTCACCACGGCCGGGCGATTGCCCGGCCTCCAACACGACAAGGAGAGCGGAATTGTTAGCGCTGCCTTCGGCCATCCAGAGCCTCGCAAGGTTTGTCGACATGCTGAACCGTATCGCACGCTCAGCCTGTAACCGGCTTCTGGAATTGATTGTTGCTGTTACTTTCATGCAGGTTGTCCTACGTTACATATTCAACAGCCCGACAAAATGGTCTGAAGAGGCGGCTATGCTGTGCCTCGTCTGGTATGGAATGCTCGCTACGGCGATTTGTGTCAGGGATCATCATCACATAGCCATCGTCTTCTTTCGTGATTTGCTGGGAAAGACGGGCGGGTATGTTTTGGATGTGTTCGCCCATTTGATTATCCTATGCTTTGCGCTTGTTCTGCTTTTCAGCGGTTCAAAGCTTGTTGACTTGGCCGGCGTTGCGCTTTTGCCTGCCTCCGGCATCCCGAAATATCTTCTCTATTATTCGGCCTTTACAGGCGGAGCGCTCATAGTGCTGAATGCCATAACCAACATTGTGACCGGCTCGCTTCGGCCTGATGAATTTGCCGAACCCGAGACAACATCATGACCGAACAAGGTGTTGGGATAGCATTGCTGCTTGGCGGTTTTCTCGGGCTGATGATCCTTCGGGTGCCGGTGGCTTTTGCGTTGGGAATGTCCTCGGTTGTTACCGCGATTTACCTTGATCTGCCTATACTGATGGTTGGCCAGCGGATGGTGAACGGGCTGTTCAGCTTCACTTTTCTGGCAGTGCCTTTTTTTATCCTTGTCGGAAATATCATGACGGAAGGCGGTATCTCTGACCGACTGGTGAAATTTGCGGAAGTGCTTGTCGGACGCTTCCGCGGCGGGCTTGCGCAGGGCAATGTCGTGGCCAGCACCTTTTTTGGTGGTATTTCCGGATCCTCGGTGGCAGACGTCGCCTCGATAGGGTCTTTCCTGATTCCCGCAATGAAAAAGCGCGGCTATTCCCCGGAATACTCAGTTGCCGTCACGGTTACCTCGTCGGTTCAGGGCGTGTTGATTCCGCCGAGCCAGAACATGATCTACTACGCGCTGGCCGCCGGCGGATTGCCAATCGGCAAGCTTTTTCTTGCCGGCTATGTGCCTGGAGTACTGCTGTCGATAGCGCTGATGATCCTTTGTTGGCTGGCCGCCGTGCGCCAAAATCACCCGACCGGCGATACCTATGGGCTGTGGAACAGCCTGGGCATTGTCGGGCGTGCCTCGGTCGGATTATTCACCATCGTGATTATTATCGGCGGTATCGTTGGTGGAGTATTCACCGCGACTGAATCCGCTGCTGTTGCTGTTGTTTATGCTCTGCTTGTGACAGTGTTCATCTATAGGACCATGGACAGGCAAAAGATGCGCCGAATAATGGCGGGTACACTGGCCTCTCTAGGCATGGTTGTTGCTATCATCATGACCTCTTCGGCATTTGGCTTTCTGTTGTCGTATCTGAAGGTGCCAACCATCTTGTCGGATTACATCCTGAGCCAGTCCTCAAACCCCGCGACCATTCTGTTGATGATCAATATCCTGCTGCTGGTTCTTGGCATGTTGATGGATATGGGGGTTCTCATTCTAGTCATGACCCCCATTTTGCTGCCTATAGCCATCAAGATCGGTGTTGATCCCATCCATTTCGGCATAATCATGATCCTGAACCTGGGGATCGGAGTTTGCACTCCTCCGGTCGGAACATCCTTGATGGTTGGATGCGGTATCGGCGACGTAAAAATCGAAAGGACGCTGGCCGCCCTATTACCGTTTTACATGGCAATGGTCGCTGTATTGGTACTGGTGACCTTCATTCCCGCATTGTCGCTGGGTTTGGCTAATTTTTTTGAATGATTACTGAAACTGGAAATAGAAAGCTCGCCGCATGAGACAAGCTTGGCGCTGGTATGGACCGACCGATCCCGTTTCGCTCGACGATATCCGCCAAGCGGGCGCAACTGATATAGTTTCAGCTCTGCACGACATTCCCATTGGGGAAGTCTGGGGTTCACAGGAAATCGATTCCCACAAAGCCAAAATCGAGATGCATGGAGCGCCGGGTGCGATACTGCGTTGGAGCGTTGTTGAGAGCATTCCCGTGCATGACGCGATAAAACGGGCTGATCCAGCCGGCAAACGGTTTGTCGATAACTATATCCAAACTCTGCGCGCGCTCGCCAAGGCCGGAATCAAAACGATTTGCTATAATTTTATGCCCTTACTGGACTGGACCCGCACCGACTTGGAGTGGATTATGCCGTCCGGTGCCCGGGCGTTGCGGTTCGATGCGACAGCATTTGCGGCATTTGACCTGTTTATTCTAAAACGTCCGGATGCGGCGGAGGATTACGATACGGCCCGGAGAGATAGCGCTGAAGCCTACTATTGGGCGATGGGCGCGGGTGATGTCGACACGCTTACCCGAAATATACTTGCGGGATTACCGGGAAGCACGACAGAAGCCAGTACACTTGAGGGGCTTCGCAAGGCAATTCGCCGTTACGACGGTATTGGCCGCAAAGAACTGCGCGCCAACCTTGTTGCATTTCTGCATCAGATTCTGCCAGTGGCCGAAGACCTGGGAATCAGGCTGGCAATTCATCCCGATGATCCACCCCGCCCGCTTCTGGGTTTGCCGAGGGTGGTTTCAACTCGCGATGATCTGGCAGCACTGTTTTCCGCCGCATCCAGTGATGCAAATGGTCTGACATTCTGCTCCGGAAGTTTGGGGGTGCATCCGCAAAACAACCTGCCGGCAATGGTTTGCGAATTCGGACATCGAATCTATTTTGCTCATCTGCGCGGTACCCGCCGTGAGAGGGATGTCGAGAGTTTTCATGAGGCCCAACATCTTGACAGCGATGTGGATATGGTTGCCGTCATCCGCGAACTACTTGCAGAAGAGCAACATCGCCAGCGAGCCGGCCGGTCCGATTATGCCATCCCGTTTCGCCCCGATCATGGGCACCAGATGCTGGACGACCTCCGTAAGGTGGGATTAAACCCGGGCTACACAGCGATAGGTCGATTGAAGGGCCTGGCGGAACTGCGCGGAGTCATCACCGCGTTGGAGTATCGGCAATGATCGCCGGAATCACCCGCGCAGGCGGAACCTTCGCCGGTGCCGGTCTGTTGCGTTGTCCGGAAATGTGTGGCCACCGGGAAATGCGAATTAAGCGTGGTCAGCTGTGGTGTCACATGTTGGCTCGCACGGAGCTTTCGATTCATTGCTCGTGGTTATGGATCCAGAGAAACTGATCCATGAACAAAACGCAGCGACAGATGCTGACGGATCAACTCACTGAGACCGACCTGCCATGATCGATCTGGCGGTGCGATTTACGGGCAGTCAACGGTGCATGCGTTGAAATCCTGCAGCAAAGGGGAAGGGCCATTGCCGTGAAACTGAGCAACCGGTTGCTGAAACACCTATCGATAACCAAACCTGACTACGACCGCAACGCGGTCAGGCCCGGTATTGTGCATCTTGGCATCGGCGCCTTTCACCGGGCGCATCAGGCGGTATATGTGGATGATTTATTGGCAAGTGACCCTGGCTGGGGCATTGTTGGAGTTTCTCTGCGCCGCCCGAATACTGCCAAAGCGCTTGTCCCCCAGGATGGGCTTTACACTGTTATCGAGAGGTCACAATTTCGTACAGACTATCGGGTGATCGGCAGTGTGATCGACACCCTTGTCGCTTCAGATGAACGCCATGATGTGCTCACGGCAATGGCGCGTCCGGAAACAAAAATCGTGTCTTTGACGATCACTGAAAAGGGGTACTGCCACGATCCGGCGACCGGTCAGTTGAACCCCCGGCACCCTGACATTGTCGCTGATCTTGCTGAACCGCATTGTCCGAGATCTGCGCCGGGGTTCCTTGTTGAGGCGCTGCGTCTGCGCCGTGAAGCGGGGCTGTGCCCATTTACAGTTCTTAGCTGCGACAACCTACCGTCAAACGGCGCAACATGTCGGACTGCGGTTCTAGGCTTCGCGGAACTACTTGACTCCGAACTTGCAGCTTGGATTGCCGATATGGTTGCTTTTCCGTGCACGATGGTCGACAGGATCGTTCCTGCGACGGTTCCGCAAGACAAGTCCGTGCTTATGAAGGATACCGGCATTTGTGACCGGTGGCCCGTGGTAACTGAACCGTTTCGGCAATGGGTAATTGAAGATAATTTCTGCGCAGGGCGCCCGGCATTTGAAAAGGTCGGTGCGCAACTGGTTTTTGACGTGGCTCCTTTTGAGACGATGAAACTGCGTCTGTTGAATGGCAGCCACACGGCACTAGCCTGCTTGGGACTACTTGCCGGGTACGAAACAGTGTCGGAGGCTATGGCCGACCCAAAGCTAGCTGACTTTACGCGCCGGCTGATGAGCGACGAAATGGGGCCGACGCTGTCTATGCCCCTAGATGTAGATCTAGCCGAATACCAGGATATTCTGATTGGGCGGTTCTGCAATCCGGCCCTCCAGCATCGGTTGATCCAGATTGCGGCCGATACGTCTCAGAAGTTGCCCCAGCGGATATTGGAGCCGCTGCGCGAGCGGCTTGCGGCGGATTTGCCGGTTGACCACCTTGCAGTCAGCATCGCGTCATGGATCCGGCTTGTTTCCGCACGGGATTGCGACGGATATCGCTTTGAGTTGAACGACCCGCAATTGGCCGCTGTTCGGGGTGCAGCCGAAGGATGTGGAGGCGATTCGTCCGCGTTGGTCGCAGCCATTCTTGCGCAAACCAGCATCTTCGGAGTTGATTTGCGGCACATGGACCAACTCGTGCGAAACATGACTGCTGTGCTTCAGGACCAAGGTCTAAGTACCAGCTAAATTGGCGGGCGGAAGAAGCTGAAGAACCGCATCCTGCTCGAAAACCACTTACTACCGCAACACCATCAAACAGCTGCGCTTGCTACAACGAAAGATCGCACTTTAAACAAAAACTCTGATGAGCCAGAGCCTCCATTAGTTCAGACCAAAATTGGTCTCAAAATCCCTGACGACGGGCAGTACTGGCTGCTTCATCCGGCAGGTTAAGCTCAGCCAATTTCACCCGCGGACACGTGAAGTGGCAGGGCGAACAACACCATTCGTGCTGCATCGGCTGCTAGAAATTAGACGTCATGCCGACACCTTGGTGGTGACGTGCAAAGGAACAACCCGCAAATGAAGTGATGTAATGTCGGGATTGCGCGAACATTCGGACATCAGCGCAACCAGGGATAAATTCAGGTCCGTACGTCGGCAACCGATTGTCTAGTTGGTGTGACAGAACCCAATGAAATGTGTCCAGATGCTCGACGGCATCATACTTAGTGTTTTCAAATGTGGATATGAGATATATGCACGCAGTGCATCAGTTTAACCCGGGAGAACACAGTGAATTTGCGTCAACTTGAGGCGTTTCGGGCAACCATGCGCTGTGGATCCATCACCGAAGCCGCGGAGATGCTGCATATATCGCAACCGAGTGTTAGCCGATTGATTTCAGACCTCGAACGCTCTGTCGGATTCGAGTTGTTTACGCGCGTTGGGCGGGGCCTTGCTCCCACAGTTGAGGCGCGGACTTTCTACGGAGGTGTAGAGGGTATGTTTGTCGGGATCGATAGGCTGCAAGAACTGGCAACATCGATCCGCACGACAACTGGGGGCGAAATCTCCATTGGTACCATACAGTCAATAGCGACAATTGAGTTGCCCAAGGCAATCAACCAGCTTTATCGGCAATACGCCGATATCCGGTTCATGATACACTCCCGCAATACCCCGGCCATACTGGACGCCGTTCAGTTGCAGCAATTTGATCTCGGGATTGTGGGACGACAGCCTCCATATAAAGGTGTTGAAGTCCTCTTTCAGGCAAGCGCCCCATATGTTTGTCTGATGCCGGAAGAGCACCCGCTCGTTGGAGAGGCAGGCAGCGTGGATTTGGCGCATCTTGTTAACGAAGAGCGTTTTGTGACATTTGGCGGCGCATATCCGGATGAAATGATGTCGATAGACAGTGAGCTATCCACTGAAATGCAGCGCCGATCACGCTTGTCAGCCACCAATATGCCTGTGGCGGCCTCTTTGGTGCGTGATACAGGTGTTTTTGCGATTGCCGATCCCTTTTCGGCAGAACAGGCGGTCAGACTTGGTGGCGTTGCGTTCAGGCCTATCAAACAAAACCTGAAATATCATGTTGCACTTATAGCTTCGGGTCGCGAACGCCTCTCCAAACACGCGTTGGAGTTTGCCGATTTACTTGCCCAGCAACTCAAGAACAGGTTGGAAGAAGTCAGCCGGTATTCGGATTGAGTCGTTCTGGCAAGAAATTGGTCGGTTATCCACGATCATCAACAGTTTGAAATAGTTGCGTCATCATTATTCAAACTGAAATTGCCGCCGCCTTGAGCATGGCTGACTAGCCTCCCCGATTCATAGATTTTCCAAATAGGTCCCGGTTTTTTTTCAATTGGAGGCAACAAAGGCCTTCAAAGTAGGTTGGATTGATCAATCGCAACCAACTTATATTGGGGCAACAAAATCGTTTATCTTCCAGAAAATCGCGTCCACGCCAGTAAGAGGATTTTCTCCACTGAGGACGCCCGCAAACTTGCCCGCAAGAAGCTTCCCCGGTTGGTTTTTGACTTTGTTGAAGGTGCTGCGGGAAAGGAGGTGACATCGGCACGCAATGAATCGTGCTTTGATGAAATCCTTCTGCAACCACGGGTGATGGCGGATGTGAGCCAGCGTTCGCTCGTGACCCGGTTTCTGGGCAGGGACTATGATTTGCCGTTTGGTGTTGCCCCAATGGGAATGTGCAATCTCGTTCGGCCTAGAGCAGACAAATTGGTCGCAGAGGCTGCCCGTCTTCACAACATCCCAATTTGTCTTTCCTCCGCTGCGTCTAGTCCGATCGAGGACATGCGCAAATGGGCCGGTGAGAATGCGTGGTTTCAGCTTTATGTCGGCCATTCGGTCGAGTCGTCTCTTCAAATGGTCGAGCGCGCAAAGTTAGCGGGATACGAAACCCTGGTTTTGACAGTGGATGTCCCACAGTTGTCCCGGCGCCCGCGCGATCAGCGAAATGGTTTTGACATGCCATTTCGAATTGGTCCTAAACAGTTTTTTGATTTTGCGACGCACCCGGTTTGGTCGCTGACGAGCCTAATATGCGGTGTGCCAAAGCCACAGAATTTTATTTCTGAGGACGGAGACGACAAATTTGTGCGTCGCGCCAGCAGGGCAGGTGCCGACTGGCAATTTCTGGATCGGCTGCGGGATATCTGGCCGCATCATCTAATTGTGAAAGGCGTCATGTCGGCTGACGATGCACTGCGCATTCAGCGCAGTGGAGCAGACGCGATTTACGTGTCCAACCATGGCGGGAGGCAGCTCGACAGCGCACCATCAGCCATCAGTACCGTCTCGAAAATACGTGCGGCGGTTGGTCAGGGCTTCCCTCTGATTTTCGACAGCGGAATCCGTGGCGGTGAGGACGTC
Source organism: Hoeflea sp. TYP-13 (assembly GCF_040932035.1). NCBI lineage: Bacteria > Pseudomonadati > Pseudomonadota > Alphaproteobacteria > Hyphomicrobiales > Rhizobiaceae > Hoeflea > Hoeflea sp. TYP-13. Next base: position 266,889 of record NZ_JBFRBB010000003.1, read on the forward strand.
ATCAAGGCTTTGGCTTCGGGTGCTGATTTCACGATGCTGGGCCGACCGATTCTTTATGCACTTGGTGCCGAAGCCCGGGTTGGATTGAACTCGCTTATTAAGTTGTTCGCCGAAGACATGAGCTTGGCAATGGCCCAGTTGGGTGTCGCCAATGTTGAGGACATCAATGAGAGCGTATTGCTCGAACGGTCGCCCACAGTTGGCGAAAAACTCAATACTTCACTTCAATTCGCAAGCAGCCAGGCCTGATGGTCCGGGGATCCGAATTCCCCACGAACGGTGGGCCGGGCGAAGTCGCATCTGTGCGAGCTATCTGGCCTGCCGAGATGCAGTCCAGCTGCTCACATAGGATTTTCGAATATGTCGAATAATATTTGATCATTGTTGGTAGAGCGGCAGGTTAATAGGTTCACACCAGATCACAAAATCTGGGCTGAATTTGACCGGTCCAGACGACGATCAGGCGGTGACCGGGAGTTTACCGTCCAACACAGCTAATTCCTCATCAGTGATAATTGACGGGGTAAAGGGAGGAATGAATGACGAATTCATCCATACGAACTGTCACGCGCAAGGTGATCGGAAAAGTATTCGCCAGCCTGGCTATTGGCGGGCTGATAACCATTCAGGCATTGCCGAGTTCTGCAGATGAAATAGTAGCTCGCATGTCCGTGCATTGGGGACCGACCCATCACAGTGCCATTCATGCAAAGATGTTTGTAGACGAGGTCAACAAACGGGCCGATGGCCGGCTGCGTATCGAATTTTTTCCGGCAGGTCAGCTTTTTGGCATTCGCGAACAGCTGGGTGCCTTAACGTCCGGTGCGATTGAAATCGGCGGAATTGTACCGATTGTCAGCTTCCCGCCGGTCAACAAGAACTACAATGTCGCTGCCTATCCGGGCCTGTTCGAATCCTACGAGCAGCAGCGCGATTTCTTTATGAATACGAATGCTGGCCGCGAGATCTGGAATGACATTACCGGCAAATCCAACACGACCTTGCTGATGTTCGATCCAGTTGGTCCGGTGATGACTTTTAGCGCTGCCCGTGAGTTGGATAGCGTCGAGGCGATGCGGGGGCTGAAAGCCCGCGCTCTGATCCGGAGTGAACGGCCTTTGTGGGAGGCACTTGGCGCAAATACAGTGTCATTGCCCACTCGCGAGGTTTATACCGCCCTTCAGACGGGCATGATCGACACGATCAACAGCCCTCCAGGCAGTATCCGCTCCTATAGCTGGTGGGAGTATTTGCAGTATGGGCAATTGCCTTATCAGTATTTTTCGGATGCTTACCTGATGGCGAATGCGGACTGGTTCAACGGTTTGCCGGAAGACCTGCAGCAACTGCTTTTGGATGTTGGCCGTGAGGTTGGCATGGTTTCGACCGCGACGATCATGAATACGGGTGAGGAAACTCTTGCTCAATTCGAAGAACGTGGCGGTGTCGTGACTGTTCTTGATGGCGATGCAAAGGCAGAATTTGATGTGCTAATTGCCGAAGAAGTGTTGCCGGGTATGGCTGAGCTGATTGATGCCTCGGTCCTGAAGGCCGCGCAGGCCTACGTCACGCAGCAGTAGACCGGTTAACCTACAGCGGCGGTTGCCAAAAATGGCGACCGCCAAGATTTAAAACCCTCGAAGCACTGAATCAGGATCGCGCCAATGTCCGTCATCCTTTCTGTCCTGCGTGCCATCAACACGCAGCTTTCACGCATTGCTACGATGTTAGCGATGTTAATAGTCGCCATAATGGTTGCCGCCCTGACAGCGAGTGCTGCAACGCGCTTTGTTTCCGGCACCGGGTATGACTGGCTCATAGAGCTTCCACCGGCGCTTGTTCCCTGGTTGGTGTTTCCTCTGCTTGGTCCGCTGTTGCGAACTGGTGAGCATATTCAGGTGGACTTGTTGCCGACGTTCCTGCGGCCACGCCATGCACTCTATCTCAGCCTATTTACCTATTCTGTGATGCTGATTGGGGCCGTCATATTTATGCTCGCAGGACAAGAGGCCGTCACCTTGTTCAGACAACTTGGACAAATTATGGAGCTGGAATTTGAAATCCCAATCTGGTGGATGTATCTGGCATTTCCAGTTGGATTCGGCATCCTCGCACTATTCGCATTCGAGATGTTTCTTGCAACGTTACAGGCACTTATCTCTGGCGATCTATCGGAGGAAGGATGTCAGTCAGCATGAATATCCTCGCCGTCTTCATATCCGTCGTTTTGCTCATCATGTCGGTTCCAATCTTCATGGTCTTTGGATTGGGTAGTTCAACCACTGCAATCTGGGGGATGAACCTGCCCTGGTCTACGTTGATACAAGTTTCGTTTGGTTCCATGACCAAGCATGTTCTGATTGCAGTACCGCTTTTCATTTTCACGGGAATGGTGATGTTGCGTGGTGGTGCGGCTCATCGCTTGGTTGCATTTGCAACGGCTCTGGTTGGGCACTGGCCCGGTGGGCTTGGCATCGCGATGGTTCTGGCAATGGGCTTCTTTGCTGCATTTTGCGGATCGATCCTTGCTGCAATCACTGCCGTTGGTACAATCATGATGCCAAAAATGGTGGAGCAGGGTTACCCGAAGCCCTTTGTCATTGTGCTTGCCGCCTCTGCTGCATTTCTTGAATCTCTAATACCGCCTTCCAATGCTGCAATCCTCTTCAGCGCCCTGACAGATGTGCCGGTATCCAGAACATTTGCTGCAGGGTTTGTGCCAGGGCTGGTGCTATTGATCCTGCTGACAGCCGTGGTGAGTTGGCGCTGCCGCGATCTGCGCAGTCCGGTTCGCTCGAGCGGCGCCGAAAAACTCAGCGCATTTTGGAATTCACTCCCCGGCCTATTTACGCCGGTCATCATTCTGGGCGGAATTTACGCCGGCCTTTTGACCCCGTCCGAATCTGCAGCCGTGGCGGGCGTTTGGGCTATGGCGATCGGGTTCTTTGTTTACAAAGAACTCACGCTAAAAGGATTTATGGATTGTCTGAAGCAAACAGCGATGATCACCGCTGTAATTTTCGCAATCATTGCCATGGCAACTTTCCTTAGTGTTGTTCTCACCTACTCGCAGGCACCTCAGAAAATAATTACATTTTTTACCGAAATGGGTGGAACACCTTTGATGTTTTGGTTCGCGGTAGCCGCAATCTGCCTGATCCTTGGAACTTTTGTGGAGATCGTACCAGTCTTCTATCTGACAGTTCCGATCTTCGCTGCACTGGCGTTGTCGCTCAATCTCGACATCCTTCACCTCTATATTGTCTTCGTCGCCTTTGCGGGGATCGGAATGATCACACCGCCTGTGTGCGTCGGGGTCTATACGGCCGCCAGCGTGGCAAAAGAAAGTCCGGAAAAAGCTTTTCGGGAGGTTCCGCTCTTTGTCGGCGTTGGCATTGTATTTGGCCTTTTGATGGTTTTCTTTCCTGCGGCAGCCACCTGGCTTCCGTCTGTCCTGCAATAGGTTTGGTGCCCATGTCTGATATTGACCTGCCGTTGACCAATGCCCATTGGGGACATACCACGTGGAAGTCGCGGACGGTGAGGTCAGAGCACTTCATGCTTTCGGCGAGGTTCTGATCCTTCGCCCATCGGTCAGGGGTCGGTCGGTTCTGTCACCCTAACCGGATGATTGGATACCGACGTCTCGGTACTGTTGTCGGACGCAGAAAGTCTCCTGTGTCCGATACCGATTTCCGTCCTTGATCATTCAACATGCCGTCTGGTTGTATTTCTGTTTCCCCGTCAGCTTTGGCGATGTCGAGGATCTCCTCGCAGAGCGCAGTATTGATGTCTCCTATGAGGCCGTCAGGCGTCGGGCCTTGAAGTTCGGGTTGATCTATGCCGACAGGCTGAGGAGGTATCGCCCCGAACCGCCGCACGCTGGCATCTCGATGAGGTCTTCGTCACAATCAATGGCAAACGGGTGTATCGTGGCGCGCTATTGATAGCGGTGGCGAAGTGGTGAAAATGCCGGTGTAATCGCGCAGAAACAAGAAAGCCGTCCTAAAGTTGGTGCGCAAACTGCTGAGGAAGCTTGGTTACACACCAGACGAGGTGGTAGCCGACAAACTCTCGTACTTCCGGGATGCACGGCAAACAGTCACTGGCGGGAAAATACGCAACAGTACAGAAAACACGCACGTTCCGCTTTGTCATCGCGAGAGAAGGGTGCAGCGGTCTAAGTCCGTCGGATCGGCTCGGAGATCTCTCTCAACACACGCCGCCGATTACAACACCTTTAATGTGCAACGCCATCTGATTTCTCGAACGACACTTCGCCAAACCGTCCAACCAAACACAAATAGCAAGAAGATCCTGACGGCAGCAAAATCTGGGCTCAGTCCCATCCGTCCACGACGGCGACTCCCACCAGAACAAATGCCGCGATGAAGACGGTCTCGGCTATTATGAGTATAATCGCTTGCCCTCCGACATCCATCAGGCGCCCGAGCGAGGTTTTCATACCGACCGCCGCTATCGATATCAGCAAGGCCCATCGCGACAGGCTGGTCATTGCTGAAGCGGCTATCGGCGGGACGAGCCCCAGCGAATTGAGCACTGCAAAGATGATGAAACTCAGCACGAATAATGGCAGGACCGGTGGCTGATTCCCATCCGCACGGCCTCTTTCTGCATAGCTTCGCACGAGGAATGAAATTACCAGAACCACCGGTGTCAGCATGGCCACGCGGATCAGTTTGACCACGGTTGCCACTTCGCCGGTTTGTTCGGATACGGAAAAGCCCGCGCCCACGACCTGCGCTACGTCATGGATCGTGCCGCCCAGAAACACGCCGGCAATCCAGTCGTCAAATCTGAGGGTTTCCGTCAGGATCGGATAAACGATCATACCGATGGTCGACAGCACGGTGACGCTGAGTACAGTGAAAGTGAGATTCCGTTCCGAATGCTCATTTTTGGGTAAGACAGCGGCTATCGCCATCGCTGCGGAGGCACCGCATATCGCGACCGAACTGCCTGTCAACAGGCCAAAGCGCCAACCGCGCCCGAGAAACCGCGCCCCAAGCAGCCCAAACAATATAGTCAAGAAAACCCCGGCTATCACAAGCGCGATCAATTTGGGGCCGAGACCAGCAATCAGTTCAATGCTGATCCTGGCCCCCAAAAGAGCGACACCGAACCGCAGGACCGACCGCGCCGTGAATTCGATTCCGGGTCTGCAATTATCCTCCTGAGTCAAGAAGTTGAAGGCAATGCCTAAAAGCAGCGCCATCAGCATGGCGGGCGATCCGTAATGTTCCGACAAGAACTGAGCAGTGATACCCACAACCGCGGCAACGAGAAAGCCGCGGCTGATTTTGCGTAAATCGTCAATCTGCTCGGCAAATAGTGTCACGGATCGCATGAGTGGGTACCTTTTGCAGCCTTGTCTCGTTGACGTAAGCGGTTGTTTGGTTGGAATTGAAGGGTGCGACTTCAGTCCACCTTTCTACTGACGCATCGCCTTTTGGTGGACGTTATTCGCAACGGCAATCGGTGGTCGCTCGGATCTGAAGTCACTCAATCCGTTTGAGTTCAACCAGACAAGAATGCGCTGAGGGCCCTTGACCCAGGTTGGATGTTCCCACGTCTGGTGTCAGGACATTCGGGTTCCCATTGATGCATTGTCCATCCTGATCGGGACGAAACCAGGCTCCTGTGCTCATCTGCACTACACCCGGGCGCAACCTGTCATCCACCACGGCCGTTGCCACGCATGCGCCGCGGTCATTATGCAATCGAACCTTGTCTCCATTGGAAATGCTTCGTGCCTCCGCATCCCCAGGAGACACGACGACCGGCTCACACCCGTTGATCTTGGATGCCTGGCTGATCGTACCGTGATCAAGCTGGGAGTGCAGCTTGTTGTGCGGTTGCACGCAGATGAGATGTAGCGGGTAGGCAATATTATTGCGCCCCAGCCATTCCTGCGGTTCGCGCCAGACGGCGCAGCCGGGGCAATCGGGGTATCCGAAGCTTGCGACCTTTTCGGAAAACAACTCGATCCGGCCGGACGGGGTAGCCAGCGGTGCTGCAGCGGGATCATGGCGGAAATCCTCGAGCATCACCGTTGGGCGGTCAGGCATGTCAATCTTGAACCAGCCATTTTGTCTCAGGCTGTCCAGCGGTGGCAGTTCCAACCCAACCTCGGCGAACCTTTGACGTGAACTTTCATAGATCCATCTTTGCCATTCTTCTGCTGTACGGCCTTCCGTGAATGCCAGTTCGCAGCCCATCCTGTCCGCTATTCCGGCAAAGATCGTATAGTCGTCGCGCGCTTCGCCCTCCGGTTCTATCGCCTGTTCCATTGAAACGACATAAGGATCACGCGGCGACAGGGCCAGGTCGGTTCGCTCAAGCGGTGTTGTGCACGGCAGTACAATATCAGCGCGGGATGCGGTTGCGGTCCAGCACCATTCATGTGTGATGATCGTTTCGGGGCGCTGCCAGGCGCGCTGCAGACGGTTCAGATCCTGATGGTGGTGAAACGGATTTCCGCCCGCCCAGTAAACCAGTCGAACGTCGGGATATGTGTATGACTTCCCATCATACTCAAAGCGCGCATTCGGGTTGAGCAGCATGTCCGATACCCGGGCCACCGGAATAAAATCGTGAACGGCGTTTTTACCTTGCGGCAGCGACGCATAGGGTAACCGTTGGTATTGCGCACCGATCCCGTTCGTTGCGCTATATCCAAATCCGATGCCGCCGCCCGGCAGACCGATCTGGCCCAGCATGGCGGCCAATGTAATTGCGGCCCAATAAGGCTGTTCACCATATTGCTGGCGGGTCAGTGACCAACTGACCGAAATCATTGTTCGCTCTTTGGCCATGCGCCTGGCGAGAGTTCGTATCGTTTCCGCAGGCAGTTCACTGATTTTGGCAGCCCATTCCGGCGACTTCACAACACCGTCGATCCTGCCTGTGAGATATTCGCAAACCTTTTCGTATCCGACCGTGTAGTCATTCAGAAAAGCCCCATCCGCGAGGTCTTCAGTCAGGAGCACATGGGCTAAACCCAACATGATCGCTGCGTCCGTACAAGGCCGGGGAGCAAGCCATTTCGCGTCAACTTCCTTGGGAATAGCCGCCCGATCGGGATCGATGTTGATGAATGTTACGCCCGCTCGTGCCGCGTCGACGATACTCTCCAGCTGCACATGCCGCCCAACTCCACCATTGTCGATCTGGCCATTTTTGATCGGTACGCCGCCGAACGCCACGAAGAGGTCAGTATTGGCAATCACCGAACTCCAACTGGTTACGGAATTCACGTATTTTCTGAAATCTCCCAATATATGGGGCACGGCCACTTCGGCTGCGGCAAAGCTGTAGGTATTCACGGATCGAGTATAGCCGCCGATGCAATTTAGAAACCTATGGACTTGACTTTGAGCATGATGAAAGCGCCCAGCGGATGCCCAGCCGTAGGAGCCACCGTAGATTGCGCTATTGCCGTATTTTTTCCTAACCCGATTCAACTCATCCGCTACCAGCACCTCCGCGTCATCCCAACTGACCGCTACATACGGATCGCTACCACGTTGCTCCGAATTTGCGCCCGGGCCATGTTCTAGCCAACTTCGGCGAATCATCGGCTGGCGGATACGGTTTGCATCGGTCAAAGCTTCGACGATGCCCTCGCCAATGGGGGATGGGTTGGGGTTTTCCTCGAACGGGTGAAGAGCTACAATCATGCCGTCCCTGACCTCGACACGGTAGGTGCCCCAGTGCGCACTGGTCAAAGGCATTGAGGTCATGGTTTGGGTTCCTCAGCGTGCTGCAATTTTAACTCGATTGCTGCGATCCGTCGGCAGGCGGGCGCATTCAGCACTGCCCGTCTGGCCTTAAGTGTTGAAAGGGCGCACGGAAAAAGCCGGCAAATCACGAAACTAGACTTTTCGGAACAGCGCTCTCGTGAGTGTCGCGTCACCGTACTTGACTTGATTGATCAGCCGGGCCACTTCTCCAGGACCCATTTCCTTCATCATCTCAACCGGGCCCTTGGCGAAGGTGAAGGCTTCACGGGCGCCTCTATCGATGGCGTCCGGAGCTGCAACACCCTCCGAGATTTCTTCAAGCACGGCAAAGAATATTGCGCCTTGCAACCGTTCTGCTATGAGCGCGCAGTTCTCTTGGGACAATGGCGTGTTGCCATGCGAAAGGTCCCAAGCTTCATCCGCCTCTCCACAGGTTACCAAGCTTGCGGCGGGCTCGTAGAACGGACCGAGACTGACAAGGCTTCGCACCGCGGCCAAGTTGATGCGGGGTTTAACGATGTTCATGACGAAAAACGGTCCGGCGGAGACGCCAAACACTTTTTTGGCCACCGCGTCGATCTGGTCTTCGTCGCCCAGGCCGTCATCAAGACAGCGGGCTGCCTCATTTGTGTAAGGACAGAAGAAGCGGTTCAACGCAAACCCGGTGCGGTCGAGGCATTCTATGGGTGACTTACCGCAACGACGAAGGAAAGGGAGCACGTTTGCGACGGTTTCGGGTGCCGTGGTTACGCTTTTAATCACTTCAACCACTGGATTGATTTCCGCAGGGCTGAAATAGTGAATGCCGCACAGCCTTTCCGGGTGCCTCAAATCGGTGCCGATATCGCTTACCTTAAGTGCACTGGTGTTTGTTGCCAGCGTCGTGGTCGGGCTCACGACGGACTCAAGTGCGACAAAGACATTGCGTTTTACGTCCAGGTCTTCGAATACTGCTTCAATCACCAATTGAGCGTCCGACGCGTCCCGGATATCATTTGAGAAGCGCAGGCGCCCAAGTGCGCCCAAGGCCTGCTTCTCGGTCATTCTTTTCTTTTGGACCTGACGATCCAGATAATCTCGAACTCTTGCCCGCGCCTTTTCAACGGCTTCCTTGGCGGTATCCAGAAGGGTCACATTTACACCGCCAATAGCGGTGGAGATGGCTATGCCACCCCCCATCGTGCCGGCGCCGATGACGGCGACATCCGTAATATTCCTCATGAGCGGGCCTCCGGGTTTTCCACGACAACGGCAATTCCCTGACCGCCGCCAATGCACATGGTCGCAAGCCCGTAACGACCATTGACCCGGCGCAACTCGTAGATCAGCTTGATCAGAATGATGGCGCCAGACGCGCCGACGGGGTGCCCAAGCGCGATTGCACCACCATTCGGGTTGGTGATGTCCTCTGGAAAGCCCAGGTTTTGCGATACAGCACACGCCTGTGCGGCAAACGCTTCATTGGACTCGATAACCGACAAATCAGCCACATCCAGTCCTGCCCGCTTCAAAGCCACCCGGACTGCTGGAATTGGACCAAGTCCCATGACATCAGGCGCAACGCCGCTCACGGCCGATCCCCTGATTATCGCGAGTTTCGGCATGTCTCTGGCGTCGGCTGTTGTCTCAAGCGCCAGAATAAGCGCCGCCGCGCCGTCATTGATCCCCGACGCATTGCCGGCCGTGACCGAACCATCCCGCTTGAACACCGCGGGCAGTTTTACCAGATCCGCTTCGGAAATTCCCGGACGCACATGCTCGTCGGTATCGAATACCGCCTCCTTGCGACCCATTTTGGTGGTCACTGGAAGGATTTGTTCTCTGAAATAGCCGGCCTCGATCGCTGCTGCAGCCCGTTGGTGGCTTTTCAGTGCAATTCCGTCCTGGGTTGGGCGATCGATTCCTTCCCGTGCCGCTACGTTTTCGGCAGTGACGCCCATATGCCCATTGCCGAATGGGTCGGTTAGTGCGCCGGTCATCATGTCGATAGCGGTGATATCGCCCATTTTGGCGCCAAAGCGCGCTGCATTGATCATATGCCCGGAGCGGCTCATGCTCTCGGCGCCTCCCGCCAGAACGACCTCGGCATTGCCCAATTGAATGGCTTCGGTTGCGGTTACAACGGCTTGCAAACCACTTCCGCATAGCCTGTTCAATGTCAGGGCCGGTGCGGTTTCAGGAACACCGGCATTGATGGCCGCCACCCGCGAGAGGTACATATCGCGCGGCTCACTGTGAATCACGTTGCCGAATACTGATTGCTCAATGTCAGATGCTTCGATCGCGGCGCGTCTGATGGCTTCCACCGCCACCTGACTTGCGAGTTCGCATGGGGGGATCCCTGCCAACGCACCGCCGAAATCTCCAATCGCAGTACGAACACCTGAGGCAATAACCACATTTTCGGTCATTTTATTGTCTCCTGAAACCTGTCCAATAGAGGTTAAACTTTTGGTTTTATCGTCATTTTCGCTGATATCGAGTTTGCGACGAAGCAGTAGCGGTGCGCGCGCTCATGCATTTGCAGGAGTTTTTCCGGCGCGATGTTGAAGCCGGTATCAAAGGTGATGCGGGGCGCCAGTTTCAGTTCTGTCACGGCCATTTTTCCTGAGTTCGTTTTCCCAAGGAGTGCCATGGCACGGTCGGAATAGGTGGCAATGGGCCATCCTTCCTTCGCTGCAAGTGCGAGGAACGTCATCATGTGGCAGCTAGACAGGGAGGCCGCCAGTGCCTGTTCCGGGTTCGTAGCCTCTGGGTCTCCGCCCCAATCCGGGGCTGCGTCGCCCGGCAACGTGAAATCCGTGTTGTATATGATGTCGTGGCCGGTATTGTATTTCCCCGGGGCAAGCGATGGCGAGTTGCGTATCCAGCTCACGTCAACGGAAAGGTCGGACATGGTTTTTCCTTTTGTTCTTGAGGTAAAGTGACGATCCAATCCGGCGTCAGAGGCTGCCCCAATTGGGCGCGCGTTTTTCGATGAAGGCTTGAATGCCTTCCTTGGCATCCGGTTCCATCATGTTCTGCACCATGACGTCCGCCGTATAGACATAAGCCTCGGACAGGGACATCTCGTTCTGGCGATAGAATGCTTCCTTGCCGATGCGTAGCGTCGCAGGAGCCTTGCCGGCAATCAGGGTGGCAAGGGCCTGGACCCTTTCCTCCAACTCGTCTGGCGCGGCAATGCTGTTGACGAGCCCGGATTGCAAAGCTTCTTCGGCAGAGGCCGCGTTGCCGGTCAAAAGCATCTCCATGGCTTTCTTGCGCGGCACATTACGTGACAGGGCAACCATCGGGGTGGAACAGAAAAGGCCGATATTGACCCCCGGGGTGGCAAATAGGGCATTTTTGGATGCAATCGCCAAGTCGCAGCTGGCGACTAGCTGACAGCCTGCCGCGGTGGCAATGCCATGGACGCTGGCTATGACGGGCTTGGGGCAGGTGACGATGGCCTGCATCAGCCGCGCACACTTGGCCATTGTTTCCTCAAAAAAGGCGCGGCCACGGTCATCGTTTGCGCGGGCCGCGGTCAATTCCTTGAGGTCATGACCGGCACAAAAGGCAGGTCCGTTTGCCGCCACAGTGATAACATGCACGCCTTTTGCAGCACCAAGCTCGACAAATAGTTCGTAGAGTTTTTCGAGCATTGCCAGGGAAAGGCCATTACGAGCCTCCGGGCGGTTCAGCGTCAGTTTGGCAATTGCGCCCTGCTGCTCGCTGATTACAATATTCTTCGTATTCATGGAAAGCCGCTCCATCAATCCCGCAACAGGCCGCGTGCGATCACAACCTTCATGATCTCGTTTGTTCCTGCGTAGATGCGCTCGATCCGGTTGTCGCGGTACATGCGTTCCACGGGGTATTCGCTCATCACGCCATAACCTCCAAAGAGCTGCAGGCAACGGTCGATGATTTTTGCTTGCAGGTCGGTCAGCCAGTATTTGGCCATTGAAGCCTTTTCCGTGGTCAGGCGGCCTTCCAGATGCTCGGCGATGCAATGATCCAAAAAAACCTTGGCGATCGTTGCCTCAGATACACATTCTGCCAATACGAATTGGGTATTCTGGAAACCGGCTATCTTCTTGCCGAAGGCCGAGCGCTCTTTGACATAGTCAAGCGTGACTTGCAGAGCCCGCTCCATGCGCGCAACCGCATAGACGCCTATCAACAGGCGTTCTTGGGGAAGTTCCTGCATCATCTGGGCAAAACCCTGACCCTCCACAGAGCCAAGCAGTGCTGATGCAGGCACACGCATGTTGTCAAAGAACAGCTCCGACGTGTCGTTGGATTTCATCCCAAGCTTGTCCAGGTTGAGCCCGCGCCGGAAACCTTCAACCTGGTCCGTTTCGACGAGGAATAGCGAAATTCCCTTGGCTCCACCGGTCGGATCGGTCCTGGCTGCCACAATGATCATGTTGGCCAGTTGCCCGTTGGTGATGAATGTCTTCGAGCCCGTTATGCTGTAGTGATTGCCGTCTTTTCGCGCGGTCGTTTTTATCCCCTGTAAATCCGATCCGGCACCCGGTTCGGTCATCGCGATGGCACCGATTAACTCACCGGAGACCATCCGCGGCAACAGGTTTTTCTTTTGTTCTTCCGAGCCGTAATGGATGATGTAAGGAATAACGATCGAGTTGTGCAATCCGCCGCCCCAGCCGTCGATACCGGCGAGATTGCCTTGATAAGCAATCACCGCGTCATGGGCAAATGTGCCGCCTGGCCCACCATACTCCTCGGCAACTTCTGCTCCCAAAAGACCCATTTCCCCGGCCTTAAGCCAAAGCTCCCGCCCGACGCTACCGCGCTTTTCCCAATCTTCGTAGTGGGGCTCGCATTCGCGCTGATAGAATTGCTTGCATCCATCTTCCAGCATTGCCAATTCGTCATCCATCCATGGAGAGCGTGGAAAATTGAGGTTTGCCATACAGTTCTGACCTTCGTTGGAGACGAAAACGGGCAGAACCTAGTTCAAACGAGCATCCTAAAACTAATCCTTTTTGGCGATGCAAGTGATCAGAACTTGGTATGGGATTTTATTGAGGTCTGGTTGATCTGTGTTGCGGGCCACACGGACGTTATCATTCTTCAACGACCAACTGGCCCTTCCAATTGCCGTTAGAAACCTCGTCGATCAGGACCTGTTGAACGATCTCATAAACGGCGCGCGATGCGCTCGTCAGAGGTCGCGTGGTGGGAACAGCCAGAGAGACAATGCGCGAAAGGGTGGGATTGACGATGCGGCGTGCATCCACATCGCCAGTTTCCCACACATCCGCCATTGCGGGCCAATTGAGAACCGTCGATCCGACTCCTGCGCGCACCATGCTGCGAATGGTAAGCAAGGATTGTTGTTCGTAACTAATCTCAAGATTTCGTCCGGTCTGCATAAACGCTTCTTCGAGACTGCGCCTGACATGCACCTTTCGGTTCGGCATGATCAGCTTCATGTTTTCGAGTTCAATCAGCGGAATGTCCGCGGTATCGGGTGCCGCACCCTGCCGCTTTGAAAACAGGAATATACTCTCCTGAAGTATTGGCTGAAGCGTTACATTCTGAAGGCGGCCAACATTGGGAATGATGCCAAAATCCACCTTTCCCGCATCAATTGCCTGTCCGGTCTGAAATCCCAGTCCGTCCTCGATCGTTACGGTGATATCTGGATACAGCTGTTCGACTTTCTGTACGATCTCCGATGCCAGAAATCCCGCTATCCCAACAGGTATGGCTATGCAAATCTTGCCAACCAAATCTCCTGAGCTTCTGCGCGCGTCCGTTCTTGCTATTTCAACCTTTTCAAGAATGGAGCGTGTGTGGTGGTAGAATCTCAGTCCCGCCCCGGTGACTGTGGTGCCTCCCGGACCACGGTTCAGCAAATCAACACCGATCTCCGCCTCCAGCTCAACAATTTGGCGACTAAGGGCAGGTTGAGCAACGCTCAAATCCTTTGAGGCGGCAATGAAACCACCATTTTCAACAATGCTAGCAAAGTATTTCAGTTGTATTAGCTTCAAAACGCTGGATCACTCGTTCAATAAAGTCATGCCTACATGATATGACGGCGTTTCAAAAAATCAAACGAAACTAGCCGTGCTGGTAGTGACTGATACCCGATATGGGCTGATTTAACGCTCGATCAAGCGACCAAGGACCTCGCGAACCGAACTGCAATGCCGTTTGGCGATGACGTGCATATCCTGAAAGAATTAGCCTTGATGGAGCAAACGCATAAACTGTTCCCTATGTTGGCGATATGGCCAAGAACTGGGAGGATTCCATGAAGTATTTGACTTTGTTCAACAAACTGTTTTTCACAGCTACCGTTTGTTTGAGCCTGATAACAGGCATGGCCGCTGCTGATGACTATCCAACAAAACCGGTCGAAATGATCATTGGCTTCAAGCCAGGTGGATTTTCGGATGCCATGGCCCGCAAGCTCTCCGAGCCGCTGACCGAGGCGTTGGGCCAGACAATCGTTCATACCTACAAGGGTGGGGCTGGTGGCAGTATCGCGGCAACTGCAGTCGCCGGCCAGCCCGCAGACGGCTACACATTAGTCGTCGCCACCAGCCTGACCTTTGCGTTCAATCCGCTACAGGGCAAGGTAACCTACACTAAAGACGACTTCGATTATTTGCTGACTATGGCGCGTTTTGAAACCGCGTTCGTCTCGCTGGCGAGCAAGCCATGGACGGATTTTCCATCCATGATCGAATACGCAAAATCGACGGGCAAACCGCTACGTTACGGCACGCTTGGACCGGCGGACCGCACGCAAATGGAAGCTGTTGCCGCGGCAACAGGAGTTACCTTCATTCCGCTTCCCATCAAAGGCGGTGCGAACATGATGCAGTCCATACTCGGAGACCACGTTGATTTTGGCATAAGCGGTGGACCGCACATACAATATGTGAAATCCGGCGAAATGATCGTGCTCGCGGCTTCGGGTTCTGATCCACTCAACTCGACGCCCGATACGCCAACCATGACCAGCCTTGGATTTCCGGCTGTCAGCTACAATTCAGTAATCGCAGCACCAAAGGGCTTGCCAGACGATGTGAAAGCCAAACTTGAGGCGGCATTGATCAAATCTGCAATTGACCCGAGATTTCAGGATCTGGTCCAGCAACGATTTGTCGGTATTACTCCGATGGGTACGGAAGAAACTTCAGCTTCAATCGACACGATTTCAGATGAGATGAAAGCTATTCTTGCAGCGAAGGGAAACTGACGCCCATCCGTCGAAATCGCTACTATGTTATTGAAGAAGCCGCACCCGATGACAATTACAAACAGAAACACTGTATCGATCGTAATCGTTTTGCTCTGTGGGATCGCTCTGTGGATAATCCCGGGACAAGTCGAAGACGGTGAAACCTCTTTTGCAACGGGTGCGGCATTGCTTCCAGATCTGGCAGTCAGTCTGATCCTGATTTTCACGCTGTTAGATCTGCTCATCTCATTTGGAAAATCCGTGCAGTCAGCGGCTAACCGGAAAATGGCAGTTGCTGGTGATATCGCACTGAAAGGCGCCCAGTTCTCTGGTGTCGTGATCGTTGCGGGCGTCATGGCTCTCTATGCATTTGTGCTGCTACATCTGGGCTATTTGGTATCCTCAACGCTTTTGTTGGCGTTTTTGATGACCTGCACAGGCGCGCGGCATTTCAGCAAGCTGGCTGTGATCACCGTGGCGGCCGTGTGTGTTCTCTACCTGGGCATGCGATATGGATTTGGCGTCCATTTACCGGTGTTGCCGGATCTCACCGTATTGAAAGGGTGAGAACATGGAAGCGTTGATTGCTGGCATTCTAACGGTTTTTACTGTCGGCCCGTTGATCGGAATTGTTGCAGGCGTCGCCGTCGGCATCTTTATGGGCGCGATACCTGGCCTGACCGCGGCTATGGCGATAGCGCTGCTATCTCCGGTGACATTCGGCATGGAGCCCATCACGGCGATTGCTTTCCTGACCGGCATCTACAAGGGCGGAACCTTTGGTGGTTCTATCTCCGCCATTCTGCTCAACACACCCGGTTCGCCAGAGGCAACAGCAACCGCATTTGATGGATATCCGCTTGCAAAAGCCGGTCAGGTGAAACGGGCGCTGCAAATGGCACTGTTTGCCTCCGTGGCGGGTGCCGTGCTGGCAGATGTGCTGCTCTATCTGGTTGCTGCTCCGTTTTCCAAAATCGCTCTAAAATTCGGCCCGACGGAAATAACATTCGTTGTTCTGTTTGCGTTTACATTTGTTGCAGGGTTGACAGGGCGATCGATGTTGCGCGGCATGTCCGCCTGTGCTTTTGGTGTGCTGTGTGCCATGGTCGGCCTTGACCCTATGTCGGCAACGCCACGCCTTAATTTTGGGTTCATTGAGCTGCAAGACGGCTTGCCGCTTCTTCCCATCGCTATCGGAATGCTGGGCGTTACCGAGGTCATGCTGGCCGTCGAACGCAGCATCGAAAAGCGCAGGGGCAACAGTACAAACGCGGTCAGCTCCATCAGCGACACAAGCGGACCGCCACTGCCGATAACCGAGTTTCTGACCTACTGGAAAACCATATTGCGTTCGAGCCTGATCGGTTCGGCAATTGGTGCGCTACCCGGCATCGGCGCATCCATGGCGGCTTTTATTGGTTACGGGACGGCTCGCAAATATTCCAGGGAACCCGAACAGTTTGGCAAGGGCAGCCTGGATGGTGTTGCCGGTCCTGAAGCGGCCAACAGCGCTGTGGTCGGCGGCAGTTTTGTTCCGTTGCTGACGCTGGGCATTCCGGGCAATGTAACCACAGCTCTGCTGATCGGGACCTTCCTTGTCCACGGTATTGAACCTGGTCCGCATGTCTTCAAGACTGAGCCGGCTCTCATCTATGGCATTTTCACAATCTTGTTCGTGGCGAATTTCTTCAATTTGGCGGTCGGACTGCTGGGCAGCAGCCTCTATGGTCATATCGTCAAGGCACCTGAATATGTCAGCTATTCGATCGTTGGGCTAACCTGTCTTACCGGCGTTTACGCTTCTTCAAACAGTGTATTTAGCATCTATGTCATGATCGTTTTTGCCGTCATTGGCTATTTCATGAAGAAATTCGACTATTCATTCGTGGCGTTTCTGATCGGTTTTGTCTTGGCGCCCGAGTTCGAAATCGCCTTCAGGTCGTTCCTTCTTATCGCGCAAGGTGACCCTGTCGGCTTGCTTCTCAAAAGTCCGATTGCCCTTCTCTTTTTCACGCTCACCGTTGTGGCTGTTGTGCGGATTGCCTGGTCAGAACATCTCAATACCACAGGCAAAAAACAACGAACCTGATTTGCATGAATGCTGACATCATTACTAGACCGGAGATTTGTATGAACATCGAACCAAAAATTCGCGGCGGCGCATTACTCGCTCGCGCATTCAAGGAAAAAGGGGTTGACCACGCCTTCACTCTGGCTGGCGGGTTTTGTAATCCGGCGCTGGAAGGGTTCATGGAATGTCAGATGCCTGTCATCAACTGCCCGCATGAGCAGGTGGCAGGGCATCTCGCCGATGGCCATACCCGTATTACCCGCAAACCATCCATATGCTTAGTGGGGCCCGAGGGTTTTGCCAATGCAGTGCCGGCGATGCTTGAGGCATGGGGCGAGCGTTCTCCGGTGATTTTCGTAACCGGATCATCGACTCTCAAACGCCAAGGTTCTGGCGGATTCAAGGAAATCGACGATGTGGCGATTGCGGCGCCACTAACCAAATACTCCATCCAGATCACTGACGGCGAACGCATCAGCGAATTTGTCGACCGCGCCTGGACGGCGGCAACAACCGGCTATCCTGGACCGGTTCATCTGGCGTTGCCGGTGGATATCATGTTCTCTTCATTTTCTGAGACGGCTGGCCGGGAAGAGCGTCCATTCGACCGGACCGATCGTCCGGTGCCACGTGCCTGGCCGGACCCGACCGCGCTGAAAGAAACAATGGATCTTGTGCGCAATGCTGAGCGCCCGCTGATCATCGGCGGGCACGGCATCTGGTGGTCGCGCAACGAAGATAAGCTTGAAGTGGCGGGTAAAACCTTGCGTATGCCCGTATTCAATGTGCCCTATCATCAAAAATTGCTGGGTGAAGAGTGTGAGGCCTATATGGGTCTTGCGGATTTCCACCAATACCACCCGTCCAGAAAGGCGATCCACGAGGCTGATCTCGTCTTGATGGTTGGTTGCCGGCTCGATAACCAGATGAATTTCGGTAACCCTCCGTTCATTCTAGAAGGAACCAAGCTTGTCTGCGTGAACGGCAGCCACGAGGAACTCGATTACAACCGCGCGGCAGATGTCTGCCTGCTGTCGGATCCGGGAGCTTTCCTGGATGAGTTGGCCACTGTCGGGAAAACATGGCCTGCATGGTTCGACCTGCAGCGTGAACGCCGAGCCGAGTGGGTTGCCGAATGGTCTGCCCATATTGCCGCTGAAACAGCAACTGACCTCAAAGAAGGCCGCAAGATGCACCCGCTGCAGTTGTCGCTGGATGTTCAGGCGGAAATGGGTGACGAAGACTGGCTGGTCTTCGATGGCGGCAATACCCATTTCTGGAATGAAATCGCGGTCAACATGGCAGGCTGGAATGGCCAGAAGCTGGGCGGGACCCTGCATCCGGGCAACTACTCTTTGCTGGGTGTAGGCGTCTCGTTCGCCCTGTCCGCCAAGAACATTAATCCGGACAAGAACGTGGTGCTGATCACCGGAGATGGAGCGTTCCTGTCAGGCGGACTTTCCATCGAAGCAGCGTTCCAGGAGGGGCTGCCCATCGTGGTTGTGGTTGACAACAACAACGGCCTCGACTGCATCTCGCAACAGCAGGAGCGACTTTTCAAAACCGGCACCCACTATGCGACCGATTTCCGTGACATTCCCTTCCATACCATGTTCGAAGGATTGGGCGGTCATGGCGAATTGGTCGAAAGCCGCGATCAGCTGGCTCCGGCAATCCGGCGTGCGATCGCCAGTGGCAAAACTGCTTGTGTCAATGTCAAGTGCCGTGGAGTGATCAGCCCGATTGTCGCAGCCACTTCAGACAAACGCGACAAGGCGTCAATTGAGTGATGGCTACGGTTTCTTCGCACATTTTGAATGGCGTGGATGGAACGCATGCAGGCGGAATTGCCGTCAGTCTGTCACGGATCGGTACACAAGGTTCAACGCTGATATTTGCAACCAGAACGGATGATGGAGGACGCCTGTTGGAAGAGGTCGATCTGACCGGTGCGGATATCGACGCGACCTACGAGGCGATCTTTGCCACCGGTGCCTACTGGGCCAACCGAAGCATCCCCTCGAGCGAGAGCCAGATCATGCAGGAGATCGTCCTTCGATTTCAGATGCCGGACCCAGGAAAAAAGTACCATATGCCCATAATCCTCTCCCCAAACAGTTATTCAGCCTGGTTATCAGGCTGAATAACGAAACCTGAACTCTAACCGGATTTATTTCATGCCACCTGCAATTCCTGACTCCTCATTCCTTGATCGGTTGAAATCGATCGTCGGATCAAAGGGTTGGATCGCCTCCGACAGCGCTGGAAAGTACTTTGCAGATCCTAGAGAGCGTTTTCATGGGAGCGCCGCGCTGGTGGTGCTTCCGTCCTCAACAAAGCAAGTCTCTGATGTGGTGGCGGCCTGCAATGAAACCAAAGTCGGTATTATCCCGTTTGGCGGTGGTACCGGCGGTGTTGCCGGACACATAGAAATTGACGGCAAGTTACCTATTGTCCTGTCACTGGAGCGTATGTATGCGGTCCGCTCTTTCAGCAAAGACGATAATTCTATTATCGCAGAGGCCGGGTGCATCCTGGCGAACATTCAAGAGGTCGCCCAAAACAACAATCGCCGGTTCGGTCTGTCGCTGGCTTCCGAGGGCAGTTGCTCCATCGGCGGAAACCTCGCCAGCAATGCTGGCGGTATACAGGTGCTTAGATACGGCAATAGCCGCGATTTGTGTATGGGGATAGAGGCAGTTATGCCCGATGGCTCTGTCCTCAATGACCTTAAGCCGCTGCACAAGAACAATACCGGTTATGACCTGCGGCACCTTCTGATCGGCTCCGAGGGTACACTGGGCATAATCACGGCTGCGGCTTTAAAACTCTCTCCTCAACCCGAGGCATCCGTCACCGTGATGTGCGCAGTAGCTTCACCGGCTGCTGCTCTAACGCTGTTGCACGCAATTCGCGACAAGCTTGGCGAGACGGTGACGGCCTTTGAACTGGTGTCCGGTTTGGGGGTTGAACTGGCAATCAAACATTTTGAGGCGCTGACAGATCCGTTCCATTCGCCTTTTGATTGGTATGTTCTTGCCGAAGTCGAAGGTCACAAAGATATTCGACGGCAGCTTGAAGAAATCCTTGCAGGAGAATTGGATCGAGAGGCCCTCGTCGACGCAGTCGTCGCGGTGTCTGAAAAACAAAGCCGATCGCTGTGGGATCTTAGAGAGCTTGCTTATGAATATAATCTGAAGGAAGGCGTGTTATGCAGTTCCGACACTTCCGTTCCAATCAGCCGGATTGAAAATTTCATAAATCTGACCGACGACGCTATTTGCGATCTGGACCCGAATCTGCGCGTCAACCGCTACGGACATATCGGTGACGGCAACATCCATATAAATATACTTCCACCGGAAGGTGTATCAAAGCAATCATATTTGCAGAAACACCCGGACTTCCGGGAATCAGCACGAATGATAGTCAATGAAACCACGCATCAATGCGGCGGCTCAATCAGCGCGGAACATGGAATCGGCAGGCTGAAAATAGCGGATTTGCAACGCTACGCTGATCCGACCAAGCTCGCCACCATGCGGAATATAAAGAACGCTATTGATCCAAATGGCATCATGAATCCGGGGGCGATGTTTGCAGCATAGCGTTTGAATGCTGAGGCCCAATACAGCCCGTGAGAAAGCAATTGGAACCCACTCTCGGCTGCCCCTACGGTTTCGCTGAAGATCAGTCGACCCAACTACGATCAACTTAGGACAATTATCCGGACGTCGTCGAAGGTTCGGACTGCAATCGAGGTTTCTCATGTGTCAAAGCCTGGTTATCCGCACCATCCATCCACAGGACGTTTTTCGAAGGGCGATTTGAACTGAAATAGACCTTGGAGGAAAAAATGGATTGGTCCGACTGGTCAGCTTTTGCTCTGATTTCGATGGTAACTATAGTTACGCCGGGTCCTGGAAATATGAACACAACGCGCAGAGCGGCACAGCTCGGACTGCTAAGGGTTTTTCCAGGCATATTGGGAAACACACTCGGTCTGGGGTTGGTTGGCACCATTTGCGCCGCGGGGCTAGTGACCTTCGTTCTCCAATCTGGCCTCTTGTGGAATATGCTTCATTGGTTGGCGGCGGGTTACCTTGCTTGGTTAGGTTTGCGGTTCATTCTGAAAAATGAAGCGATTGAGCCGACCGGTAATTTGACGCCTGGTGTGTCCGGGAAATTTCTGTTCGGCGAAGCTTTTTTGCTCGCATTTTCCAATCCCAAAGCCATTCTATATTTTACTGCGCTGCTGCCACAATTCGTCAATCCGGCCAGGCTGCTCGCGCCACAAATGGCCATCATGCTCTTAACTTGTTGTGCAATTTCGGTTGCCTCACAAACCGTTTATTCCACCTTGGCTTCTCTATTGCGAACGCATCTTCACACCCCGAACAGATTTTTCGTATTCAGGGCTGTATCAGGCTTCATTCTTCTCGCATTTGCTGGAAAGCTTGTGCTCGGCTTTTGAGTATTGGGCGCATTGAAGTGCTTTGTCACGCTAGCTGAATGATCGGTTGCCGGCTCTCCGGTACTGCTGCGGGATGCAGAAAATCTCCCGTGCCTGATAGGGCCGCCGCCTCTGGCGGGCGTAACCCTTTACAGTCCGGTGCGGCCCAGCAGGCTTGCTCGGGAGCAGAAAAACTCTCCTAATTTCCCAAAAGGTCATTCGCTCACCAATCACTTTGCAGATAGTTATGGACTGTTACTTGAAACGGGGAGGGTGATCCAGGTATGGAGCGTCCGCATTTCGCGGGTGATCTATTACAGTAAAGACAATGTTGCGAGGGCTGTGTGAGCGAACAATCGGTGAAAGTCAGATTCTGACCACAATTATTCGTTGTAAAACCGGCAGTGTGAGCCGCCCCTGTCACACTGCCGGCAGGTGCGCACCGCGCCAGGAAGCATTGGAAACATGCGCACCCTATCTTTCCAGGAGTCGATCCAAGGCTAATTGGCCGGCAAAAGTGGGTCGAAGGCCGTCCAATTCCATTGTTGTTCTGCGGATAAACTCCGGACTTGAGATTCGTTTTAGAACCTGACGTGGAGCTGACGATATTGTCGAAGCTAAAAACAATTTATCCGTCATCGCGAGGGGGGCTACCGGGGAAGCTCTCATCTGATTTGAGTGTAGGCAGTATAACATGAACTGTACTACCCGAACCCGGCAACACGCGTGCTTCACCACCGCGATTGCGCGCTATCTGCCGTACAATAGTGAGCCCGAGACCCGCTCCGGGAGAATTTGGAGTTCCTTTCCGGAAGCGGTTGAATACCTCTTCCCTGAGTTTTTCTGGGATACCTTCGCCCTCATCATGGACCTCGAGGGTGGCCCCTGATCCATCGGCGCCTGATCCCGGGCTAAGGGTCAAGCAAATGGTACCTTGGCCGTGGGTTAAGGCATTGTCGAGGAGATTGACAACCAGGTCGCGCAGATCGTCTCCTTGACCATGAACTGCCACGATTTTCGGTGCGATCACATCAAGAGTTCTTCCCGCCGCATCCACAAGGGGCAGAACTTGGGCCGCCGCTTCGCGGACGACTCTTGCAAAGTTTACCGACCTCAAGTCTGAGTTTGGAGATCTGGATGCATCCTCTTTTCTAGCCAAATTCAACACCTGACCGACAATGCGGGTCAGATGGGCAACGTCCCTTTCTATTTCCTGCCATTCAGCATCGCCGTTACGGTATCGCTGCAGGTGCAGACTCAGCACAGAGAGGGGGGTGCGCAGTTCATGAGCTACATTTGCGGTAAGACGCTGTTCTGCGAGATAGGCTTGTGCAAGCCGGTCGAGTGCTTTGTTCACGGCCTCCACCAGAGGCAGCACTTCACCGGGTAATCCTGCTGTCCCTATCCGCGCCGATGGGTTGCTGGGGCCTGCCAAGGCAGCTTCTCCAGAGGCCCGTCTCAGAGGTTGCAGGCTGCGACTGCTGATCAGCCACATAACGAGGATTGAAACCATGACAAAAGGCAGAAACACCAGGAATTGCTGATAATCTTCTTCCAAGAGCACGCTTTCTGCCAACAATGACGGATCAGCACGCGTTCGGGCAACGATGAGGATGTGGCTGGCCGGAGCCCTGGCTGCCAGCAAGGCGCGTTGGGATGCCCCAATCCCGGTAAATTGAACCGTGCCGTATTGATCCTGATCGGATAATTCCAGGAAAGGAAGTGGTGTTTTCAGGTTAACTGAACTTGTCACCGGCAAACCTGATCCGTCATACAGAGTGTAGGCGTAATCGGTGTTTGCATCCGAGTAGGCTTCTAACCATTCGGGGCGCTCGAACAGTTCTATTTTCCGGGCCTGATTTAAGTGCATTCCCTGTAATAGATCGCGCGCCTGTCCCTGAAGGGTCCGCTCTCGAAGATTTTCCTGTGTGCTCCGCACATCGAAATAGAAATATGTGGCGGATGCGCCGAGGCCCAGGAAAAAGACAAGCAACATTGAAAATGTCAGCCTGCGACGCAGGCTGAAGCCCCGTCTCACGCTTCGGCTCCCTTGGTCAGGCGGTAGCCAATGCCTCGCCTTGTTTCAATGCGTATATTGGTATCCGTGCCTTGGAACTTCCGGCGTAGGCGCGAAACGGCTGCCTCAACAGCGTTGGGAGTTACGGCTTCGTTAAAGCCATACAGGCGCTCTTCGAGAACGTCCTTTACAACGACGCGGCCCGCTGCGGATATCAACTCTTCCAAAAGGGCGGTTTCACGGCGACTGAGGTCAAGCGGGACGCCGGCGACCGACGCTTGTCGCGAAATTGTATCGAACGTCAATTCGGCGTAGTCGTAAGTGGTATTGTCCCTAACACCCGGTCGACGCATTACAGCTCTCAGGCGCGCTTCCAACTCCGACAGATCAAAGGGCTTTACGATATAATCGTCTGCGCCGGCATCAAGACCGTGTACCCTGTCGCTGACAGAATCCCGTGCCGTCAGGATTAAAACAGGCAGATGTTGTGTTATTCCGGTCCGCAACTCTGCCAGGATCGATAAGCCATCCATATCGGGTAGCCCGAGATCCAAAATAACTAATGCATAGTTTGCGGTACGGATGGCGCTGAGTGCCTCATCACCAAAAGCAACTGCGTCAACAGTAAATCCTCTTTGATTCAGATGCCCACTGATCATTTCATGCAATTCGGGATGATCTTCGACCAAGAGGATCCTCATCACATCAGGTCTCAAACAATCCTGGGTTAGACGTTCCTTCGTCCTCAATTTTTGTACATGACGAGGGCCTGACAGCATTTTCAATATGTCTTCCCGCAACATCCATGTGTTGTTCGTCGTTAAAACTCACGATTTGTATCGGCAAGAAGTGATACGGCTCGGGAACGCTCGGTATTGCCATCATTATCATGGTCGCTGCCACTTGCTTCTGTGCACCGGGAGCCGCCTGGTTGCAGCTCTGTGGATTGTCACACCTAGTGTTTAAACATTACTTAATGTTTAAACACTAGGTGTGACGATAACAACATCTAACAATTTTTTTGTATGGGGAATAACTTACGGCATAACGAACATTGCGTTCTGGAGATCGGAAGGATCAGGTTTGGATGCCTGGCTCAAGATCCAACGTGAAGTTGTGGAAATTGACCGGGATTATCTTCAACCGGATTGGATCTCATCAAACCAAGGGGCCGGATTTGCTTCCCTTTAAGTTTCAATTCTCGCACGAAGCAATATACCGACGGCCACCCAACTCACCGGGATCGTTCTCTTGTTGGCTAGAAAGTCTTCTTTTTTCTTCGCCTTTACGCCAAAATGTGAAGGTACTCCGTAGTCTGATGGGGCGGGGTACCGCTTGGGTGCTTTGCAAGCTCAGCCGTAATAGGCAGAAGTTGACAGTAACCAGGCATAGTCGGACCGCGATTGCCGTCAGCAGTCAAATGACCGACGCCGTTTAATTTTGGGGTGACTATGGCACGAATTCTGGTGATTGATGACGAGCCGCTCATTTGTTCCATGCTCGACATTGGACTTACACGGGCGGGCCATGAGGTTATGACGGCATCTAACGGCGAAGAGGCAATTTCCCTTTACACAAAGGCACCGGCGCAGATCGTTATCGTTGACGTGATAATGCCTGAGAAGGACGGCCTTGAGACCATTCGGGAGTTGCGCGACAAGAATCCTGGCCTGAAGATCATCGCCATTTCGGGTGGTTCGAGGATCGGAAACCTTGACTTGCTTCAACTGGCACGGGAATTTGGCGCGACCAAAGTCTTTAACAAGCCGTTGGATCACAATCAGCTATTGAGCACAATTGACGAATGCGTTGGGTCGGCTTTAGGGGAGAACGTTGTCGATTTCCAAAAGCGGACCACATAGATTCAGGACGCAATAGTCGATCAAAGCCAATAGATGACGATAGCGGCAATGTGAATCATGGAGCGAACTGTGCTTGCTGCGCGACCCAAGCCCTGTTGCCCTCGGTGGGTTAATCCTGCTGAGTCATTTGGCCGTGCTTTGGGCAAAGCGGCGGACCAACACTATTCAGCCACTTCCTTGACACCCTCGCCACATAGCCGCACTCACTGCAGATTACCTTTATTTGTCGTGTGGTTTGCTTGGTATTTCCTTTCAGATTCGCTGGCTCCATATCAGTGCTTGGCAGCTCGCCAAGGCGCTCTATGATAGGCGTTACCAGCTCGACAAATACCGCTCCCGGCTGCGATTCTTTCTTTCTACCCCGCAATCCGACCGAAATGGCAAGGTGCTTGAATAAGTAACCGTGAGTGTCGCGTGGTCCACTTGCGATACTGCACATTTGATGCGCAATTGCCGCGGTGACCTCGACAGGATCAGTTCTATCCGGCCGCACGTAAATCACGTATGACCCGGTCTCCTGTGCCCAGGATTCAGCCGTATTTCCTCCGCGCGATCCTGTACTTGGAAAACCACTCATTATGTGGATATCCGGAAGGGGAAAACCGATGTCGTCAAACCACGATTTCATGGCGGTTGCAGCAGCAGCGAGCCATTCGTCCCGGGTTTCGGAAATTCGCTTTTCTGGTTTAGTTCGACTTGCTCGCATATTGATATCGGTAAATTCTGAATGCTCTATCCGTGTTCGGTTGATGCGGCCACGAATCATATTCTCGGCTGACTATAAACCCTTTTATTAAGCAATCCGAAACATCGGGTGGTTGTCGCAGTGCCCCATGTTATGCCGGGTTGTCTCAATCTACGCGCCGGCAGTTGCGTGATTGATCTTCACTTCGATGCGTTAAGTTCGGAACCAAGTCTGGAACTAGCCTTTCCTATCACCAAAACGCGCGCTTCTTGGCGTTGTGTGCGTAATCAAATCAAAAATTGTCATCAGATAATGTTCAATTAACACACTATGTTTAAACAATATAGAGCGTTTAAACATAGTGTATTGTGAATCGGGATAGTTTTTGTCTGGTTCTCGGCACATTGGAGCTGGTGACGGCTATTATGACTATGAAGGTAAAATCGAACATTCGACGTGCCCCATCCGGGAGATACGGACCGAAATGTGGCGCAAATCCCTTCGTACCGATCAGTTTTCTAATCCTCTTTTTTCAACTAAGTGTCTTCAATTTTGGCGTTTCATCGGCCGAAGAAATTCCCTTCCCGGAATTAGGACTGACCAGCTCCGAGCAATCATGGCTCGTGGACCATCCCGAGATTCGCCTGGCAGTGGATGTATCCTGGCCTCCATTCGAGTTTGTTGATGGAAGTGGAAACTATCGGGGAATGGCCGCTGAATATGTCCGATTGGTGGAAAAGAGGCTCGGAATAAGGGTGAATGTAGACATAGAGCGGTCGTGGCCGGAAATGATGGAGGCTGTCAAAAACCGAGAACTAGATGCGTTTTCCTTGATAGCCAAAACTCCGGAGCGGGAAAATTTTGTGAGCTTCACAAATCCGTATCTTTCCTTCCCAATGGTCATTGTAACTCTGGATGACGAACAAGCTGTCGATGATATGGAAATTCTGAAGGACAAGACCGTTGCTGTTGTCAGGAGTTACGCGTCACACGAAATTCTAGCAAAGAACCACCCTGATATGCATCTCCTTCTTGAAAACACAGCCCGAGCCGGCCTTGAGGCTGTCTCTGGAGGAAGGGCGTTTGCGTTTGTCGGCAATCTTGCGGTCGTGAGCCAGGTTATCCATGATGAAGGGATTACAAACCTAAAAATTTCAGGCCAAACCCCATACCGTTTTGAGCTGGGTATGGCGGTGCGAAAGGACTGGCCGGAGCTGGTCTCGATCCTTCAAAAAGCGCTGGATTCGATCTCCGTCGAGGAACGGGACACGATCTACAATCACTGGGTTCATGTCCGGTATCAGGAAGAAATTGATTATCGGATCGTCCTGGCCGTAATAGCGGTCGGGCTTGTGATTTTACTCTTCATTCTGGGATGGAACCGCCTGCTGCAAAAAGAGATCCAACGGCGGCATAAAGTCGAAGCCGCGTTGGATCAGAAGCGGCGGAGATTGCAGGATATCATCTGGGGCACCGACGTTGGCACATGGGAATGGAACGTCCAATCGAACCACTCAAAGTTCAATGATCGTTCAGTGGAAATAGTCGGCTACACTCTGGAAGAACTTGAGCCAATAGACATGCGAACCTGGTTCGGTTTTGTACATCCCGATGATCTGGAAGTTTGCAACGATTTGATTGAAAGGAATTTCTCATGCGAACTTGAACACCTTAATTGCGAGGTTCGCTTACGCCACAAAAACGGAGATTGGCTCTGGGTTCGTGTTCGTGGAAAAGTGGTGGAGTGGTCCGCTAACAAAAAACCGTTGCGTATGTCGGGCACGCTTTACGACATAACCGAACAAAAACAAAATGAAGCAAGTTTGCAGCTTGCCGCCAGCGTTTTCACATCAGCGCTTGAAGGCATAGCGATTACCGACCCTTCGGGAAACATAATCGATGCCAATGAAGCGTTCACGCAAATTACCGGTTATGCGCGCTGCGAAGTCCTCGACCAAAATATTCTTGATCACAGTTCAAATCGGAACGATCCGGCGTTCGCTAAGTCTCTGTGGCAGCAGCTGGAGCAAACAGGCAAGTGGACCGGTGAGGTCTGGAAAAGACGCAAGGACGGTGACGAATATGTCGAGATGCTGACCGTAAGCGCAGTGTGCAATGACAAAAATGAAGTGTGTCACTATGTTGCTCTGTGCTCCGACATAACCGAAACAAAGAACCATCAACGTCAACTTGAGCATCTGGCGCATTTTGATGCGCTGACCGGGTTGCCGAACCGCGTATTATTGGCAAACCGTTTATGCAAGCTGATGAATCGGGCGCAGCGGCGGGGGCAGAATTTGGCGGTTGCCTACATCGATCTCGATGGATTCAAAGCCGTTAATGATACTCATGGACACGAAGCCGGCGACAATCTGCTCATCACGATTTCTGATCGTATGAGAAAAGCTCTGCGCAAGTCTGACACGCTTGCGCGGTTGGGCGGCGATGAGTTTGTAGCCGTTCTTACCGATTTGAGAAGCGTAGATGCTGCAAGGCCGATATTGGATCGGTTGCTCGGGGCAGCTACAATTTCACTGGATGAATCGGGGCTTTCGCTCAGCGTCTCCGCAAGCATTGGAGTGACCTTTTTTCCGCAGCCTGAAATCGTGGAAGCAGATCAGCTTTTACGTCAAGCCGACCAGGCCATGTACCATGTAAAGTTGACTGGAAAAAACCGCCATGACGTTTTTGACGACGAAGCAAACAGAGCAATCAAAGGACGTCATGAGGAGCTGGCAGAGGTCAGTCGCGCAATTGAGAAAGAAGAGTTTACCCTGTACTACCAGCCGAAAGTAAATATGCGCACGGGGGCGATTGTCGGAGCTGAAGCCCTTATCCGGTGGAAACACCCCGAGCGCGGCTTGCTGCTCCCCGGCGCGTTTCAATGGGCACTTGATGATCATCCTCAATCTATCGCGCTTGGGGAATGGGTGGTCGATTCGGCGCTCTCGCAAATTGAAACGTGGCAAAGTGCTGGATTAGATATTCCGATAAGCGTCAACATCGGTCCCAGACAGCTTCGTCAGGGTGACTTCGTTTCTCGTCTGCGTGCCATCCTTTCAACCCATCCAAACGTCGATCCGAAGTGTCTGGAACTTGAGATTCTTGAGACCGACAAACTGGAAAACGCATCGCAGGTGACCAAAAACATGGTTGCGTGTCAAAAAATGGGCGTTGGATTTGCATTGGATGACTTTGGCACCGGTTATTCTTCACTCCTACACCTGAAACGGCTGCCCGTTACATCGCTTAAGATTGATCGAGCTTTTGTGCTCGACATGCTGGAAGACCCGGAGGACTTTGCCATCGTTCAAGGCATAATGGGCTTAGCCACCGCGTTTCAGATCCCTGTAATTGCAGAAGGAGTGGAAACTCCCGCTCATGGGCAAATGCTGCTCTGGTTGGGGTGCGAATTGGCGCAGGGATACGCCATAGCCCGTCCGATGCCGGCGGAGGAGTTTCCGAATTGGGCAAGCACTTGGCATCCCGATCCGGATTGGTGGAATGTCAAAAAAGAAACGATCAAAACCGCGGCCGTTCTTGCCGAGGTGAAACTAAGTAAGGCAAGTTAAATTCGCTTCGGCCGCAGTTGTAATCCTGAAGCGCTTGCTTCTTCAGAGGTTACCCCAAAGGCGGTCATACATTTGTCAATGTTGTTTTCTGAAGGTCTTTATCCGCGCCTAAGAGACATTAGCAGAAGGGTTTGTTTCCTTCTGGCCTGAAGCCATCTGATGCATTCGGCGAATTTCCAGTCGCACGCAGAGCTCGTTCATTATCTCAACTCGCCGCAATGCGGCGCGCCGTGTATTTCAATCATCAGTGGCTTCAGTGCTGATGTTATGGCCGCTTTTCTGTCACGTGACGATGTTGTCGACATTGTGCAATAGCCGGCAGTTTTGAGGTGCCTTTGCCCCTGAAGTTGACGCCGAGATTCAGCAGAGGCTCATCGATGGCAAGGGAGTGTTTTTCGGGAATAACATTCGATTAACCAATTTTGTTTAAACAAAATAATGCGTTTAAACAGATGCATCTTTGTTCAGCCAAATGCATGGTTGCACTGGTTAAAACGGTATCGAGGCAAAGGGCCCACCTTGGGATATGCGGATGAGTGACCGGAAACACAGTATTGCGTCTGTTACCAATGCATTTCCCTTGGCGGTGCCTGCCCGATGGATTGGGCAACCTGTCACTATCGAACGATATTCCCGGTTCGGACAGTGCCCCTTGAAAACACATCTTTGAATCGAAGTCGGTGAAACCGGGGGACACTTCAATGAGTATAGTAATGGACGAAACCATGAGTATTGAACCAACTGCAGCCCAAGCTTCATCAAGAAGGTTTGGCGTTGCCGCCCGTTTGATATCGGGCCTTTCGGTTATCACCATTTTGTGTGGTTTGGTTGGAGTGCTGGGGTTGTACTACATCAGCAAGATTGAGGGTACGCTGAATGAAATTACGGATAAAGCAGCGCCCACGGTCGAATTGGCCGATGATCTCATTGCAAACATTTGGGAGGCGACGAAGGTTGCGGAAGAAATCATTGCAGATGAGGAAATCGAAGATGTGCAGCAGCTAGCAAAGGAATTTGCTGAGCAGGATGCGGCTTTCGTTCAGATACACGGCGAACTCGCGGCAATTGTCACTGATAAGAAACTGACGGCCCGGTTGCAGGCGGTTGCAACGGAGCACGAGCAGTTTGTTCAGTATTCCCAGCAAATGTTCGCCTTTCATCTAAGCGAACTGCAAGAGGAGGCAAAAGGCAAAGAACTTCTCGCAGCCTTCGATGAGATCGGAGCAACGCTTATCACAGCACTTGAGGAATTTGCCATAGAAAACGAAGCGGAAATGGCCAGGGCCGAAGAAAAAGGGGATAGCCTTCAGGCCTCAGGCGCTTCTGGCGCAGCCGTCAACAAGATATTGGGCGAACTCTTTGATCAGGATTATCCGGTTGTTGAGGCCGCTCTTAAGCTGGAACGCCTGACAATGGAGATGCAGGACACAGCCGGCGAATACTTCGCCGAAGAGTCGATTGAAAACCTTGGCAAGATCCAAAGCAATTTCATGGATTTGTTTGCCGAGACCTCCAGTCATATCGCGATCCTCAAAAATCTGGCAGAAACGCAGGAGGATACGCAGGATGCAGCAAACATCGAGGTTATGTTCAGCAGTTGGGTTGCATCAGCCAACGATGATGAAAAGCTTTTTGACACTCATAGGGACATGCTTGAGGCCGAAAGCCAGGCAGACGATATGGCCGAAGTCCTGGAAGATGAAGCAGACTCAATCGCGGCAACGCTTGATGCCATAGCCGAACAGGCTGACGCTATAAACGACAGCGCCGACGAACAAGCGGCAGCAACTACAAGTAACGCAAACATGATCGTCGCGATTGCCGTTGGCTTGGCGCTGCTTGCGGCCGTTGCATTGATCATCACCATCTTGCGGACAGTAATGCGTCCAATTAAGGCGATGACCGAAACGATGGCGGCGCTTGCCAGCGGAGATAATACTGTCGAAGTACCAGCTTTGGAACGGTCTGACGAAATCGGCGATATGGCCAATGCTGTCCTCGTGTTCAAGGAAAATGCGCTTGAGAACGAACGCCTTGAAGCTGAGCAGAAAGTTGCCGAGGAAAAGGCGGAACAGGCTCAGCGCGAAGCCGCCAAAGAGGCAGAAGCGAGGCAAATGCAGTATGTTGTCGATGCGTTTGCCGACGGGCTGACGCGCCTTTCGGAGGGGGACCTGACGGTCAGTCTGGACCAGCCGCTGATGGAGGGATTGGATCAACTACGTACGGATTTCAATGCTTCGATAGCGAAGCTCAACGAGACGCTTTGCGAGATCTGGGACAATACCGGCTCCATCGACAACAACTCCCGGGAGATACGAACTGCAGCGGACGATCTATCGCGCCGGACTGAGCAACAGGCGGCAGCGCTGGAGGAATCGTCTGCAGCGCTTGAAGAAATCACTTCCGCTGTAAAGGGTACGTCAGAACGGGCCAGCGAAGCGGCTCAGATGACAAACGCCGCACAAACAGACGCGGAGAAATCGAGTGAGGTCGTGGCCGAGGCCATCAGTGCGATGGAAGGTATAGAATCGGCGTCGAGCGAGATTTCCAACATCATCAACGTCATCGACGAGATCGCTTTTCAGACAAACTTGCTGGCGCTCAATGCCGGGGTCGAGGCGGCACGCGCGGGTGAGGCGGGTAAGGGTTTTGCCGTAGTTGCCCAGGAAGTCCGTGAGCTTGCGCAACGGGCCGCGCACGCTGCCAAGGAAATCAAGGATCTAATCACCAAGTCGGGTGATGAGGTAAACAACGGCGTAAAGTTGGTAAAGGCAACCGGTGATGCCTTGGGCCAGATTTCAGAGCACGTCACCAACGTCAACTATGCGATCACCGCAATCGCCACCGCAGCCAACGAACAACTAACCGGTGTACAGGAAGTCAACGCAGCGGTAACGCAAATGGATCAGGTCACGCAACAAAATGCAGCAATGGTCGAGGAAACAACGGCCGTTACCCATCAGTTGGCGGAAGATGTGAGTGGGCTGTCCCGTCTGGTTGGCGAATTCAAGCTCTCCAATACAGAGCCTGCTCCGATCAAAGAGGCAGATCAAACCAGCGAGAGCGTTCCGTCGCCAGCGCGCCGGATTGTTAAAGCCGTGACTCAGGCGTTCGGATTTGACGGCAATGCGGCTAAGTCCGAACAGGAACAATCGTGGGAGGACTTCTAGGCGGGATTGAATCCAATAGATCCCGCTTCGCGGCGTCCGGTTGGGTTCTGCCGGTTTTGGAGAGGCGCCCGAAACCGGCAGAACCAAGTTTCTTTCAAGAGGAGTGGTTTGCCGGAAGCCGCGCTAAAAACAATGTCCGAGTTCGCAACGAAGGTATCTCGGAAAAGAATATTGTACTGCCGACTAGAACGGAAATTGAGCAGTGTTTCGTCAACGTGAACAATCCGCCTGGAACTGGCTTCGTGACCGCTGGTTGACTAACTCGAAGGTGAAAATTGCATTCACGAGTTCAGAAATCCTCAGCGCTCGTCACTCGCAGCTTATCACTTTCCGCTACTGTACTAATTTACAGCTCAGTTCCTTTCAGCACTGAGTGTTCGGTGGCCCGATGAGGTCCAACTGGATCATGAGCATTCACACAAGCTGGGAAATAGACCTCTACGGTTGTGCCACGACCCACCGCGCTGGAGATCGTTATGACGCCTTCGTGTGATTTCACGATGCCATGAACCACCGCCAGGCCCAGGCCGGTTCCCTCTCCGACAGGTTTTGTGGTAAAAAACGGGTCGAAAATCTTGTCGAGATACTCTCCTGATATCCCACTGCCCTTGTCAGAAATCGTCATATGTATGTAGGGGCCTGTTTCGAGCCCCACATGGTGTGTGGCCTTGCTCGGATCAACGATCGCATTTGCCATTTTTAGTTCTATTTCGCCTTTTCGGTCGGGATAGGCCTGAGAAGCGTTGGTCATCAGATTTACAACAACCTGGTGAAGCTGCGTCTGGTCCGCCATCACAGTCCAGCAATCGTGGTCGATGGAGACTTTCAGGGTTAGAGAAGAAGGCAGAGCTGCACGCAGCAATGTAATTGCGTCTTCAACAACTGTCTTGATTTCCACCGGTATGCGATCCGGCAGCCGCTGCCGGCTGAACAATAAAATTTGACTCACAATCGATTTTGATCGTTGCGCAGCCTGATCGACTTTGAGAAGAAGGTCGCGGCATGGATCGCTTTGGGGTAATTGTTCGAGCGCAAGTTGATTGCAACCAATAATGACATAAAGCATGTTGTTGAAATCATGCGCGATTCCACCAGCAAGCGTACCAAGCCCTTCAAGTTTCTGTGCACGAACAAGCTGCTGTTCGAGAGACTGTCGAACAGTCAACTCTTCCTCCAAATTTTCGTTGGCTGTATGCAACTCAGCTGTACGCTGTTGCACAAGCGATTCAAGACCCTGCGTTGTTTCTGAAAGCCGTTCTTCCATATGGTCGAATGCTGCGCGAAGGCGGTCAATTTCACTGATTTGATCAAGGATTGGCTTTTTGTCTGCATCGTAGCTACTTCCGAGCTTAATCATCGCTTCCGTTATTCGGCCTACAGGGCGTATAATGGTGTTGATGAGAACTGCGATTAGACCGGCCGAGATAATGAGCGCCAGCGACAGCAATGTGACAATGGCCGTTGTTGCCTGACCGACCGCGCCAGCGGCGAGTTCATCTGCGCCCTTACTGATCGCAAGTGCGGAACTGGAAACTTGGTTCAGCGCTTCGGCCACCTTGTCAGCGTCCACTTCCAGTTGTTCTGTGAGTGCGTCTGCACGATACTCTGCGTTGAGCATACGTCGGTGCACATCGAATATCTGCCCGGAGTTGCTTGCTAGCAATAACCAGTTTTTAAACATGGACGCCAGGGCCACCGCATCTTCCTTGTCCTCCTTCGTTTCGGCAAGACGGTCCAAGACTGCGATATGTGGTAAAGCGGCTTCGTGAAGTTGAATAAATTCGTCCCTGATGGACGGGAGGTTGCCGATTGTCTCTTCGGCAACATATTCGCCGGCAGTGTCCTGCATTTCCAGAACCAGGCGCTGGAGTTTTAAAGCGGATGCGACAACCGGATAATCTTCGTCAAACAGGGCACCCAAAATACGATTGATGGCTGCGGCTGTGGCACCTGTCACTTCGAGCCGGTCGCCTTCTTCCTCGGCTACCGCCATCTCACTTTCGTTTTTGCGGGCAAATTCGTCCAAGGAAGCCGTTAGAACTGAACCGGCGGCGTCGAATTCCTTCAATAGTCGGTTCGCAAGAATCTCATTTTCCAGCTCCATGCTGTGTGCAGCGACCATTTCGTGTGTGTGTTTGGCAAACCTCTTTTGTTCATCTCTGGCAACAATCAACTCCGCTATTAATTTCCTGTCGGTTACCATGGATCTGAGGTATGCATATGTCTGGTCAAATTGCGCGGTCAATCCGTTGAATTCCTCGACCAACATAGACACGTCAGCCATCTCCTCATCGGCGATTATCTCCTCTGAGACTTTTGTTGCTTCCCGGATATTGGCTATCAGTTTGTCGGAGTTCTCGACAATTGGTGCCGCGACGTCCGTGATGTTGTTCAGCGTCTTGTTAATTCGATCGACAAAATATAGCCCTGCGCCTCCGACAAGAACGTTGAGAAGGGCTACAGCAACAAAGCCGGCTATAAGTTTTGTCGAAATCCTGATGTTCATGACTGGCGCCGCTTTCCTTCAATAGACGTCAGGACCAATCCCGTAGCACAATGAGTTCAAATTGTATGTGTTAGAGTTCCGTGAAAAGAATATCCAGAATGTGAAACGGTCTCTTAGACGCCGATCTCATGTGCAAGAGTAGTACTCGAACTGCTGCTGTCCAACGGTGCTCTTTATCGGAAATAATGGATTGTAAATGGGGCCCCACCACACCATGCCCGCCGGCAGATTAGCAGCCAAAGAGCGTTTTTCA
The DNA here is from genome assembly GCF_040932035.1 of Hoeflea sp. TYP-13. Classification (NCBI taxonomy): domain Bacteria; kingdom Pseudomonadati; phylum Pseudomonadota; class Alphaproteobacteria; order Hyphomicrobiales; family Rhizobiaceae; genus Hoeflea; species Hoeflea sp. TYP-13. Next base: position 302,448 of record NZ_JBFRBB010000003.1, read on the forward strand.
TCTGCCGTTTGTAATCCTGCTTAGTTGGCTGGCGGGTGCCGTTATAACTGCATTGTCAGCTATTCGTCAGGTTCAGCGATAATCATCTATTCTGGAGCATGCGCTACAAAGGAGATTTTCGGTAGGGTGAGCTTTTTTGGCTACCCTCTTCCAATCGAAGATCATTGGCGGAGCTCCAGCCTGAGCCAGTGCCCCGGCAGTGCGCGTCGCATTGCCGGGGTTGCTCTTGGTGCCCATATAGTATTTCAGGATTGCGGTGAGGCCTCGTTGAAACACTGGCTTTATTTCATTGTCAGCTTCGACACTCATCATGATATACGGAGTAGGTTGTCTGCAAAGCTCGTTGAGCAACGGCAGTATCTACTTTACCGTCCAAGTTCTGCAGACGGCAGGCCAGCCGCACTGGGAAATGGAACACCCGTTGCGTTTTTGTCGACAGCCGAGCTAGGGCGCAAATGTATCACGATCAAGCGATGAGGAACGGTGGATTGTGCGAAGGTAAATCCGGACCGGGGCCGCGTTGCGGTCTAAACTATTTGCAGTCTACTATCTCGATCCTGACGGCATCAAGCTGCAAGCGGTTTGCTGCGCTTAAGAGGATCGTCAGCTTCACGTCAGACAAACCGGTAACACTAGGTAGCTGACAACATCAGATGGCGGTTATTGTCTGGGATTACTCTCACGCTACCCTTGCTCCAGGCAAAGCCATTTGGGTTGTCCTAGCTCAACGCAAGCGCCCCGGCAGTGTGATTCATACTGCCGGGGCAGTGGTCGTTGAATGGCTGTGCGCGAGACAATCATGTGTCGGCTCAAGTCGCAGAGGCAGGCTCGAAGGTTCTTGCCCGCGCATGACCAGATCAACCCGATCTTCCGTTCACGCCGATACAAGCTCAACGCCGCCAGCTACCGTCACGCCAGATCCGACGCGTTCGGACTATGGGAAGATTCCACAGTCATGCAGTCGCGACAGCTGACTGGAGGACGAGGAAACACAAACGGGTGCCAACCGGTGAAGCATTCCGGCCGTTACACATTCTTGTCTCTCGATACCGGAAACCGAATTCTGTGGGACCTTGTCTGCCAACCGCAGGTATCAAAGCCTGACAAGAATCGACAAAATTCCGACTTCGTTGGGTCTCCATGTTTTACGACCGGCAGTGTGATCCGCCCCAATCACACTGCCGGGAGATACGTATTGAGCAAGGATGCATCGGAAACATACGCATCTCGTTATTGGGGAACAGATCCAAAGTAGATTGAGCAAATTTCAAGGCCCAAAAAATCCGCCCGACCTGACAGCGGTTCATGGAGGCGTTCCCGGGAACAACTTCTCGTTCAAAGCTGACGGCAAGCTGACGACTGTACAGCCGTGGGAATCGGCGGAGCGATCGGATGGGACACGGTTCGCGGTTGGTGCGGTCGGCGGATGTGAGATCACCCCTGCGGCTACCGACATTTGTGCTCGATTATGGCAAGAATCTCTGCAATGCGATCCACACTGGACGCATCGACGGAAGCCTTGCCGAAGAATTTCTTCTGGCAGCAAACCGCGAGTCGGCTGTCTGTAAATTTCCACTTGCCGCTTATGAGAGCAATGCCCACGACCGCGACATCATGGAAGCTGAGCCGTAGTCCCAGCAATCCAACACCCAGTCGCAAAATCGTATTGGAAGAGAACTCAATACCTATAGCACATCGGTTATCCTGCGAAAGGAAACAAAGTCCCATTCCGATTAGTGCCGCAGACAACATCGCTGACGGTCTGCTTGTTTTGAAATCGTAGATCGTGCGAACAAACCGGCACGGCCGTCACATGCTGTTCTCGATCATGAAAACGGGATTCCGGACATTTCATCCAACATGCGGATGTTGATCTGAAGCGGGAGGGACGCCAAGGAAGCAACCAAATTTCCGCCGGTACCGGCCAGAATGAAGAGAGTTACATAAAACAGTGCCCTTCGGCATGACTGAAACTCACTCTTCAATTAAGGAAACGCTTAGTTGGTAATAACGCAACATTGCCTTTGACAATCGTTGGCTCGACCTTACCACGTCGTAATAGGTCGATTGCTTCATTCTTCTCAACAACGTGCGATGTATCGCCCGACCCCTGCAGAATAAAGCGGTTGGAAATTACCACCAGGTAGTTAGCCACGGCGTCAAGTGTGGCCTGTTTTGCCCCCTCCAGGTTATTTGAATATCCGCATCCAACGACAAGGTTGGCCTGATTTGTAGTCACCATCCAAAACGCGGGACAGAACAGAGAATTGACTGCGGCAACCTTTAGCGTGAACCCACCATGTTCCGCAGCTCGAACCTGCCCGGGGATTGATTCTCCATATATGGGTTCCCAATTTGGCATGAATCCTAAACTCCATTTCCACTGCGTTTTCAGCACAGGTGCAGACCGCGGTCATCATCCCTACAACAAGTTATTCCCGGCATTCGGAACGCTTGCGACATCTGAACCGCGTTGGGAAACCCAAAGAGAAGATGCGGACAGAATGCCTTGCTCAAAAGTTTTGCAGCCTTCGAAAGCGCTGAACCATTCTGCCTGGCGAGCGGGAAAAACTAGTCCTTCACGGTCCCAATTGGGATCGAAAAATTCTGCAGATAGTAATACGGCAAGTCTGACGGGAAGCTGACACCAAATACATAATCAGCTGCCGCAGACTGATGTCGCTTGACATGTGGAACACCGAGCCTCGGATTGGCTCAAAAAGCCATAACCGAAGCATGCATTTTTCTTGCTTGCGAGACTGCACCGCGAAGACTACTAGAAGTGTAAAGCATTTGGGGATGGAGTGTTTTGGACATGCGTGCAATCGTGACTGCTGCCGGTAGCGGGATCGGGAAACATATTACCAAAAAATTGCGTGAGCGCGGCGATGTGGTCTTTGGCTGCGACATTCAGGAAGAATTGCTGGACGGCGCGGGTGTTCAGGCCGATGTCAGTGATGAGGCTTCCGTCGATAACATGATGGCGGCGGCGCTCGACCAACTTGGTGGCATCGATTTGCTCGTCAATGTGGCGGGCGTTGCCGGACCCACTGGCGGCGTGGAGGAGCTGATCCTGGATGATTGGCGCCGCTGTCTGGCAGTTACGCTCGATGGGAGTTTTCTGTGTAGCCGCAAGGCCGTGCCGCATATGAAAAGGCAAGGCGCAGGCTTGATCGTCAACTTTTCCTCGACCGCTGGCATGTTCGGATATCCGGGCCGCAGCCCCTATGCCACAGCGAAATGGGGCATTATCGGTTTTACCAAATCCCTGGCCATGGAATTGGGGCCGCACGGCATTCGAGCTAACGCGATTTGTCCGGGCGCCGTTTCCGGTGACCGGATGGACCGGGTGATCGCCAGTGAAGCGGAAGCGTCCGGACGAAGACCCGAAGAAATTCAGGAAATTTACGAGCGCAGCACGTCCTTGCGCGGCTTCGTCAGCGCGGACGATGTCGCCAATATGGTCCTGTTCCTGGCTTCGCCCGGTGGAGCGATGATTTCCGGTCAAGCGATTGCCGTCGATGGACATACGGAATACCTGACCGGTTAATCTCTTAACGGACGGTCGCCGATGGTCGGATGTGATCCGCATGGTCGCCCCGAATTGGCTTTGATTAGGCGTTGTCACGGTATCAATCGGCAGTGGCATAAAATCTGCAGGGAGAAATCACTCACCCTGCGGCCGTCATGATCTGCCATATGTTCATCGCTTCGCCGCGAAACTGGCGCAATGTATTTCGGGAAATCAGATGACGTTAGACGTTGAAGTTGTTGTAAACGGCAGCGTTGGTGGACAGAAATCGTTGTGCTGAGTTTGCCGATTTGAAGTGCTGCATTATTCGTTCGCGTTGCCTGTCCGGCAGGTGAGAATTGTCTTGATCAGCTCAACCTGCAAGTACTTGTGCCGGTTGAAGCGATCCAGCGGCTCGTCGAGTTCGCGTTCGGCCATATGCGGAACAATCCGGATTTTGTCCGCATCGCCGGTGTTGAAAACACCCAGCGCGGCAAGTTCATCAAAAAGATCCAGCCGGTAGCAAATGCGGTGGTCGATCTGATCGGTACAATCGATGAATTTCTCGATCGGGGCGCGCGGGCAAAGGTTCTTCGTAGCGACATCGATGCGTTTCAGCTATATATTTCGATCCTATCGATGAGCTACCTGCATCCATCCAACTGCTATACGCTTTCGGCGACCCACGGCAGGGATGTGGGAGATTCCGACTGGCTGGATACAAGACGCAATCATGTTGTCGATTTGGTTCTGTCGCATGTCCAAAGCGGAACCTAAGCGTTAACGTACACAGGTCGCAATTCGAACGTTGTATCGGTTACTTGCTTGGTTTTGCGACAAACACAAAAACCGCAGCGTTTTCAGTCGGGGTGTTCAAGCGGTAGCGGTCTCCCGCTACCAATCTTTTCAATGGCTTAGAAAGATTTCGCTGAAAAATGACCGTTTTCGCGTTAACGCGAAAAACCCTTGTTTTTCAATGCTTGTCAGATTTTCCGCATTTTCCGTTTGACATGGATTTGACATGCGGGTGCCTGTTTGTACCCGTTTTGTCTCGCGAAATTTCATGAGACTGTGCAGTTCAATTTCGTGTTGATGTTTGTCAGGAGAACAGAGCCTGCTCAGCCGCTTTGGCGGCGTTTCTTTCGTCCTGGTATTCACGCCACAGATGCCCGTAAATATCCCACGTCGTTTGGATGCTGGCATGGCCAGCCCAGGTCTTAACTTGCTTTGGTGTAGCGCCGTTTTTGATCCACAACGATATTCCTGCATGGCGGAGGCTGTGCATGCCGAAGGGAGGCTTGTCGCGCTCCTTGATAATATCGGCGAAGACCATCAGCGGAACCCAAAGCCGATTGTAGAGATTGGCATAGCTTTCGACTTTGCCGACACCATTGCCGAAGATCAAAGCATTCTGATCTGGAGGGCATGCGAGCATCCACTTGTGGAGCGCTGTGGTCGTGCGAGGCCCAATGGGTACGTCGCGAATGCTGTTCTTCGTTTTAACCCGTTCAATGTTGTTCCAGCGATCGGCCTTGCGTCGAACCTGAATTTCGGGTGTCGGGTTCTTCAAACATATGAACCGTCGGCTCAAGGCGCGCAGCTCGCTAATCCTGAGGGCTTGGAACAACAACACACCCACGAAAGCTTCAGCGCACCCTCTCTTATCGAATTTCGTCGATGCCTGGAGGAGCTTTTTCAGGACTTCCATTGGAGGAATATCAAGAGGCTCTCGGTCGGCATCCCAATCGGGCGCCGTGCGTACAGAGATCGCCCGTGCCGGATTGCTACCGATCCAGCCCCGGCCCACGGAATAGTCGACGATCATACGGAATGTCGAAAATACGCGCTGGGCGAGATCGTCGCTGCGATTTACTTCCAGTTCACGGGCGAATGCAACGCAATCCGGTCCGCTCAGCCGGGAGATTTTTGACTTCGCTATATTGAAAGGCAGGAGGTGCAAGCGGACATGTTGCTCGTATCCCTTCAACGTAATTCGCGCTCGCTTGCCGGCTTCGACAAGGCTCTCGAAATCACTGAGAAATGCATTTGCGGCATTGCTCACGGTTAAGGAACGTTTATCGGGCACATGAACGCCACGAGCAATCTGGCCTTCGACGCGAATGCGTTCGTCTTCTGCCTCGCGCTTGGTTCCAAACTGCTTCTGCTGCAGGTTCCCGTCACCATCGACGTAATTCAGCTGCCCGGCGGTACGCTTCTCGCCTGCTTTTGTTCTCCAAGACCTCTTCCTGATCTTTGCCATACACGGAGTCTGAATCTATCGCCGTCCACGTTCAAGTGCTTGTTGTTCGCGGTTTTTGAAATAGGTTTCGAGCGATGACCTGCGCGCTACCAGGCCGATACCTGGTTCATTCCAGATCGGCAGCCGACCGCACTCGGCAATGTGATAAATCCTCCTCGGCTTGCAGCCCAAAGCGGCAGCAATGGCTTTAGCGCTGCAAAGGAGATCTGTTTCAAGATTTGAATTTGTTTCGGTCATGTCCTGTCGTCGTCAGACCCGTCAAACTTAAAGCAGCGACTTCAGTATATGGCTAGTATCGTGAACGTATTCAGCTTGAACTCAATGGCGTTCAGAGCAGTGTTATCCAATTGTCGTTTGTTAGGTACGCCGTGCAGTTGGCTCCCAATGGATTGTGGTTTCTTTGTCTGCAGTCTGGAATTACTGCGCTGCCCTCCGAAGGCAGAGATCACACGTTCGAATCGTGTCGGGTGCGCCAATTTTAATAATAATAACAAAGACTTAAAAATTCATATCAATCAATTAAATTGCCAACGGTTCTTTGGTCACCACCTGGTCACCACGGGAGATCAAACTCAAGCCAATAAATGACCAAAATTATTGCGGGTTCTCTCCACAGATTTCTGCCGCTTGATGATTGTCAGGACCACTCGACAAGCCCTCAAATGCCATAAATGAGCCGGGCTCGAATTTGAGCAGGAATTTGGGATTTTAAAAATCCGCGCGCCATCGGCATCTATGGCCGCTTCAGAACAAAAATGAGGTTGACTTCGGAGACGCCGTGACCAACCGTTAACACCATTTCAAATAGGCAACAAACGCAATGAACGTAATGCTCACATGTCAAAGTCTTCAAAACAGCGCGCGACATTAAACGATGTCGCTAGGCTGGCAGGCGTGGACGTTTCGACCGCCTCACGCGTTTTGCGTGGCGATACGGCACAGCGTGTTGGCAAGGAGACCAAGGACCGAATACACAAATCGGCTAAGGAACTGGAATATCTTCCGAATTCGGTTGCCAGGGCGTTGCGTACTTCGAAGACCTATACCCTTGGCATCGTTGTGCCGCAATTGGACAATCCTGTTTTCTCAGCGGTTATTCGAGGTGCTGAAAGGGCGGCCGTCGCCAAGGGATATTCCTTGCTGATTTCGCACCGGGAGCCCGGTGAAACGGCTACGACAATAGCCAACCTATCAAAACGCAGCAGAGTTGACGGTTTGCTGGTCGCCAGCCTGGACGAAGATGAGGTTCTCCGTACTGATCTAGAGGCAGCGAATGTGCCCTATGTGCTCCTGAATCGCCAATTGCCCGGAGCATATTATGCCGTGGTTCTGAAAAGTCGCGAGGCTGCGAAACGAGCTACCGACTACCTGATCTCACTGGGCCACAGACGGATAGCACATCTCAGCGGACGCCTGGGCGGTTTCAATGCCAACGAGCGGCTGAAAGGTTATTGCGACGCCCTGCGCGAAGCGGGCATTGATTATGATAGTAGCTTGGTGGAAGAGGCCGGTTACACTTTTGAAGGCGGCAAATCTGCCATGCTCGACCTTTTGGGGGGCGATGCAACGGCGGTGATGGCGGCCACGATGGTATCCGCGGCAGGCGCCATGGTGGCGCTGCATGAGGCCGGTCGGCAAATTCCGGAGGATATGTCGATCATTGCTCTGCACGACGGTGCAATCGCCGAAATGCTGTATCCTGCGCTAAGCACGGTCGGCATGCCTACGGAGGAAATGGGAAGCGTGGCGGCGGCGATTCTGATTCAATTGTTGGCGGGCGAACAGCCTGAAGCTGTTGCCGCCTTGCCTGCCGGTCCCTTGATTGTAAGGGCTTCCACCGGGCCGATGACGATCTGAGATTTTGACCGTTGACAACGCTTCCAAACTGCTTCATGTTTTATTGAACAAACGATTGTTCAAGCTGATAACAGCCGTTATCGTCCAATCAGAATTGCGGAGCAGAAACAAAATGTCGGAATCGGAGATAGCCCCGAAGCATACCGAAACGAAAACGGATATCAGCGCAGCCATGGCGGACATCGTGGGATCGGAGCACGTTTTGACCGACGAGAAATTCGTTCGCGACTATGCCCATGACAAGCTTCCATACGCCAATTACGTTGAGCGCGAAGGCAGGCTCGCTGGCGTCGCTCCCCGCATCGCGGTTCGGCCGGGCAATGCTGACGAGGTCCAGAAGATCGCGCAATTGGCAAAGCGGTTGCAGACTCAAGTCATTCCATTCGGGAATGGATCCGGTGTTCTTGGTGGCACGATCCCGATATCAGATGAGCTGATGGTTGATCTGCGCCGTATGGATCGGATCGTCAGCATCGACGTGGAAAACGCCATGGTAACCGTTCAGGCGGGCACGAATGGCGGTCTGTTCGAAGCCGAATTGAACTCCAGGGGTTATACTTGCGGGCATCTTCCGCAATCGCTTGAAATCTCGACAGTCGGTGGTTGGGCCGCCTGCCGCGGCGGCGGGCAAGCCTCGAGCCGGTTCGGAAAGATCGAAGACATCGTGCTGGGTTTGAAGGCGGTCCTGCCGGACGGGTCGTGCATGGATATCCGCCCCGTATCGCGCCGCGCCGTCGGTCCCTCGTTGCGGGACCTCATGATCGGCAGTGAGGGTGCCTACGGCATAATAACGGAATTGACGCTGCGCATCTGGAAACTGCCGGAGGCTGAGCAAGGTGTGGTTCTGGCATTTCCTTCATTGCAGGCCGCATGGGATGCCGCAAGAGACATCATGCAGGCGGAACTGCGGCCGACCGTTGCACGAATTTATGATCAGGTGGAAAGCCATGAGCGCACGGAAGGCCTGGGCGTTTTCAAAACACATCCGTTCCTCGCGATCCTGATGTTCTCCGGCCGTGCGCAACTTGCCGCGGTTGAGGAGCAACTGTCTCTTGAGATAGCCCAGCAGCACGGGGCCGTGACCGGTCCGGTTGAGCTTTTCGATCAGTGGAAGAAGAACCGCTACGTGGCGTTCTCTCAAAAATGGCAGGCGCAGGGCTTTTACAACGACACGATCGAGGTCACCGGAAAGTGGTCCGAAATTCCGGCCATGTTTGACGCGATGGGTAAAGCGGTGAAGGCAATTTACCCGGACGTTCATTTCGGAGCTCATTGGTCGCACATCTATCCGGAAGGCGCGTGTCAGTACATGACCATCCGGTTGCCGCAGATGCCGCAGGAAAAGGCGCTGCAGCTGCATGACGCCATGTGGGATGCCATCCAGTCGCTGACCCTTGATCATGATGGATCTATCTCGCATCACCACGGAGTTGGAGTCTTTCGCAATCGTTGGCTGGCCCGGGAACTGGGCGGTGGTCTTGCGGCACTTCAGCAGATCAAGGATGCGCTGGACCCGGGCAATCTTTTCAACCCGGGCAAGGTCGGTCTTCGTCCGCCCGCCGGTTCCGTTGTTGTCGGGAAGGGCTGATCTCGTGAGAATTAACAAGGTGTGTTTGAAATGACGGATTCTCTTCTGCTTGGGATAGACCTGGGCGCCGGCTCCATGAAGGCGACGCTGATCAAACCGACCGGGGAAGTCGTTGCGGAACACTCGGTTCCGGTGACAACGAATTCCCCCCGGAGCGGATGGAGCGAGCAGGACCCTGCGGAATGGTGGCAGGCAGTATGCACGGTCACCAGACGGGTGCTGGATGCTGAAGGTGTCGTTCCGGTCGGTGTCGCCGCATTGTCCGTGTCGGCCGGGGCACACACACAGGTGCTCGAAGATGCCGACGGCCGCGTGATCCGCCCCGCCATTTTATGGAATGACCAGCGGGCCGTCCAGGAAACCAATGATCTCCGCGCTATGGCGGATGATCATATCCTTGAAATCAGCGGCAACCGCGCCAATCCGACCTGGACTTTGCCGCAAATGTTGTGGCTTGCACGCCATGAGCCTGAATCTTTCGCCCGGGTGCGCAGGTTGTATGTGGCAAAAGACTGGATCCGCAGCCGTCTGACCGAAGACTGGTTCACCGACAAGATCGACGCTGCGGGAACGCTGATGTCCACGGCCGATGGCGCCTCATGGTCTCAAGAACTGTGTGACATGATTGGTTGGTCTGTCGCTACACTGCCGCCCATTGCCGATTGCACAGACCGTGTCGGGCAGGTTAGCGCCTCGGCCAGCGCGGCAACCGGGCTTGTTCAGGGCACACCGGTGATCTGCGGCACATCCGATACAGCGGCGGAAACATATGGGGCCGGCATGGCCCGGGAAGGTTTGGGTGTCATCAAGCTGGCCACCGCCGCGACGGTCAGCATGCTGTCACCGCACCCGCGGCCGGACCGGACGGTCATAAACTACCCGCATGTGATGCCCGACATGTTCTATACGATAGCAGGAACCAACTCCTGCGCGTCGGCGCATAAATGGCTTCGCGACACTTTCTTCATGCGGTCCGGCGATGTTGGACATCAGGTATTTGCTGACATGGATGCGCTGGCCGCGCGCGTTGCGCCCGGTGCGGAAGGGCTGTTTTTTCACCCTTATCTCAACGGCGAACGCAGTCCCCATTGGGACCCGCTTTTGCGTGCGGAATTCGCCGGAATCGGCTTCAATCATGGCGCCGGCCATTTCGTTCGCGCTCTTTACGAAGGCATCGCCTATTCGCTGCGCGATTGTCTGGATTCCTTGCGGAACAAAGAGCTTGATTTTTCGACGGCGCGGTTGATCGGTGGCGGTGCGGCAAGCGCTCTCTGGCAGCAAGTTGTTGCTGATGTGGTCAATGTCAAAATCGAGATTCCGGAAAACGGCGATGCGTCCTTTGGCGCGGCACTGATCGCCGGTGTTGGCATCGGGGCCTTTTCCGACGAAGCGGACGCCGGCCGCGCGGTCCGCGTCAAGGCGGAACTGTCGCCTGACCCCGAACGGGCTGCGTTCTACGCTCGCGCACATGAAATCTATGTCGACCTGCACAAGGCGCTGGCGCCCATAAATCATCGCATCAGTGCGCTTCTGGCGGACGAGTCGTCTCCGGTCATGGAAGGAGCCCGTTGAAGATGGCTCAGGTTAAACTCGCCAAGGTCCGCAAGCTCTATGGAGATGTGGTCGCGGTTCACGGTGTCGATCTGCTGATCGACGATGGTGAATTCATCGTATTTCTCGGTCCATCAGGTTGCGGAAAATCCACCACGCTTCGCATGATCGCCGGGCTCGAAAACATATCGTCGGGCACGGTTCACATCGGTTCTCGCGATGTCACGTCGCTGGAACCCAAGGATCGCGACATCGCAATGGTGTTCCAAAATTATGCGCTCTATCCGCATAAGACCATTCGCGAAAACCTGGCCTTCGGTTTGAAGATGCGCCGGATGGACCGCGCCGAAATCGAGACGCGGGTGAACTCCACGGCAACCATGCTGGGGCTTGAGCCATTCCTTGAGCGCAAGCCCAAACAGCTTTCAGGTGGGCAGATGCAGCGTGTCGCCCTCGGCCGCGCGCTCGTGCGCAACCCCGAGATCTTTCTTCTCGACGAACCGCTGTCGAACCTGGATGCCAAGCTGCGCGTCAAAATGAGGGAAGAGATAGCGCTCCTGCAAAAGGAAGTCGGCACCTCAATGGTCTATGTCACCCATGACCAGGTCGAGGCGATGACGCTTGCCGATCGCATCGTCATCATGCGCGATGGGCATGTTCAGCAGATTGGCGCACCGCTCGAAGTTTACGACAAGCCGGCAAATCTTTTCGTGGCCGGCTTTATCGGATCGCCTGAAATGAACCTTGTCGATGGACGTCTGGACGGCGGCGTGTTTCGTGCCGACGAGTTGTCTCTCGACATGCCGGCCAATATTGTCGGTGCCGCGAATGAAAATGTCACCCTCGGCATTCGCCCTGAACACATCACCATCGGCGACGGGCCCAATGCCCGGACCTTCCGGGCCAACGTCATCGAACAGCTGGGTTCGCAAACGCTCTGCGTCGGTAGCGTCGGTGGGCAGCCAATGCGCGTTTTGATGGAACGGTCGGACACGGTCACGCGAGGCTCGGAATTCACAGTGTCATTTCAACCCGGGCGTCTGCACGCATTCGCCACCGGGGAGGGTACCCGCATTGACGCAACCAACCAGGAGGAACGTGAGTTAATAGCGTCATAAGTTCTCAACAAATCGTGGAGGAGAAAGCCATGACTACAAAAAAGACGAAATCAGGGGTGTCGCGCCGAACCTTTATTTCCGCAGTTGGGGCGGCTGGAGCTGCCGGAGCCGCGGCGACGCTGAGCGGATTGAGCGCTCCTGCGGTCTTTGCACAGGGACGCAGGAAGATCCGGTTCCTGAACACGGAAACGTCAATCGACAGCCTGCGTGCCCTCAAGGTGGCAGCGGCTGAATATGAACGTGTGAGCGGCACGGAAGTTGTTATCGATTCGGTGCCGCTCGGTGATGCATTCACCAAGGTCACGACCTCGTTGCGCAGCGGGTCGCCTTACGACATCGCGACCCTTGGCTTTGTCGGTCACGTCCTGATCCTGGCCGAGGGAGGCCATCTGGTCGAAGTCAACGATCTGACCGATCCATATGATTGGGGTCCCAATATCCTCTTCCCGATCAACGGGAAGAACTATTGGTATCCTTTTGATTACAACCTCTCCTGGATCTATTACCGCAAGGATCTGTACGACGATATCGGGCTTTCCGTTCCCACTACCTGGGACGAATTCTTGTCCAATGCCCAGAAACTGAACACGGACAAGCGCTCGGGATCGATGTATCCGATCGGCTCGAACGGGGCGACGAACTGGATGTCCACGGCGTTCATGTGGGCCGATGGCGTAGACATCTTCGATGACAACTGGAACATCGTGTTCGATCAGGGCGACAATGCCAAAAGCGTCGTAAAATACCTGGACTTCTTTGCCGAGCTTTACAAAACGATGCCAATCGGGGCGAGCCAGGCCAGCTATGGCGAGATGCTGTCGAATTTCGCGTCCGATCAGATTGCGCATAGCGCCTATGCAGGACGGCTGATCGAAGCGATCGAGCGCAATTCGCCCGATCTGGCCGACAAGTTCGGCATCATGCCCTACATGGATTCATCCGGTAAGGGCAAAGCCGTCAATCACGGCTATGATGGATGGGTGGTGCTGAATACGGAAGCATCCGAAGAATCGATGAAATTCATGAGGTGGTTCACCGAGAGCCAATTCATAAACTTCCTGCATACCGCGCCGCTGCACTTCCAGCCACCGCGTCTCGACATCTATGACGACCAGCGCTGGCGTGCTCATCCGCTGATCGAAAAATATGCGGACATCATTGAAACGACGCAGTCCTTCCTGACCGATCCGAATGTGCGCGTTACCTCGATCGATACCCAAGGGCCGGTGCCGGATCTGCGGCCTGGGAAGGTATTCGAGTCCTTTGCCATTCCGGAAATGCTGCAGAAGAAATGCCTGCAGGGATTGTCATCCGAGGACTGCTTGCAGCAGGCTGGCGAAGCAATGCGCAAGGCCATTGCCTGATCTTAGCAACCCAACGATCGGCGCTTCGCGTCGATCGTTTTCAATCAGGATGATGCTGTGAGTTCCAAAGCAACATTTATGTCGTTTCTGGTTATCGGATTGCTGATCACGGTTGTGTTGATCGCGGCTCCGGTCGCCTATGCGATTTCTTTGAGTTTCTATTCGCTCGAGTCGTTTATCGGCTCCCCGCAATGGGTCGGGCTGGACAACTACATCAGGATTCTGTCCAGCAGCGAATTCTGGAATGCGTTGAAAAACGGGATGATCTACTCCCTTGCGACCATCGTGCTCCAGGTCGTAATCGGCATTGGTATGGCGCTTCTGCTCAATCAGATTTTCGTTGGCCGCAATATCGTGCGCGGGCTGTCCATTTTACCGTATCTGCTTCCCACCGTGGTGATCGTTCTGACGTTCAAATGGATGGTCGACGGATCAATCGGCGTGCTCACGGCCGGCGTGGAGGCCGTCGGTCTGCCCCCGATTCACTGGTTCGAGAGCCCGGTCGCCGCGATGTCATCGGTCATATTGGTCAGTGTCTGGCTCTGGACGCCCTTTGTTACGACGTCATTCCTTGCCGCGCTGCAGACCGTGCCGGCATCATTGTACGAGGCCGCCAAGGTCGATGGCACGAACGCGGTCCAACGGTTTTTCCATATCACGCTGCCGATGCTGCGGCCGGTCCTGACCGTCATCATTCTGCTTCGGGGCGTTTGGATGTTCAACAAGTTCGACGTGATCTGGCTCCTGACCGGGGGCGGTCCGGTGCAGTCGACCGAACATCTGGCGGTCCTTTCCTATACAACCGCTTTTGCCAAGTTCGACATCGGTACCGGTGCGGCGATCGCCACCATTTCCTTCCTGATCCTGTCGATCACCGTCTTCTTCTATTTTCTTCTCTTTCCCCTAGATAAGGAGTGACACGAATGGTTCGGTCCTTGCCTGGTCGCATCGCTCTTTACCTGTCGGCGCTGGTCGTCTCGGTCTATTCAGCGTTTCCCATCTACTGGATGTTCGTGTCCTCCACCCGTGCACCGGCCTCGCTGTTTCGCGAGACATCCGTCCTGCCGGGACCGCTTACCCTGGAGTATTACAGCAACCTTCTCGAGCTGACGAACTATCCGTCTCAACTCGCAAACAGTCTGATCGTAGCTTTGTCGACCGTTGCCGTGACCATGTTTTTCTCGGTGATAATCGCCTACGCCGTAACGCGTCAGCGCATCCGCGGGAAAAAGCTGATCGTCGGGTCAATGCTGTATGCCTACATGTTTCCGCCGCTCCTGCTGGCGATCCCGATGTATACGTTTTTTACCAAGATCGGTCTCGGCGATACACTGCTCAGTCTGGTCGTGTCCCATTTGACCCTTACCCTGCCATTAGGGGTTTGGTTCCTTTGGGGCTTTTTCAAGAATATGCCGTTTCAGCTGGAAGAGGCAGCTATGGTCGATGGCTGTACCCGGCTCGGTGCGTTCCTGCGGGTGGTTCTGCCGCTTTCCCTGCCCGGGCTTATCACCGTTGCGATCTTCTCGTTTCTGCTGTCCTGGACCGACTACACCTTCGCGCTGATCATGATTGGGTCGGATGCAAACAAGACCGTGCCCGTCGGGCTGGCCTCTATGATCGGATCCTTCGATCTGAGATGGGGTGAGATCATGGCGGGATCGACCTTGATCGCGCTTCCGTTGTTTGGCGCATTTGCTTTGCTCAGCCAGTATTTCATCCAGGGCATGAGTGCCGGAGCGGTGAAGGGATAGCGGCGATGGACCTTGGAATAGCAGATTGCGTGGCCCTCGTAACCGGTGCGGCGAGGGGGATCGGTCGGGCCGAGGCTTTTGCACTCGCCCGTGAGGGTGCAAACGTCGTGGTGAACGATGTAGATCGTGAAGCGGCATGCGAATGTGCTGCCGAACTGGCAGATGCGGGGTTCGAAGTTGCCGTGGCGATCGGCGATGTCTCCGATCCAGACAATGCAAAAAGGGTTGTCGATGAGGCTGCGGCAAGCTTTGGACGGTTGGACATATTGGTGAACAATGCCGGCTCCGGCGGTGAGCATTTGGGGCATCTGGTTGAAGATACCAGCGCTGACAGTTGGCAGGCTCTTCTTGATTCACATTTAACCAGCACATTCCTCTGCAGCAAAGCCGCACTTGCCCATCTGGGAACTGACGGATTCGGCCGCATCATTAATACCTCGTCCATGAATTTCACGGGCGGCGGCCGGCCGGGTGTCGCCAATTACTCGGCTGCCAAGGCCGGAATTTTGGGGTTCACCCGCACATTTGCAAAAGAGGTTGGTCGTCGAGGAATCACCGTGAATGCAATAGCTCCGGGATATGTCGAAACGGCGCTTATAGCTGGCTTCACGGAAGATCAGCGCTGCGTCGTAACCTCGCAAAACCCGACAGGCAGGTTTTGCCAGGCTGATGAGGTTGGAGCGGTGGTGGCTTTTCTCTGTGCCCGGCAATCCGGATACATCAACGGCTCGCTTATTTGCATTGACGGCGGCAAACGCGATTATCACTGGAGTTGACCATGACGTTTCGAATTTTTGGCGCGCCTCATTTATACGTTCAGGGGGAAGGCGCACTTAACAACCTTCCGTCCATAGCTGCGGAATATGGAAAACGCCCATTAATCGTGGCGGACGCCGTCGTAACAGACTTGTTCGCAGACAGATTGCGCGAGCTTTTTGGCGACGTCGCCGTGGTGTTTGCCGAATTCGGCGGTGAATGTACGGCGGCAGAAATCGACCGCATTTCTGCTAAGGTTAAATCTGCCAATGCCAATGTGGTGATCGGAATGGGCGGTGGTAAAGCAATCGATACCGCAAAAGGCGTCCGAATTGCTCTGGATTTGCCGATAATCATCGTGCCCACCATCGCCTCGAACGACAGCCCCACTTCGCGATTGGCGGTGCTTTACACCAATGATCATGTGCTCAGCGAAGTTCGCCTGATGTCCACCAATCCTGACGCGGTGATCGTCGATACAGCCTTGATTGTCGGTGCACCCGTACGGTTTTTCGTTGCCGGTATCGGGGATGCATTGTCGAAATGTTTCGAGGTGCGTCAATGCGCTGAAGCCGGCGGCAAGAATTTTTTTGGCGGCCATCCAACCCAACTAGCATTAAGCATTGCACAATCCTGCTTTGAGATTATACGCAGCAAGGGACGAACGGCTGTCGGCGATGTATCGGCGCATCGTGTCAGCCCAGAGGTGGAAGACGTGGTTGAAGCTTGCGTTTTGCTCAGCGGATTGAGTTTCGAAAGCGGGGGCCTTTCCATTGCGCATTCCCTGACACGCGGGTTCTCTTCGATAGAAGGAATTAGCCGGACGCTGCACGGCGAACAGGTCGCATTCGGCCTACTTGTACAGCTTGCCCTCGAAGAAAATGGTCGAAGCGTTCTTGGCGAACTGCTCGACTTTTATGGTGAGGTCGGCCTTCCGACGAGCATTGAAGGCCTTGGCGGCAGCCGGTCGCACTGGGAGCGTATTTCCGAAGTGACAGTGGAAACAGCCCCTTATATCGTGAACTTTGAACGCTCTTTGGACGCTCAGGATATAGTGAATGCCTTTCGTCGACTTAGTGAAATTTGAGCGCTCCCGTAACATGCAGATCCTGGTTTACACTACCCGTATTTTCTCCCAAGCGCGGGGCGGTGCAAATGGCCGGCGAACGGGCAAAATCGTGTCCGTTTGCCGGCTGTTTTTCTGGTTGATCTGATTTGTCTTCACTCGCTTTGCCGAGGTCAACTCAGCTCCTTCTGAACGATTTCCTCGAACAACCGGTCCAGCATGGGTGCCAAAGGGATACTAATCAAAGGATCCACGGAAATTACCGTTTTGAAGTTGAGTGCGGCATCGCGGTTCAACTGAAATATGATTTTTGAGCCGTGATTTGTATTCACATAATAAAAAACGCCTGCGGCCGGGCGTCATAATTGCATTGTCATCTATGGACGCTCACTGATTGCAAGTGTCCAATGGAGTTTGGCAGTATTTGGGTCCCTAAGCTGTCATTTCAACAGTTGGCCATTTTCTCCCAAAACGCTTCCTGTAGTCACTTGGTGTGACACCGACCAGTCGTATGAACAATCGCCTGAACGACGTAGGATCGGAATAGCCAACCGCTAACGCAATCTCCTCAGTGGGTGTTTGGGTTTCCTCTAGAATCCTTTTCGCCAATTCAACACGGAGCTGCTGGACATACTTAACCGCGGGGATACCGGTGGCGGCCTTGAAACGCCTCTCGAAAGTCCGGTCCGGAAGCCCGCTTATTGCACGCGCTTTGGAAAGAACGTTAGCGTCGGTCAGGGCTTCGGCAATCACGCGTTGTGATCGCTGAATAAGCTGGTCGCTATGCTGGTTGGTCGCCTCCAGGCAGGCGTAAACCAGTTGATCGTCACGAGCCCAGTCAACCAGGTAGAGCTTAGATATTTGCACTGCAGCCTCGTGACTCACGAATTTTGTAATGAGGAACAGCACAAGATCCATCCACATTGAGCCGCCTCCCGCCGTAATGATGCGATGGCCTTCACCGGCGAACGACATTCCACTTCTTTTTTGCAAGGCGACCTGCGGATAGCTCGACTTGAAATCTTCGGAAAATGCCCAGTGTGTTGTTGCCCTTTCTCCATTCAGCAGACCCGCGCCAGCGAGGAAAAACGTGCCCATACACGCGGTGGCGATGATTGAGCCGGCTTTGTAGTTATTGTTTATCCAGGCCAAAACGTTTGGATCCGCCACCGGGGGTTTTTCGTCTATTGCGCCTATTGATGGAATGAATATCGCATCCACCGGGCCAACATCGTCCACTCCGAATTCCGGAGCAATTTTGACGTCATTCCAGCCAAGAACGAAGTCACAAGAGGGGCCGACAATTACGGGGTCCAGCGAACGCTCGCCTGCGATGCTCATTTCATTGGTGTTGAACCGAAGGCCGGCAATTTTGAACATCTCGTAGCCGCCATAGAGCGAACTCGCGTGAACCTTTGGAACTGCAAGGCACGCGATACGAGGTGGCCGGGGGCTTTTCTGCTTTTTCATACAACCTCTGTTGCCTGGCGGTTTTGACCTTATTTTGATCAAACTACATGTCTGGGCAAGCGTTTTTGCTGACAAACAATGGTTCCGACCAAGGCCGAGATGATTGAAGCGCCGATTGCGATGAGATGTGATCGGCTGTGAATTACGCTTGCCAAGGTATCTTGCGCCCACGCCACTACTCCAGACAGGGCACTCATTGCCATTGCCGAAACTGGCGGTTTTGACCTGAACCTGTCTGAAGCGCCCCTTATGCCATCGACCGATTACCGGCAAATTCAGGTGTGGTTTCAACAGGGGAGAATGATCGTGATCCGCAAATATCTAATGCTGGCCTATGCCGCCGGTGCATATGTCGTTGCGCTGGTGAACATCGCCTACATCGTAGGATTTCTTGCCGATTTCGGTGTTCCGAAGAGCATCAGTGATGGAGACCCGGCGCCAGTTTGGATAGCCGTCGCTATTGATGCCGGCCTTATAGGCCTCTTCGGGGTTCATCATTCGATCACCGCACGAACATCGTTCAAGCGCTGGTGGACCAAATTCATTCCGGCACCGATTGAGCGGGCGACCTACCTCTACATGACGGCGGCGATGACGGTTTTGCTGGTGGTGCTCTGGCGTCCAATCCCGATCACCATCTGGGAGGTTCTGTCAGTATGGCTAGCCGGGCTGATATATGCAGCTTATCTCGCCACGTGGGTGATGATGTTCTCGGCCACATTTCACTTTGGTCACTTCGGCTTCTTCGGCCTTGCGCAAGCGTGGGAGAATTTCAGAACCACCCCTCCCAGACCCTCAACCATGATGGCCCGGTATCTCTACGCGATCATTCGTCACCCGATAAGTTTGGGGTGGATGACGACCCCACTGATCACGCCTCATCTGACCGGGGGACACCTGGTCTTCGCGGCAGCAACATTTGCCTACATCATATTGGCGACCCGGTTTGAGGAAGCGGATCTGATTGAAGATCTCGGTGAGAGTTACCGCACCTATCGCGAGCGGGTGCCCGCATTCGTGCCGTTTCTCAAAAAGCGCGGGCAATCCGGCGCAACTACTCCAGCCGAGTAATGCAATCGCCGTGCCGGAAGCGGTGCGGCCGCCATAACAGAGACCAACACGAATGCTGATTAAAAAAGTGCCAGTCGGGATCAAAGCCGCCAGTGCGGTCGAAATTCTAATCCGTAATTTTTTCGGATGCCTGCCGAAGAACAAAGATCGTTCCACCGTTCGCATTGTGATCCCGGATGGATGGTCGAGGCCAGGGCAGACCCCGGAAATCGATGATTGCTCACTTGTCCTCGATGGCCAGCTACATCTTGAAAGCCGCTCGGCCATCGAAGTAATCCAAGCCGGACAAGCGGTCATGACGTCGAAGGGTAAATGGGCGCGCTTCTATACTCCCGAGGACCGGGGAGTGGAATACACTTTTATATGCCCGTTCGCTTGTTCATCTGATGGAGTGTGCAGCGATGACCATTAGATCCCGCCAGCCAATCATCATCGGTACCAGATTTAGAGGACCACCCCGCTCCGGCAATGGTGGATACACTGCCGGGCTGCTTGGACGAATATTCGATCGTTCCGCGGAAGTCACCTTGCTCGCTCCTCCGCCACTTCGATTGCCGCTAATTGTGGAAAAGACCGGCGACGACGTGACACTGTGGAGCAGTCAAAAGCGGATAGCCACCGCAAAACCAGCGCCGGTAGACATTCAAGTTCCGCCCGCACCCACGCTCGTTGAGGCAAACGCCGCGTCCAGTAAGGCGATAAAAGTCGAAGACCACCTGTTTCCAGAGTGTTTTGTCTGCGGACCCAACCGATGTGAGGGAGACGGTTTGAGAATTTTTTCCGGACTGGACGTGTCTGAAAAATTCGCGGCTGCGGTTTGGCAGCCATCGCGTGAATTTACCGACGAAACAGGTTACATCGCGCCGGAAATCATCTGGGCGTCACTCGACTGTCCAAGTTATTTCGGACTTATGAAACCTGGCCTGATCGCACTGTTGGGTCAATTTGCCGTCGAGATATTTCATCGTCCCGTAGCGGACCAAACCTGCATCATTTCCGCCTGGCCTATTCGTGAAGCCGGTACCAAACATATCGCCGGTTCCGCGCTGTATGACGCATCAGGTCGTCCGCTTGCGCGGGCGAGGGCCGTCTGGATCGAGCTTCAGGGAGCCACAGAAGATCAAAAAAACACTTAGCCTCGAATATCTGAAGGCTCGCAGCGCTGGCTCAGGGGCAACTCACATTATGCCGGCGCCGGCCTAATACCAGAAATGAATTCGAAGGACCGGATGATGAACAACATATCCAGATGGCAGCGTTTCGTTGCGAAATTGAGGTTTGGCAGAGCCAGAGGTCGTGGTAGGCGGCAACGATACACAGTCAGATCTGGCGAATTGAGCAGTCTGTCTGATCACACGCTGCGCGACATAGGCCTTTCCCGATCAACACCCCGCCTATATTACTCAGGCAGGGGTTGGTGGTTCTGAATTGAATTCAAAACCCAGTACCCGCGCATTTTTTTGAAAACTTGCAGTCAGCCCTTTGGTGGAGTCTCCGTCGTCGTATGAAGCTGTGGATGGTCCCCATAAACTAGGCGGTGTTTTTTTGCCCTGGACCGGGTTGGGTTCTCAGTCTCAATTCGACAGTCCGGCCAGACTGAGGGTTCAACTACCCGCGAGGTAATTGTTCTGGTGCTATCATTCGACGTAGAAATTGGCTGGGGTACAACTTAAGAGGTATTGAATTGTGGGTGAAATAATTGATCTCGACGCACTCAACGCCGCCGGAACACAATTCGGAAAATTGCTTGGTCAACGCGTTGTCGCAGCGTCGCCGGACAGGATCGAAGCAGAGCTTGCCGTAACCAAAGAGCTTTGTACGATTCCCGATGTGCTGCACGGCGGCGCGATCATGGCATTTGCAGACAATCTCGGGGCGATTGCGACAGTGTTGAATATGCCCCATGGTGCTCGCACCAGCACGATTGAGAGCAAAACCAACTTCCTGCGGGCTGTCCCCGTGGGAACCACCGCGAAAGCAGTATGCACACCCGTCCACAAAGGCCGACAAACCATGGTGTGGCGTACGGATGTCTTTAACGCAGATGGAAAACTCGCAGCAACGGTCACACAGACTCAGATCATCTTGCCAGCAAATCAATAGACGCGTTGACGTTTTAATTTTCCGAAAGCATAGGTCACACGTTCAAATCCCGTCGCGTGCGTCACTTTTCTTTTTGCATTATAATTTCAATGGCATTGTCAGAGGAACTCAGCGCAGTCGCAACTGAGTTTGATTAGCGAAACCTATGAGGCACAGACCATCCGCCAATCGGCGAGAGCAGCGGCACGAATCTGTTTAAAATTTGCTCGGCTGTTTAGTTGGCGCTCCTGGTTGAAATGGTAGTAGACTCCGGAGTATATGGCGACGAATTTCTGCAAACTTCGCATACTCCTGAAACAAAGCATGGCCCGCTCTCATCGTCGACACGGCTGGTGGGAATTTTCAGCCCTGTTGTCTGACCAGCGACCCGTTTCTTGTCTTCCGGCGTTGCCAATGACTTTCATCGCAGCGCTATAGGAACGCAGTTTATCCGTCACAACAATATGCGGATGACTGTGCCGTTTCATCGATTTCTTCAGGAATCTTGGTGCCGCCTTGTGATCCCGGCGCTTCGTGACATAGGTTTCCAGCATCTCATCCTCATGATCCACAGCCCGCCAGAGGTAGTGCGTCTGGCCGTTAATTTTCACCAACATCTCTTCCAAATGCCATCGCCAATTGGAGTAAGTGCGCAATTGTTGGACGCGTTTCTTTCGAATCTTGGCGACAAACATTGGTCCAAATCGATTCCGCCAAAATCGAATAGTTTCATGACTAACTTCGATGCTGCGCTCATGCAGCAGGTCCTCTACATTGTGAAGAGAGAGTGGAAACCTCACATAGAGCATTACCGCAAGGCGGATGATCTCGTGACTGGTTTTGAAGTATCGAAATGGACTCGGTTTGGTCACAACCAGACGCTACGAGATCGCCTTGCCGGCCTCAACCAAGTTTTCCTCTGACAGTGCCCCGACAAAATATCCTGCTCAGTCTTGTTAGCGAGCTTGTTGAATCAGCTTGTTGCAAACAGCATTCGGTTTGCGTTGCTTGTCCAATCACGTTTACCTCAAATCACACTTATCAACCCCGTCCGCACTTCTTTTATGGCTCAATTTTGAGAATTTTGTGGTTTTTGTGATTTTATTATCCGTGCAAATTTAGGATGAATTTGCGCCTCGTTTCTGCAGTAGTGCGGAGAGCGAAATTACTATATTAATTACTGAAAACCAATAAGTTATAGAGATATAGCTTGTGTTTTAGCCAATCTTTCTACCAACCAAATCAAGTGGTGGGATATTCGTTAGCTTCGGCAAGGCAGTTGTTTTTGCGGAATTTTTTCTTGACTTTATTTGAAATCCACTTATACCAATAAATCAACAAAAACCACAAAAGGCGTATGTAGTGTTTCACATCCGTTGCATCACTGAATCTGACCGCGAGCTGTCATCAATTTTCGTTGGTATTGCTGCGGTTACACCAACTGGTGATGTAATTGAATCGCCTCGTACAGCCACAAACCTCCCACAGGCGAGCCGGGCGGCTAGGGCGCACCGTTTCGGCGCTCCTGGATCTGCGTCTCAAGCTGGTGTGTTCAGGAATCGCCTGGGTGGGTGTTTGGGTGCTGCACCAGCTCAAGCCAGCTCACTTCATGTGATTTCGAGAGCATCCAATGACCTCTAACCTCTCAAAGCTTTGCTCCAGCCATCCGTTGTTTCCCTTGGGTGAGAGCAGAACGTTTTGAGTGCGGATTAGTGAAAACGTCGAAAATAACGGGAGGAGACCGATATGAAATTCGACAGACGGCAGTTCTTAAAATCATCAGCAATGGCCAGCGTGGTGCTGAGCGGTTCGATGATCAATCGCGGATTTTTCAGCAGCTCCGCATTTGCTGCTCAAAACAAACCGATCAACTTTCTGTCCGCAGAGAACCTGACCGGCAACTGGGACCCCACCTCCCATACAACCCTTGGGCAGATCAATCTTGAGAGCTTTGTCTTTGGGTATCTCACACGGGCTCCAATGACACCAGAATATCCGGATGAGATCGTTTACGAGCTCGCGGAGAGCATGACACTCATCGACGAACACACGCTTGAGTTCAAGTTGCGCAAAGGGGTCAAATTTCACAGTGGCGAGCCTTTTACTGCCAACGATGTGAAGGCAACGTTCGAATATGCATCGCAGCCAGATCGTCCTGCTGCCTGGTATCCCGGCCAGTGCCGGGTCGATGTAATCGACGACCATACCGCTCATGTGAACACGAAGGAATTCGGTTATCCGGCAAGCCTCTTCTGGTTCCTGTCAGCCTTCCTTCCGATCATGTCAGCCAAGGATGTTGCCGACACCAAGACCCTGTCATCCCGTCCGAACGGAACCGGAGCGTTCAAGTTCGTGAAACAGGACGGCAACACAACCGTCCTTGAGGCAAATCCGGATTTCCTTGGCGGCACTCCGAAGGTTCCCGGCATCAATTTCACCTTTGTTGGTGATGCCACAACACGGATGCTGTCGCTTCTCTCGGGCGAGGCGGACATCATCGAGCGGCTTGAGGGCGAGCAGGTTGAAACGATCAGCGGCAAAGAAGGGTTTGTTGTCAACGAGGCCGTTTCTGTTGAAAACAAGTATCTCTGGTTCCGTTGCTCAAAGCCTCCCTTCAATGATTGGCGTTTGCGCCGGGCGGTTGCGCATGCCATCGACCGCGATCTCATTCTCGAGGTGCTCGGAGTATCCGGAACGCCATCCAATGCGTGGGTCTCTCCGGTAAAGTTCGGCTATGTCGATACACCGAACTACCCGAAATACGACCCTGAGCTGTGTCAGAAGTTCCTGGCAGAGGCTGGTTTCCCCGGAGGTAGAGGGCTGCCGAAGCTCGAATACATAACCTCTGTTGGCTTCTATCCAAAGACCAAGGAATATGGTGAGGTCATCACGGCCATGCTTCAGGAGCAAGGCTTCGACGTCGAGTTCAGCGCGATGGAAATTGCGGCTTGGGCTGACCGTCTCTACGACCGACCCGGTGGCGGTCCCGGTCATATGATCGACTGCGGTTGGGCGACCGGGTCGCCTGAGCCGGACCTTGTGCTGCGCACTCACTTCCACTCATCGTCGAAACGCATCTGCGGCATTGAAGACCCTGAGCTGGATGCGGTTCTCGACAAGGAACGCGGTACGACCGACCCGGACCAGCGCAGACGCGTCATTCAGTATGAGGTGATGCCGATGCTGGCCGACAAGGTCCCGTCTCTGAGCCTGTTCACCTCGGTATTCATCCACGCCATGCGCGAGGGTTTGGAGGGTATCTACATCTATCCGAATGGTATGATGGACGCCTCCGAAGCCGCCAATACCTGATCCTGGAAATGAATGAAGGCCCGGCGGATTCGGTCCGCCGGGCGTTTGAATACAAAAGGGGTTGGAGAATTGTACCTTCTGAACTTTCTCATTCGAAGATTTTTGCAAGGCGCAGTCGTTCTGCTGATTGTATCCTTTGCAATCTTCGCCCTGCTGCGGGTTGTGCCTGGAGATCCCGCGCGGCTGATCGTCGGGGGTATGGCACCCGACGAAGTCGTTGTTCAAAAGGCTGAGGAACTCGGTCTCAACGACCCGCTTGCAGTTCAGTATTTGAGGTATTTGGGCGATTTTTCGCGCGGCGATCTCGGCAATTCCTTCTTCCGCCCCAAGAGCGGCGCGACCGTTGGAGCGGCGGCCTATGACGATCCGTCACGCGACGAGCGGGCCGAGGTTCTTGATCTTATCATTGAAAGAATTCCGCTGACCCTGCAGCTCGCCGGTTTGTCGGTTGTTTTTGCCCTGATTATCTCGTTCCCGCTTGGTGTTGCTGCAGGACTAAATCCAGGCAAGTGGCAGGATCGGCTCGCTTTTTTTAGCGGTTCGATTTTCGTTTCTCTTCCGAATTTCTGGTTGGGTATCGTGCTGGCACAGTTGTTCTCGGTTCGCCTCGGCATCCTGCCGTCCATCGGCTACAAGGGCTTTGAATATACAATTTTACCGGCCCTGGTTTTGGCCATAGGCATTTCCCCCTTCATCATACGCACTCTGTCGGTATCCATCGCGCAAATTATGCGGGAGGAGTTCATCACGGTCGCACCGCTACGCGGCCTGGGTCAGGCACGCATTGTCTGTGCGCATGCAATCAGAAACGCATCGATCCCGCTCCTGAACCTCTTTGGAATCCAGCTTGGTATGCTGTTAGGTGGTGTTCTGGTGGTGGAATTGATCTTCGATTATCCGGGTCTCGGCCGCCTCACCATCAATGCCGTTCTGCAGCGTGATTTTCCGATCATTCAGGGCGTGGCGATCTTCATCAGCGCCATCTTCGTTTTCATCAACATTGCTGTCGATCTCGCTGCGAGTTTCATCGATCCCCGGCTGGAGTATTAAGATGTCGGACGTCCACGCAATTCAACACCTCGAGACGCCGCACCCGTCTCAACCAAAACTAACGCCGACCCAGCGGATGCTGCGTGAGGCGTGGTCAAGTTCCGCCTTCCGAGTCGGATTCTTCATCTTCGTGCTGCTCCTGTTCGGCGCGTTGATCTATCCTGAGCTAACGTCGATTGACCCGACCAAGATGAATGTCAGAGCACGTTTGATGCCGCCCATGTTCCTCGGGGAAGGATGGTCCTGGGTCCATCCTCTCGGAACCGACCAATTGGGTCGCGACCTGCTGCTTCGGTGCCTCGTCGGTCTTCGTTACTCCGTGCTCATCGGGTGCGCAACCGTTGTCCTGATGTTCTTTGTCGGATGTGGATTGGGGCTCGTTTCCGGCTTCAAGGGCGGCTTCACCGACACAATCATCATGCGCGTCACCGATGCTCAGTTGTCGATTCCGATGATCATACTTGCAATCACGATCCTGGGCGTTTCACGTCCAACGGTACCTGCCATCATACTCGTGCTGGGACTGTCGGGTTGGCCTCTTTATGCCCGTGTCGCGCGCAGTGCGGCCCTTGCCGAAAAAGGCAAAGAGTACATCAAGGGCGAGCGCGTTCTCGGGGCATCCGATCTACGGATCATATTGCGCTTCCTCGCGCCTGCCATATTGCCGCCAATTGCTTTCGTTGCAGTCCTCGATGTCGCCAGCATCATGATCTTCGAATCCATCCTCGGTTTCATCGGATTGGGCATTCAGCCGCCAACCCCGACATTCGGCAATATCATTGCGGATGGGCGGAAATATCTGATCAATGCGTGGTGGATTGCGACCATGCCGGGCATGTTTCTGCTTATTACGCTGACAAGCTTGAATCTCATGGGTTCGGCTATGGAAAGTGCCCGCAACTCTGTATTGAAGGGGGCCGCATGATGGCCGGCGAAGAGACAGTTCTGAAAGTCAAAAATCTGAGCGTCGGGCTGGAAAACGATCCAACCCAGACAATCCTTGACGATATTTGTTTTGAACTTGATAGCGGCACGGTTCTTGGCCTCATTGGTGAGGCCGGCGCAGGCAAGACCGTACTGGCACGAGCCATTGTTAGGGGCCTTGCCGAACCGCTGACATGCACAGGTGGCGAAATACAGTATAAAGGTCAGAATATTCTAACGTTGCCTGAAAGAGACCTCGCCCGTATCCGCGGAAATGAATTCGGCTATATCGGTTCCAATCCGGCCGGTGCGCTCGACCCGACGGTCCCAGTCGGGGCTCAGATTGTCGAGAAACTGCTGTCCGTCAGCCCCGGCATGTCGAGGAAGACTGCAACCGCGAGGGTTCTTGAGGTTCTTCGATCTGTCAGAATTCCATCTCCTGAAGTTCGGTTTCACGAATATCCGTTTCAATTCAGCGGCGGCATGATGCAGCGCGTCATGATCGTCGATGCACTTGTCACTAATCCTGCGGTCCTTATCGCCGACAACATCACCCAGGCGCTGGATGTCACCGTCGCCGCGCAGATAATCCGCCTCATCCAGGATCTAAGGGATCAGTTTTCTACCGCTATCCTGTTCATTTCCTCTTCGCTGCCTGTCGTTGAGACGATTGCAGATGAGGTGATGGTTCTCCAACAAGGCAAGGTCGTTGAGAAGGCGACACCGAAATCGCTGATCGAGGACCCGGCACATGACTACACCAAGTCGCTCCTTGCAAGGCTGCCGCGTATCTGGGGCGATGATATCTCAGGCCCTATCGCGACCGAATCCCCGACCTTGATGTCCGTGGAGGATGTTCAACACACCTACTACGTCCACAAGAAAGGGACTTTTCGTGGTGTGAACGCCGTAAGAGCGGTGCGTGGCATTACGCTCGACATTCGTGAAGGTGAGAACATCGGAATTGTCGGTGAGTCCGGCTGTGGAAAATCGACTTTGACGAGGCTCCTGGCCTGGCTGGAAGCGCCCGAAATGGGAACGATCAAATTTGCCGGTCAGGACCTTGCCACCCTGAACAGGCCCGAATTGACCAGGCTCCGTCAGTCATTTCAGCTGCTTTTACAGGATCCCTACAGCTCACTGCCCTCGAGTATGCCCGTCGGCAGGATTATTGCTGAACCTCTTCTAATCCACGGAATTTGTAAGAGGTCTGAAATCCACGACCGGGTTCTGACTGCCATGAATGAGGTTGGCCTTGATCCTTCGCTCGAAAACCAACTGACTGTTGGTTTGAGTGCGGGACAAAGACAGCGCATAAATATCGCGAGGGCTCTGGTACTGGAGCCCAAACTGATGATTCTCGACGAGACCTTATCCGCTCTTGATCAGGTCGAGCAATCCAGGCTTTTTGAACTGTTCGACCGTCTCCAGAAGATACACGGATTTACATACATCTTTATTTCGCACGACATGGCGCTGGTAAGAAAGGTCTGCCACCGCGTAGCCGTGATGTATCTTGGCAGGGTCGTGGAACTTGCCGACAACAACAAGCTTTTCGACAATCCGGTTCACCCGTATTCGCGCGCGCTTTTGAGCGCCGTGCCGACATTGGACGATCATCCCTTCAAATCAAAAGACCATCTCCTTGAAGGTGAACCACCCAGTCCTGTCCACATTCCGCCGGGCTGTTCTTTCCGTTCACGCTGTCCAAAAGCATTGGATATATGCAAAAGCTTGGATCCGGAAGCCAAAATGTTGGCTGATGGAGGGCAGGCTTCTTGTCACCTAGTCGATCAAGACCACAACGCGCTTGCCGATAAACTTGAAACGGTCAGTTGAGGATTAGTGATGCTAAACAGTCATCGCCGCGAGCATATTTTAGAACGCCTTTCACATCATAACCGTGTGTCGGTTACGGATATCGCTGAAAGCCTCGATGTATCCGATGAAACGGTGCGGCGGGATTTGAAAGACCTCGAAAGAGAAGGCCTCCTAAGGCGCGTCCATGGTGGCGCAATTGGTGTTGCTCATATTCGCGACGAACCGATCAGTGAAAGGGTTCAGAAAAGCGCCAAGGAGAAAGGCGTTATCGCCAAGCTGGCGGCAGATCTCATATCAGATCACACATCAATCTTTTTGCACTGCGGATCTACGACGGAGGCTCTTGCAAGACAACTCGGCAGGTTCTCCGACCTCAAGGTTTACACAAATTCCCTGAACGTTGCTCTAATCGCAAAGGAGCATTTCGGTGTGTCTGTTTTTGTGGCGCCCGGACAATTGCGCAAGGTGGAAACCGATCTCGTCGGCTATGACACTATTTCCTTCCTGGAGGGGTATTACTTCGATACGGCCTTTGTGAGCGTTGCCGGGATCGACGCACAGCGCGGATTCATGGATTTCGAAGAGGATGAGGTCCGCGTCCGCCAAACTCTCCTAAAATCAGCGCGGAACAAGGTCGTAATGGCCGACTCCTCGAAATACGGCAAGACGGCGAACATGTGCACTGCACCGTTCAGCGCCATCGACCGGTTTGTGACCGACCGGAAACCGGATCCAGAGTTCAGCGCACAATTCAAGAAAGCGGGGATGGAAGTGATCCATGGCTGACGGACTTGATCACAAATACATCTGCGCAGCTGTTCCTGAATCCATGAGCGAGTCCTTGGGGTGCGGAACAATGTGGAGCTCAAGGGTGCGAAATGTCTAACCACAGTTCATCGACCGAGCCTGATATTATCGAGACGGCAAACGAGATTGTCTGTGCAGCAGCAGAGACAGCGCTTGGTTATTTCCGTAATCCTCTTGATATCGATCTAAAGGGCGATGATAGCCCGGTTACACTCGCTGACAGGCGGATAGAGAAGGACGCGCGCGATCTCTTGAACAGCCGGTTTCCGGATCATTCAATCCTCGGGGAGGAATACGGGGCCGGCGACCTTTCCAAAGTACATGTCTGGGTGATTGATCCAATCGACGGAACCCGCTCATTTATCAGCGGTCATCCGCTGTTCGGATTTCTGCTCGCCCATATGACTAATGGCCATCCAACGCTCGGAATAATCTCCATGCCGGCGTTAGATGAGGTTTTTGTAGGTGTGTCCGGAATGGGTGCGACGCAGAATGGCTCTCCAACAAAAGTGTCCGACCAAACGAAACTCGCTGATGCAATTCTGGCGATCAATGAGGGCGAAAAACTATATGCCTGTGAGCCAGACGCTTTTTCGCGTTTAGTTCAGGCAGGCCACACAAGGCGGTTTGGATATGATTGCTACCCGCACGCGCTCTTGGCGGCGGGACATATAGACGCCGTTGTCGACTACGATTTGAAGCCGTTCGACTATCTCCCGCTCGCTGCTGTGATCGAGGCATCCGGGGGTGTTATCAGCGACTGGAACGGGCAACCGCTTGGCTTTAACTCCGATGGCCGGGTCGTGTCGGCCTCAACTCCGGAACTCCACGCCGAACTCCTTCATCTTCTTTCGGGGAGGGCCTAAGCAATGCAGGAGCGGAGTAATGGAGAGGCCGGCCGGATTCATCAGTCGTTGTCTCATCATTCACCGGAGCCACTGTTAACCCCAGGCGACGGCCCGCCTGTCGAGGTAATCAATCGCGATGGCAAGAGCCAAGTGGTTTTGGTGTGCGAACACGCGTCCAATCGCGTGCCGGAAAACCTGAATAATCTCGGTCTTACCGAAGAGCAGTTGAACAGTCACGTGGGGTGGGACCCGGGTGCGCTGGACCTTGCAAAAGCGCTGAGTGTCTCTTTGGATTCACCGCTGATTGCCGCGCGGCTTTCAAGGCTCGTTTATGATTGTAACCGGCCGCCGGAAGCAACCAGCGCAATGCCGGATTTCACAGAGGTTTGCAGGGTTCCTGGAAACGTGTCGCTTTCCGAAGTGGATCGGCAAGCCCGTGCACGCGAAATCTATGAGCCGTTCCACGTCGAACTCGCCCATGTCATCGCCCGTAAGCGGCTTCAGGGGCTCGCACCAGTCTTGGTCACAATCCACAGTTTCACGCCGGTCTTTCGCGGCGAGCACCGGTTTGTGGAAGTTGGATACCTACACGGTCAGGACAACCGGTTAGCCAAGGCGATGTTGCTTCATGCCTCGAGCGACCAGGTTTTCGATATTCGGCTGAATCAACCCTATGGCCCCGAAGATGGCGTCCTGCACACGATAGATCGCCACACAGCCAAAAACGGTGCTGCAAACGTGATGGTGGAGATACGCAACGATCTCCTTGCCAATAATGATGACCGAAGGGCGGTCCATGAACTGCTGTTGGAGTCGCTTGGAAAGGCGCTCGATCACCTCAACAAACCATCCAAACCAATAAAAACCGGAACCGCGTAATGGCCGCTCGACCTACATTTGAAGATTTGAAGAAACAGGTGGCCGATGGCCGGATCGACACCGTGCTTTGCTGCCTGGTCGACATGCAGGGCCGGTTGATGGGCAAACGCTTCGTAGCGCGGCACTTTGTCGACAGCGCATGGGAAGAAACCCATTGTTGCAACTATCTGCTTGCCACGGATCTGGAGATGGCCACACCGGATGGGTATGCGTCGACCAGTTGGGAATCGGGTTATGGCGATTATGTCATGAAGCCCGATCTCGATACGCTGCGGCTTGTGCCCTGGCTCGATGGGACCGCCATGGTGCTGTGCGATGTGCTCGATCATCACACACACGCTCCCGTTCCGCATTCGCCACGGACGATACTGAAACGCCAGATCGAGCGGCTGGAAACCATGGGCTTGACGGCCATGATGGCGACCGAGCTGGAATTCTTTCTGTTCGCAAAGAGTTACGATGAAATTCGGAAATCCGGTTTCCGTGATCTCGAACCGATCAGTGGCTACAACGAAGATTATCACATTCTCCAGACCACCAGGGAAGAGCATGTGATGCGGCCGATCCGCAACCATTTGCTGGCCGCCGGCATTCCCATTGAAAACTCCAAAGGGGAGGCGGAAGCGGGGCAAGAAGAACTCAATATCAAATATGCCTCGACGCTCGATTGCGCGGATCATCATGCGATCTCTAAGCATGCGATCAAGGAAATCGCGTGGCAACAGGGGCATGCTGCCACCTTTCTGCCGAAATGGAGCCATGACAGGGTAGGGTCATCAAGCCACATACATCAGTCACTGTGGAAAGAAGGTACATCGGCATTTCATGACCCAAACGGTGAGTATGGAATGTCCGATCTCATGCGCCACTACACCGCTGGCCTGATCAAATATGCGCCCGACACAACCTTTTTCCTCGCGCCGTATGTCAACAGCTACAAACGGTTCCAGAAGGGAACATTTGCTCCAACCGGGATTGTCTGGTCTGTCGACAACCGAACGGCGGGATACAGACTTTGTGGGGAAGGCACCAAAGCTATACGCATCGAGTGCCGCATCGGGGGGTCCGATATAAACCCATATCTGGCGATCGCATCGCAATTGGCAGCAGGCCTCGCCGGAATCGAGGAAAAACTCGAACTGGACGCGCCTCTTTCCGGCGACGCTTATGCGGCCGCGGAGGCTGCCCAAATCCCCTCAACGTTGCGCGATTCCATGGTCGCGCTGAAGAAATCAGAAATGCTCCGTGCCGCCTTCAGCGACGATGTGGTCGACCACTACCACCGCTGCGCTGAGTGGGAACAGGAAGAGTTTGATCGCGTGGTGACAGACTACGAAATCGCTCGCGGATTTGAGAAGGCGTGAACGACAACAATGACTGAAAACTTACAGTGCATCTCTCCCGTAGATGGATCCGTTTATGCCGAACGGCCATGTCTGACCCGAAACGATGCGTTCAAAATTGTTGATCTGGCAAAGCAGTCGCAATCTGAGTGGGCGGCCAGACCGCTGGAGGAGCGTATAAACCTGGTATTGGCCGGCGTTTCGGCTGTGGGTGAGATGAACGATGAAATCGTTCCTGAACTTGCCTGGCAGATGGGCCGTCCGGTTCGCTATGGCGGCGAGTACAAAGGCTTCAAAGAGCGGGCAACTTTTATGGCATCGATCGCGGAGGATGCGCTTGCCAATATCGAAGTTTCCGACGACGAGGTCTTTCGCCGGTTTATCAAGCGTGTTCCACATGGTGTCATTCTCGTTATTGCGCCGTGGAACTACCCCTATATGACCGCCATTAACACGGTTGCGCCGGCGCTTATCGCCGGGAATTCCGTGATCCTTAAACATTCGGCGCAAACGCTACTCGTCGGTGAGCGCATGGCAATGGCGTTCCACGATGCGGGCGTGCCTAAGGACGTGTTCCAGAACGTTTTCCTGGATCATCCGACCACAGAAGAACTGATTGCGAAGGGGAGCTTTGATTTCATCAATTTCACCGGATCGGTGGGCGGCGGCAAAGCAATCGAAAAGGCTGCTGCCGGCACCTTTACCGGGGTTGGATTGGAGCTTGGCGGCAAGGATCCCGGCTACGTCATGGACGATGCCGATCTCGATACGGCGGTTGAGGCGCTGATCGACGGGGCTATGTTCAATTCGGGTCAATGCTGCTGCGGCATCGAACGAATTTATGTGGCTGAGCCGCTTTTCGAGGAATTCGTCGAAAAGGCCGTCAACATCGTCAAAGGCTACAAACTCGGCAGTCCGCTCGATCCCGACACTACGCTCGGTCCCATGGCCCATAAAAGGTTTGCTGATGAGGTGCGATCGCAGATTTCCGAGGCGATCGAAGCCGGTGCGACGGCCCATATTCCTTTGTTTCCAGAGGATGATGGCGGGGCTTACCTGACACCTCAGATCCTGACCGGCGTCACCCATGACATGCGCGTCATGCGCGATGAGAGCTTTGGGCCGGTTGTCGGCATCATGAAGGTGAAAAACGACTCTGAAGCAATTTCGCTGATGAATGACAGCGAATTCGGTCTGACCGCGTCTTTGTGGACCGGGAATGTTGAACGGGCGCAGATGGTTGGCGATCACATCGAGACCGGCACGGTCTTCATGAACCGGTGCGATTATCTCGATCCGGCACTGTGCTGGACCGGATGCAAGAACACAGGTCGCGGTGGTGGATTGTCCGCCATCGGGTACCACAATCTTACGCACCCCAAATCCTGCCATTTCAAAAGAGGTCAATAACGCGATGCTTCAGGGCAACTGGTCTTATCCAACTTCAATCCGATTTGGTGCGGGACGGATTTGTGAAATAGCCGATGCCTG
Source organism: Hoeflea sp. TYP-13 (assembly GCF_040932035.1). Taxonomy (NCBI): domain Bacteria; kingdom Pseudomonadati; phylum Pseudomonadota; class Alphaproteobacteria; order Hyphomicrobiales; family Rhizobiaceae; genus Hoeflea; species Hoeflea sp. TYP-13. Next base: position 336,368 of record NZ_JBFRBB010000003.1, read on the forward strand.
TAAGTCGGCCAACATAAAAAAACCGCTGTTCGTCACCGACAAAGGCCTTGCGGAAATGGATATAACCCAGAGGACAAGATCCTTGTTGAAGGACAGCGGACTGGGCAATGATCTCTTTTCTGATGTCGATCCGAATCCTTCCGACAAGAATGTAGAGGCGGGTCTCAAGTTATACCGCGATGGCGGTTATGACGGGGTAATTGCGTTTGGCGGCGGGTCTGCGCTCGACCTCGCAAAGGTCCTTGCGTTCATGGCCGGTCAAACAAGGCCGCTTTGGGATTTTGAGGATGTCGGGGATTGGTGGACGCGGGCGGACCCTGCTGGGATCCACCCCATCATCGCCGTCCCGACAACCGCTGGAACCGGCTCGGAGGTCGGGCGAGCGAGTGTCGTAACAAACTCGCTAACGAATGAGAAAAAGATCATATTCCATCCCAATATGCTGCCCGTTCAGGTGATCTGCGATCCTGAACTGACGGTCGGTATGCCGAAATTCATTACTGCCGGCACGGGACTGGATGCCTTTGCTCACTGCGTCGAGGCATATTCTTCGCCGCATTATCATCCCATGTCGCAGGGCATTGCGCTTGAGGGGATGCGGCTGATCAAGGAATATCTACCGCGCGCCTACGAGTGCGGATCCGACATTGAAGCGAGATCCCAAGTGATGAGTGCGGCCGCAATGGGTTCGACGGCCTTCCAGAAGGGTCTCGGAGCGATCCATGCCTTGTCTCATCCGATCGGCGCCATTTACCACACGCACCACGGCACAACGAACGCGGTCTGCATGCCTGCAGTTCTGCAATTCAACAGGCCGGCCATATCGGAGCGTTTCGATATGGCCGCGGCCTATCTTGGCATCAAGGGCGGATTCGACGGATTTTGTGCATTCGTCGACGATCTCAATGCCTCCATGTCGATCCCCAAAACGCTCACCGAACTGGGTGTGAAAAATCCGGATATGGATCGCCTTGTCAATGATGCGTTGGCCGATCCGAGCACGGGCGGCAATCCGATCGAAATGACCGAAGCGACAACAAGCAAACTCATCGAAGCGTGTCTGTAACGCTGGTGGTGAAAGTGACGAAACATGATCGATAGCGTGGCACAGTTGCAGAACACAAAAGAACGACAAAGGGTTGATATCGAGTCGCTTTCTCATATGGAGCTGCGAGATGTTCAGTCAGCTCTGAGACAAAGGACACTGAGCCCGGTTGAGCTGCTGCAAACCACCATCGAACAGATTGGCGCTGTAAACGGCCAAATCAATGCACTTTATGACCTGCGTACTGAACAGGCACTTGATGAGGCGAAGGCGTCCGAGCGCCGTTATGCAAAGGGCGAACAGCTCAGCCCATTTGACGGCATCTCTGTTACAATAAAAGACAGTGTGAACGCCATCGGTATGAAATGGCATCACGGTTCAGCCATTCATGGCGCTGGTATTGTTGCGAGCAAGGATTCACCACCAGCGGCGCGGTTGAAAAAATCCGGTGCTATCATCCTTGGCAAAAGTGCGATGCCTGACTTTGGGTTAAGCGGATCAGGGGTCAGCGGATCCCATGGTGTCGTGCGCAATCCGTGGGGGCTCTCATGGAATACCGGTGGTTCGAGTGCCGGTGCCGGCGCGTCGCTGGCCGCAGGAATCGGGATGATGTCAGTTGGTTCGGACATTGCAGGGTCTGTCAGGCTGCCGGCTGCGCATTGTGGCCTTGCCGCGTTGAAACCGACGCAAGGTGTCATCCCGCATTCACCGGCGTCAACAGTGCGTTCAGCAGGGCCGATTACACGAAAGGCGGCCGATCTGCGCGCCTGGACGGAATTGTTGCTGGGACCGGATGAGGCGGATCGTTACTCGCTCCCGCTCTCCGGCAAGGTGTTGAGCGGTCAGATAAAAGTCGGCGCCTCAGCGGATTTCGGCTTCGGTCCTGATGTCGAGCCGGCCGTGCTAAACTGTTTCCAACAGGTCCGTGCAGTGTTGGATGACATGGTCGGTTCAGTCGTTGATGTTTCGAAACGGGCAGGATTTGACGCTTACCTTCCGATCGATGAATCGCTCAAGATGAAGGGATGGCTCGAATATAGTTCGGCTGATCCCAGCCTGCGTGATCTGACGCCGGTTCCCCTTTTTGAATGGTTCAGGGAGGCGGAAACCTGGACGGCGAGCAAAATCGCCGAGGTCAATTCCGGGATCGAGAAGGGGGTCGCATTCAGTGTCGATCTGTTGTCCGATGTGGATTTTCTGCTGACACCGGTCATGCCTGTGGTGAATTTTCCCGCGGAAGAAAGGGGTATCGATCCGTACATGCCGCTCCGCCACACTACATTCACATCGCTTTTTAACCAGTCCGGAAATCCGGCAGTTTCGATTTGCGGCGGTTTTGACGATCGGGGGCTTCCCATCGGAATGCAGATCGTCGGCAAACGGCTTGATGACTTTCGTCTGCTGGATCTTGCCACGAGGCTTGAGGCCGCGCTCGCTATCTTCGGTCACGGCAAGAAGAACTGGCCGACTAACCCGGTAGCTTGAAGCAGGCGGAGTAAAACCAATGTCAGAACAACTGGCCTCGAGAGAGCGGGCTGCACGCAAAATGGCTGAGGACATATTGGGCACAGCCCCCGAGCTGTTCAGCAACCCATTGACGGTTCTGGCATCTCCGGCCTGGAGAGGTATCGAGGGCGATATCTGGCGCGCCAGAAGCGTAGGCACGTCCGTGATCATCAAGAACTATCATCCGGACACGGAATTTTACGTCGATCCGGAGACGGCAATTCATGCAACAGAACAGGCGGGTAAACTCGGAGTCGGACCTGAAGTTCTGAAAAGCCGTGCTGAGGATGGATTGGCCGCTCTCGTCGACTTGGTGGATCCGTGGCGCGCCGGCGGATTGCAGGATGCGGTTGATGCGGGAATTCGCAGCAAGGTTATCGAAAACAAGAAAGCCTTCCAGGCCGGTGCGCAACTCTGCAACGATGCCAGCATATTTGATGAGATCGAAGGCCTCTTTGCCATCGTTCAGCGGGAAAATATCTATACGCACAAAGATGCGCACGTTTTCCTCGATTTCTTGCGAGACGCAAATGCAAAGCTGAACAGTCTTGGTCGGGACCGATGCCCGTGCCATCGTGACGGAAATACAGCCAATTTGATGGTCGGCCAGGACCATTCGATCCAACTGCTTGATTTTGATCTGGCAGCAAACTGTGATCCCTTCGAAGACATTGGCTGTTATCTCGTCGAATTTTTTGAAAACGATGTCGATGCCCGCGCTGGCTTCGAAGAATGGTATGGCAACTTCAACGAAGGCCTTTTTCAAAGGTCGATGATTTATGGGCTTGCCGATGACATGCGGTGGGGGCTGATTGGAGCGATCATGGCTGCAAAGTCGCCGCGCAGCCACCTTGAATTTTCAAAATATTCGGCCTGGCGCTTCATTCGCCTGGAAATGCGCGCCAAGTCTTCGGATGCAAACGACCGTATCCGAACGGCCGCCTAGGAGCGAAAATGAGTGCGGCAATAACAAAACAGCTTGAGGCGGTTATCGGTGCGGTGCCGGGCTGGACACCAGAGACGGTGGACATTCGCGCACTTGATGGCGGCGTTACCAATTCGAACTGGTTGGCAACGCATGAAGGTAAACTGCATTTCTTGAAGATTTACGGCAGTGGAACGGAGAGTTTCATCAACCGGGAAGTATCCATCGATGCGGCACGCCAGGCACAATCCATGGGTATCGCTCCGGAGGTCCTTTACTACGACAAGAACACAGGTCTGGAGGTCGTTGAGTTTTTGACGGGTTACCGTGCCTCGACGAATGCCGATTTCGCCCGAAGGGACTTCCTGGAGCACGTTATCGACCTCTACGCCGCGTTTCATTCCGGCAATCCGCTTTCTGAAACGAAAGACGTGTTTGAAATGACAGAAGAGCACATTGAGCAGGGGCGTGAGATCGGTGCTCTATTTCCGGCAGATTTTAATTGGCTGCTGAAGCAGTATTCAAAGGCAAAACAGGCTTTTTTTGCATCCGGACTTGATCTTGTTCCCTGCCACAATGATCCGATGCCAGGCAACTTCATGGTTCAGATGGACGATGACGCTATCACCGACATGAAGCTCATTGACTATGAATACGCATCCAACAATGAGCGGGCCTATGAACTCGGCGTGTTTCTTGGCGAAGTTTTTGCAGACGAGAAAACGTCTTTGGAAATGATCGAACGCTACTACGGGGAAGTTCGCGCTGAAACGGTGGCGCGCGTGACAGTCGCGCGTGCCATTGCCGACATGAAATGGGGCTCCTGGGCTGTGCAGCAGCGTCAGTTGTCAGATTGGGATTTTGACTACCAGAAATATGGCATCTGGAAATATGGAAGAGCGCGAATGTTGTTCAATGATCCGCGATGGGATGATTGGCTACGGGCGATTTAAACGGAGAGCCGGATTTTTGTTTGTGAGGCTCGAGCGTACAGAAGAAAAGGTGCGCCACTGCGCAACGGCCCTGTCCTGTGAGGCATCAGGTTTGGGTTTGGAGTCGGGCAACCTTTATCAAATTGGGGCTGTAAGTGAGTGTCGGCCTCGGTGGTTGCGTGCCTCCGATTTGAACCTTTCAACTGGCACGGATACAATCGATCGCAAGATATTCTATGTACCGCCAAATTGCGCCAAGTCTCTGGCTTTGACATAGATTTGACATTCGCCACTTAAGTCATTGTTTTCGTTCAATCGGTGACGGAATCATAATCAGCGCATCAGGGGTTCAAGTCCCTTTCCCGCTACCAAGTTTCTATAAATTTTGCAGCAGTTTAACGTGATAATGGTGCCAGATAGCGCTAGCTTCGGGATGCCGAATGGCGCCCGGTGCAATGTCGGTGCGGGTCATCAATCACGTCAGATCACGCGACTCTCAACCGTTGGGTCACGAAATATGCCAGGCAGGTGGCCGACGAAGCCCATCGCCGCAAACGCCCAACGGAGCGGTCTTGGCGGATGGACGAGACCTATATTCGCGTGAAGGGTAAATGGGTCAATCTCTTCCGAGCGGTCGATAAGTTCGGAAAGACGTTGGACTTCATGCTGTCCAGGCGGCGAGACAAGGCTGCGGCCACGAAGTTCTTCGCTCGTGCCCTCGAAGCGAACGGCATGCCGCGCAAAATCGTGATCGACAAGAGCGGTGCCAACACGGCCGGGATCAACGGGATCAATCGGATGTTGCGGCGTTTCGGCTGCACGGTGCCAATCGAGATGGCGCGGATCAAGTACCTCAACAACATCGTTGAGCAAGATCACCGTTTCATCAAGCGGCGGACCCGTCCCATGCTTGGCTTCAAATCGTTTGAGGCAGCCGCCTCAGCGCTGGCGGCATTGAGGTTGTCAGCATGATCCTCAAAGGTCAGCTCAGAGGTGCTGTCTGTCCATTCAGGCAGTTCGCGAACTTCGCCACCTGGCACGGAAAATGTGAGAGCAGCCGCTCGCTGCCGGTGGTTTTTGCGACAGAGCCCTTTATCTGGCCTCGCGCCGATTGCGTCCCCTGGTCCGGCCTTTGGCGGCGGGTGGTTTGTTGAACCGTATCCAACCGGTCCCGTGTGTGTCGTTGTCGGTGAGTAGATTTGCGGCCCGGATCGCTTCCATCTCCTTGCCCGCCCTGGGCTCAGTCGAGCCCATGCCGAATAACTTCACGAAGGTCTCGTCGTCCACGGCCGCGGGAAGAACGATCCCGGCAGCTTCGATCTCCGCCTTCTTCTCGGAGATCTTTGTCCGTGTCACAGGCAGGGCAACCGGGTTCATGATCGCGCTGGTCATGCCCGCGCCTATCGCCATGGGCAGAAAAGCGTTGTTGATCCCGTGCCGGTTGGGTAAACCGAACGAAATGTTGGATGCGCCACAGGTCGTGTTCACTCCCAATTCCTCCCGCAGGCGGCGCACGAGCGCAAAGACCTGCAAACCCGCGGTTGCCATTGCGCCGATCGGCAATACCAGCGGGTCAACAACGATGTCGTGGGCTGGGATGCCGAAATCGGCGGCGCGCTCAACGATCTTCCTGGCAACGGCGAATCGTACATCCGGATCCTCTGAAATACCGGTATCGTCGTTCGAAATCGCCACCACCGGCACATTGTGTTTCTTGACCAGAGGCAGGATCTGCTCCAAACGTTCCTCCTCGCCCGTAACGGAGTTCAGAAGCGGCCGGCCTTCACAAACCTCGAGCCCGGCCTCAAGCGCCCCGGGAACAGAGCTGTCGATGCAAAGCGGCACATCCACAAGCTCCTGTACAAGCTCTATGATCTTTCGCATCAGCGGCGGCTCGGTCACGTTGGGGTTGGGGTCGGAATCGTAGACCACACCGGCATTGATATCGAGCGCGGTCGCGCCGGCGGCAACCTGCGCCAGCGCGTCCTTCTCGACGGTTGAGAAATCGCCCGCCTCAAGTTCGGCCGCCAGCCTCTTACGCCCGGTGGGGTTTATCCTTTCGCCGATCACGCAGAACGGCTGGTCAAATCCGATGATTGCGGTCTTTGTCTTGCTTTCTAATATTGTACGCGTCATGTCTGGCCTTTCAGGACTGGTTCGCCGGGCGAGTGCTCTCGCCGCCGTTTTTAATCGCCCAAGTGGCGTTGGCCTTAATGCCGCCCAGCGGGAAGAAATGCACATTGGTGATATTGGAACCGGGACAGATCATCTTGTGCTCAGCAATGTCCCGGATCACTTCGGTTGGTTCATAGGGCCTTAGCAATTTGGAGACATCCGTTGCGCGCTTCTGAAGTACTTTCAGCGAAGGGCCAACGCCACAGGCGACGGCGAACTTGATCAGCGTTTGCAGTCTGGCCGGCCCGGCGATGCCAACATGGATCGGTAGATTAATTCCGGCCTTTTTCAGATTGTCTGCCCAGGCGATGACCGGCCCTGCCTCGAAACAGAACTGCGTGACCAAGGCCATCTCGGCATCCGAAGACTCGCTGAATTTCTGTTTCCAGCGCAGGGCATCGTTGATATTCTTCATGCTGCCGTCCGGGTCGATATCCCGGTTGCCCTCGGGATGCCCCGCCACATGCAGCCGCCTGAAGCCTGCCCTGTCAAAAAGCCCGGTTTCCATCAGTTGCATCGAGCTGTGGAAGGCTCCTTTTGGCTTGGATAAGCCACCGGCCAAAAGCAGTGCCTGCTCGACCCCGGCCTCACCCTGATACATGGCGATCCAGTTCTTCAGTGTCGCTGCGTCCTTTATGAATCGCGCTGGGAAATGCGGCATCACCGGATAGCCCTCTGTCGCTATCCGCCTGGTGGTTGCGACCATGTCCTTGATCGGCGTGCCCTCAATATGCGCGATATAGACCCGTGTACCCTTGGGCAGAAGTGAACGAAATTCCTCAATATTCTGCGCCGTCCGTGGCATCACCTCAATCGAATAGCCTTCCAAAGAGGCTTCTACAGACGGGTTCACCCCGCACGGCAGCGCCTCTTCGCGCATGCGTATATTCATAAATGACATCGTCATGTCCTCCCTGGGTTGACAGGCAGCGCCGTGAAAGCGCAACCGCATACTGAATGAAATAGTTGAGAATGAATGCGCATGCAATAGTCGCGTGAATGCGACAAAATGTTGCAGTCAGTTTGCCCCTATTGAATTGACAGATTTTGCAAGATTGCAGTAATGACTGCGCATGCAATTGGCAACTTTGTGCTATCCGAAGGATGGTTCTTGTGACAGGAGGAGGCTGGTCTCGGACATGGCGATGACCCCTAGAGAGAACTTCAAGGCAGCGATGGAGCGAAGCGGGCCGGAGTGGGTGCCGCTCGATCTGGGCAAGCACATCGGCTCGGTCCACAAGAAACACTACGCCGAGTTGGTGAAAAAACTTCCGCATCTGAACCTGGCCAGCAGCGGTGTGATCCTCGACCGGATGGCCCAGACCGTGGTGCCGGACGAGGCATTGCTGGAGTATTTCAGTGTCGATTTCCGTTGGCTGGTGCCGAACTGGGTGCAGGTGAAAGAACGTCACGATTGCGACGGCTACTTCGACATGTGGAGTGTGCCCTACAGGGGCGCGGATGGCGATCACTATGCCGTCGACAGCCTTGCCAAGGCGCCGCTGGCGGACTGCGAAACACCGGAAGATGTCGAAACGGCTGGCTGCTGGCCCGATCCAGAAGACCCGGCGCAGTTTGCAGGTCTGCGGGAGCGGGCGAAAAATCTGTATGAAAACACCGGCTACGTGCTTGGCGCCGATGCGATCAAGGCAGGCCCCCTGATGTCCGCCTTGCAGATGCGCGGCTATCAGCAGTTCTTCATGGATTTAATGATCAACCCCGAACTCGCGGACGCGATCATGGGAAAGATCACCGACCTCCTGTGCCGGATGTGGACCCGGTTCATGGAAGAGGTCGGGCCCTATATTCAGCTCGCCTACGTCACGGATGATCTCGGAACCCAGACCTCGCTCCTGGTTTCGCCCAAGGTTTACCGTCAGCGTATCAAGCCCTTTCACACCCGCTTGCATAATCATATCAAAGAGGCGGGTGGCTGTTATCTGATGATGCACACCGATGGCGCTGTATTGCCGCTGATCGAGGACCTGATCGAATCCGGCGTGGATATCCTCAACCCTGTGCAGACATCGACTTCCGGCATGGACGACACCGCCGCCCTTAAGGCTCTGTTCGGAGACCGGCTGGCGTTCCACGGCGCGATCGACGTGCAGCAGATGATGCCGAACGCCTCGCATGAGGAACTTAGATGGGAAATCGCACGGCGGATGGCTGATCTGGGCTCCGATGGCGGCTACATCATCGCACCGTGCCACAACATTGGCCACGACATTCCGCAGGAAAACACGCTGGCCGCCTTTGAAATGGTGAACGCAATGCGCCGCTACCCGATACGCGTCGATGACGCGCTGGTCTCGAACGCCTCGTATTTCGAGCGGCTGAAAAAGGAGGGCGGGGAATGACGCCGAATGCAAGCTTCAAGACAAGGCTGATCGCGCGCGAGCAGCAGGTAGGGTGTTTCATCAAGACGCCGCATCCAACAGTGATCGAAGTCCTTGGCGCGACGGCACTCGACTTTCTCGTGCTTGACGGAGAGCATTCTCCCTTCGGCCGGGCTTCGATTGACGCCTGCCTTCTGGCAGCTCGCGCGGTCGGCTGCCCGGTTCTCGTGCGGGTGCCTGATGACAATGCGGCCTTCATATTGAACGTGCTGGACTGCGGCGCCGCCGGGATCGTGGCGCCGCATGTGACCAGCGTCGAAAAAGCCGAGGCGCTGGCGCGCGCTGTGCGTTACACGCCGGGAGGGCGCGGCATCGCCGGCACCACGCGCGCGGGAGGTTACGGTGCACGTCCGCTCGCGATGCACCGTGCAGATGCCGGTTCGGAAGTATCTCTGATCTGCCAGATCGAAGATCGGGAGGGCGTGGATTGCCATGCCGCCATCGCGGCCGTGGATGGTGTTGATGCAATTTTTGTCGGGCGCGCCGATTTGAGCGTGTCCTACGGACAAGAGGATTTCGGTTCGACGGAAATCGATGCGATCAGCGGTCGCGTTCTTGGAGCGGGAGGTGCTTCAACCGGCCTCTACTGCGCGCCGGATGAGGACACCGCCCGCTGGGCCGCAGCGGGTGCCAGCTTCTTCGTGATGGGCTCCGATCACACGATGTTTCAGCAGGGCGCAAGGGCGCTCGCTGCCAGATTCAAGGCCAACACACCGACGTCAGGAGAGAAACCATGACCGGCATTCTTACCCCCGACCTTGCCCGCAATATCCGCATTCTTGGCCACTCTGACCAAGGCGGCCGCGCCGACGGCATTCAGATCATGGTCTCGGGCGGTTTTGCCTATGTGGGTCATGTGTTCAACAACGGATTTTCGGTCATCGACGTGCGTGATCCGAAGAGACCGCAATTCGTCAAACACATTCCGCAGCCCGAGGGCACGTGGTCGCAGCACCTGCAAACGCATGGCGATATCCTGATCGTCAACAATATGTGCGACATGCTGAAGGTTGAAACCTCAGGCGCGTTCGATCCGGGCGAATATTACAAAGGCTCGGTGGCCGATAAGGTAGATATCGGTGGCGGTGATAAACCCTATTCAGCCGGCATGCGCATCTACGATATTTCCGATCGGGCCAACCCGCGCGAAATTGCCTTTTTCGAGGTGCCCGGGCTGGGTGTGCACCGGACTTTCTGGGACGGCGGCGACTGGGTCTATTTCTCCGCGCTTCCCCCCGGATATTCCGACGACATTTTCATGATCGCCGATTTTCGCAATCCCGAAAAGCCCGAGATCGTCAGTGAGCTATGGCTTGACGGCATGAATACTGCGGCGGGCGAGAAACCCCATTGGGATCCGAAATACCGCTATGCACTGCACCATGCCATCGTAAAAGGCGATCTGGCGGCTGCTGCCTGGCGTGATGGAGGCATGTCGCTGATCGATGTCTCGGATCGACACAGCCCTAAGTTCTTGTCCCATGACAACCCGTGCCCGCCTTTTGCCGGCCACACGCACAATACGCTGCCGTTGCCGGGGCGGGGGCTGATGTTTGTGGTCGAGGAATCCCAGGCAGACAATTGCGAGGATGGGATCAAGCGCAACTGGGTCTATGACATCTCAGAGCCGACCAATCCGGTCACCATTGCCACCACACTGCCGCCCGAGGAAGAAGATTACAAATCCAAGGGCGGGCAGTTCGGTCCTCACAATGTACACGAGAACCGTTCCGAAGGCTTTCAGAGCGAAGAAATCATGTTTGTCAGCTACCAGAATGCGGGATTGCGGGTCTACGACATCTCGAACCCGTTCCGGCCGGAAGAGGTAGCAGCCTGTGTGCCGCCCGCGCCGAAAAAACTGATGGATTATCGCCCCAACCGTCCGGTCGTCGTCGATACAACCGACGTTTATGTAGACAAGCAGGGACTGATCTACACTACAGACATGAATGCCGGTCTTTACATCATGGAAATGGAGGGGCTGTGATGGCGAAGGTTCTGGTATCCGGGAAAATTCATCCCGCGGGCATGGCTGTATTGGAAGCCGAACCGGATCTTGAGATCGAGATGATCACCGATCCCGGGGCGGCCTTACCGATAGACAAATTGGCCCCGGCAGACGCATTGCTGATCCGCTATGGCGTGCTGACAGCGGAGCAGGCGGCACAGATGCCGAAGCTCCGTGTGGTGTCCCGCCACGGCGTTGGCTATGACAACCTTCCGGTGACCGAGCTGGGTGCACGGGGGATTCCCGTGACCATTGTAGGGCCCGTTAACGCGGTGTCGGTGGCCGAGCAGGTGTTCGCCATGATGATGGCCTTGCTCAAGCGGATCGGCCCCTATGATGCCGCTGTGCGCAATGGCAATTGGCCAATCCGAGACAGTCTTTCCGTTGGGGAGTTGTCCGGGCGCCGTTTGTTGCTTTTGGGGTTTGGCCGAATTGGACGCGAAGTTGCCCGGCGCGCCAGCGCTTTCGATATGGAGGTTTTGGTGCATGATCCGTTCGTCGACGGTGGCACGGTCAAGTCGGCAGGCTGCACTCCGGTCGATGATTGGCGGGGCGCCTTGAGTGAGACCGACGTGCTGAGCCTGCATTTGCCTGCCACGGAGGAAACCCTTGGAATTATCGGCAAGTCCGAACTGGCCAAGATGAAACCCACAACGATACTGATCAACGCCGCCCGCGGCGGTCTGGTGGATGAAGACGCACTCTGCACCGCTCTCACCGGTCCGATGAGCCAAGGCGGTGCCGGTATTGATTGCTTTGCGGATGAGCCGCCTGCGTCCGATCTGCCATTGCTGGGCTTGCCGAATGTCGTGCTCAGCCCCCATTCGGCGGCTCTCAGTGCCGAGGCGGCACAGCGTATGGGGGTTGTCGCGGCCCGAAATGTGATCGACGGCCTGAAGGGCACATTGGACCATGCGCTGATCGTCAATCGCAAGGCGCTGGAAAGCGTTGGCCATGGCTTATGAAATTCCGACCGAGGGTACGGTTCCCATACTGGGCATCGCGGTTCCGATCCACTGGGAAAACCACGCCGTTCTGATGTTTGGAATCTGGTTTTTGCTGGTACCGCTGGCGGTTCTGATCCTTCGATTTGGCAAGATCCGGCCGACGACATACGGCATCCCGCGCGGCACGTCGAAATGGGCCTGGCCTGAACTGCCCTGGACGCTGCACAAGATTTCGCTCTACGCAGCGATTGTTATGACGGTGGGCGCGGCCGGGTTCGCAACGATGCTCAGCGGAGGGTTTTCCGGCACGTTGCACGCCTGGTTCGGTACCGCAACCATCATGATGGCGGTTCTTCAGGGGGGGTCGGCCTGGCTCCGCGGCAGCCACGGCGGACGGAAGGACCCGGCCGCCGATCCGGAAGACCGGGCAACCTGGGGTGGCGATCATTTCGACATGCTGCCTCAGCGCTGGTGGTTTGAGGCATATCACAAGACCGCGGGATATTTTACGCTGTTTTGTGCGGGTTGCGCGGTGGCAACGGGCCTCGCGCAGCTCTGGATGCCCTGGGTTGCTGTCACCTTTGCGGTGTTTGTGGGCAGCGGCCTGGTTCTGGCGGTGGTCCTGCAGGGCTGTGGTCACAATCACGACACCTACATGTCGGTTTACGGCTGCCATCCGGAACACCCGTTCAACCGCCGCCGTTTTCAGCAGATGCTGGACGCGCGTCGGGAAAGGCCCTGAGCGGGTTCATAGCCGGATCGTCAGCCCGAGAAGCGAGTTCAGCGGTTGGAAGCAACCGGTTTCAGTTACCGTGACACCTTGGTTGAAGTCGTCAAAACAGCCAATCAGCGCCTGTACGCGGGCCGGGTCCCAGACCTTCCGTCCGCCACACAGATCCGAGGCCTGAACCTGCACCCGCCGCAGCCGTGCACCCGGTGACTGTGCCCGTTGCAGGCGATGCGAGCGTCGGCCTAGCTCGAATAGAACCTCTCCGGCCAGATCTGTCTGGACATGATGTGCTGCATAGTCACGGCCGAGTGCCTCGAAGGCTTCGGACTGTGAAAACCCCAGTGTCAGTAGATATGTGCTAACCTGGCCGCCTCGGGCCACGTCGCGTGCCAGATCCTCGTCATCGAGCTTGACCCGGCCGCCAATGATGACACCACTCCCGGCAACCGTTGCCGATACCGGCTTCAGCACGAGTTCCGGCCGTGCCAGTTCGCGGAGGCAGGCATCGGCCTCGACCAGCCACGCGACCAGCCCTTCGACACGGCCGCCGCCCCGCCTCAACACCCGTTGATAGGCTCTCTGGCGGCGAAGCCGTGCCAGCGCCCGGCCAAGTAGTTCAACCACCGGAACCTTGATCCGGACGACAGAATCCGGGTGTCGAATATTCAGTTCCAACTGCGCGCTCTCCACTTCGATCAGGCCGCAATCCCGAGCGTGCGCTTGACCGCCTTGACCGCGCCCGGTGCGTCCTTACCGAAGGCGTCGGCACCAATCCTGTCGGCATAATCTTGCGTTATGACCGCGCCGCCAATGACAATTTTCGCGCCGTTGCTGAACTGGCGCAAGTGGTTCACAACGCTGATCATTTGCGGCTTTGTTGTGGTTAAAAGCGCGCTGAGGCAGACGACTTGGTTGCCGCGCTCGATTGCCCGTGCGAATTCTTCGTCGGGCACGTCCACACCCAGGTCCTCGACTTCGAAACCGGCGCCCTTGAGCATCATCACAACCAAATTCTTGCCTATGTCGTGCAAGTCGCCCTTGACGCTGCCGATGCAGACCCGCGCCAACGGCTCGTGGTCGGTCTGCGCCAGCACCGGCTCGATAATGTCGATTCCTCCCTGCATCGCATGTGCAGCAACCAGCATCTCCGGCACGAAAATCTCACCGGTCGAAAATTGGTCGCCCACTTCTGTCATCGCCGGAATCATTGCATCGTTGAGAATGCCTCCCAAATCTTCTCCCGCATCACGCGCCTTGGTCACCAGCGCGACAACCGTCTCGCGGTCACCGTCGCAGATTGCATCGAACAGCGCGTCTTTTTCTTCTTCCGACAGCATGGTTGGCCTCCATCATCAATATTGAATGCGCATTCACAATGAGTGAATTGATGCTGCGAGTCAAGATTAATCCTTCCGTCGTGCTGAAAAGAAACTATTCACTAGGGGTGGGTCTCGAGCTTCTCATCATCGATTTCATCCATTACATTGCATGAAATGCAACATCATTCACAAGGGAACAGGCATGGCGAAGAGATCGGTCACATCCTATGACGTAGCGAAGCGCGCCGGCGTTTCGCAATCGGCAGTATCACGTGCCTTCTCCCCGGGTCGCCCGATCGCAAGAAATACCCGCGAACGCGTGCTCAAGGCTGCGCAGGAGCTGGGTTACCAGCCCAACGCTATTGCCCGCAGCATGTCGGCTGCACGGTCCGATCCGCACCAAAAATCAGGCATGGTCGGTGTTATCGTCACACGCCTGCAGGACCCGTTCTTTTCGCAGAGCATTGCTGATTTGAGCCACGGGTTGCAAAGCTTCGGCTGGCAGATGCTGCTGTTTACGGTCGAGTCTCAATCCGAGGTCGATGGGGCATTGAGCACGCTGATGCAGTACAAGGTCGACGGGATGCTGATCTTGTCGGCGATCCTCAGTGACAAAATGGCCGAATCCTGCAGAAAGCGGGGAATTCCGGTGATGCTGTTCAACCGCAGTGCCGATGGCCGCGATGTCAGTTCGGTTCAAATTGAGAACCAGGAGGGTGGCCGCTTGGCCGCCGAGTTTCTGCTTGAGTTGGGGCACCAGCGGATCGCGTTTGTCGCGGGCGAGGCCGGTGACGCAACCTCAACGGCCCGCGAGGAAGGATTCCGGGAGCGCCTGGTGGAATTGGGTCACACCCTGTTTCTGAGGGAAGAAGGCAACTACACATTTGAAAGCGGGCGCGAGGCGGGGCTTAGACTGTTTTCGCGAAATGAACGCCCGGACGCGGTATTCTGCGCCAGCGACGTTATGGCGCTTGGCACACTGCACTCGGCGCGATACGAGATGGGACTCGACGTGCCAAAGGACTTCTCACTGATCGGTTTTGATGACATACCGGCTGCCGGCTGGCCCGGTCATGCCCTGACCACTATCCGGCAGCCGATCCGGCGCATGATCCGCGAGGCTGTTGAGGTTTTGGTCGAGCACATGAAAAACCCCGACATGCCTGCTCGCAGTGTGTTATTTTCGGGCAAATTGATTTTGAGACAGTCGTGCCTCAAAAGGATCGCATAACAGGCATTGTCACGTTAACGGACACGTCGGCATTACGGTTGCTATGCTCTTCTTATGAGTAAAATCTCCTACAGCCGCCACCGTTTTCCCAGATCCGTCTACAACCACTTCAACATCAAACGACACTTACTTTCTCGAAAGACTATGAAACAATTTCGAGCGGCGGTGAACGACACATGGGTGGATCTCACTGCATGAAATTGCAGACACTGGGACCAGCCACATCCTCGATGGCATTAACGTGACAATGCCGGCAATTTTTTTGTCGCCATGTCCGCTAGCGTGACAGTGCCAAGAGGGCCTGTGGAAAATACTGCAGCGTAAACGCCGGTGCTGCCTCAATCGAAAGTCAAGGCGGCTCCGGCAATCGGGACCCGCTAACCGTCAGCCCAGTACCTTGGCTCAGCTTATGTCCGGGTCGATCCGCGCTTGATCAGGGTTGGTGTGAGTGCAAGTTTTTCCGGGACCGGATCGGCATTGTCGATCGCCTCAATCATCAAACGCACTGCGTTCGAAACCATCTGATTAATCGGTTGTCGAAGAGTTGTTAGCGAAAACTCCGGCATTGCAGCAAGCGGGATATCGTCAAAACCCATAATCGAGACGTCTTCAGGTATACGAAGCTTGAGCTCCGACCGGATAGAGCTCATGGCTTCGAGTGCCATATAATCGTTGACGGCGAAGACGGCATCCGGCCGCTTTGCCTCGGGCCTGTTCATCAATGCGCGCGATGCCTGGCGTGTTTCGCCGAGATGGAAATGTCCGACTACAAAATCGAAAAGCTCAACGCCTTGTGTCCGCAGTTCGGCCCGAAAGCCGAATTCGCGGTCCCTACTGGTTGATGCACGTTGCCAACCCGCCATGAGCGCGATTTTCCGGTGGCCTGTTTCCAGAAAATGCTTAGCCGCCATGCGTCCGCCGGTGACGTTGTCGGTCGTAATGCTGGAGAGCCGATCATCGTCCTGGACACGGTTGAACATGACGACAGGCACGTTTTGAACCGAACAAAACTCACATAGGCTCGATGAAAGCTCGACCGACGCGGTAATGATGCCGTCAACCTGATATTCCAGAAGCTCAGAGACGATATCGTCAACACCTTCGTCCGTGGCCGGTATCATGAAGACGAGCGCATGATAGCCTTGTCCTTGCAACTCGAGACATAATTTCTCCAGTGCTAATGCGTAGAACTGGTTGTCAAGATAGCTAAACAGCAAAGCGACGATCTTGGATTTCTGGGTGATCAACGATCGCGCCAGAGCATTGGGCCTGTAGCCGAGCTCGCCAGCCGCCTGCATTATGCGCTTTCGGGTTTTGTCGGATACACCGGATTGTGTTGGCACGCGGGAAAACGCGCGGCTCACCGCAGATTGGGATACACCGGCACGCCGAGCCACATCCACCGATGTTATCTTGTTTTTTTTCGACATTTCCCCGGCCTTACTCGTGAATGGTGCGCTGCTGATCCGTCATGATCTCGATATGACGATCAGGAGATCAATGCCAAACTGCCTTGATGTGTCAACATGATCGGTCACCACAATATTCTGCTAGAGCTTTCCTTCGACGACCGGCCGGATTTCTCGAACCAGCAGGCTGATGGATTTGCCGGAAGCGAAGAGTGTGAATCTTAATGCTTCAATCAGTCTGGGCGGTAATCTGCAGCGGGCCAGTCGCAAGGGCGGTTTGAACCCGTTTCATTTAGACCCACCGTTTGAACCGCCTGGACCTTGTCCAATTAACGCTCACCCAGGATCTGCATCAAAATCCCGAACTCATTGAATACGGTCCACTCTTTCTGGACCTGGTTATCAGAAATGAGCCATTGGGTAATGCCCCAAATATGGGCCTCGCGGTCCGTTGGCTCACCATAGGCGCCATGACCGCGATGGGCGCCGATGCCGCCCCAGCGGATCGACACCAAATAGCCATCCCGGGCATTACCCATCCAGTAAAGATCATCCACCGAGATCTGAATATTCGGAAACATCGCCACCATCGAAAGGACGTGCGACCGAAGCTGGCCAATACCGCGGTAGATCCGGTTGGTCGATCCCTCGAATACCACCGATGGCGCGTATACCCGGTTCATCGCCTGAAAATTCCGACGGTTCCAAATCGTCTCGAAAGCGGCATGGACGAATTCTCTGACATTGTTTTCAACGATGTCCGGAATCGGATACCGAGGGGGTGTGCCTTGTCCTGCCATGCGCGAAGGCTCGCTGGCATCGAAGTTAGGCGCAAACGGTCCCTGCGGGCGCCTTGCCGCAACACGCTTCGCCATTTCGACGACATCCAGTCCCATCTGCTGAACGAGCGCTGCGGTGTCATAGGCGACATATTCGTCATAGATCTCATTGTCGCGAGCGACGCAATTGGCGATGCAGAGCAACCGAAGTGATTTGTTAGTCGGGGGACCGAAGCGAGAATAGCCTGTATTGGTGCCGAGAATCATGGTCCGGTGAGACGTGTGAAAACCCACCTCCTCATTGCCTGCCCAGATGATTTCATCTGCCACCAGGCGTGCGTCTGGGATAGCGTTGTTTGTGTGTACCGTGTCGGCGACTATTTTATCCCGGCCGTATTGAAGTCCGACATCGTCCCAGACCCGGCAGTCATGGCTGTAGGTGTCGTAAATGTAGCCGATGTCCTTTTCTTCCCAGATCCGATGGGTGATGCGAACAATATAGTCGACGATGTTCCTGTACTCGGGTTCGAATCCCCGCATTGGCTGGGCAGTAATGTGATCGGCGGTTTTGTCGAGAAACTCCTTGGTGCCACCGCGCCGATATGTGTCGAGTGAGATGGAGAAATCTGTCGGCATATGCTCGTCGCGAAGAGCGGCGAATCGAAGATGGGTGTTTTTCCTATCTGCTGATGGACTGTTCGGTTTTGTCATATTTGACGGCGGTTCTTTTTTCTCAGTCATGATTGCCTCCGATGCTAATTTTACGCATACGTATGCTTATATATGAGGAAGCCTGCAAAAACAATGGAATTCCTGTCATAGCACTTTGTAAATGAAATCATTGAATTATTTCGTATTCTGCCTTGTCATTATGTGCCAAAAAACGACTACCCCGTTGCGGGTTACAAAATCTGTGAATTTTATGCGCATACGTATGACAACGTTTTGCACGCTTACCGCGTCGTCCGAGCTTCAGCGTACGATCATATTGTTCCGCGATATACAAACCGACCTGGCCACCGTCCTCCCGGAGGCGCTGGGCCGGATGACTGGCCTCATTGTGCCCTGGATTGCCCAGGGGCGGATCTTGTCCGTTTGACAAGCTGTTGAGGCATGCACAGCGCCGAAACCGTCTGGCAAAGACAGCGGAATTGCCTGAATCGTGTGCCGTGATTGGGAAAATGCGTAGATGCGAAGGTGGGCGATTATCTGCATCTGTATAAATTTGTCGTTTTTTGCATACGAATTCAAAATTGGGCTTGCCAAACTTTGGAATTGGAGTTTAGCCTTGTTGCATACCTATGCAAAATGAATTGCGCATAGTGCTGT
Organism: Hoeflea sp. TYP-13; assembly: GCF_040932035.1. Taxonomy (NCBI): domain Bacteria; kingdom Pseudomonadati; phylum Pseudomonadota; class Alphaproteobacteria; order Hyphomicrobiales; family Rhizobiaceae; genus Hoeflea; species Hoeflea sp. TYP-13. The sequence continues at coordinate 355,102 of NZ_JBFRBB010000003.1, forward strand.
GGCCGTTTTTGCATATGTCGTGCTGTAGCTCGATGTCGATTAATTTGAGGGTGAGGGCAAGGAAGTCTTCAACCGTGCAGAAAGCAGCCTCCAGTGCCGCAAGAGAATTGAGGAGAAAATGAAATGGCCATCGAATATCTCAAGCGGGGAAAGCCGGAGGTGGAGCGCTCAGAAGAAGATGCCAAGGTGCGCTCGATCGTGGAAGTTGCCCTCGCCGATATTGGCGCTCGCGGCGATGCGGCTGTCCGGGAACTGAGCGAAAAATTCGACAATCACTCACCGCCGTCATTTCGCCTTTCTCCCGGAGAGGTGGAGGCTTTGATGAACCGCGTACCGGCGCGCGACATGGAAGATATCCTGTTCGCACAGAAACAGGTGCGCAATTTTGCGCAGGCGCAGCGTGACTCCATGCTCGATATCGAAGTGGAGACGATGCCGGGCGTCATACTGGGTCACAAGAACATTCCGGTACAGTCTGTCGGCTGCTATGTGCCCGGCGGCAAGTTTCCGATGGTCGCATCGGCTCATATGTCGGTGGCGACGGCTTCAGTTGCCGGTGTTCCACGCATCATTGCCGCAACTCCTCCCTTCAAGGGCGAGCCCAATGCCGCGGTAATCGCCGCGATGCATCTCGGTGGCGCTCATGAAATCTACGTGCTTGGCGGAATTCAGGCGGTTGGAGCGATGGCTCTTGGAACCGAGACGATCGAGCCGGTTCACATGCTGGTGGGGCCGGGTAACGCCTTTGTCGCCGAAGCCAAGCGACAGCTCTACGGCCTTGTCGGTATCGACCTTTTTGCCGGGCCGACAGAGACCATGGTGATTGCAGACGAAACGGTGGACTCGGAGTTATGTGCTACCGATCTTCTGGGGCAGGCAGAACATGGCTTTAATTCACCGGCGGTGCTGGTGACCAATTCACGCCGGCTGGCGGAGGCGACGCTGATGGAAATCGATCGGTTGCTGACGCTACTCCCAACGTCGGATACAGCTTCCGTCAGCTGGCGTGATTACGGTGAGGTTATCGTCTGCGATACTTACGAGGAGATGCTCGATGTCGCTGACGATGTCGCATCCGAACACGTGCAGGTGATGACTGACAGGGACGACTGGTTTCTGGAAAATATGACCAGTTACGGAGCGCTGTTCCTTGGGCCGCGCACCAATGTCGCCAATGGTGACAAGGTTATCGGCACCAATCACACATTGCCGACAAAAAAGGCCGGGCGCTACACCGGTGGGCTCTGGATCGGCAAGTTCCTGAAGACCCACTCGTATCAGAAAGTGACAACGGATGAAGCGGCCGCCGAGATCGGCGCCTATTGCTCGCGGTTGTGCCTTCTTGAAGGTTTTGTCGGCCACGCCGAGCAGGCAAACATCCGTGTGCGCCGCTATGGCGGAAAGAATGTGCCCTATGGCGAGGCAGCGGGATAGGCAGGAAGGAAAGATGAGTGGGGCTGCCAATGTTCCAACAATCATATAAGCGGCGAATGGCTGACCCGCGACCGGGTCGCGATCGTTTGACAGCTGAATTGGATCTCTGGACCTGTTTGGCAGAAACGGTTGAGCACGAGGGCGCTCCGGAAATCCGCTGAATGCAAACGACACCACATCGATCGACCTGGTCCCTGCAAGGAAACGGAAAACAACAATGAGTGGGGAAACGCCACGCAGAAATTGCGGATGACAAGTGTCCTGTGCAATCGATACGGGTCATCCGGCAAAAGGAGTGGCTCGAATTCGTTGCCGGTACTGAAATGAAGATCCTCGGTCGGTAAATTTATCGGAACCGGCGCCGCCAATCTAGATATAGCCGTGCAAAGATCGACGACTTTTGAGGGGGTTGTCGTCATGACCGGTCAACGGGATTGTCACGGTCATCGCGCCGAAACTGTGTAGCTCGGGTCCTAGCTCCGTAACACCAGGCAAGCTATTGTGAATACGTATTCAGATTTTTCTTGAATACGTATTCACAATATCATAACCTGCCATTGCCGCGGAATTTTTGCGGATGTCCTAGGGAGGAGAAAAATGGTTCTAAATAGAAGAACGCTTATGACTGTTCTTTCGGCTGCGGCGCTTTCCGTTGCGATTCCGGCAACGGGATTTGCCGATGATATGAAATACGGTCTTTTGCCAGACAAGCCTTATGAAGGCACAAAGCTCAACATCCTGTCGGTGGTTACGCCGCAATTCGACGGCCTGATGCTGCGGGACGACGAATTCACAAAATTGACGGGCATTGAAACCGAATGGACCTTTATTCCGTTCGGATCACTACAGGAGAAGATTGCGGCAGAGGGTATAGCCGCGAACGGCGCCTATGACGTCGTTAACTACCTCGATAGTTGGGGGCCGCCCAATAGTCACTGGCTTATGCCGATTGACGACCTGATGTCGCGTGACGGTATTTCCATGGAGCGTTATCCGGATGCTTTTGCCCGCTCGGCGCAATTCGAAGGCAAGACGCTGGGCTTTCCGCTGCGAGCTCATCCGCAGCTCATGTTCTATCGCAAGGACCTGGTTCCCGAACCGCCCACAAGCTGGGAAGAGGTCATCGAGATCGGCAAGAAACTGAAGGAATCCAATCCTGATGTCGCGCCGCTCGCCCTCTATTACAACAATGACGGCAACCGCCAAAATCTCTTTATATGGCTGAACTTCCTTTGGGCGGCAGGGGCTGACGTCTTCAATGACGACTGGACGGCCGCATGGACAAGCGAAGAGGCGCTTAAGGCGACCGAGGACTATGTCGCACTCCACACCGCCCATGGTGTGACGAATCCAAGCTCGGTCGCATTCAACGAGCAGGATGCGCGACAGTCGTTCATGCAGGGCAAATCGGCAATGATCCCTGTCTGGTGGTGGGCCTACTCCGGGTTTTACAATCCGGACAGTTCGACCCTGAGCAAGGAACAGGTGGCGTTTGCGGGTATGCCGTCCTACAACGGCAAAACCAAAACCTATGCGATCTCCATGCCGTTTTCCATTTCTGAGTATTCCAAGAACAAGGAAGCTGCATGGGAATTCCTTAAATGGCTGTCCAATCCGGACATGGACCGTGCCAACGCAATCGAGCGGGAGGTCGGCGGAAAGAAGATCGTCAACAATGTGGTTACCCACATTTCGAGTTTGACGGATCCGGACGTTAACGCTGCCAATGACGGTATCCAGTCCGCCGCATGGGACAGCCTGAAGGAATCCGACATTATGCCTCAGATTCCAGAATGGCCAGAAGTCGGCGACATCCTGTCTGCCGCAATTGCCAAGGCAGCAGCCGGTGGCGACACGCGTGCGCTCATGATCGAGGCGGCCGAGCAGTCGAACCGCATCCTGAAGCGCGCCGGGCGCATCCAGTAAGAAAAGGCGGGGCGGGTTTTCCCGCCCCCTATACTTCAAATGCGAGACAAAACGCTCAAATATCTGCTGGTTATTCCGGCGGTGCTGGTGGTCTTTGCGACCGCGATCTGGCCGCTGATCGATTCGCTCCGGCTGTCATTCACGATCGGGCGGCTAACCAAGCCGAATTTCCCGCAGGGTTATATCGGCCTGGAGAATTATCTGTGGGCCTTCCTGGATGAGCCGGCATTCTGGAACTCGGTGCGTGTGACGGGTTTATACACTATTATTACCGTTGCGCTGACAACCCTGATCGCGCTTGGTCTGGCAATGCTGCTGGCGCCGGGAGGCAGGCTCCGCTCCGGCGTTCAAACGCTGCTTATTCTGCCTTTCGCCATGTCGCCGGCACTTATCGGGGTCTCCTTTCGGTTCATGTTCAATCCCGAATTCGGCCTGTTCGATGCCTTTTTCGGCCTGATCTTCCCGCCGCTTGCCGATATCAGTTGGCTGTCTGATCCGGTTCTTGCCTTTGCGGTCTGCGTGATGGCGGATGTTTGGGGATGGATCCCGTTTCTGACACTGGTGCTTATCGGCGGTCTCGCCTCCGTGCCGCGTGATACGGTGGAGGCCGCCCAGGTCGACGGTGCGTCCGGCTGGCGGGTGTTTCGCGATGTGACGCTGCCGCAGCTTATGCCGGTCCTTGCGGTGGTCCTGATCCTGAAGTCCATATTCTCACTCAAGACATTCGATCAGGTGTACATGTTAACGAATGGCGGGCCCGGCACAGCGACCCAGACGCTGAGCCACTACATCTATTTCAACGGCCTCAAATACGGTCAGATCGGCTACTCGGCCTCGGTTGCCTGGTTGATGGTGATACCGATGATCTTCCTGACCTACCTCTATGCCAAATTCGTATTCAAGAAGGGCTGAGGTGATGACCGGAAAGCAGAAAAAGCAATTCTGGGACGTGGTTCAACTGGCTCTGATTCTCGTTGCCGCATTCATTATGATCATCCCGATCATCTGGATCTTTCTTGCGGCCTTCAAGAGTCATGTTGATGTCTATCAGCTCAAGCTCTTCTTCGTGCCGACAGTCGAGAACTTCAAAACCGTCTTCGAACCACCCTATTATCTCGGCCACAAGCTGTTCAACTCGACGGTCGTTGCCGGCGTAACCGTGCTTTTCGCGATCCCGATCGCAACATGCGCGGCCTATTCGTTTTCGCGATTCAGCCTGCGAGGCGAGACCTCGATGCTGGTGATGATCCTGGCGACCCAGTTCGTACCGGCCGTTGTGATCATTCTTCCTTTTTTTGTGATGTTCCGCGACATAGGCCTGCTCGACACCAGGGTCGGTCTTATTCTCGTCAACCTTGCGATCGTCATGCCGTTTGCGATCTGGATGATCAAGGGATTCATCGATGGTATCCCGCTCGATACCGAAGAGGCGGCGATGGTCGACGGCTCGACGCGGCTTCAGGTCATCCGCAACATTGTTCTACCGATGGCCGCACCCGGTCTTTTCACGGCCGGCATCTTCTGTTTCATCATCGCCTGGAACGAGTTTCTTTTCGCTTTGATATTGACCAACAAGAATGCCGTTACGCTGCCGATCGGACTTGCGCTGTTCAAGGCTGAGGAAGGCGACTTGTGGAATCTTCTGTCGGCAGCCGGAATAATCATCATGTTGCCGATGTTCATCCTCGCCCTGATCATCCGAAAATATTTCGTGCAGGGCATGACAATGGGAGCCGTGCGCTGATGGCAAGGGTTCAACTGACAAATGTGACCAAACGCTGGGGCGAGTTTATCGGTGTCGACAATCAGTCGCTCGATATCGCCGACAAGGAGTTCCTCGTACTCCTGGGGCCGTCCGGCTGCGGCAAGACGACAACAATGCGTATGATCGCCGGGCTCGAGGAGCCTTCCGCCGGAGAGATCCGCATCGGCGACCGGGTCGTCAACGATGATCTGCCGAAAGACCGGGACATTGCGATGGTGTTCCAGAATTACGGCCTGTATCCGCATATGACGATCTACGACAACATCGCCTATCCTCTTAAGGTGCGCGCCACGCCGAAGCCCGAAATCGGGCCACGGGTCGAGAAGGCGGCTGCCCAGGTCGAACTGACGGAGTTTCTACACCGCAAGCCGAAGGCTCTTTCCGGCGGACAGCGGCAGCGTGTTGCGCTCGCAAGGGCAATTGTGCGCACTCCCAAGGTCTTCCTTATGGATGAGCCGCTTTCCAATCTTGACGCCAAACTGCGTGTTTCCATGCGCGCGGAACTCAAGCACTTGTCGCACCAGCTTCAGATAACGACGGTCTACGTCACCCACGACCAGATCGAGGCCATGACGCTGGCGGACCGTGTTGCCGTAATGAAGAGCGGCGTCATCCAACAGTTGGGAACGCCCGATGAGATATACAATGATCCTGCCAATCTGTTCGTCGCGGGTTTCATCGGCTCGCCGGCGATGAACCTCATCAGCGGATCGGTGAAGGACGGTTGGTTCACCACGACCGGAGGCACGCAACTGGTAAAGACCGGCGTTGGCGATTTGCCGAGTGTTACCCTCGGCGTACGGGCCGAAGATGTCGGCATCGCGGAGCCGGGCCAGGGCGATATCGATGTTCCGATCTACGCCTATGAAAATACCGGAGAGAGCGTCATGCTGACCGTTCAATTCGGCAAGCAGCGAGTAATTGCGCGCGGCGACCGCCATCTACGCAAGGATATTGAAGAAGTCGTTGGGCTGACAGTTAGCCCGGAGCATCTGTACCTATTTGATCCGAAGACCGAACAACGCATCCGTGCATGATGGGAACAAGATGAGACCGCCCCCTGCACATGAGGGTTATCACCATGGCTGAGCGCGTAACGTCCTCCGATGTCGCCCGCCGCGCCGGCGTCAGCCAGCCGACGGTCAGTCGGGTTTTTACGCCCGGCATGCGTGTTTCGCCGAAACTGGAGGAGCGGGTCAAGTGCGCGGCTGACGAACTCGGATACCGGCCCAACACGCTGGCTCGGTCTCTGATAACCGGACGGTCGCGAACAATCGGTCTGATCGTCGCCTATCTCGACAATCCGTTCTACCCGGAGGCACTCGAGAAGCTCTCACTGGCGCTGAAAGAAAGAGGCTATCATATCCTTGTCTTCCTGGCCGCCAATCAGGCCGAAGAAATAGATCCTGTTGTGGAAGATCTTCTGGCGCATCAGGTCGACGGTATCATCATCGCCTCCGTCGGAATTTCCAACAAGCTGACCGAGCGGATACACCGCGAGGGAATTCCGCTTATCCTCTTCAACCGTGGTCAGGATGACCGGCGCTTGTCGTCAGTCACATCGGCCAATTTCGATGGTGGTCGCCGGGTTGCCGAATTCCTTGTCGCCGGCGGGCACACTCGAATTGCGCACATATCCGGGTGGCAAGGTTCTTCGACGGGTCGCGACCGTCGGACAGGATTCATTGCGGGCCTGAAGGCTGCCGGCGCGGACATGATCAGATGTATCGATAGCCGTTTTCGCCGTGAGGAGGCGATGGAAGCTACGCGCAGGCTGTTTTCGGCAACCGAAGTGCCCGACGCAATTTTTGCCGGTAACGATCATATGGCCTTCGCGGTGATGGATACGGTCCGCTGCGAGCTTCTGCTTCGCATCCCGGAGGATGTTTCCATCGTCGGCTACGACGATGTGTCGATGGCCGCCTGGCCGACTTACGGGCTGACTACGGTACGGCAGCCGGCAAATCAGATGGTCGAAAAGACGGTAGAAATGCTTTTGGCCAGGATCGAAGGGGATGCAACGGAGCCGCAGAAACTAGAAATCGATGGCCCATTGATCATCCGCAACAGCGCTCGCGTCCCCGAAGGCTGGACCTGAGGTCTGCCGCCGAACGTTGGCGTCTGCCCCGAAAGCAATCGCTTTTATTGGAGATATTTGATGACACCTCAGGAAATGGAAACGCGCATCGTTCGCTACGGGGATCTTGTCCCCTGCAAAACCGCATTCATTGATGCGCACACGCCCGGATCCGAACAGAAGGAAAACTTCACCATCATCGGCGGCGGGGTGTCGGAAAGCACAGATCAGCATGTCCACATCGAGGAAACGCCGGGCTTCAATATCGGCGCAGCGGGCCAGCCGCCAAAATGCCGCAACTCATTGCATTCGCATCGTACGGCTGAAGTTTTCTTTGTTCTCAAGGGGCGCTGGCGGTTCTTCTGGGGTCGTTGGGGCGATGCCGGTGAAGTAACGCTTGAAGAGGGCGACATCTTCAACATTCCGACCGGCGTGTTCCGCGGCTTTGAGAATATCGGCAACGACTACGGGATGATCATGGCGATCCTTGGTGGAAACGACGCCGGTGGCGGTGTTCTGTGGGCGCCGCAGGTTGTCGAGGACGCCCATGACCATGGCCTTGTGCTGGCCGAAACCGGCCGGCTCTACGATACAAAGAAAGGCGAGAGGCTCCCCGATGGAGTGCGGCCGATGCCGTTGCTGACGGATGAGGAACTGAAGGAATTTGGTGAACCCGGCACATCCGATGTGGTGCCGAACTGTGTTGCCCGATACTGGGACCTCGTCGCCCTCGCCGACTGCCAGCCGGCGAAGGTTATCGGATCGGACGCGCTATTGAAGGATCGGCCAGGTTTCGAGGTCGAGTTCCTGACACGTGGATCTATCCCGCCGGAGAACTATTCTACCGACCGCCACGAGGTGCTGATGCCGGTACGCGGACACTGGCGGCTGTCCTGGGAGGGCGGATCGACCGTCCTCAATCCGGGAGACACTTGTGCTGTTCCGCCCGGACTTGTTCATTCGCTGCTTCCGTCAATGACGGGTGAAGCCAGCACGTACCGCATCCGCAACACCGACGACCCGGCCGGCGCGACATGGGTCGGGCAGGCCTGACGCATGACACCGCTCGTCTTCCTGCCCGGCATGATGTGCGACGCGCCTTTTTGCGCCGCAACTCGAAGTGCTGGGAAAGGAACGTCGGGTCTTGGTCCTACCCATTGACAGCCACGATAGCGTGGAGGCGCTCGCCGGCAACGTGCTTGACGACGCACCTGACCGTTTTGCAATTGCCGGACTGTGGATGGGCGGTATCGTTGCCATGGAGATCATCGCCAGGCTGCAGGGCGGATCGAGCGGCTGCACTGATGGACACCAATCCAAAGGCCGAACTGGAGGATGTCAGGCAGCGTCGCGCCGTGCAGATGGCACAGGTGCGTCAAGGCGACCTGAGAGCGGTGATCCGCGACGAAATGAAGCCGAACTATCTGGCCGATGGCCCGGACAAGCCGGCAATTCTGGATCTGTGCATGGAAATGGCGATGGCGCTGGGTCCGGAGGTCTTTAACCGGGTTGCGTCAGTGCCTATTGGGGCGAGATCAACGCGACGGTCCACAAGAGGTTCAGCCTGTCCGGCGCACTGACCAACGGGGTCATGCGTGATCTCGGGGATCTTCCGGACGGTCTTCCTGTTGTCGCGGGTTCGATCGGGCCGAGCCATAGCTTTGTTCATATGACGGCGATCGATGTGTCAGTCGAGGTGTTTGGCCTGACCGTCAAACCCGGTGACCTTGTCCATGCCGACCGGCACGGTGCACTCGCCATCCCCGACGAGGTCATTGGGAATTTGGCGGCTGCGATACTCAAGTTGCTCGAAACCGAGAAACTGGTACTGGAGCCAGCTCGCCGGCCGGAGTTTGATTTTACCGCATTCGAACAGGCCTGGATGGCGTTTGAAAAGGCGCGTACCTGACAAGAACGATTGGGGTGCGGTTATCATGAACTGGATAAACTATTATTAAATTTCAGTATGTTATAAGATAACTGTATGACATCTACAAAGGGAAATTAAATTGGATCTGTAGGCATCCAGTTCCATCTGTCCCATAACCTAAAGGTCGCAGGTTCAAACCCTGCCCCCACAACCAAATTGGTCTAAGATTATCCAACTGAGTCAAAGACCAGCCAAATTGGGACGGTGGTCCGCTTTTAGCTGTTCGACTGAACATCCCAGATTTTGACCGTAGGTTCAATTTACCTGCAACCAACAATTAGCGAAATCGATGATCCTGGAGCGATTTGCGGCGCCGGCGCATACAATGCGGTCGGCTATCCTTAAAAAGATCGATCCAGGCCGACACTGTCAGGTTGAAACACACACCCGTCGGCTCAAATTCAACCTCCGTCCAATCGGCGCCCCACATGTCACGGTAGGGGCGATGCAGTGTCCGGTCAGCGGGCGATCCATCTTGGCAATTTGATTAGATATTGGCGTTGTGATTTAGGGCAGGATGACAATTCCTATGGTACATGAATGTGAAGTTGTGGATAGGGGCGAGTACAACCGCAATAGCTAGTAATCAGTAGTTGCGCTTTGTTGTGTCAGCTGGCCTGATTTCTGCCAATCCGATTCGATTCACATCTTGAGGGGTGGCACCGTGATGTACAGGCTCATTTCTACAACAATGTTAGCCTTGGCTTTTGCCTTTCATGCTTTGGTTGGAGCTTATGCATCAGCGTCAGGTTTAGCAATCAACGGATTTAAACAAGCACGAGCTCTTGATGTGCAAATGGTCCGTTTCATCTCTCCAGACGATTGGGATCCAAACATACCGGGAGTTGGACCAAACAGATACTCTTACTCACAAAACGATCCGATAAACAAATCCGATCCAAGCGGACATCAGTTTGCTGATCCTGGCGTGGGTATTCTAGGAGCAGATAGGTATAGGTCTAATGCCAGTAAAACATATGGCAACTCCATCCAGCCGGTGTCACCGCATTCCAAATCGTTTGATCCGAAAAACGATTTTGGATTGCTAGGCGCTGCGTTAGGCTTAGCGATTGGATTGGCAATATTAGGTTCTGAAGATGCCCAAATCTCGAAATCGACTGGCATTAAGTCGGGTAATCCAGATGTTGACGCTATTTTTGGTGGCGCTGTTCCAACAGACAAGGGCCGCAAAGCATTTGATGTTGAGGGTACAACGAAGGGGTTTGAAGAGGCACTTGCAGGAATACCGGGTGCAAAGCAACATGGGACTGACGGTGGCACAACCACAACTCTCCCTGACGGAACAAAAGTCGATATTTATAAGGGTCGGACATCCACCAAAAGACCAGGATTTGCTGTTACAAAACCCGGCGCAAAAAAGGCACGGATCAAGGGCTCGATAATTGACCCTGCAGAAACTGATACCGGAAATACGCAAAATGGGGAGAGCGAAGAAAGTGACGGCAACAACAGTAGCGATGTGAATGCCTCTGGCAGAGGGAGAAATAATGATGGTTGAAGACTTCTTTCGGCAAGATTCGCTTACTCGATACATGACAGAGGATTTTTTCAGAGATGATCGGGATAAGCTTGAAGCTCTTGGTGGTCGCTTTTTGACGGTCTCAGAAGCCAACGAAATACATCATCAGTTGTTTTTTGATAGCCTAATAAGCAGCCAAGAGTCAGAACATTCAAATTTTGAGTGCCTTCCCAGATTTGATGCCGACTTCGTGAACAATCCAATACCTTTTGATGTTGCGAACCATGAAGACCATTCAGTGGGAGGTAAGTCGCTCGAAGCGATTGTAAAAAAACATGTCAAGAATAATTTCGCGAAAACAAAATATCTATTTTCAGGCGACCCGAGACACTGTTTTGCTTTACAGTTTGAGGAATTCACTCATGACATATTGTGGGTTATTTACGGTTCAAATCTAAATACACCATTTATTCTATTTGATAAGATGTTCGACAAATGTTTCAATTTTCATTTTGATCTTAATATTTCAATATACTCCCGCAAATGCAGTCTCTCTGAGATGTTGTTAGGTGGCAAGGATGACGCGTTCTGGACCAAATATTTCAATAAACATTTTGTTGAAGGAGTTGTAACAGGAAACGATCATCACCTGAATGTAATCAACAATAACTACGTGCCCCGCTTACCCGGTGTTCAGAGATTTTCTTGGTGATACAAGTGAACAATGAGCCGGTCCGATATTTAGCGCTCTTAGTGTTGCTGCTGTATCCCCTACAGGTTCACGCTGAGAACCCGCACCACAATTTGATTGCTGAAAACGTCAGAAATATAGTTTTTTCTTCCCCATACAAGATGAACTACACCTCTGCCAAGCTGCAAATTGATGCCCTGATCGATCCGTCCACCAATGTGGGGGCAACTGTAGATACCCTCGATGAGATGTCAGGCACTGTGCGGAAGATGTTGACCACAATCCCGATAGAGGAAGCTGATAAGAGCGTCGAGCGGCTGCGGGCGCTCAAGGCATTCCTGTATCAACCCGGTCACTGGAACAGCTTTGAGCCGTTTCAATACGACCTTAACGATCCTTTCGGCGAAAGGATCGAAAACAAGTTGTTGGCCACATATCTTGAAACCCGCCAGGGCAATTGTGTTTCCATGCCGATCTTACTTCTTGTTCTCGGCGAACGGCTGGATCTTGATCTCACCCTTTCAACAGCACCACTGCATGTTCTGGTGAAATACACGGATGATGGAACTGGCAAGACCTATAATCTTGAAGCCACCAGCGGCGCAGGATTTACCAGAGACACTTGGTATCAGAAAAAATCACCAATGAGCGAGGTGGCTATAAAGAACGGCGTTTACCTGAAAAAGCTCTCTCGGCGCGAGACATTGGCGGTGATGGCAACTACCGTTTTGGAGTTTCTGCTTGAACAAGACCAGCGTGAGGAGGCCATTGCGGTTGCTGACGTGCTTCTAGAGGCATTCCCCACACACGCCTATGCCATGGTGAAAAAGGGCACGGCATATTATCATCTGCTGAATGAAAATATCCTGGAGCCGTTCCCCGATCCGAAATCCATTCCTAAAGAACTGCGCCCTTTAGCTGACTTTTGTTACAACCAAAACCAGATGGCTTTTCAAAAGGCCGAGGCTTTGGGATGGCAGATGCCGCCTGATTGAGTGAATATGAGGGGTGTTTCCTGTTTGCACATCACAATACGCGCCACTAAGTATCGTTATAGAGCATAGCCGCGTGCGTCGAGGTTTTGCATCATGCTGAGCAGCAATACCGTGCGTGCTCCAAGCCCCTTCCGCCCTCAATGTCTAAGCCGGGTATTGCGCCTAATCGGCCAACAAATGTCCGGATTGAGGTTACCTCCGGACCTTCGCCGCACTTGGCGCGTTGGGCCGGATACCTCTATCAGATCGGTATGGCGAGTGAGTGTCGGTCTCGGTGGTTGCGGGCCCGCGATTTGAACCTGCCTGGCAAGGCGGGCGGGTTTTTGTGTGATTTTTTAGACGTAATTGTGAAAAAATATTAGATGAAAGCAAGTTAGAGCGCCGGCCCCTCAAACACAAAAACAGCAATGTTTTCAGTCTGGGGTTTCAGGTGGTAGCAGTCTCCCGCTACCAATTTTCTTCAAATATATAATACACTTAGTTGAAGCATGGCATCGGATTGCACATCAGTGGATACCACGTTGTTGACATTGCCAGTGAAATGCCTGGTCACCTGTCAGCGCGCTCCAGCATGGAGCCATGGACGGCACGGGCGCCGGTTACGAAAACCCTGACGTCGTTTTCGATGACACGATCGATGTCCTTTGCGATTGGCAGCCCGTAGGCAAAATGGCGAACAGCGCGGTAGAAGAACATGCCGTGCAGCCCCCAGGCAAGCTCCAGCTCCTCGTTGTTGAACGGCACGTCCTCCATTGGCGGCAATCCATTGTCGTGACGCAGTTCCCGGCAAACCGGAACCAGTATCTTGTCCTTGATGATTGCCAGATAGCGATCGTTGATATCAACGCCCTTCAGGCCCGAATAGAGAAAGATTCGCACCCAGACAAAATCGTACACCGCCCGCGCATACTCCTTGTAAAATCTTGTCAGGCGATCCACCAACGGACGGTCGCGATCGGGAATGAGGCTCTCCCATTCGGGGTTCCAGCGCTGCAGATAAATTTCCTGATAGACCCTTTCAATGAGGCTCTCCTTGCTGGGGAAATATCTGTAGAGGAGCGGTTGGGTGATACCGAGGCGTTTGGCGAGATCGCGCGTCTTGCCTTCAAATCCGTGTTCGGCAAAAAAACCGATCGCCCCTTCGACGATCTGAGCCTCGCGCTCCGAGGGATTCATCCGCCGGCGCTTGTCCGCCAATGGCTTCGTTTTGCTCTGTCCTGCCCGCGATAAGGGGTCGTCCATCGTTTCCACCATCCGTGCCTGTCGGTTGTCTGTGTTGTCGTCACGCCGGAGCCTTGCCGATTCGTCACATCATAATTGAGTGTTGACTCATTATTTATCAAGCGATATATAATTAATTATCAAATGATAAATAACGAAAGCGGGAGGATCCGGCGTGAAGCCGACGCCATTCGAATATGTCCGGGCCGGATCACTGGGTGAAGTTCTCTCAGTGCTTGAAGAGCGGGGCGACGAGGCGAAGGTTCTGGCCGGCGGGCAAAGCCTCATTCCCACCATGAACATGCGATTTGCCGCCCCCGAGGTTCTTATCGACATTTCCAACGTGGCTGAGTTCCGCGGGATCGAGGTGCGGGACGACGTGCTCCGCATTGGAGCCATGTGCCGTCATGTCGAGGTTCTCAACGCGCCGGAGGTGGCAAAACACGCTCCGCTGATCGCAATGGCCATGCCGAGTATCGCGCACGCAACGATCCGAAATCGGGGCACTTTCGGGGGGTCGTTGTGCCACGCAGACCCGGCGGCGGAACTGCCCGCATGCGTGCTTGCCCTTGATGCCCGTTTCAATATTCATGGAAAAACCGGCCCGCGCTCGGTATGCGCACAGGATTTTTTTCTAGGAACCTACATGACCTGTCTCGCCGATGATGAGGTTCTCATTTCGGTCGATGTGCCCACGGCGAACCCTGAAAATGTGTTTTTCTTTGACGAGGTTGCGCGACGCAAGGGCGACTATGCCATCGCCGGGCTTGCTTCGCAGGCAACCGTGCGCGACGGGATAATTGCCGACGCGCGACTGGTGTTTTTTGCTGTAAGCGAAGTGGCCATACGAGCGGACCGCGCCGAGCTCGCCCTGCAGGGAGTGCCGCTTGAGAATATCGATGCCGAGGCCATTTGCGGCGCCATCGCGGACACGATCACACCGTTTGACGATCTCACCACATCGAGTGCCGCCAAGCTGACCATGATGCAGGTGCTGACGCGGCGGGCGCTGGAAACCTTTGCAAGTCAGGGAGTTGCAGTATGACATCGCCCATTGCAATCACCATCAGGGTCAATGGCGAGCCGGCGAGCCGTGCCGTCGAACCCCGGCTCAGCCTTGCCGACTTTCTTCGAGCGGAAGGATATACCGGCACGCATCTGGGGTGTGAGCACGGCGTATGCGGTGCTTGCACGGTTCGGGTCGAAGGCAGGACGGCGAGAGGCTGTCTGACGCTGGCAATCCAATGCGACGGCCTGGAGGTTGAGACGATAGAGGGTGCGACGGGCAATGGCCGTGTGGCGGACCTTCAGGAGGCTTTCATTGAAAACAATGCACTGCAGTGCGGCTTCTGCACACCCGGAATGCTGCTGACGGCGGATGAACTTCTGCAAGATACCCTTTCGCCGTCACGCACAGAAATCCGGGAACACCTGTCGGGCAACTATTGCCGGTGCACCGGTTACCAGTCGATCGTCGACGCTGTCGAACAGGTCGCCAGGAAAAGGGCGGAGCGGAGCTGATGAACGAGCACCTGAAACCTTCCGTGCTGGACCAACCGAATTCCTATGTCGGCAAGACCGTGCGAAGGCCCAATGCAAAGCGGCTGGTGCAGGGTCAAGGCACATTTGTCGATGACATAGAACTGCCGCGCATGGTGCATCTGGCGTTTCATCGAAGCTCATTCGCCCACGCAAAAATCGTTTCTATCGATACACAAGGCGCGCTGGCAATGCCGGGTGTGGTCGGTGTCTTCACCATGGACGATATCCGCGAGGTGATAACGCCCTGGGTCGGCGTCCTTGATCATCTGAAAGGGATCAAATCCGCCGAGCAATGGCCTTTGGCCAACGGCAAGGTATTCTGGCAGGGCGAGCCGGTGGTGGCCGTGGCAGCGGTTTCACGGGCTTTGGCAGAGGACGCCGCCGAGCAGATCTTTGTAGAATATGAGGAACTGACGCCAGTCACCGACATGTCTACGGCCCTGGCGCCCGATACCCCGGTGATCCATCCGGAACTGGGAGACAATCTGTGCTTCCACCGTGTTGTCGATTCGGGAGATGTCGATGCTGCCTTTGCCGACGCTGCAGCTGTGGTTGAAGATACATTGCATTTTAACCGGCATACCGGCGTGGCAATGGAACCGCGCTCGATCATATGCGATTACCGGACCGCAGAAGGCGAGCTGACGCTCTACATGTCGGTGCAGTGCCCGCACATGTCGAAGAACATCTTTGCCAAGCACCTCGGCATCGATGAGAACAAGGTCCGTGTCATCTGCAAGGATGTCGGCGGCTCCTTCGGTCTCAAGATCCACACCTATTCGGACGAAATGGCGGCCGGTGCGATCGCTGTTGTCCTTGGCCGTCCGGTCAAGTTCATTGCCGACAGGCTTGAAAGCTTCGTCACCGACATCCATGCCCGCGATCATTTGGTCAAGGCGCGTGCCGCGTTCAACAGCCGGGGCGAGCTACTGGCTATCGATATGGATGACCTCACCGGGGTCGGTCCGTATTCGGTCTACCCGCGCACCAGCGGCATTGAACTGAACCAGGTCGTGAACCTGACCGGTGGACCTTATAAACACACAAGCTACCGGGCCGACGGCAAAGTCGTTTTTCAGAACAAGAACGTCATGTGCCAATATCGTGGCGTCGGTCACCCGATCGCGGTCGCGGTCGGAGAGCACCTGATGGATCTCGGCGCGCGGAAACTGGCGATGGATCCGGTGGCGGTGCGGCGTAACAGTTTTATCCCGGACGACGCGTACCCCTATACTTCGCCCTCCGGCTCCATCTATGAGCGGCAGTCTCATCACCAGTGCATGGACAAGCTGATTGAGATCATGGATTACGCCGGATTGCGCAGCGAACAGGCAAGGATGCGTGACCGGAAAACCTATCGCGGCATAGGATTTGCCAGCCTCATAGAAGTAACAAATCCCAGTCCGGCCTTTTATGGCGTTGGTGGTGCACGCATCGCTTCGCAGGATGGCTGCACGATCCGGCTTGACCCGACGGGCGGCATTACCGCAACGACCGGCGTTACCGAACAGGGGCAGGGCACTGAAACCATCATTGCGCAGGTCGCGGCAACCGCCGTCGGTGTGCCCATCGAACAGGTGCGCGTATTAACGGGCGACACGGAAATTGTCCCCTATGGCGGCGGCACCTGGGCGTCACGCGGTGCGGGGATCGGCGGCGAGGCGGCACTGCAGGCCGGCAAGGCGCTCAAGGCGAACATACTCGATCTTGCAGCCGCAATCCTGCAGGCCAAGCCTGACCAGCTTGACGTGCGCGGGGGGGCGGTCGTCGACCTTGCCACGGGAAACGAGCGTATGCCGCTTTCCGAACTCGGCAGAATTGCCTATTTTCGCGGCGATACTTTGCCAGAGGGCGTGCAGCCCGAGCTGGTCGCCACCCGGCACTATACGCAGCGGCAGTTTCCGTTCGTTTTCACCAATGCGGCCCATGCCTGCCACCTGGAAGTCGATGTGGAAACGGGTCTCGTCAATCTGCTTAACTACTGGGTGGTCGAAGATTGCGGTCGTGTCATCAATCCCAAGCTGGTGGCCGAACAGACCCGCGGCGGTGTCGTCCAGGGGCTGGGCCCGGCGCTCTACGAGGAATGCCTTTACAGCCAGGAAGGGCAGCTCTTGAACGGTTCGCTCGCCGATTACCTTGTACCGATGGCCGCCGAGATGCCGGATATCGTGGTCGACCATATCGAAACACCGACCGGCACCTCTGAGCTCGGCGCCAAGGGGGTTGGCGAAGCCGGAACCGCAGGCGCTCCGGCCGCGGTGATGAATGCAATCAATGACGCACTTGGTCCGTTTGGCGTGACTCTGACCCACATGCCATTCACACCGGACAAAATTCTGAAGGGTCTTGGGAAGGCGTAACGCTGGATATTGGAGCAGGAGGAAAGCCTGAATTCCGGCATTGCAAACAACCCATGAAGTTGAGATCAGGGAGGATCACAATGAGCAACGAGAAAAGCAAAGCGGGACGGACCGCGGTAAGCAGACGCGAAATCATCAAATCGGCCGCCGCCGGTGCAGCGGTGCTGGGCACGAGCCCGTTTCTGTTCAATATCGCCCGGGCCGCCGGCGATCCCATCAAGATCGGCTTCCCGGTACCGCTAACCGGGCCTTATGGCTCGGAAGCAAAGGAACAGGCACGCTGCGCGCAGATGGCGGTGGACGAGTTCAACGCGGCTGGCGGGATGAACGGCCGTATGGCTGAGCTGCTGGTGCGCGACGACAAGCTCAAATCCGGCGAGGCGGCGAAGCGCGCCCAGGAACTGATCGAGAATGACGGCGTGCATTTCGTCTCGGGATCGCTCTCGGCATCGGTGCAACTGGCCGTCAACACCATCTGCAAGGATCGGGGCATTCCTTACGTCTCAATCTCGCAGTCCGATGCGATCAATGAGGACAAGCATTTCTCAAAATATACGTTCCATGAGGCAATGAACCCGCATATGACCGCCGGCTCAGTCGGCCGTTATGTGTTCCCCCGCGAAGGCAAACGTGTCGCCTTTCTCATTGCCGATTACGCCTACGGCCATGAAATGGCGCGCGGCTTCAAGCGTGCGGGCGAGGAGTTCGGTATCGAAGTCGTTGCCGAGGTCAATCACCCGTTGGCAACCAAGGACTATTCCACTTTCTTGCCGCGCATCCAGGCTGCCAAGCCGGATGTCCTTTGCCTCTGCAATTTCGGCTATGACCAGATGAACTCGCTGAAACAGGCAACGAATTTCGGCATGAAGGAGCGCATGCGCATGGTCGCCCCGGCTCTTTTGTACAATCAGCGCCGCGCCGGCGGCGCCGATGCCTATTCCGGTGTTGTTGGCGGCACGAATTTTTATTGGGGAATTGAGGACAAGGTGCCAACGGCAAAGGCGTTCAACGATGCCTACCGGAAACTGAATGACGGTTCGCCGCCCTCCGACTACGGCGCTTACGGCTATGCCGGTGTCGGTGGATTGCTGCAGGCCGTTTCCGCGGCAGGCACGACCGATGCCGACGCGGTTGTGGCCGCCTTGGAAAATCTCGAATACGATCTTTACAAGGGTCGGCAATATTACAGGCAGTGCGATCACCAGTCGGTGCAGCCGGTCTACATCATCGAAAGTAAAAACGCCGATGATCAAGCCGATGAATACGATGTCTTCAAAGTCGTTCACCAGGAAACAGCGGACGAAAGCATGCTGCGGACCTGCTCGGAACTGGGGCACGGTTAAGCCTGCAGTTCCAATGCGAGCCGCTCCCTCTTTTTGGGGCGGCCCGCTTCTTCTTTCAATGGTCGGAATCCCCGGGTCGTTCGGCGTCGAACGTGGCCGGTTGATGGATGTTAACTCATGAGTGGAATCACATTGGACCTCCTGGCTTTACAGCTGTTCACGGGGCTCGCGCTCGGGTCTGTATTCGTGCTGTTAGCAGTCGGATTGTCGCTGATATTCGGTCTGCTGACCGTGGTGAATTTCGCGCATGGCGCGTTTTACATGGTTGGCGCCTATGTCGGCGTTTTTCTGCTGGGGTTGACCGGAAATTTCTGGATATCGCTGGTGTTTGCGCCGATCCTGGTTGGCACATTAGGGTTGGCGGTGGAACGGTTTCTTGTGCGGCCGTTATATGGCCGTGGTATCGACTATCCGCTGCTTTTGACCTTTGGTCTCGGCCTTGTGCTCGTTGAACTGGTTCGTATTCTCTACGGGCTGGAGGGCGTGCCGTTCGATACACCGCCGTTGCTTCGCGGCGCAGTTGATATCGGTATCGGCTATTTTCCGTTGTACCGCCTGTTCCTGATTGCGGTGACGGCGCTGCTTGTTCTTGCCCTCTGGCTGTTTATTGAAAAAACATCCTACGGGCTGATCATCCGCGCCGGCGCGCGGGATCCGGAAATCGTGCGCGTACTTGGCGTCGACATATCGAAAGTCTGGCTGATCGTCTTTGCCATCGGAACCGGTGTTGCGGGCCTTGCCGGCATCTTGTCGGCACCGATGCGCAGTGTGATCCCGGACATGGGCTCGACGGTGCTGGTGGAAGCGTTTGTGGTCACCGTCGTCGGTGGAATGGGATCGCTGATCGGCGCCGTCGTCGCCGGTTTGCTGGTTGGCGTCGTCGTCGCTTTCACGTCGCTGTTCTGGCCCGATTTTTCCGACCTTTCCATGTTTGTGCTGATGGCGGCTGTTCTGCTGGTCCGCCCACATGGCCTGTTCGGACAAAAGGGGCTGATGGGATGAATAAGCCAATGGAAAATGTCGCTGAAGTTCAGATTTCCGGCCGCCGTCTTGCCTCACTGGTGCGTGTTGTCGCTGAGCACCGGGTCGCTGCGGTCATTGTTTTTTTGATGGTGTTTCCGTTTCTCGCACCGTACAAGGCGCTGGCCATCGACGTGCTGATATACGGATTGTTCGCCCTGGGCTTCAACATGGTTTTCGGCTATCTGGGCGTGCTTTCATTCGGCCATGCCGCTTTTTTTGGCGTTGGCGCCTATGGAACCGGTATAGCCATGGTCCATTTTGGCGTCCCGTGGCTGCCGGCAATATTCCTGGGCGTGCTGGCGTCCGGTTTTACCGCCATGGTCATGGGCGCCATGGCGATCCGCACCAGGGGCATCTACTTTGCCATGGTGACGCTCGCATTGGCACAGTGCGTTTATTACATCATCTATCACATGGAGGAGTACTCGGGCGGCGAGGACGGATTGACCGGCGTGTCGGTCAGGACAGTCGACTTGGGCATTGCCACAGTGAACATGATGCAAGACCCGATGGGCAAATATTACATCATGCTCACGTTCGCTGCTGTTGCGATCTTCCTGTTCTCACGCATCCTCAACTCTCCATTCGGCGCCGTCCTGGAGGCGATCCGCGAAAATGAGAACAGGGCAAGAGCCTGTGGTTACAACGTGCTTTTGACCAAATGGGTCACGTTTGTCCTGTCCGGCCTGTTTTGCGGCCTCGCCGGTGCCTTGAGCGCCATTCACCTTTCCGTCGTGCCGATCGAATATCTGCACTATCACCAGTCCGGACTGGCCGTGATGATGGCCCTTCTGGGTGGCATGGGAACGTTCTTCGGCCCGTTTATCGGGGCGATGGCGTTTTTGATGCTGGAGGACGTGATTACCCTGATGACCACCCATTGGCAGCTGTTCCTCGGCGCCATATTCATGATCTTCGTGCTGTTCTTTCCGCGCGGCATCTGGGGATCCATTTTGCACTGGATTTCACGATGACGCCTGAATTAGTCACAGATACCAACATCATCCGCGCCGAAGGCATTACCAAGCGGTTTGGAAAATTCACGGCGTTGAATGATGTGTCCGTGTCGTTCCCACGCGGTCAGCTGACAGCCGTCATAGGCCCGAACGGAGCAGGCAAGAGTACGTTTTTCAATGTCATCTCCGGAGCATTCCCACCCACCGAGGGTCGGGTAATATTTGAAGGGTGCGACATTACCGGAACGCCGCAGCACGCGTTCGCCCGCCTCGGCATAGCCAAGTCGTTCCAGATCACCAACGTGTTCCCGGAACTTACGGCGCTGGAAAATGTGCGCATCGCCATTCAGGCCATGCATAGCCGTTTCGATATCTGGACACCGCGCGGCCGGCTCACTGAAATGCAGGAGCAGGCCGGCGACCTGCTCGACCTGGTCGGCCTCAGGGAGCACCGGACGCGTCATGCGGAAAATCTTGCCCATGGCGAACAGCGGGCGCTGGAGATAGCCATGGCGCTGGCGTGCGACCCGCGGCTGTTGCTGCTCGATGAACCCACCGCCGGTATGAGCCCGGAGGAAACGCTGGTCATGATGGAGCTGATCACCAGGCTCGCCGATGAGCGCACCGTGATACTGGTCGAGCACAAGATGAAACTGGTTATGGGCATTTCCAACCACCTGATCGTATTGCATCACGGTGAATTGCTCGCGGAAGGAACGCCCGACGACATTCGCGAAAACGACGAAGTCCGGCGTGTCTATCTCGGTCAGGGGAGCCACTGATGTTGACGGTTGAAAATCTCCACGCATGGTACGACCACAGTCATGTCATTCAGGGTATTTCGCTCTCAGTGAATGCGGGTGAGATTGTGTCCATCATCGGCCGCAATGGGGCCGGCAAGACCACCACGCTGCGTACGGTCATGGGACTGGTCGCCAAACGCAGGGGCCAGGTCGTATTCGATAACGCGGGCGATATATTGATGGAATCGACCCACATACGGTTTCACAACGGGTTGGGCTATGTGCCGGAAGACCGACGTATCGTGCCGGCACTGACGGTGCGCGAGAATCTGCGCCTCGGACTGGTCGCATCAGTGCTGAAAGCGCAGGAGGATGCGGTCATCGACAGGATCGCCGAAACGTTCCCGCGACTGAAGGAGCGTTTGAACCAGATCGCCGAGACCATGTCCGGCGGCGAGCAGCAGATGCTGGCGATCGCACGGGCGACGGCGTCGGAACCGAAGATGATCATGCTGGATGAACCGTCCGAAGGCATCATGCCTGTCCTGGTCGACGAGATGTTCGAGCTCTTCGTCCGGCTGAAAGAACAGGGCACGACGATCCTTCTCGTCGAGCAGAACGTGGAGCGCGCGCTGGGCATATCGGACCGCGCCTACATCATGGATCAGGGTGTCATCGTTCATGAAGCGCCTGCCGCCGATCTGTTGGCGAACAAGGACATCCAGGATCGCTACTGCTCGGTCTGACAACGCTTTTCGGCCCAGAAAGGGAGCACTTACACCATGAACCTGACCGGACAATACACCATCGCCGCCCCGCGCCAGGACGTCTGGATGGCACTGAACGACCCGGATGTTCTTAAACGCTGCATTCCCGGATGCGAGTCGCTGGAAAAGATTTCCGATACCGATTTCATAGGCCGGGTCACCATGAAGGTTGGCGCTGTGAAAGCACGGCTGAAGGGAAATGTGATCCTGGCCGATGTCGAGCCACCGAACGGATATACGATTGTCGGCCAGGGACAGGGAGGTGTCGCCGGCTTCGCAAAGGGCCGTGCACAGGTCACCCTTACGGAAACGGATGATGGCGGTACCGTGCTGCAATACGAGGCAGCCGCGGAACTGGGCGGCAAGCTGGCGGCAGTGGGCAGCCGGGTGTTGCAGGGCATTGCCAAGAAAATGGCCGATGACTTTTTCGGCAAGTTTGCTGCTCATTTTTGCAATGAGGGCAAGGTGAGTGCGCCGGTTTTACAAGTTGCTCCCGCCGGGACGGCTTCCGTGGCTGAAACAGACTCCGTTCGGGCAACGCCAGCTGAGACAACGCGCTTGCCAAGCACTCGTAATCTTGCCGGCACTGCGCGCGATCTGATTTGGTTTGTCATAGGTGTTGCCGTCGGCGCGGGCTTGATTTTGGGTTTTGCCGTCTGAACAAACGCTGTCCGTACAGCCCGATTGGCGGGCGATACAGCAAGCAGGGCAAGGCCGAGGCTCATTCCAACGGGTCGGCACCCTTGGGGTGAACTACAGTGATGCCACACCAGCCAGGTGATCCGCGGCCAGTCGGACGCGATGCAAAACGAGCAGGTGCCGAACTCTCAGCAAGGATCGACGCGGTGAGAAAAATCTCTTGTTGTGGTGCAATTGGACCATCATGCCGCGGTCCGGAAAGGCCCCTGCTGACAGCGTTGGTTGCGGGCCCACACAACCAAATAAGTCCAAGACAATCCAGATGAATCGAACACCAACCAAAACGGGTTGGTGGCCCGCCCTTTGTTGCTCGACCAATCATCCGAGATTTGGACCGCAGGTTCAAATTACCTTGCAACCAACAATTCGCGAAATCAGTGGATCTGAATCGATTTGGTATGGCAGCGCTTTCAACGCGGTCGGTGTACAAATCCAAGATTGCAGCCAGGGTTTTTCCACTAAAGCCTTGGGGTCATTTGTGTCGAAAAACGAATGTTGCGTCGCACGTTATGGGCAATTCGGGGGAGGCGGGCATTCGTCGCAATGCAATTGAACGGCGGTCTCGCGGACTTTTCTGCCGTCGATCAAAGCTAATCGAAGGTCTGCCCATGATACCATAGCAGCCATTGATACGCGTTGCGTGATGGATGCTGTAGCGGCGCAAGCAAAGTCAGGTGTGGGCTGCTTGACTGCAACCAACAGAAGTCATACTTAAAACGTGGCCTTCACGCAGGCCGGTGTGCCCGCCAAGCAAGCGATCTTCGTGTACATCGAACTGTTCTACAACAGACAATGGCGGTATTCGTCCATCAGAAACCAGGCGCCCCAATAGAAATTCACTTTAAGCTCCTGGGAAATCGCTGCATAATCTTCACACTAAATCTGTCCGGAAATTGGAACGCCCCCCTTGCCAGGAGACACTAAAATGGCTGGCGTCATCAGGTTGGATCCCCATAACCCCACAGGCGAAGGTCTGAAGATCTGGGAGGTTATCCCGCCCGACTGGCTGATCGGGCCGGTGCCGGACCAGCGTGGGGTGAAGGCATTTGAGTACAACGGTCTGTGCACCGGCACTTGGGAAAACCATGGCGGCAGCGCAACGGGCAGCCATCCATACCCGCTGTTTGAGTTGATGCAACTCATCGACGGAGAAGTCACCATCATCGATGAAGCGGGTAAAAAAGATGTCATTTCAGCCGGGCAGGCCTTCTTCCTGCCTCAGGGTTTTAATTGCGCATGGGATATGACGAAGTACTATCGGAAATATTTCATGACCTTCCATAAGGAAGACTATCCGGCAGAGACTGACCAAGCCAAACTGAAATGCATCCGCCTCATTTCAAACCCGACAGACGCTGAGCTGGACGATGTGAGCAAGCTGACCGATGGGCTTGATACGTTGGAACCGCACCAACGACAAAACCTCGCCTATGAATCGAGCGACGGGCGGATCCAGGTAGGAACACTGGTGTCCGGACCGTGCGAGATCCCCATCAAGTCATTCAACCGCAACGAATTTTTTTGTGTGCAGAACGGAACTGTCATTGTGACAAGTCCGGACCGCGAGGAAACCTTCACTGCTGGCGAGAGTTTTTTCGTGCCACTGCATGCGTCGGTCGGTTGGCGTTTGGAAGGCGAGTTCCGCGCATATTTTTTCGCGGTGTGGCCGTAGGCAAGAAAGGCGTCCGTCGAGCAATGATCAGAGTGTCCCAAAACATTTGAAGACGAGCAGATATATTCCTACAATTTCCTGCACACAACCCAAAGCAACGGTACTTTGATGACAGTTCTTGTATTTGGTGGCTCCGGGACAATCGGCCGATCGCTTGTGCCGATCCTGGATGAAAGCGGCATGCAAATCCGGGTTGCAACACGGTCGAAGGAGTTTGCTGCAACTCTGCCCGTCGGTGTGGAGGCGGTTATTGCCGACATGGATGATCCGGCCAGTCTGCGGCGCGCTTTCGAAGGCGTTGAGACTGTGTTTCTGCTGGTTGCCAATGATCCCCTGGAAACCCAGCGCGGGCTGGTAACCCTCGCAATCGCAGACGAGGCTTCCTGCAAGTATATTGTCTATTTGTCGAACTATATGTCGACGCTCTCACCGCTCGTCCCGCACTCAGGTCCAAAAATAGCGATCGAAGCGGCTATACGGCACACTGGGATTGCGCACACGATCCTGCGACCTACGAACTTTGCTCAAAACGATCTGTGGCTGAAAGATGCTATTATTGCAGGCGCTTACCCTTGGCCGATAGGCAATTTTCCTATGTCCCGCGTCGACGCTCGAGACGTTGCGCTTGCAGCAGCGAACGCGCTCCTGAACCCACGTGCGAACAATGAAGCTTTCACCTTGGCGAGCTTGGAGGCGCCCAACGGCGAAGAAACCGCTGCGCTGTGGTCCAAGGCACTAGGCCGCACTGTCGTATACCCCGACTATACGCCGGAAGAATTCGAAGCAAGTATGGAAACGATGATACCATCATGGTTCAACTTCGATTTTCTGATCATGAACCGCTACTTTAAACGATATGGCTGTCCTGTAGATGCGCAAGACTTTGAAGCGCAAGCTGCCCTTCTGCCGGATGGTCCCCGCAGTTACACATCCTTTGTTGAGGAGACGGCGGCGGTGTGGAGAAGCCTGCTGTAGTGCGGCTGACAACAAGCGCTGTATTCCCGTCTAGATGTGAGCTTTCTGCAGGTTGTCCATTCGGACCGAACCAAGGAGACTGGAGTTACCACATTTCAGATTTGCTTGGAGGGTCCGAATGAACATCCACAAGAATGCCCGTCTGACGCCTCGCCGTCGAGAGGAAATGGCACTGAGTATCATCGAAGGCGGCTTCGTTTGCGGCTCTGTGCGTCACTAGCAATTTCACCACGTCTGCATATCCATTCATCGTAGCCCCGTGGAAGGGCGAAGCTGAACTAACAGCCTCCGTCAGATCGGTATGGCGAGCGAGTGTCGGTCTCGGTGGTTGCGGGCCCGCGATTTGAACCTGCCTGGCAAGGCGGGCGGGTTTTTTGTGTGATTTTTTAGACGTAATTGTGAAAATATTGGATGAAAGCAAGTTAGACCGGCGGCACCTCAAACACGAAAATCGCAGTGTTTTCAGTCGGGGGTTTTAGGCAGCCGGGGCTGGGTGCATGCGGACTGTGCTTAATAAGACAAAACTACCTCCGTGGCGGTGTATTTTAGATCTCGTCGTCGGCAGGCCGCGAGTTCGCTGAACTGATGGAAACTGCCTTTCCATTTCGATCATTATCTTTTCAGAACAACTGCGGGTCCACTCTCCCCCGAATCCGGCAATTCCGGATAACCGGCTGAATTGGTTGAACCAACCGAGATTGGCACGGCGATTGCTTATTCCATTGCTGACGGGCGGATTGATTTGGTCCGCAATTGGCAAATTGGAGGAGACGCCAGGCATGATCGAAACCTTCTACGAGGTTATGCGCCGGCAGGGAATAACCCGGCGCAGTTTCCTGAAATTCTGCAGTTTGACGGCGGCTTCGCTTGGTCTCGGACCCAGTTTCGCGCCGCAGATTGCCCATGCGATGGAAAACAAACCGCGCCTGCCGGTGCTGTGGCTGCATGGCCTCGAATGCACCTGCTGTTCGGAGAGTTTCATCCGCTCGGCGCATCCTTTGGCCAAAGACGTCATATTATCGATGATCTCGCTCGACTATGACGACACGATCATGGCCGCCGCCGGTCACCAGGCCGAGGCAATCATCGACGAGACCATCGAAAAATATGACGGCCAGTACATACTGGCATGCGAAGGCAACCCGCCGCTGAACCAGGAGGGCATGTCCTGCATTATTGCCGGCCGGCCTTACCTTGAACAACTCACCCACGCGGCCAAGCACGCCAAGGCGATCATCTCGTGGGGGTCGTGCGCATCCTGGGGCTGCGTGCAGGCGGCGCGGCCGAACCCGACCAGGGCCGTCCCCATTCACAAGGCGCCCGGCATTCCGAACGACACACCGATTATCAAGGTGCCCGGATGTCCGCCCATCGCGGAGGTGATGACGGCTGTGATCTCCTATATCGTCACGTTCGACCGCTTCCCCGAACTGGACCGTCAGGGGCGGCCGAAAATGTTCTACTCGCAACGCATTCACGACAAGTGCTACCGCCGGCCCCATTTCGACGCCGGTCAGTTTGTTGAATCCTTCGACGACGAGGGCGCGCGCAAGGGCTATTGCCTCTACAAGGTCGGTTGCAAGGGCCCGACCACATACAATGCCTGTTCCACCGTTCGCTGGAACGGCGGCCTGTCTTTCCCCATCCAGGCGGGTCATCCGTGCATCGGCTGTTCCGAGGACGGTTTCTGGGACAAGGGCAGCTTCTACGACCGGCTGACGAACATCCAGGGATTTGGCGTGGAGTCTGACGCGGACAAGATCGGTGTGACGGCGGCTGCGGTGGTTGGTGCCGCTGCGGTCACCCATGCAGCGGTCAGTGCCGTCAAACGCGCACGTCACAAGGGAGATGAAAGCTGATGACGACACTTCGTACACCAAACGGTTTTGATCTCGACACGTCCGGCCAGCGCGTGGTCGTCGATCCGGTCACCCGGATCGAGGGACACATGCGCTGCGAAGTGAATATCGATGACAACAACATCATTCGCAATGCGGTCTCCACCGGCACCATGTGGCGCGGGCTCGAGGTAATTCTGAAGGGGCGCGATCCGCGCGATGCCTGGGCCTTTACGCAGCGCATCTGCGGCGTATGCACCGGCACCCACGCGTTGACCTCTGTACGGGCGGTCGAAGATGCGCTCGGCATTGACATTCCGGAAAACGCCAACTCGATCCGCAACATCATGCAGCTGTCGCTGCAGGTCCATGATCACCTGGTGCATTTTTATCATCTGCACGCGCTCGACTGGGTCAATCCCGTCAACGCACTGAAGGCGGATCCCAGGGCAACCTCGGAACTTCAGCAGAAGGTATCGCCGAAACACCCGAACTCATCGCCCGGATATTTCCGCGACATTCAGAACCGGCTGAAGAAGTTCATTGAATCCGGGCAGCTCGGCCCGTTCAAGAACGGTTACTGGACCAATCCGGCCTATATCCTGCCGCCCGAAGCCGATCTCATGGCGGTAACGCACTATCTCGAGGCGCTGGATTTTCAAACGGAGATCATGACGGTACGCACGATCTTCGGCGGCAAGGACACCCATCCCAACTGGCTGGTCGGCGGGGTTCCGTGCGCCATCAACATGGATGGCGACCTGTCCGCCGGTGCACCGGTGAACATGGAGCGCCTGAACTATGTCAAACAGATTACCAACCGGTCGATCGAGTTTGTCGAAAATGTCCTGATCCCGGATATCCTGGCCGTGGGCAGCTTTTACAAGGGCTGGCTCTATGGCGGCGGGATTTCGAACCAGAGCGTGCTGGCCTATGGCGACATTCCGGACAGGGCGAATGATTATTCGCCGGAAAATCTGATGATGCCTTCAGGCGCCATTATCAACGGCAAGCTGGAGGAAGTGCATCCGGTGGATCTGCGCGATCCGGAGCAGATCCAGGAATTCGTGCCGCACTCCTGGTACAAATATCCCGACGAGGCGAAGGGCCTGCATCCCTGGGACGGTATCACCGAACCGAACTATGCGCTGGGTCCCGACGCCAAGGGCAGTTCCACCAATATTGTCGAGATCGACGAAAAGGCGAAATACTCCTGGATCAAGGCGCCGCGCTGGCGCGGACATGCCATGGAGGTCGGGCCTCTGGCCCGATATGTAATCGGCTATGTGCAAGGCCATGAGGAGATCCGCGAGCAGGTCGATTTCACGCTCAAGACACTCGATGTGCCGCTGCCCGCCCTGTTCTCGACGCTCGGACGCACCGCTGCGCGGGCACTCGAATGTCAGTGGGCGGCGCGCAAGCAGGCCTATTTCGTCGACAAGCTGATCGCCAATATCAAGGCCGGCGACACATCAACGGCCAATGTCACAAGGTTCGATCCGAAAACCTGGCCAAGCGAGGTCAAGGGTGTCGGCTTCACCGAGGCACCGCGCGGTGCGCTGGCCCACTGGGTGCGCATCAAGGACACCAAGATCGACAACTACCAGTGCGTCGTTCCGACGACCTGGAACGGCAGCCCGCGCGACAGTCAAGGCAATATCGGCGCGTTTGAAGCCTCGCTCATGAACACGAAGGTGGAACGCCCGGAGGAGCCCGTTGAAATCCTGCGCACGCTGCACAGCTTCGATCCCTGCCTTGCCTGTTCGACCCATGTGATGGGGCCGGACGGCGAGGAAATGGCCGATGTCAAAGTTCGCTGAGGAGGATTTTCTATGACTGGTTTCTGTAAAACTGCCCTGGTCGCAGTCGCATTGGTCTTCGCAACCGTGGCGCAGGCGCATGACGGTCACGGGCTGAACGCTTTCCACGGCGGCTTCGTGCATCCCTTTATCGGCCTTGACCATCTGCTTGCCATGCTGGCTGTTGGCCTTTGGGCTTCCACACGGCCATCCAGCGCAGCCTGGCAAGCGCCGCTCGTATTCGTTGTTATGCTCGCGGCAGGCAGTATTCTGACAGCGGGTGGACTGACCTTGCCGCTCGTTGAGCCCGTCATCTTGTTGTCCCTGATGACGCTCGGCCTGATGATGGCCGCTGCCCGCCGCATCCCGGCACGGCTCGGAAACCCAATCATCGGTGCTTTCGCGTTGTTTCACGGCGCTGCCCATGGTTCCGAAGCAGCGGGTGCCGTGCCGCAGGCCCTGGCCGGTCTGCTGGCAGCGAGTGCCGTGCTTCACCTTGCCGGCGGCTGTGGCGGCCGGTTCCTGTCAAAAACCGCATACGGATATGCCGGATCGGGTCTTGCCATTGCCGCTGCCGGGCTCGCCCTGGCGGTAGGTTAGGAGGCAATCATGAGTACGACAGCCAATCACAAGGAAGAGGCGGTTTATGTCTATGAGGCGCCGTTGCGCCTGTGGCACTGGGTCAATGCAATCTCGATCCTGGTTCTGTGCGTCACCGGCTATCTGATCGGCTCTCCTCCCAAGTCCATTGGCGGCGAAGCCTATTTCAGTTTCCAGTTCGGCTGGATACGCTATCTGCACTTTGCAGCGGGATACGTGTTTGCCATCGGTTTCGTCTTTCGCGTTTACTGGGCGTTCGTCGGCAACAAGCACGCACGACAGATTTTCCTGCCGCCCCTGTGGCAGGCCAGCTTCTGGAGGGAATTGGCCCATGAGATCAAATGGTATGCCATGATCGCCAACCAGCCGATGAAGTATTCGGGCCACAATCCGCTTGCCAACCTGGTCATGCATTTCGTGTTTGTGTGGGGCGCGGTCTTCATGACCGTCACCGGGTTTGCACTTTACGGCGAGGGGACCGGCATGGGTTCCTGGCAATACGCCTGGTTCTCGAGCTGGGTCATTCCCCTCTTCGGGCAAAGCCAGGACGTGCACACATGGCATCATCTCGGGCTGTGGGTGATGGTCTGCTTCGTCATCATCCATGTCTATGCCGCCATTCGCGAGGACATCATGTCCCGCCAGTCCATCATGTCGTCGATGTTTTCGGGTTGGCGGACATTTCGCGACGATGGCAAGCTTGCCGACGAGTAACACGGCACACTCCGTCGCATATCGCGCCTCTGAAACGGGACCGTTCGGTCCCGTTTCTTTTTGGAAGTCTGCATTCCATGCGGTGCGATGCCGCTAAAAGGCTGGAGTGACGAAGAATATTTAACTGGAAAGAATTCTTCCAAAACAAAACAATTTTGGTAAGTTACCATCCGAAACGTGACAATGCTGATCGCAAAAATGCAATAAAATCAAAAGTTTGCCTGTCATCGAAAACTGGCACGACGCTTGCAGAATTGGTGATACCCGGTCGCATTCAGGATCGGGTGGGTGTGACGGGAGGAGAACGCCATGGCCGATGGGCCGCTTTCTGTGCTTGTGCTCGGTATCGGCAACCTGTTGTGGGCCGACGAGGGTTTTGGCGTGCGTGCCGTGGAGGCGTTTCATCGCCTTTACGAGTTTCCGCCAAATGTGCGGGTCATGGACGGCGGCACGCAAGGCATCTACCTCGTGCAGCACATCCGCAAAGCCGATATTCTCATTGTATTCGACGCCGTCGATTACGGCCTGCCGCCCGGAACCATCAAAATCGTCGAGGGTGATGAAGTTCCGCAATTCCTTGGCATTAAGAAGATCTCCCTGCACCAGACCGGATTCCAGGAGGTGCTCGCCATGGCGCAAATGCTGGGCGACTACCCGAGCCACCTGCTGCTGATCGGCGTCCAGCCGGAAGAGTTGGAAGATTACGGTGGCAGCCTGCGGCCGGTCGTCAGGAAGAAGATCCTGCCGGCCACCGAAACGGTGATCGCCTATCTCGAAAAGCACGGAGTTCCGGTTCACCGCCGCTGCGATGCGCTGTCGGAAACCGATACGATCGCGTCCGGAGAAATAACCCTGTCGAACTATGAAAACGGCCGGCCCGGTGCCCACTCCGCCTTTCGCCATGGCGATGACCGGGTGGTTTCCAGCGACAGGTGGCAGGGGCCGAAAGACTTTGAATTGGAAGTAGAGCGCCTTGTCTACGGAGAGCGCAAGTAATGTGCATAGGCGTTCCGATGCAGATTATCGAGATACTCCCCAGTTGTGCCCGCGCCAGGTCCCGCAGCGGCGAACACATCGTCGACACGGCACTTGTCGCCGGTATCGAACCGGGCTCGTGGGTCATGGTGTTTCTGGATGCCGCCCGCGAGATCATATCCGAGGAGGCGGCGGAACAGTCGGCCAATGCCCTGGAAGCGCTGGAAATGGCGATGCAGGGTAAGAGCGGGTTTGATCACCTGTTCGCGGACCTTGTCGGCCGCGAGCCGCAACTGCCCGATCATCTCAAACCAGCGCCGGAAGAAAACACATGAACCCGAAGGAGACGCCCATGTTCTCGGCTTTGCTGCAATCAACTATCGAGCGCCACGGATTTGATACCGTCGATGCGGCTGGTCTGGATGTTTATGCGCAAGCGCGCGAGCATGTGGTGCTGTTCTTTCCCGGCGATGCCGTCCGGTTGGCGGAAAGCGATGATGTGGCGGTTGTCCTGCCCGAGTTGATCAAGGTCTTCGGCGATCGTATCACGCCGGCCGTGGTGCCGCGCGACAGCGAGCGCGAGCTTCAGAGACGCTACCGTTTCAACGCATTTCCGGCACTGGTGTTCCTTCGAAACGGACAATATCTCGGTGTGCTTCAGCGCATTCTTGACTGGGGCGATTATCTGGAGCAGATCCCGGAAATCCTTTCACGCGAGGTGAGCGATCCGCCGCCCTTCGCCTTCCCCGAACATTGCGTCGCGTCGGCGCCCGGGCTCCAGCAGTAAGCGGCCCGACCGGAGGAGACATTGATGAATAATCCGACAGAAAACAATATCATGGACGCGCTCGTTGGCCCCGGCAGCCAACCGGAGGACGACGACGGCGGCAGGCTCGAATATATGAAAATGCCGGCCGGCATGATGACCTATTCCGCGCCGGACCTGCCGGAGGCGGAAGAGACCAGCGGGCTTGAAAAAGGCAAAGCCGTTCTCGAGGCCACATTGGACCTGCTGAAGGACTTTTCGGGAGACGATCCCGCCAGCTACGTTGATGTAACCGGTGTGAACGCTGCAAATCTCAAGCTGATTGATCAGGTGCTCGGAGAGGGGGAAGTGTCCGTCATAGCCGGTGCCAATATCCAGGCGCAGGAATCCGTGCTGGCTGGCGTATGGCGCATACGCTGCTTCGATGACAACGGTCTCATCGTCGGCGATGCAATTGAGGTGGCGAGCTTTCCCCAAATGGTCATGAGGCAAGCCTTTTCGGACGCGAAACCGGCGGTCGAGATACCGGACTGTTTCGGGCCGAACATATTCAACGCGCCGCCGCTGCTGCCGGAGATCAATGCGCACATACCGGGCTCGATGAATGGCGCGCCGGCGCACGTGATCAACCTGTCGCTCCTGCCGCACACGCCGGAAGACCTGGAATTTCTCGACCATATCCTTGGCGATGGCGGCATCAGCATCCTGTCGCGTGGCTATGGAAACTGCCGCATCAATGCTGCCGGCACGCGCAATGTCTGGTGGGTGCGGTTCTTCAATTCGCAGGAGACGCTGATCCTGAATACAGTTGAAATCACCACGATCCCGGAGGTCGCATGTGCAGCGCGGGAAGATATTTCCGATTCTGCCGAACGTCTGGACGAAATCCTGGAAATGTACCGATGAGCGAATCCTTCTTTGCAGGCTCCTATGGCGGCGATGCTTCCAAGATCGGAGCGCGGACCCGGCTGGAATGCAAAATCTGCTGGCATGTCTACGATCCGTCGCAAGGGGACGATTACTGGCAGATACCTGCCGGCACGCCGTTTTCATCACTGCCGGATCACTGGACCTGTCCTGAGTGCGATGCCGCCAAAGAGGGCTTCATGATCCTGAGTGGGGATGACGATGACGCGTGACGCTGAAATAGCCGGCATTCTGGAAACCTGTTTCCACGAAATTGCTGAAACGCGCATGGATGGGATTCCCATTCTCAACCCGGCGATATCCGTCCGTGCGTTGGGCCTGCAAAAATGGAACGGCTACCGGATTTGCGTTTTGCTGACGCCCTGGTTCATGAATGTGTTGTTGCTGCCCGAAGATGCCGAAATCGAAGAGGCGGTGCCGGGAGACAAGCGGCTGTTTTCGTTGCCGGCGGGTCGATTTGAATTTATCCGAGGTGAGGAGCCTGCGATTGGGTCCTTCTGGGCATGCTCGCTTTTTTCGCCTGTTTTGGAGTTTTCGGATCAGCACACGGCTGAGGAGGCGGGTCTGGCGGCGATCGAGGAACTGTTGAGCAAACCTGCAGATGAAAGCCCAGCCGGCAATCAACCCGCAAGTCCGGAAGACAAGGCCGGATCGGAAGATGACGGGAATAAAACTCCGAGGCCATTGAGCCGGCGGGCATTCCTGTCAGGAGCACGTCACGCGGAGGAAATGTCGTGAGCGCTGAGGGCAGGGTTGTGGTTCATATTGAACGGACGGGCGATCCGCGCGCGCGTTTGGATTTTGTGCCGCCCGCAGATATTTCCGGCGTTCTTGCCGGAAGAGTGCCGCGGGAGGCAACCGCCATCATCGGCGCGGTCTACCGCCTGTGTGGTATTGCCCAATCTCATGCGAGCGCGATCGCAATGGAGGAAGCCCTCACTTTGGATCCCCCGACAAACACGCAGGTCACACGAACCGTTCTGACCATGGCGGAATCACTGCGCGAGCATCTGGTGAGGATCGCCCTGGACTGGCCGCGTCTTGTCGGCCGCGATGTAAATGTAAAACCGCTCCGGCCACTGTTTGATCTGGCCGACCGTCTGGCGGCAAACTACAATGGCGATATGGATGCCTTCGCGGTTGCTGCAGATTGCGAAATGGATATTCCGGTCACTTTGAGGGTGATCGCGGAGACGGAAGCACGATTGTCAAAACACATATTCTGCGAGCCGTTGACCGACTGGCTTGCCCGCCGCAGTTTGGATGAATTGTTTTCATGGGCTGACCGGGCCGGTTCCGGTGCAGCCGGCATAATCGCATCCGTGCGCACAAGCGGCGGTTTTCTTATCGGCGCCAAGGCATCGGACTTGTTGCCGGCGGACCACGACAGCCTGATCGATCTTTGCAACATGGCCCTTGGGCGGGAGGGCGATGTTCCTGAAACCGGGGTTTATGCGCGTCGGGCGAATGATCCACTGATTGCCAGCCTGGGCCAAGTCACGCTTGGCGTCAGGCTCGTCAGCCGGCTTGTGGA
The DNA here is from genome assembly GCF_040932035.1 of Hoeflea sp. TYP-13. Classification (NCBI taxonomy): domain Bacteria; kingdom Pseudomonadati; phylum Pseudomonadota; class Alphaproteobacteria; order Hyphomicrobiales; family Rhizobiaceae; genus Hoeflea; species Hoeflea sp. TYP-13. Next base: position 389,854 of record NZ_JBFRBB010000003.1, read on the forward strand.
ACTGGCGCGTCTGCCGGCAGAGTTACGGGCGATGCTGACCGGTGCGGCTCCGGCGCCGCGAGGCGGATCTGTGACGCACGGTACCGGTTCCGGTATCGTAGAAGCCGCCCGCGGTCTGTTGCTGCACCGTGCCCGCATGGAGGACGGCCGCATTGCCGATTACCGCATAATGGCGCCGACGCAGTGGAATTTTCATCCAAGAGGCATTGCGGCACGTTGTTTAAGCCGTATCGATGGTGAAGATATGCACAATGTTGAAATGCAGGCGCATATGGTCGTTCAGGCGATCGATCCCTGTGTGGCCTGTGAGGTGAGGGTTCACTGATGCACGAAATGGCGATCTGCGAGAACATTCTCGGCATTTTGAAGGAACAGGCGCGGTCGCAGAACTATGATCGGGTAACCCGCATATGCCTGGAAGTCGGTCCCTTGTCGGGTGTTGAGATCGAGGCGCTGAAATTCGGATTCGACGTAGTTACGCGCAACTCCCTGGCGGAAGGTGCAGTGCTTGAGATCAAGGAAACCGACGCCGTCGCATGGTGCATGCCGTGCGGTCGCGACGTGCCTATCGGAGCGCGATACGACCCTTGCCCGCATTGCGGCTCGCATCAATTGCAGGTCACTTGCGGGGAAGAACTGCGGATCAAGGAATTGGAGGTGAACTGATGTGCAATATATGCGGCTGTGGCCACGACGAGGTTCAGATCGAAAACGCCTCCAAAATGGGTGGGGACAAAACCGGTAAGACGGCAATACACCATCATCACGACCACCATCATGATCATAACGGTTCGTTGCACGACTACGCATCGGGGCCGGCCGGGGTCGCCGTGCCCGGCATGAGTCAGACGCGTTTGATCCAGCTTGAACAGGACATTATGGCCAAGAACGACCGCTATGCGGCGGCGAACCGGCAATATTTCAACGATCGTGGCATTCTGGCGTTGAACCTGGTTTCAAGTCCCGGTTCAGGCAAGACGACCCTGCTGGTGGAAACGATCCGAAGATTGTCCGGACTGGTCGACTGCTCCGTCATCGAAGGCGATCAGCAGACATCCGCCGACGCAGAACGGATAAGATCGACCGGCGCACCGGCCTTGCAGATCAACACCGGCAAGGGCTGTCATCTCGATGGGCACATGGTCGGCCATGCACTGGAAAGCCTATCGCCGAATGAACGCAGTGCCGTATTCATCGAAAATGTCGGCAACCTGGTATGTCCTGCCGCGTTTGATCTTGGCGAAGCCTTCAAGGTCGCCATCCTTTCCGTTACGGAAGGCGAGGACAAGGCGCTCAAATATCCGGACATGTTTGCCGCTGCGGGGCTCGTCCTCGTCAACAAGATCGATCTGCTGCCCTATCTCGATTTTGATATCGACCTTGCCATTGCAAACACCCGAAAGGTCAGTCCGGCAGTCAAGGTGCTGCGGGTTTCGGCCAAGACCGGAGAGGGTATGGATGGTTGGATCGAATGGATCAGGACCGCGCATGCTATGGCGCTGGCGGGCAGCGAAACCGCCACGATGGAGCTCTAGGGAGATAGGCGAATGTGTCTGGCAATACCGGCCCGGGTGGTTTCTCTGGAGGAAGGCGGCATGGCTGTCGTCGCCCTGGAAGGCGTGAAGAAGAAGATATCTCTCGCTCTTCTGGAGGATATTGCGGTGGGTGATTTCGTGCTGGTCCACGTAGGATATGCCCTGCACAAGGTCAGCGCCGAGGAAGCCGAACGCACGCTCGAACTCATGGCGAGTGCCGGCATCCTTGAAGAAGAGCTTGATGAAATGACCGGGGGTGCAGCATGAAATATGTCGACGAATTCCGCGCCCGCGATCTTGCCACGAAGCTTGCCTCCGCTATTCGCAATGAGGCCGATCCGGCACGAAGCTACCACCTCATGGAATTTTGCGGCGGGCACACCCACGCGATCTTCCGTTACGGCGTCCAGGATCTGATGCCGGACAATGTCAAGTTCGTTCACGGCCCCGGCTGTCCGGTCTGCGTGCTGCCGGTCCGCCGGCTCGACGATGCCGTCGAACTGGCCGAACGCCACGACGTGATCCTTTGTACCTATGGTGACATGATGCGCGTGCCGGGCACCAAGCAGCGCAGCCTGATCCGGGCAAAGGCGGACGGTGCGGACATCCGCATGGTCTATTCGACGCTCGACGCGCTGAAGATCGCCCGGGACAATCCCGACCGTCAGGTCGTGTTCTTTGCTATCGGTTTCGAAACCACCACACCGCCAAGTGCCGTGGCGATCAAACAGGCCGAAAGGGAAGGCCTTGGGAATTTCTCTGTCTTCTGCAACCACGTTCTGACGCCGGCTGCCATCCAGCACATCCTGCAGTCACCTGAAGTGCGAGAGATGGGAACGGTGCGTATCGACGGTTTCCTCGGGCCCTCCCATGTCAGTTCGATCATCGGCTCGCAGCCGTACGAGTTCTTCGCTGGGGAATTTGCCAAGCCGGTGGTCATTGCCGGTTTCGAGCCGCTCGATGTCATGCAGTCGGTGCTGATGCTGGTGCGGCAGATCAATGAGGGGCGTCATGAAGTCGAGAACGAATACACCCGCGTCGTCACCCGTGAGGGCAATTTGAAGGCGCAGGAACTGGTATCCGAGGTGTTTGAACTGCGGCGCAGTTTCGAGTGGCGGGGGCTCGGCTCAGTGCCCTACAGTGCGCTACGGATCCGCGAACGCTTCGCCGCCCTCGATGCCGAAAAACGCTTTGAAGTGTCGGACAAGAAGTCCCGGGAAGTGAAGTCCTGCGAATGTCCGGCGATCCTGCGCGGTGTCAAAAGACCCACAGACTGCAAACTCTTCGGTAAAGTCTGCACGCCGGACAATCCGATGGGCTCCTGCATGGTCTCATCCGAGGGCGCCTGCGCCGCTTACTACACCTATGGCCGCTTCCGCGAAATGCCGAAGCCTGCAGGGGAGGTCGCGGCATGAACATGATGGAAGCAAAAACATCGGTTCGCCGCGGTTCAGTCGACATGACCCATGGCGGCGGGGGCCGCGCGATGGCCGACCTCATCAAGGACCTGTTTCATCGCCATTTGAGCAATCCGATCCTGGATCAGGGAAATGACGCTGCCCTGTTCGACGTCCCGCCCGGCCGGCTGGTTATGTCGACGGACGGTCATGTGATATCGCCGCTTTTCTTTCCGGGTGGCGACATCGGATCGCTCTCCGTCCACGGAACGCTCAACGATGTGGCGATGGCCGGTGCCCGGCCGCTCTATCTCACCGCGTCCTTCATCCTTGAGGAAGGCTTCCCGCTTGCCGATCTGGAGCGGATCGTCCAGTCCATGGCAATGGCCGCTAAACATGCCGGTGTGCCGGTCGTCACCGGTGACACGAAGGTCGTCGAAAAAGGTAATGGCGACGGTGTTTTCATCACCACCACCGGGCTAGGCGTGGTTCCTGACGGCGTAAATATTTCCGCCATGAATGCAAATCCTGGTCAGGCGATTATCGTTTCGGGCCCGATTGGTGATCACGGCGTTGCCATTCTCTCAAAACGCGAAAATCTCGAATTCGAGACCGAAATTTGTTCCGACTCTGCGGCGCTGCACAAGATGGTGGCGGATATGATTGAAGCCGTGCCCGGCATTGCCGTTTTGCGCGATCCGACGCGCGGCGGATTGGCATCGACGCTGAACGAAATTGCCGCCGCGGCAAATGTCGGCATGACGCTTGACGAAACGCTTATACCGGTCAGCCGCGACGTTTCGGCCGCCTGCGAACTCCTGGGCCTCGACCCGCTCTACGTCGCCAATGAAGGCAAGCTGGTGTGTATTTGCGATGCGGCGGATGCAGATGCGCTTGTGACCGTGATGCAGAGCCATGCTGAAGGACGGCAGGCGGCAATTGTCGGCCAGGTGACCGACGATCCCGCTGGTCTCGTGCAGATGAAAACCGAATTCGGCGGCAGCCGCGTGGTCGACTGGTTGTCCGGAGAACAATTGCCAAGGATATGCTGAAATGATGCGCGTCCTGCTGTTGTGCCATAGTTTCAATTCGCTCAGCCAGCGGCTGCATGCCGAGTTGCGGGCGGCCGGATACGACGTGTCGGTCGAACTGGACATCAATGACGCGGTGGCGCAAGAGGCGGTCCGGCTCCATGAGCCGGACGTGATCGTCGCGCCGTTTTTGAAGCGTGCGATCCCGCAATCCGTCTGGCAGGATCATATCTGCCTGATTGTGCATCCCGGACCGGTTGGAGACAGTGGTCCGTCATCCCTGGACTGGGCGGTTGCCGAAGGCCGTAAGACATGGGGCGTAACCGTCCTGCAGGCGGAAGAGGAACTGGATGCCGGACCCGTTTGGGCGCATCGCAAATTTCCCATGCGCAAGGCACCCAAATCGAGCCTCTACAGGCATGAAGTAACCGAGGCGGCAGTGGAAGCCGTCTTCGAAGCGCTCGGTAAAATCGGAAAAGGCGATAAGCAGCCAATATCGCCCGATGCATTTGACGGTGTCGAACGGGTCTGGCGAAACGCCATGCGCCAGAGCGACCGGAAGATCAACTGGAGCCAGGACGAAGCGGATACGGTGGTCTGCAAGATCAACGCCGCGGATGGTATGCCGGGCGTGCTGGATGAGCTGTTCGGAGAACCTGTCTATCTGTTTAATGCGCGGCCTGCTCCAGGCTTGAACGGTGCGCAGCCGGGACAGGTCGTGGCAAAATCCGGCAAGGCGATTGCGCAGGCTACCTGTGACGGCGCGGTCTGGATCGGCCATGTGCGTGTCAATCACCCGGAAGCCATCAAACTGCCGGCAACCCATGTGTTCGCGACGCAGTCAGGCTCCCTTCCTGAAAGGTCCGGGTACAGGGAGATCAGCTACGTGGAACGGGGCCCGGTCGGTTTTCTCAATTTCGCTTTCTACAACGGCGCCATGGGCACAGGTGACTGCGAGGAGCTGCTTGCCGCCTATCGCAATGCTATTGCGCGGCCGACCAAGGTGCTGGTGCTCATGGGCGGTCCGGACCACTGGTCCAACGGCCTCAATCTGAATCTGATCGAGGATGCGGAAAGCCCCGCCGATGAATCTTGGCGCAATATCAACGCGATGGACGATCTGACCGAGGCGGTGATCCGGACGACGGACAAGTTCGTCATATCTGCGATTTGCGGAAATGCAGGCGCTGGCGGCGTGTTCCTGGCCCGTGCGGCCGACGAGGTCTGGCTGCGTGCGGGTGCGATCCTCAACCCGCACTACAAGGATATGGGCAATCTTTACGGCTCGGAATACTGGACCTATCTGCTGCCTATGCATGTCGGGGCGGAAAGGGCGGAAAAGATCGCTGCGGCACGGCTGCCGATGGGTGCCGAAGAGGCCCGCGCGCTCGGTCTTGCCGACCTGGTGCTGAATGTCGGCAGAGGCGGATTTGATGCGGAGGTCGAGCGGCTTGCCGGTGCGGCGGCTAGCGATGCCGCACTGGACGGCAGGCTGAAGGCCAAGGCGGAACGCCGTAATCGCGATGAGGCGGTCAAGCCGCTTTCGGCTTACCGCACCGACGAACTTTCTCGCATGAAGCGCAATTTTTACGGCTTTGATCCAAGCTATCATGTCGCCCGCTACAATTTTGTTCGCAAGGTACCGAAATCCAGGACACCGCTGACGCTGGCCCGTCACCGGGCCGGTGGAGCGGTCGTGCGCCGGGCAGGGGAGGTTGCCTGATGGCTGCGATGCCGACCATTTTGATCATCGACGATGAGGTCCGCTCGCTTGAATCGATGGAGCGGATCCTGCGCGGTGATTTCGACGTCAAGACCGCGTCGAATATTGCCGATGCCAATGCCATATTGGCGGAGCACTGGCTGCAGGTTGTCGTCTGCGATCAGCGCATGCCGGATCAGACCGGTGTCGAGTTCCTGAAGAGCGTGAGGGAGCGCTGGCCGGATATTATCCGCATGATCGTGTCCGGCTATACCGATGCAAATGACATTATTGACGGTATCAACGATGCCGGGATCTTTCAGTACATCACCAAGCCCTGGCACCCCGAAAACCTTATCTTGACGTTAAAGAACGCCTGCCGTCTCTACGACCTTCAGCGCGAGAACGAGCTTCTTGCGGTGGAACTGAAAATGTCGCCATCCGCCGCCGGCAAAAAGCTTTCCGAACGGCGTGATCAGCTGCGCAAGGACTATGATTTCGACGATGGCATCGTCCGCGGTCCCGACAGCCCGATGAACGCTGTTTGCGCAACCCTGCGCCAGATCGCGCCTTACGACGTTTCGGTGCTCCTGTCGGGCGCATCCGGTACCGGCAAGGAACTGGCTGCAAGGGTGCTGCACTACGGATCGCTGCGCTGGAACAAGCCCTTTGTTGTCGAAAATTGCGGTGCGCTGCCCGACGAGCTGCTGGAAAGCGAACTCTTCGGCCACAAGCGCGGTGCGTTCACCGGCGCGATCGAGGATCACGTCGGCATATTCGAGCGGGCAAATGGCGGCACCGTTTTCCTCGATGAGATCGGCGAGGTCTCACCGGCCTTTCAGGTCAAGCTGCTTCGTGTCCTGCAGGAAGGCGAAATCCGCCCCGTCGGCGCTGCCAACACACGGAAAGTGGATGTGCGGGTCATCGCCGCCACGAACCGGGACCTGGAGGAAGAAGTCAGGATGGAGCGGTTCCGGGCGGATCTGTATTACCGTCTCGCCGGCATCGTCGTCCGCCTGCCGGATCTGAAGGATCGGCGCAATGACATTCCGGTTCTGGCGAGGACACTTTTGACGCGGGCCATGAGCGCTCTCGGCAAGCGCGTTGAAGGATTGAGCGAAGAGGCCATCGAGTGCCTGACAAACTATCCGTGGCCGGGAAATGTGCGTGAGCTGCAAAACGAGATCCAGCAGATGCTGGTGCTCGGTCAGGAAGACAGCGTGCTCGGAGCGGAGCTTTTGTCCGGGCATATATTGAGATCGGATCCGGCTGGCGGAGATGTGGACGACATTGACGACATCGCTGCGATGGAGGGAACGCTGCGGGACCGGATCGGAGCCCTGGAATCCCGCATCATTCGCGAGACGCTGATCCGCAACCGCTGGAACAAGTCGAAAGCAGCGGCCGAACTCGGCCTGTCCCGCGTTGGGCTGAGGGCCAAACTTGAAAGATATGGATTGGGGAAAGTCAAACCCTTGCCAACGCGCAAGGTTGCTGGCTCCAATAAATAGATGCTGACACCGGACGACATGGGTCCAAAGAGGACCGCTGGAAAAACACCCCGTCAGGCCCTCAATCTCGCGGGTGCGGGCGAAGACGTCTGGATTGAGGTCATCCAGAAGATGGATGAGGTTTATGCGGATCTCGTCCGGTCGCAGACTGAACTGGAGGAAAAGAACGCCAGTCTTGAAGAGGCACATGCCTTTATCGGGTCGGTGGTCGATTCCATGAGCGACGTTCTCATCGTATGCGATGTCAAAGGATATGTGCAGCAGATCAATCCCGCTTTGAAAGCCGTCGTAGACAAGCCTGACACGGCGCTCATCGGCCGGCAGATCGAGGAGCTGTTCACGGCAGAAAGCCGCGCGAACATTTCTGCCCTTATGCAAGCGCTGAATGCGGACGGACATGTTGAGCAGTGCGATGTCCAGCTGAACAATCCGGATCATCCCAATGCGCTGGTTTCGGTCAGTTGCACGGCGCGCCGGGATCATCGCGGCCGGCTTGTCGGCATGGTGCTTGTCGGCCGCCCGATCGGCGAACTGCAGCGTGCCTATCGGGAACTGGACGCCGCGCATAAAAAACTGACCCAGACGCAGCAGCAATTGCTGGTTTCGGAAAAAATGGCGGCGCTCGGTCGTCTTGTCGCCGGAGTTGCCCACGAGTTGAACAATCCGATCAGCTTTGTGTTCGGCAATATGTATGCGCTGAAACATTATGGCGAGGCCATTACCCAATACCTGGAAGCGTGCAGCAGGACCGGCTTGCCGGACGAGATGCAGGCGCTGAGGGACGAATTGCAGATTGACCAGGTTTTGAACGACATCGGACCGCTTGTTGAAGGAACGCTCGAGGGCGCCGAGCGGGTTCGGGACATTGTTCAGGACCTGCGGCGGTTCTCGGGCAATCAGGCCGAATCCCCGGAAAATTTCAATCTCGTGAAACTGATCCGCACGGCGACGGACTGGGTTGTCAAGGCCGTGAGGACAAAGCCCGATGTCCGTTTCGATATGCCCGAGAAAATGGATATCACCGCTCGAAAAGGCCTTGTTCACCAGATTGTCGTGAACCTCGTCCAGAACGCCGCCGATGTTTTGGACGGCCACAAGGACGGCATCGTCGAAATCGCCTGCAGCGCGACCGGTGAGAGTGTTTTTGTCAGCGTCGCCGACAATGGTTCCGGCATCGCTCCGGATGAAATCGACAAGATCTTCGAGCCGTTCTTCACGACGAAACCGATCGGCACCGGCACGGGGCTCGGCCTCTATGTCAGCTACGCCATGGCGCAAAAGCTGGGCGGCGACCTTTCCGCCGCCAACCGGCCCGAAGGCGGCGCCATATTCACCCTGAGGATCCCCATCGATGAGTGACCGATCGCACAGACCCGGAAAAATCCGCCTGTTCTGGATGCAGTCCGGCGGCTGCGGTGGCTGCACGCTGTCTCTCATCGGGGCGGAAGGTCCGGACCTTTTGACTGCGTTCGAGGCGGCCGATATCGAGGTCGCCTGGCATCCATCTCTCAGCGAGGCCAGCGGCGCGGCCGTGGTCGATGTGATGGAACGCATCTGCAACGACGAAGAACCGCTCGACATTCTGTGCCTTGAAGGCTCGGTGATGCGGGGGCCGAACGGCACGGGCAAGTTTCACCTGATGGCGGGAACGGGAAAACCGGTCATGGAATGGCTCGAACGGCTTGCGCGCAAGGCCCGCTATGTCGTGGCCGTCGGCAGCTGCGCTGCCTTCGGCGGTATTACCGCTGCCGGCGACAATATCGCTGAAGCCTGCGGGCTGGCCTATGACGGCCGCAGGCCGGGCGGCCTGCTGGGTCCCGGTTTCCGCTCCGGTGCAGGTTTGCCGGTAATCAACGTTGCCGGTTGCCCGATCCATCCCGGCTGGCTGACCGAGACCCTGCACCAGATAGCATCGGGACGTTTCGAAAAATCCGACATGGATGAGTGGGAGCGGCCACTCTCCTATACAATGCATCTTGTCCATCACGGCTGCGCCCGCAACGAGTTTTACGAATTCAAGGCGAGCGCTGAGCGGCTGTGCGATATGGGATGCATGATGGAAAATCTGGGCTGCAAGGGAACCCAGGCCCGCGCCGATTGCAATATCCGGTCCTGGAACGGTTCCGGCTCGTGCCTTGACGGCAACTATCCCTGTATCAACTGCACGGCGCCGGGTTTTGAGGAGCCCGGACACACCTTCACGCAGACACCCAAGATCGCAGGCATTCCGGTGGGGCTTCCGACAGACATGCCGAAGGCGTGGTTTGTCGCGCTGGCTTCGCTCTCCAAGGCGGCCACACCGCCACGCCTGAAGGACAATGCGGTGTCGGCAAAGCTGACGACCGCGCCGGTCGACAAACAGAAGAAACTGCCATGACCCGTCTGATCGTAGGCCCTTTCAATCGCGTTGAAGGCGACCTTGAGGTCAAGCTCGATATCGAGGCAGGCACCGTTACCCGCGCCCATGTCGTCTCGCCGCTGTTTCGCGGATTTGAGCGCATGTTGCTTGGAAAGCCGCCTCTCGATGCGCTGGTCTACGCACCGCGTATCTGCGGCATCTGCTCGGTCTCGCAATCCGTGGCGGCAGCGCGCGCGCTTGCCTCGGCCATGGATCTGACAATGCCGCCCAATGGCGAGATTGCCATCAATCTCGTGCATGCCACCGAAAATGTCGCCGACCACCTGACGCATTTTTATCTGTTCTTCATGCCCGATTTCGCCCGTCCGGCCTATTCCGGGGAGAGCTGGTATCCGGCGGCGGCGGAGCGCTTCAGGGCGATCGAGGGAACGGCCTCGCAGGATGCCCTGCCGGCGCGGGCGCAGTTCATGCACATTATGGGCCTGCTTGCCGGCAAATGGCCGCATACATTATCCGTTCAGCCGGGCGGTTCCACACGCACCGTCACGGGCGGAGAGATCGCCCGCCTGGCAGCGATCCTGGCGGCGTTCCGCAAATTCCTCGAACGCACATTGTTCGGTGACAGGCTGGAGCGCATCGGCGCACTCTCCTCGGCGCAAGAGCTTGGCGAATGGGCCGCCGAAAAGCCGGAAACGAGCAGTGATTTCAGGCATTTCCTGCACCTTTCAAATGCGCTGGATCTGGCACGGCTCGGCCCTTCGGTGGAACGCTACATGAGTTACGGAGCCTACGGTTCGCTGTTCAAGCGCGGTTTGTTTGTCAAAGGAAATCAGGTGCCACTCGATACGACGGTGATCGCCGAGGATCTGAGCCATGCATGGTACGCCCGTGAAGACGGGCCCCGAAAACCGGAAGAGGGCCGAACCGATCCCGATGCCGACCAGTCAGAGGGCTATTCCTGGTGCAAGGCGCCTCGGCTTGACGGACAGGTTGTCGAAGTCGGCGCGCTGGCACGGCAGGTGGTGGATGGTCACCCGCTTATACGCGATATCGTCGTAAGCTCCGGCGGCAGCGTTCATTCAAGGGTCGTTGCCCGGCTACTCGAAATCGCCCTTGTCGTCATGGCGATGGAAAACTGGGTCGGAGCACTCAATCCGGACGAACCCTTCATCATGCATGGCGAGCTGCCGCGTGAAGGTCACGGGCAAGGCATGACGGAAGCAGCGCGCGGCTCGCTCGGCCATTGGCTGGAAATCGAGAAAGGACGGATCGCGAATTATCAGATTATCGCGCCGACCACGTGGAATTTCTCGCCGCGCGACGCACAGGGGACGCCGGGCCCCCTGGAGCAGGCGCTGATCAATGCGCCGGTGCTCGCAGGTGAAAAAGAGCCCGTATCTGTCCAGCACATCGTACGCTCTTTCGATCCCTGCATGGTCTGCACCGTGCACTGACGCTGACCATGACGAGCCAGGCACAATCCATCATAGGTGTACGGATCCGGGTCCGCGGTCTCGTGCAGGGCGTCGGATTCCGGCCGCATGTATGGAGGTTGGCGAGGGAATACCGGCTTGCGGGGCTGGTGAAAAACGACGGCGCGGGTGTGGAGATCGAGGTCTGGGGATTGGGTAGTGATCTCGTTGCATTCCAGACGGCGCTGAAATCCGAGGCACCGCCGCTCGCCAGAATTTCGTCGATCTCAGACCGGCCGATCGACGGTCCGCCACCGGTTACCGAATTCTCGATCGTGGAGAGCGCGAGCGGCAATATTTCGACCGGCATCGTTCCGGATGCCGCGACCTGTCCCGAATGTCTGGCGGAGATTGTCGATCCGCTGGACAGGCGGTTCGGCTATGCTTTTTCCAATTGCACCCACTGCGGCCCGCGCCTGTCGATTATTCGCTCCATTCCCTATGACCGGCCGAACACCTCCATGGGTTCCTTTCAGATGTGTGAGGCCTGTTCCCGCGAATATGAAGATCCGGGTGACCGGCGGTTTCACGCACAGCCCAATGCCTGTCCCGAATGCGGTCCGCATATCTGGCTCGAGGACCGGAGGGGGCGAATTACATGCGCCGATCCCCTCGATCATGCGGCCAGCATGATCGGGCAGGGCGCCATCGTCGCGATTAAGGGCATTGGCGGATTCCATCTTGCCTGCGATGCGACGAACAATGATGCGGTCAACGAACTGCGCCTGCGCAAGAAACGGGCCGCCAAGCCGCTGGCGCTGATGGCCGCAAGCATCGAACAAATAGGCAGATATTGCCGGGTCAGCGAACCGGAGGAAGCCCTGTTGAAGGACAGGGCCGCGCCGATTGTGCTGCTTGAGAAGAAAACCGGTGAATTGGCCAATGGAACAGCACCCGGACAGGACCGGATCGGTTTCATGCTGCCCTACACGCCTCTGCATCATCTGCTGATGGCACGGCTTGCAAACCCGGCCGTCATGACGTCGGGCAACCTGTCGGACGAGCCGCAGGCGACCGGCAATGCCGATGCCAGGGAGCGGTTGTCGCAGATTGCTGATCTGTGGGTGATGCACGACCGCGAGATTGTCAATCGCCTGGACGACTCGGTCATGCGCGTCGACAAGAGCGGGCCGCAGATCCTGCGCCGCGCGCGCGGGCTGGCGCCCGAGCCGGTGCAGTTGCACGGCCTGTTTGAGGATGCTCCGCCGGTATTGGCCTTGGGCGGTGAGCTGAAGTCCACCTTCTGCCTGCTCAGGCGGGGCGAGGCGGTTCTGTCACAGCATATGGGCGATCTGGAGGACGCAGCTGTCCGCGCGGACTACCGGAAGAACTTGACGCTCTATCGGGACATCTTCCGGTTCGATCCGGAGGTTATCGCCGTCGATGTGCATCCCGATTACGCCTCGAGCCGGCAGGGACGGGCACTGGCGGACGAAACCGGCGCAGTGCTGGTGACCGTCCAGCACCATCATGCTCATCTCGCCAGCGTTCTGGCGGAACATCGGATTGAGCCGGGTGACGATCATTGCCTGGGCATTGTTCTCGACGGGCTTGGGTTTGGCGATGACGGAACCATTTGGGGCGGGGAACTGCTTGTCGGTGGATATGACGGCTATGAACGCGTGGCCCATTTCAATCCGGTGGCGCTGCCCGGCGGCGATCTGACGATGCGGGAGCCGTGGCGCAATACGGTTGCGCATCTCGGGGCTGCTTTTGGTGAGGAATGGATGAGCCGCCTTGCGCAAACACCCCTCGCAAGCCGCCTTTCCGAAAAGCCGCTCACTATTGTCGGGCAGATGATCGACAAGGGTGTCAACGCACCGCTTTCATCGTCTGCCGGCCGGCTGTTCGATGGGGTCGCTGCTGCTCTGGGCGTCTGTTTTGATCGGCAGCATTACGAGGGGCAGGCCGCAATGGAGATGGAGGCTATGGCAAGGCCGCACATCGACACCTGCGGGCACTATCCGGTCGCGATCGATGTCGGTGAAACAGCCGTCCTTTCCTGGGCGCCGCTCTGGCGTGGCGTCATCGACGATCTTCAAAACGGTGTCGAAGCCGGCGTCATTGCGGCGCGCTTTCATACCGGTCTGTCAACGGCGCTGGCCCGGCTGGCGGAGCAGATCGTCGCGGAGAGGGGCCTTTCCCGTGTCGTGTTGTCGGGCGGCGTGATGCAGAACCGGATTCTTCTGGAACAGCTGCATGATGAGTTGCAGCGTCGCGGACTTGAAGTCCTGGTCCACCGGCTGGTTCCTGCCAATGATGGCGGTCTTTCCCTCGGGCAGAGTGCCGTTGCCGCCACGTGTTGCCGATGAAAGCTCCGAAATCAGTCGAGCTGCAGCTGTCTCGATAAATCTGAAACCAGTGAAGTGACGGCCCTGCGGACCGGCTCCGACATCACGTCGGCCATGCCGAAATTTTTGCCTTCGATGGCAAAAATCGTGCAGCTTTTCGGCATCGTGCCCATCACCCTGGCAAGTGCAATAGCCTCCGCAACGCCAAAGCCGTGGCAGGAAATACTCCCCTGATAAGGCTCCGTACGACCGGCATCGAGGCAATGAAGCGTGCCCGCAGGTGCTCCGGATTTGCAGGCATCGACAATGATGACGTTGTCCCGCTCGCAAAGGTGCTCGACCAAACCGGTGCAAGCGCCGGTGATGGCTTCAAGATCGATCCGGGAGCCCGCCCGGCTGCCGATCTGTTCGATGACGAGCGGGCCGGCGGCATCGTCCCCGCACTGCGGATTGCCTACCCCGATGACAAGTGGCCTTTCCCGTTGCATCCGTCACCCCCGGTCTATTTCGAGCTTGAGGAAGTGCGTGGCGCAGGAAATACAGGGATCGTAGTTGCGGATTGTCTGTTCGCAGCGCAGCCGGATTTCGTCTTCGGGCTGGTCCAGAATGTCGCCGATAAAACTGGAAAGGTCCTCCTCTATGGACGGCTGGTTCTGCGATGTCGGCGGAACGATTTGAGCCTCGGCGATGGTTCCATTCGCCTCCAGGCGGTAGCGGTGGAACAGCAGGCCGCGCGGCGCTTCGGTTGCAGCGTAGCCGGTTGAGCTGCGCGGCTCGTAGGCGACACACGGCGCGTCCGGCTCCTGATATGCATCGATAATGCGCAGCGCCTCGTCGACCGCATAAAGGATTTCGACGGCCCGTACGATGATGCTCCTGTAAGGATTCTTGCAACTCGGTCCCAGACCGGCGTCCTTTGCCGCCTGCCTGGCCATCTCGCTCAGTCGTTCATGATTGAGGTTGTACCTTGCAAGCGGTCCACACAGATAAGACGAGCCATCAGTCATGAACCCCTGCAGTGCGTTGGAGTGGGCAACATGCTCTTCGCGAAAGTGCCGGTTGAAATCGCCGACGTCTATATCCAGTCCGCCGGAAGATGCAATCCGGCCCTCATTCATGGGATATTCGGCATCATGCAGCAGCGAAACGAAATTGTAGTCCCTTTCATGATCAGGAAAGTCGAAGCCGGAAGTCCATTTCACCAGATTGAGCGCGTGTTCGCGGGCCGCTTTGAGGGTTTCGGTCAAGGGAGCGAAGTCCCTTTTGCGGGGAACCTTGTAGAAGCCGCCGACACGAATATTGATCGGATGGATTTCACGGCCGCCGATAAATGCAACGATCGCATTGCCGGCCTTTTTGAGATCGAGCGCCATCCTGACGGCATCCTGGTGTCCCGCTGCGGCCATGTCGAATGCGCCATCGAAACCCAGAAAATCCGGGGCATGCAGCATGGCCACATGCAGGGTGTGGCTCTCGATCCACTCGCCGCAATAAACGAGACGGCGCAGATCCCGCAGCGGTCCGCCAACCTTTATGCCGAACGCATCCTCCATGGCATGGACGGCGCTCATTTGATAGGCGATCGGACAGATCCCGCAGATCCGTGCCGTGATATCCGGCGCCTCGCTGTAGGCGCGGCCGCGCAAAAACGCCTCGAAGAAACGCGGCGGTTCGAATATGCGAAACTGCGTCCCGACGATCTCGCCGTCGCGGATAACGACCTTGAAAGCACCTTCGCCCTCCACCCGGGCGAGCAGGTCGACCTTGATCGTTCTGGAGCCAGATTCATCCGCCATGACGTGAGGCCTCTTTCCGGAATGCCGGTGCATTGGTGTTGAATGTGCTGAACAGCCTTTGAATGGTTTGCTTGTCCGCTCCAATCCCGCTTAGCTGACTGGTCAGGGAAACGGTATTTGGTGTCTCCTTGGGTCCGAAACAACCGTAGCAGCCGCGGTCGTAGCCCGGGCACAGGGCGCCGCAGCCAGCATGAGTCACCGGTCCGAGGCACGGTGTGCCATGCGCGACCATAACACAAACATGTCCCGCCAATTTGCATTCAACACAGGTAGCATGGGGAGGCGTTGCCGGTCGGCGGCCGACGAGGTGCGCCGTGATGACCTCGATCAGTTGCGCCTTGTTGATGGGGCAACCGCGCAGTTCGAAATCCACCTTTACGTGGTCGGCAATCGGTGTCGATGTCTCGAGAGTGTCGATGAAGTCAGGCCGGGCATAGACGACGGAGGTATATTCGGCGACATCCGCCAGGTTCCGTAAAGCCTGAATGCCGCCGGAGGTGGCGCAGGCTCCGATGGTGATCAGTTTCCCCGTCCGGCGCCTGATATCTAGTATGTGTTCGGCCTCGTGCGGCGTCGTGACCGATCCCTCCACCAGCGCAATATCGTATTCGCCCTTGTCGTCCGCACGTGTTGCTTCCGGAAAATAGGCGATCTCCACCGCGCCTGCGATGGCCAGCAACTCGTCCTCGCAATCGAGCAGGCTGAGTTGACAGCCGTCGCAGGAAGAGAATTTGAACACGCCGAGTCTCGGCTTTTTGCGTGGCGTCATTTCACAGCTCCTTGACCGCCATGAGCGGGCGCAGAAAGTCGTGCGTGAATACCGGGCCGTCCTTGCACACGAAGACAGGCCCCATTTGGCAGTGGCCGCACAAACCGATCGCACATTGCATGTTGCGTTCCATGGAAAGAAAGATCCTGTCGCCGGAAATACCTTCCTCGCGAAGCCTGTTGGCGGCAAATCGCATCATGATTTCCGGACCGCAGATCATTGCAACGGTATCATCGGGATCAAATTCGACCCGGTTGATGAGTTTCGTCACGACACCGACACGCCCGTGCCAGTCGCCGCCCGCATGGTCGACCGTCACCTCGACCTGCATGTCGAAGCGGCTGCGCCAGGATTCCAGTTCCGACAGGAACAGAATGTCCTTCGGGCTGCGGGTTCCGTAGAGCAGCGCCACGGAACCGTATCGCCCGCGTTCGGCCAGAAGGCTGTAGAGCACCGGCCGCACGGGAGCCAGGCCCAGGCCGCCTGCCACGATGAGCACGTCCTGGCCCTTTGCCGCCTGCATCGGCCATCCCACCCCATAAGGGCCTCGCACTCCCAGATATGCGTCCACCGGCAATTCAGTCAGAGCTCTGGAAACCGGGCCGACCGCCCGGATGGTATGCACGATCTTTGTTGTGTCGGTCGGATGTCCCGAGAAGCTGATGGGCACCTCGCCGACGCCGAATACGCTGAGCATGTTGAACTGGCCGGGCTGAAATCCGCCCCATGTGCCGGCTTCCAGACAAAGGTCCAGTGTCCACACATCAGGTCCGTCCTGGCGCTTTGCGGCAACGCGCGCCAATTGCGGTACCATCGGATCGGTTTCGGCCGATGCAGTGTTAGCCATGGTTTCCATAGACATCGAGCAATTGCAGCCGGGTGGCGTGGAGACGGTCGACAAGAACGGGCACGAGACGCTTCATGACCTCGTAGCCAAGATGGTGATCGTTTTCGCACTTGTTTCTGAGACATGCGGCGTCGATTGCGATCGCCCGCACAAGGTTGATGGCACGCGCATCGTATGTCCACCGGTAAGGGGGAAACAGCCAGGAAAGGCCGACCGATTCGCCCGGGCCGACGGTAAGGAAGGACAGGTTTCCCTGTCCCGGCGTCGCTACGCTCAGGCCCACTTCGCCGTGCCGGATGAGATAGAGTACGTCCGCCGCATCGCCCTCATGGGCCAGATAGACTCCGGCTTCGAAACGCGCATTTTTCGCGCAACCTGTCACCAGTTCTAAAAAGCCGGCATCGAGGCCTTTAAAAAGGGGATGCCCGGCGATGAATTTGGTAAGGCCTTCAATCTCCATGATTTCCACCCGTATTGAAATCGGATAAGCGCAGCGCAGCCGCTTCCTCGGTGATGTCGATGCCGACGGGACACCAGGTGATACAGCGGCCGCAACCCACGCAACCGGAAGTTCCGAACTGGTCGTGCCAGGTTCCAAGCTTGTGCGTCATCCATTGCCGATAGCGCGATTGGCCGCTCTGCCGGACTGCGCCGCCGTGTATGTGGGAAAAATCGATAGTGAAGCAGGAGCCCCAGCGTTGCTCCCGCACTGTCTCGGAGCCGTCCAGCGCGCTTTTATCTTCCACACTCGTGCAAAAGCAGGTTGGACAAACCATCGTGCAGTTTGCACAGGAAAGGCAGCGGTCAGAAACATCCTCCCACCGTGGGTGATCGGGGCTGCCTTTTACGAGCTCCGGCAATCCTTCGGTCTCGATCGACCGGCTTATGGACGCGGCCGTTTTTTTGACGATCGCAGCGGCTTTTGAGCATTCGGCATCGGAAGCGGGTCTTGAGGGCAGACGCTCAAGCTTTTTTTGGCCTTTGCTGCTGCCGGCCTCGGCGAGGAAACCCGAATTCTTGCCAGTCGAAATCTCGGTCAGCACCAGATCGTAGCCGCTCTCGGCCTTGGGGCCTGTGCCCATCGAGGCACAAAAACAGGTTCTGGCGGATCGTGCGCAGTTCACCGCCACGAGAAATGCCCGTTCGCGCCGCGCCTGATAATTAGGATCCGTGTAGGGCTCGCCGCCAAACACGGTGTCCTGAATTGCTATGGCCTGCAATTCGCAGGCGCGCACGCCAATGAAGGCATATTTTTCCTGCGCGGGCGGTTCCGTCAGGATCTCGGGCTTTCCATCTGTTTTTTGCATCCGCCACAGTGGCTGGTGCGGTGGATGCAGGAACTTTTTCCACGATTGCGGGCCGACGACATAGCCGAAATAGGCGTCGCCCTCGCGGTGAAGGCGATAATGGCCTCCATCCTGTTCGTCGATCCAGCCGCGGGGAAGTTCGTCCGTGCCGTGCAACTCATCGTAAACGATCGCACCGTCCCGCAGTTGCGGGCCGACAACGCAGTAACCGTCGTCCCCAAGGAGACCGATAAGTGCATCCAATCCGGAAATATTCAGATAAACAGGCTGGTCCGATTTCAAGGCACTTCCTCGGAACTTCGAACACTGATTGAGGCTGAACTTAATGTATTTTTGCAAGCATGAATTGTTTTGGATCAATGTTCAATACAGGGACACAATGAATGTCCCAACCGGGTTGATCCACCGCCGAGTTCTTCAAAAAGCAAAACTGGAGGTCTGCGACTTAGTCTGACAGGAGCATTGAAACCAATTGGACACTGCGATCAGGGCAATCGGTGTGACGATTCGTCAGCATAATGCCCTGATCGCTCTTCAATCCGGATCAGGCAGCAACCGTGTCCGTTGCCGGCGTGCTCGTTACACCGGCGCGGAACACAAAACCTGCCGCACCAGCACCAAGGCAGGGCGCGACAATATAGAGCCACAGTTGCGACAGCGCCTCCGGTCCGGCAAAGAGAGCCGGCCCGAGAGACCGCGCCGGATTGACCGACGATCCCGAAACGGCGATTCCGGCGAGATGGATCGCAACAAGCGTCAGCCCGATCGCAAGGCCGGCAATCGGGCCGGCACCAACCTTCTGCGTTGCTCCGAGAATGACTGTGACAAACAGGAACGTTGCGACGAGCTCGAACAAAAAAGCGGAGATCATGGTGTAGGCCGTCCAGCCGTTTTGCGCGAAGCCGTTTGCGGCAACGTCATAGCCTTCGGCCTTGCCTTGAGCGATGACATACAGCATTGCCGCCGCAATGGTCGCACCTGCCAACTGCGCAACCACATAGCCAATGAAGGTGTTTGCGGAAATTCTTCCGGCGACGAGAGCCCCCAGACTGACAGCCGGGTTCAGATGAGCGCCTGAAATGTGACCTATCGAATAGGCCATTGCGATGACCGTCAGGCCAAACGCAAAGGACACGCCCAATAGGCCGATCTCCTCGCGCATGAAAATGATTGCTGCGCATCCGAAAAAGACAAGCGCAAACGTCCCGATAAGTTCTGCGGCATATTTCTGCATGTAGATTTCTCCCTGAGATATCATTTGGTTAGATACGGTTTATTCCGGCACCGTCTCAAAACCGGGTTCTGTGTTTAGTGTTTGTTTTCCTCTTGATGTGGTTTGTTGGGTTCGCCTTCGTAGATCCAGCGGGCGGCAAGCACGAAGGCTCCGGTGGCAAAATCTTTGCCGTGTGAAGCCACCATTTCGTCTCCGATGGCGGCGATCCGTCTAAAGAACGCGTCCTTGCTTTTTTCTTCATCGGTGAGCTGCGTTTCCATCGCTCATCTCCCTATTTGCTGCAGGTCTCTTGAACATACGGATTGGGAATTCGGCCGCGGCGGCCCCACCGTTTATGGTCCCGGCCGCCGGGAAGATTCCGTGACTGGACGAGGAAAGCGCCGGGTTTCCGGAACTATCGTTCCGACGCGGCAGCATTTGTCCCTGAGTACGTCCTGAATTGTCCTTCGGGTGTCTTTCATGCAGTGTTATTGCAACGACCAAAGCAGCAGCTGTTGGTTGTAGGCCAGCCATCCGACATATGATGTTGCGCTCAGTCCTGCGATATTGAGAGTAAGGTTGATTGCATGTTTGATCGTCATTGTTCTCTAGTCCTTCTGTTGTCCTCCTGATACGGCTGGTTCGTCTCGTTTTTGGTATTCAACGGGCGGCAACAACGTGGGCTTCAATGACAAATTTCCTGCCGCACGATGCCGCCACTTCCTCTCAAATTGCGGCGATCCGGCTGAAGAAGGCGTCTTTGCTCTTTTCTTCCTCGGTGAGCTGCGTTTCCATCAGCATTTCCTCCGTTCTGCATTTCATTTGAACATGCCGATCGGAAACTCGACCAAGGCGAATTTTCCGTTTGACATCCCGACCGCCAAAAAGGATCCGTTGTCCGACCATGACAGGCTGGAAATGCCGGCGTCGTCGTTTTGGCGAAGCAGCATTTCATCCTGGCTGCCGATCTTCGTGAGGCACAAAAGTCCGTTTGCGTAGCCAACGGCGAGCAGGTCTCTGTCCGGGCTTGCCGCTATGCTGTCCACCGCGACAAAACCGGGTTTTCCGGATGTAACGGCGGCGCAACTGTCGCTGTCGGTCAACGGATGTTCGAGTGACCAGGCAACGGCCCGATAGGCACCTGATGTGGCGACTATATTTGCAGGCTTGCTGAAGGCGATTGATTTCACCGCCGTCGGATAGTCTTCAAAGTTCCTTGCCTGATTGTTTTTCAGATCGATCAGGCAAAATCCGCCGGACGCAAAGGTGTATGCGATCCATTTCCCATCTGCACTCCAACGCACTTTGGCAGGTGCAGAGTTCAGGGTTTTCTTTTGTGATTTGAACAACTTTCCGGACATGTCCCAGATGGAGACGCCGTCGTCATGCGTGGCGGCTATGTGCTGTCCGTCGGGTGAAAAGGCGAGGTTGTTTATCGTCTGCTTCGTTTCAATTTCGCAGCTCGGCTCGCCGAGGTCCCACTGGGCAATCTGAATGAGATTTCCGGCTGCACAGGCGTAGCTGGCATTATTGGGCGAGGCTGAGATTGCGGAAATTGCCTTGTCCATCGCATGCCCCGAAGACAGCAAATCTCCTTGCGGCGTCAGCGCGGAGAGGTTTCCTTCCGAATCTCCGAAAAGGAAGTTGCTTTCGCCAAGCGGCACCACCGGTGTAGTGCGGCGCTTAATGCCTTTGACCTCCAACAGCGGCGGCACCGGTCCTCCGCGGCGCTGAATGGTCTGCCGGCCCGTATCGATCGCATTGCGCACTCGGGCCGTAGGCGAATCGTCATCTGCGGTCTCGGCCAGGGCGATGGAACCGTCTTCACACGAAGCTGCAACAGTGCCACAGCCGCGATTGAAGACGGCTCCATCCACCGGGGAGGAGAGGGTCCATTCCCTGGCAAGCAGATCAAACAATTGAGGCGGTCTTGCATTGGCGAAATTCATCACGGTGTCTCCCGATCATTCCTTCAGGTCTGCGATTTCAGACACAATTGCAGTCATGCGTTGTTCCAGGTCTTCAATGCGCTGTTCGGCCGCTCTCAGGTCCAGTTTTGTGAGCCGCTCCTGCTCGTACAGGTCGGCCAATGTGCTTTCCGCGTCCTTGGAACCGGGCGTTTCAGCCATGTCGCGCTCTGCGGTCAGAACCTCAATCTCGACCCCGCTCGCCCGCTGCCTGGCAAAAAGCAGTCTCGCGTTCTCCTCGCTCAGCGCCGCCACGATTTCCTGATGTTTGCGCTGCAGGTTTTGTGCCCTTGAAGGGTTGTTGAAAGCCGTTCCCATGTCAGATCTCTTTCCGGTGCGATCATTTTTTCCGGTTGTTGGCAGCCTTCTCTTCCAATTGAAGTAACAGCTCTGGAAAATCGCGGGCCTGCGCCTGAAAGTTCTCCTCTGCCGCAGTGATGTACCTGGACAATGCGTCCCAGATATCGGTGCGAAACACGCTGGTTTTATCGCCCAGCAAATCCTCGAATTCGCGCAGGCGGAATTGTCTTGAAAGGGCAACTCCGGTGAACACGAACTCACGCAGTTCGGCTGCATGCGTATCGATAAACGCCTGCAGCAGCCCGTGGTTCTTGCGGGTGACACCGTGTGCGTTCAGCTCACTTTCGATGAATTCCTGGAAGTGCCGGTTCACCACATGCTGGCTTTCGCCCAGGAACTGCATCGAAAAGATGATGTCGTCGTCTGCGCGCGCAATGATTTTGCCGGCGAGCCCGGTGTCTGTTTTCCAGTTGTTCGGCAATTTCTGATCCTGAGACATTTCGCGTGTATTCTTCTATTCACGGTCGTCAGCGAGTATTTCCCAGCATCAACGGCGGTATACTTGCGACAATTCTCAGGGACGATACATTGGAAATTCCGGTGCCGTTCAAAAAACGAAAATTGTAACATTCCGTTCCAGCCGGACACTTTGCTGTAACCTTCCTTTACAGTTTATTTTTGGGTTTGAATTCGCCGAAATCCTTCCATTAAAGTTCAGCCAATCAGAAGAAGTTCTGCTGCCTGATTGCAGCGACACAAGAACAAAGGAAGGGAGACCGGATTGTGCAGGCCATGGTGCCTTACGATCCCGGGAGGCGAACTGACAGGCGGCCAAACGGCCAACGCAGTTGCATCAAGTTCTCTGACCTTTGCCGTAGCAAACGAGGCCAAAAGCCATTCACGGTTGCGCGTTATGTGCGTGCCGCCGAATGCCCTTTGCTGCCTCACGATCACCGCGGAGGAGGGCACGTGACTTGCGTATTGGTTCGATCTCTTCCGCTTGGCTCATTTTGAAAAGGTGAACGGCAATGTCGTCATTGACACTGAATAAAATTACCTCGCAGCGGGGCATTCCCGTTGGTGAAGCGACCAAGAAGATTGCTGATCTCGGCTGGAACCCGTCCTATGTCCAGGAGGCAATGACCTACCCGACGGACTACAAGATCTCCAAGGCGCCAAGGGATCCGATGAAGCAGGTCCTGCGGTCCTATTTCTCCATGCAGGAAGAAAAGGACAACCGCGTCTACGGCGCGCTCGACGCCGCACTGCGCGGTGACATGTTCCGCAATGTCGAACCGCGCTGGGTGGAATGGATGAAGCTGTTTCTGGCCATCATCCCGTTCCCGGAAATCTCGGCCGCACGGTCGATGGCAATGGTTAGCCGCCTGGCACCGGGCGAGGATCTTCGCACCGGTTTTACCATGCAGATGGTGGACGAATTCCGTCACTCGACCATCCAGATGAACCTGAAGAAATGGTACATGGAAAACTATATCGACCCGGCCGGGTTCGATATCACCGAAGAGGCCTTCGGCAAGTGTTATGCGACCACCATCGGTCGCCAGTTCGGTGAGGGATTTATCACCGGTGATGCCATGACTTCGGCCTGCATGTATCTGACGGTCGTTGCAGAAACCGCATTCACCAATACGCTGTTCGTTGCAATGCCGTCTGAAGCCGCCCGCAATGGCGATTATGCGCTGCCGACCGTATTCCTTTCAGTGCAGTCGGATGAAAGCCGGCACATCGGCAACGGGCACTCGCTGATGATGGCCGCGCTCAAGGACCCGGACAATCACCAGCTGATTGAACGGGACATGAAATATGCCTTCTGGCAGAACCACGCCATCGTCGATGCAGCCATCGGTACTTTCATCGAATACGGCACCACAAACCGCGACAAGGACAAGGAATCCTACGCGGAAATGTGGCACCGCTGGATCCACGAAGACTACTACCGCACCTACATGCTGCCGATGGAAAAATACGGCATCAAGATCCACCACGACGATGTCACGGAGGCCTGGAACCGGATCACCCAGAAGCACTATGTCCACAAGGTCGGACAGTTCTTCGCCGTCGGCTGGCCGGTTAATTTCTGGCGCATCGAAGCGCAGACCGAGAAGGATTTCGAGTGGTTCGAGCACAAATATCCGGGCTGGTACGACGAATTCGGCGAATTCTGGAAGTGGTATGCCAAGCTGAGCAAACCCGGCCAGAAGGTGGTGACGTTCAACGAGGAAGTTGGCTACGTCTATCCGCATCGCTGCTGGAGCTGTCTGGTTCCGTGTCTTATCCGCGAGGACATCGTTGTCGATGAAATCGACGGCCAGCTCCACACCTTTGCCCACGAGATCGACCGCTGGACCGCCGTCGAAGCGTTCTCTGACGAATATCAGGGTCGCCCGACACCGGCCATGGGGCGCTTCTCAGGCAAGCGTGAGTGGGAATCCGTCTATCACGGCTGGGACCTGGCGGACGCCATCACGGATCTGAACTTTGTTCGCTCCGACGGCAAGACGCTGATCCCGCAGCCGCACCTGCGGTTCGACGACCGGGACATGTGGACGCTTGACGACGTACGTGGTCACACCCTGCAGTCGCCCCTGACGCTGCTGCGCGAAATGTCGCCAAGTGAACGCGATGCTCATCTGGCCGAGTATCGCGCCGGCTTCACGATCAATCCCTGCAACTGATCCTTGAAGCATCTGCAAGAGCCGGAGTTGTCTCCGGCTCTTGCAAAGAGACCGGTCGCCCGAGGGGAACCGGATTGCGGAAGAGTGGGAAGGTCCGAAAATGATGAGCGAAACATATACTGTGCGCCTGGAGCCGGTCGGTGTCGAATTCGACGTCGAAAATGATGAGACAATACTGGATGCCGCGTTTCGCCAGGGAATAACGCTGCCGCACGGTTGCAAGGAAGGGCAGTGTTCTGCCTGCAAATGCAATCTTGTCGAAGGAGAAGTCGACCTTCTCAAATACTCAACCTTCGCGCTGAACGATGCCGAGCGTGATCAGGGCGGCATTCTGCTGTGCCGTTCGATGGCACTGGACGATATCGAAGTGGAGCTTCTGAATTATGACGAGGAGCTTCTTTCCAGGTCCATTGCGGTAAGGGACTATGTCGGCAAGATCGCCCTGGTCGACCAGCTGACACACGATATCCGGGCAATCGAGATAGAGCTCGACGCACCCCTGAAGTTCTGGGCTGGACAATATGTCGACATCACGGTCACAACGCAAAAAGGGAAGACGATTACACGTTCGTTTTCCATGGCAAATACGCCGGACCAAGCCGAAAGGCTCAAATTCATCATCAAAAAATACCCGGACGGAGAGTTCTCAGGAGCGCTCGATTCGGGAGGAATCGAAGTCGGTGCAGACGTCCAGATCCGTGGACCATTCGGAACCTGCCTGTACAGAGAAGAACGGGAAGGGCCCATCGTCCTAGTTGCCGCCGGCTCCGGGATGTCGCCGATCTGGTCGATCCTCCACGAGCACATCAACAGCGGTGAGGAAAGGCCTGTCTATTTCTTCTATGGCGCGAGAACGCAAGCGGATCTGTTTTATCTGGACAAGATCAAAGAGATAACCCAGGCGCATCCGAACATTAATTTCATACCGGTTCTGTCGCATGCGGATGACGACAAGAGCTGGACGGGCGAGCGAGGGTTTGTCCACGAGGTTGTCGACGCCGAGCTGACCCGCCTCGATATTGACGGGGAAGGCGATGTCTATGCCTGCGGGCCGCCTCCCATGATCGATGCGCTAACCCCGGTTCTGTTCATGCAGGACTTCGATCCGGACCGCATCTTCTACGACAAATTCATACCCTCGAACGCTTCGAATACCGCCGGTGATCACTAGCCGGCCGGGAGGAAACCCAATGTCGCAAAAAGGAGACAAACATGCCTGCAATTTCAAGCTCTGTCGGATCCGGTGCAGCCGGCGCCGCCCAGTTCGTGGACTCGGAGAGCCGAAGGTACCGGTACTTCGATCCGAAGGGAAAGCGAGCGACACATTACGAAGATGTGACGGTCGACGTCCAACCCGATCCTGAACGCTACCTTCTGCAAGACTGGATCATCTCGTTCCCGAATGGCGAGGGTGCCTATGTCAAGGATTCCACCCAGGCCAAAAGTTCGAACTGGCACGCATTCCGCGCACCTGATCAGGAGTGGGAACGCACGCATTACCAGCGCCAGTCGCGAATTGAGGTCATGATCCAGAGCGTCATTGCAAATGCCCGCAAGGCAGGCGCTCACAAGGAATTCGACGGCGCCTGGAACAAAATCCTGCAAACCCATCTCGGCGCCTGGAAACACGCTGAGTTCGGTCTCGGTTCTGCGCTCATGCAGGCGCAGCGCGGCGGCTATACGCAGATGATCAACAATGCGACGCTGACCAACTCGTCGTACAAGATCCGGCTGTCCCAGGATATCACGCTTTATCTCGCCGAAATCGGAATGGATATCGACGGTTGGGACGACGAGCGCGGCAAGCAGGCCTGGCTGGAAGACGATATCTGGCAAGGCACGCGTGAAGCGATCGAATCCATCATGGGAACGAACGACTATCTCGAGCAGTATTTTGCTACAAACATTTTGTTCGAGCCGCTGGTCGGTGAACTGTTCCGCTCCGGCTTCCTCATGCAGGCCGCCGCCGCGAACAACGATTTCATCACACCCCCGGTCATCTCTGCGGCGGAAGCCGACTATGAGCGTAACCTCGCAAACACCATCGAGCTCAGCTACATGCTGGTCGCCGACGAGAAATTCGGCGAGCACAACCGCGGACTTCTGCAAAGCTGGATAACCAAGCATGGCGACCTTGCGGACAAGGCCGCAAAAGCCCTGCAGCCGATCTGGTCGCAACCGCATTCGAAGCCGGTCTCATTCGTGGATAGCCGGGCAAAATCCGAAGAGAGAGTTCAGAAAATACTGGGTGAACTCGGCCTGAAACGCTGAGGCCGGAAAGGAAACACTATGTCTACTACTGCACGTGATGCATCCAAGGCCAACATCTTCAAATCAATGAAGGATATCAAGCTCGAATCGACCATCTCGCACCAATGCGGTGTGACCATGAGCGACTCGGTCGAGGCCCGCGCGATTGCCGAATTCATGGACGAGAAAGAGGGCATTACGGTGACCTACAATCCGGCCCTTATCCGGATCGACGGCAGCGGCAAGCTCATCTTCAAGATGGACGAGATCAGTGAATATCTCGGCCGCGAAATGACGGCGGAAATTTTTGAGGTCAACACCTCAACCCATTACGGCCGCATGGTCCGGGTGGATGACAACACCGTCATCCTGTTCGGCGATATGGACGAAGTGATGGAATACATCTGAGCGATGCGAAGAGCCGGGCGCGGCCTTCGCGCCCGGACAATCAATCAACATCTGTCGTGATGGTCAGTCTGTCCATTGCGGTCGGCGCAAAAGACAAAGAGGTCTGTGATGTACATTACACCCGAGGGAAAAGAAATATTCGTGGTCGACGGACATACGCACTTTTGGGATGGAAGTCCGGAAAACCAGAGAAACATTCACGGCAAGCAGTTCATCGACTGTTTTTATGCCTATCACACCGCCCTGAGCCCGGAAGACCAGCTTTGGGAAAAGACGAAATTCGAAAAGTATTCGGCGGATGATCTTTATCGCGACCTGTTTGTCGACGGCCCGGATGACGTCGCCATTGTCCAGTCGACCTATCTGCGTGACTTTTACAAGAACGGTTTCAACACCATCGAGCGAAACCATTCTGCCGCCGAGAAATATCCGGACCGCTTTATCGTCAACGGCGCCTTTGATCCCCGAGACGGTGAAAAGGCGCTCGAATATATCCACTACATGAAGGAAACCTACGACATTCAGGGCGTAAAGCTTTACACGGCCGAATGGAATGGCGACTCGAAGGGATGGAAGCTGAACGATCCGGCAGCGTACAAATGTTTCGAATTGTGCGACAAGCTCGGAATCAAGAACATCCACGTCCACAAGGGCCCGACGATCATCCCGCTGAACAAGGATGCTTTCGATGTTCATGACGTGGACTATGCGGCCACCGATTTCCAGAACCTGAACTGGATTATCGAACATTGCGGCCAGCCGCGCATTGACGATTTCTGCTGGATCGCCGTTCAGGAAAACAATGTCTATGGCGGCCTGGCCGTTGTGCTGCCCTTTATTCATTCACGGCCGCGCTATTTCGGTGAAATGATCGCTGAACTTTTATTCTGGGTCGGCGAAGACAATCTGCTTTTCGGCTCCGACTATGCGATCTGGACACCGCGATGGCTTGTCGAGAAATTCTGGGCTTACGAAATTCCGGAGGATATTGCGAAGGAGCGGGGCGTCGAACTCACACCCGAGATCAAGGAGAAAATCCTGGGACTGAATGCCGCTGCCCTCTACAATATCGATGTCGGTGCCAAGAAAGCCGCGTTCGCCTCGTCACCGCTGACGGTAGCGGCGGAGTAAAGGCGATGATCTCCGTCTCAGCCGTACGACCAAGCAAGCGCGAAGTCTGGGAACGTCTCGACCTTGTCATGGATCCCGAGCTCGACGAACCGATAACTGAAATGGGTTTTGTCGAGGACGTGGTGATCGGCGATGACGGGGGTGTCGAGGTGACTTTCAGGCTGCCCACCTACTGGTGTTCGCCCAACTTCGCTTTCCTCATGGCCGAAGGAATTCGGCGTGAGGTAAGCGAGATACCCTGGGTTGCCGCAGTAAGGGTTCGGCTGGAAGATCACATGGCGGCGGACGAAATGAATGCCGCCGTCAACGAGGGACGCGATTTTGCCGATGTGTTTGCGGGTCTGACCGATGGAGGCGATCTTGGAGACCTGCGGGAAAAATTCGACGGCAAGGCGTTTCAACGAAGGCAGGAAACCGTCATCAACGTCCTGTTGAAAAACGGTTACCTGTCCCGTGACCTCGTCCGGATGACACTGGCCGAACTCGACATGATCAATCTCGATGACCCCGACTGGGATCGCGCGAGATTGCGGTATGTCGATTTGCTGGTCTCCAAGGCGATCGCCAGGTTCCCGCTGGATCTTGCGTTCCAGACATATGACGGTGTGCCGATAGCACAAGACGGTTTCAGCAAACATATGGAAACCTTGCGGGGTGTTCGCCTCAATATGGAATTCAGTGGTGCATTGTGCCGGGGTCTGAAGAAAACCCGGTACAAGGAAGTCGCGAACTGCGACGGCGAACCGACGCTGGTGGACTTTATTCTCGACCGTGTCCCTGAACCTGCGGAGCAGGGCCGATGACCTAGCTCCGGTTCTCTACACAGCAACACAACCCCTTCAACCACACAGATTGCGTCGACTTCCCAGGACGCAGGGAGAGAGCTATGCCCAAATTACTCGTACACAACGCCGAAGCCCGCAACGCATTGGCCCGCGGTGTCCAGAGCCTGGCAGCGGCCGTGGAGCCGACGCTTGGCCCCAAAGGCTTGAACGCCATGATCGACCGTCCCGTCGGCACGCCGCTGATCAGCAGGGACGGGGTCTCGATCGCCTCGGAGATCGAACTATTCGACCGTTTCGAGAATATGGGTGCCCAGGTCGTCCGTGAAGTCTCCATGCAGACCAACGATGTCGCCGGCGACGGTACAACCACATCCATCGTTCTGGCGAACGGCCTCATTCAGGCAGGTGTTCCGTTGATCGAAAAGGGCGTCAAAGCCGTCGATCTCTGCAAGGGAATATCCCTGGCCATTGAATACACTGTGAAAACACTGCGGGCGACGGCCATGTCGGTTGCTGACGACCACGACCTGCTGGACTCGGTTGCGCGCATTGCCGCGTCTGATGCCGAACTCGGTGCGCTGGTCACCGAAGCCTTCGGTTGTGTCGGACCGGAAGGCATCATCACAACGGACTACGGCATCACGACACAATCTACCCTTGAAGTCGTCGAGGGAATGTCCTTCGACCGCGGATATATCTCCCATCACATGGTCACCGACCAGGAAAAGATGCGGGCGGTCATCGAGAACCCGTACATTATTCTCACGGATATCAAGACAACGTCCCCCGAGCAGCTTGTTACCGCAAAGCGCATCGCAGACGAAGACAATCGGCCCTTGGTGATCATATCCGAGGAAACCTCGCCGGAAGTGCTTGTTACGCTTCTGGGCAATGACGGACCGGGAAAGTACCTGGTTGTTCATCCGCCGGAATTCGGCCAGTGGCGCAAGGCCATGATGGAAGATCTCGCCATCCTGACCGGAGGACAGGTGCTTGCGCGGGACCTTGGCCATCGCCTTGAAGATATAACACGCGAGCAGCTGGGGCAGGCGGAACGGGTCGAGGCAACGGCCAGCGACACCTCGATCATTCGTGGAGCCGGCGACCCGCAGCTGGTGGCCGCTCGGCGCGCGCAGGTGCAGCGCCAGTATGATGTTGCCCCGCCCAACATTGAGCAGGACAAGCTGCAGGAACGCCTTGCCAAATTGTGCGGCGGCACAGCAATCATCCTTGCCGGTGGTGTCACGCCTGTGGAGCAGAAACGGACAATCCAGTTGATCGAAGATTCGCTGAATGCCGTCAGGGCGGCATTCGAGGACGGTGTTCTGTGTGGCGGTGGCGTTGCGCTGACCCGCGCGGCACCTTCGCTTGACAGCCTTTGCGAGGAGGTCGAGGGCGATGTTCGACAGGGGGTTTTACTCGTGCAGTCGGTGTTGACGACGCCGCTGATGCGCATCGCGTTCAACGCCGGAGCAGAAGTCAACGAGGTTGTCGGCAAAGTGGGAGACCTGAAGGGCAATGTCGGCTTCAACGCCTCCACGGGCGCCTATGAAGACCTGGTTGCCGCCGGCATTGTCGACCCGGCCCGTGTGACCTGTTCGGCGCTGATGAATGCGGCTTCGGTCGCAACACTGATCCTGACGACGGAAACCCTGATCGGAGACCTTGCCGAGGACGAAGACCCCACCGCCGGACCGGCGCTTGGAGGTGGAGCCGAAAAACTCGGGCGGCAATGAGCAACGCTGATATCAGGTCTCACAATGAAAGGGCAGAAAAATGAAAGCCGCTAGACTGTACGAATATGATCCTGCGATGAACGTCCAGCTCCAGATAGAGGACGTTCGGCCGCCGACAATCAACGGGCCTGACGATGTGATCGTGAAGGTCGGCGCGGCCGGTCTGTGCCGAACCGATCTCCACATCATCGAGGGTGTGTGGAAGGACATCATGGACGAGGGCGGCAATCTGCTCCCGTACATCATGGGCCATGAAAATGCCGGCTGGGTGGAAGACGTGGGCAGCAACGTCAAGTCGGTCAAGCCGGGCGATGCAGTGATCTGCCACCCGCACCGGACCTGCGGGATCTGCCTCAACTGCCGGTATGGCGAGGACATGCATTGTGAAAACAGCCTCTTCCCGGGGCTTGGCCTCGACGGCGGTTTTGCGGAGTATTTTCTGACCAGCGAACGCTCCCTGATCAAGCTCAATCCAAACGTCACACCGCTCGATGTCGCTCCGATGGCCGACGCCGGCATCACCGCGTACAGAGCTGCCAAGAAAGCGGCAAAATTGCTGAGGCCCGGCGCCTACTGTGTGATTGTGGGGGTCGGAGGGCTCGGGCATATCGCATTGCAGTGCCTGCGCGAGATTTCAGGATGCCGCATCATTGCGGTTGACCGGGAACCCGCAGCGCAGGTCCTGTGCAAGGAGCTTGGTGCCGATTTTGTTCTTGATGGCGGGCCGAACGTGATCGAGGAAGTCCGGGAGATAACCGGCGGCGGTGCCCAGGTCGTCATCGACTTTGTTGGCGAGCTCGGCGTTGAAAATATCTGCTGGCAGATGGTTCGCCAGGGCGGCCAGATGTTCGTCGTCGGCTATGGCGGCAAGGTTGAAGTGCCGACCGTCCATCTGGTGATCGAGGAAATCAATGTCGGCGGCAGCCTGGTGGGCAATTACACCGAACTGGTTGAGCTCATGGAGCTCAATGCCGACGGCAAGGTGAAGATGCACTACACGCAATACAGCCTCGACGACATCAACACCGCACTCGATGACTTCAAGAACCGCAAATTTACCGGCAGGGGCGTCATCGTACCGTGACCTAATCTCGAAGCGGCCGGATATGAAGGTTCATTCCGGTCGCGTTTGCGCCTGCCGAAATAAGAAGCGTGCTGTGCTGTTTTGGCGTCGGGAATCTATCAGATCAGGAGATTGCAGTGCCTAAGCCCATTCACACAATGATCCGCGTGCTGGATGAGAATCGCTCGGTGAAATTTTACCAGGATGCGTTCTCGATGATTGTCGAGGACCGTTTCGAATTCGACAGTTTCACGCTGATCTACCTGCGAACGCAGGATTCGAGCTTTGAGCTGGAGCTCACGATCAACAAGGGGCGGACTGAGCCCTACGATCTTGGAGACGGATACGGGCATATCGCTCTCGTCACCGAGGATCTGGCGGGTGATCATTCAAGGTTGACCGATCTCGGGCTGGAGCCGCGGGATATTGTTGAATTCGAGCGCGACGGAGCTTTGTTGGCCAAGTTCTTTTTCGTACAGGATCCCGACGGTTACCAGATCGAGGTTCTCCAAAAACACGGCCGATACCGGTAATTTTGTCATCGTTTTTTCGGTTTAAGCGGTTTGGATCGAAAACCACCGGATAAAACGCGTCAGGGCGGCAATCCGGTCTCAACAGCGCATTGTGTAACTAATCGTTACAGCAAGAAAGCCGCAACAGCCTGTGCGGCACGAAGTTTGGGGCAGTTTACACATCAATGTATACTGCGCTGATCAGTGGAGATTGGAACTTGGTGCATATTATTTCAAAACGGGATGGACCGCGCCGCGAGGACGTGAAGGCGAAACGCCTCATTCAGCAAAACTGGGGCACGATCGAGAAACTCGCCGATCAAATCAGTGGCGGCTCCTATTCGGCATCGAAGGTAAAGAAGCCGGAGCCCAAACCCGAAGGGTTGATCATCAATGTTCCGGCATCCAAACGGACCGCCGATGAACCCGATCCGCATCTACGCATCAGCAATAATGGCCGGGTCATTATCATGGACTTGAAATCCGGCCTGCAACTGGACTTTCTGGGGCAGATCGGCCGGCGGGACAATAAGGTTGTCTTCATCCTGGCAACCAGGAAAAACGGTTTCATATCACCGCTCAAGGATGAGCTGTATGATCAGCTTCACGATTTGGAAGGAGCCGCCATTACAACGGAGTTTTCAGAGAACGACCTGCTTGAGGAACTGAAAAAGAGACTTGATCTCGCATAAATATATTGCCGCTCGCGACGGGCACGTTTTGGGCTGAAGCCCGAACAAGCAAACCAATACCGGGAAAACCGGATGTCGCGCGCGGATTTTGAGGGAACCCATGGGCTATACGAACCGTCAGAGTGGAGGCTCTGGCCTACAATCTGCATATGATATTCAGGATGTTAGCCTGCGGTCGACTTCTCACGCCCGCGAAAAGTTCCTGTCCAACCGCAATGCTCCCAGCCTGCCTGTCACCGGCGTGCGGTCCCTCATTTACCAGTCATGGCTGCGCAGCGATTTAAAGGGAATTGAAGCCGAGCAGTTCGGAGCTCCGATTATTGAATCGAGAGACCGGGTAAAGGAGCTGCGATACGAAAACAACCAGCTGTGCCGCGCGGCCCGCGGTTCCTTCGCTCAAATCGGCAAGATGCTGAAAGACGCGGAAATGATGCTGGTCCTGACCGACCGCAACGGCACCGTCATGGAGACCGTCGGCGACAGGTCCACGCTCGAGCGGGGGAGAAAAATCAATCTTGACGTCGGCGGCCTCTGGAGCGAGGACGCATCCGGAACAAATGGCATCGGAACCGCTTTATGGGCCGGAAAACCGGTCTTTGTGCACGGTACGGAGCATTTTTGCGAGGGCATGAACTCGTGGAGTTGCGCTGCCGCGCCCATCCGTGATCCCATGGATCAAAGCATCATTGGCGTCATCGATCTTTCCGGGCTGACGACCATATTTCAAAAACACAATGCGGCTTTTGCCGCCGCTGCCGCCGGAGAAATATTTGCGGCCCTTGCGCACGAGCAGGATGCCGAACGCATGCGTTTGTTCGAGGCGGTGTTGAGCGACCTGCCGCCAGGAGGCCTGGACGGTGAGGCGCTGGTCCTGGTCGATCGATCAGGCCGGCTTGTCTATTCCCAGGATCTTGGGGCAACCGATTATTTCATGGAAAACGGGACTGGGGTGCGTCATGGCCAGAGGTTCTTTGATATCTCGGTCGACATGTCGCAGGACGAGATTTCGGCCGTATTGCCACCTCAGCTCGAATGCAAGGATATCCGGCATCTTGAATTCGACGGCGAGGTTAAGGGCGCTGCCTTTATAATCCCGACTAAATATTCGCAGCAGCGCCGGCAGATGGACCCGGCCAGATTGTCGGAACCTGTTGTGTTGAGCACCGGCTGGAGCGGCAAAATAAGGGGCGAGATAGTCGGGAAAAGCGAGCCATTTTTGGAAGCTCTTGATGTTGCCCATAGAATTGCACATGTGAACACACCCACTCTGATCGAAGGGGAAACCGGTGCCGGCAAGGAGATGTTTGCGCGGTTCATTCATTCCAGAATGGGGCCCGTCGATGACAACCCCTTCGTTTCGATAAACTGCAGTGCCGTTCCCCGCGAATTGTTCGGCGGCGATCCGACCGGCGAACGGCAGCGCACGGAGGGAGTTTACGGCGATACCGAAAATCAGACGTCCGATATCTCCGATAGTGTCAATGCCGGTGTTCTTTGTCTTGATAAAATCGGCGAGCTGTCGTTGGAACTGCAGCCACGTCTGCTGCGCGTTATAGAAGAACGGATGGTTTCCGGCTATTTGCGGCAACAGGGTCTGTCGTCCGGTTTCCGGCTGATCTCGCTCTCCAGCCGGAATCTGTCGGAGGAAGTTCAGGCCGGCCGCTTCAAGAAAGACCTCTATTACAGAATTGGCGCCATGGTCCTGAGTGTGCCGCCGCTAAGGGTTCGCGGCGAGGATATCCTGCTGATTGCCGATCACCTCAATGCTGAAATCAGCGACAAGATGGGTGCCGATCCCCTGGTTCTGGGCTCTGACATTCAGGACATTCTGATGGCCTATTCATGGCCCGGAAATGTGCGTGAGCTGCGCAACCTGATTGCACAATTGCATTGCCTGGCTAAGGGGCGGCATATTGTTAAGGATGATCTTCCCCGAGCCATTGTGGATTCAGTCGAGATACCTGCCTCATCAGGCAGTCCTGACGAGGCGGGACAGTTGCGACTGGGTGGAACATTGGCTCTCAAGAAAGCGGAAGAGGCGCTAATTCTGCAGGCTATCACCGAGCATGGCGGTAATCTCAGCAAAACAGCCGAAGCGCTTGGCATATCCAGGCCAACACTTTACCGGAAAATGAAAATCTACGCGATTGAGCGCAAGGGCGAGTAATCAGAAGACGCTTGTAGAGACAGTGGCACTATTTCCAAAGATCGGGTTCCTTGAGGATTCTGGAGAACGCTTTTTGCCATTCTGCGGATACTGGAAATCAGTGGACGGGGTTCACGCTAGTTTTCTTTCAGCCATGGTCAAGCATTGGAGTGCGATAGGCCAGTGCGTTAAATTCGCGAAAACGCCTAACACGATCTTTGGCTTCCAACGGGTTCTGGCCGACGTAAAACAATCGCTGTTGTCGCCTACCTCGTTCTAAACAGCTTTATTTGGCTGTCCTTGCCTCAAACACAAAAACAGCAATATTTTCAGTCTGGGGTTTCAGGCGGTAGCGGTTTCCCGCTACCAGGTCTTTCAAATAAATTCAGTGGCCTGAGCTGATGGTGGTGTTGGCTTGCGGGTCTGCGTCAGCGATTTTGCGAAATTTTGCGGCAAGATAGCGTGCCGGATCGGCAAGCTCCTGAATCCTGGGCAGGATCAAGCCTGTCCTGTGCTGCTTTTCCACGTTTCGACTAGGCGGATTGACCGGTGAATTCGGTCTCCTGGTCAGGTGTCATAGCGGTAGCTTTCGACAGGTTTCGTACGTCTGACCTATGCTTCCGGGCAGTGCGCCGGTTCCCGGCTAGGCAACATAAAGTTGGATATGCCCCGGACCGCAGATCGGTTCGTAGCCGTCTTCGGTGACCAGATAGCTGCCGCCCTGGGTGATACCGATACCTTCGTCCACGAATTGCAGACAGGAGTGCGCGTAAAAAACCATGCCAGGAGCGAGTATCTTGTCTGACCAGCGGTTGATCGTGAGCGCCCCGACCCAGATCGGCGGATAGGCGATACCGAGCCCGGTGCCGAACATCGCCATATACGCGTTCTCGCGACCCGCGTGCTTCAGCGGTTCAAGAGATGCACTTTCCATCGCGCCGATCGGCTTGCCCGGTGCGCATTCTTCCAGTGCCGCCGCAAGCGTTTCATTGCCCAGGTCATAAAGCTCACGCACCAGCGGAGACGGTTCACCGGCCGCGAATGTGAACATCGACACGGCATGGTACCGGTTCGAGACACCAGCGAATTCCATATGGACGACATCGCCTTCTTCGATCTTCTTGTTGGTCGGCGTCGAGTGCATGCCGGGCGTGCGCGCGCCGGTGGCGCAAAGTGTCGCCAGGGCGGAAAACTCGCTGCCCGCAGAGCGCATTGCATGTTCGACTTCCGTTGCCAGATCGATCTCTGTCATGCCGACGCGCAGGACTTCTTGCGCCTTTTTCCAACCGATATCGGCGTATTTGCCGGCTTGTCGAACATGAACAAGTTCCGCCTCGCTCTTTTGAAACTGCAGCGTGCTGAACAGCACGGTGGCATCGTCAAGCCTGGCAGACGCCAGGGTATTCACAAGATTGAATCCATACCGTGCCGTGCAGGCATAGGACCCGAAATCAACCCCGATTCGGCCCGTGCCAATGCCGAGATCACGCACAATTCCCGCAATGATTTCAAGCGGGTCTGCGAAATTCAGCTGATAGTCCCTGACATCGGGCAGCCAGGACGTTTCCCTTGCATTGATCACATCGATGTTGCGCACAAGCAGGACCGGATCGTCGTTGCCCTCGGTGGCGAAGATCAAGGCCTGGGGGCTGAAATAGGAGCAGCAGTCGAAGCCGCCGAGATAGTTGAGGAGTTCAGCTCCGATGCAAATGGCACCGTCATAACCCTCGGCCGCAAGCGCCTTGCGTGCACGAGCAACACGTTCCCGGTGTTCTGCCGCCGTGAAAACAGCGAATTGCGGTCTGGACATCGTCTGGTTCTCCTTATCGCCACGATTTTATTGGGTTATTTCCCGGCGCATCGAAACGCGCTCCAACGCACCCGGCATTTGCCGTGCGCGGTCATTGTCTGATGACCGGTATTTCCTCCGGTGCCCGGCGGGTCAGAAGCTCGGTGCCGTTCTCGCGGATCACGATGTTTTCCTCATGCAGCATGTTGAAACCATCGCCATAGCTCATGCCCGGTTCGATGGTGATGACCATGCCGGGCTCAAGAACGGTTCTGTCCCGCGCGGTATGGGACGGCCATTCGGTCAGCTGCATGCCCAGACCGTGGCCCAGGCGGCCGACATCGCCCTCGCTGGCTCCGCTGGCTGCCATCACCCTGGCCATGGCGTGAAAAAGATCGGCCGCCGTGGCGCCGGGAACCGCTGCCGCGATGCCCGCTTCGGTGGCGGCATAGACCACGTCATAGGCTCGGCGCATTTCGTCCGTGGCATGACCGAATGCATAGTTTCGGTCGAAGTCGCAGAAATAGCCGTCGAACACTGCACCGGTGTCCAGCATCATCATGTCACCGGCGCCGAGGATGCGGTTGGTGGGCTGCTTGATCACATCGGCAAAGCCGCCGGGGCCGGAACTGCCTACCAGATACGGGACCTCATCGGCGCCGCGCTGCAGAAGTTCAATCCGCATCCTTGCAAAGGCCTGACGTTCAGTGTCGCCGATCTGAACGAATTTCGGGAATGCCTTGAATGCATCTGATGCGATCGCGCAGATATGGGCAATCTTTTCAATCTCCGCAGCAGATTTCACCATTCTTTGCGTACGCACGATCTCGGTAGCGTCCACAAAACGGTTGGCCCCGACCTGTGTCCGCAACCGGTCGAAATCGGCAGCGGGCACGCGGACGTGAGTCTCGTGGCCCATGGGGGTCCCGATCTTGCCGTGCGCACCGGCGATTTCACGCAGTGTCTCGGCCAGCAGCGTCACGCCGTCGTCATCCGGCTGGGGGGCCGGCCATGTGCGAATATCCTCAATCCAGGTACGCTCCCAACAGGCCGCGCCGATCCCGGGAATGACCGCGACGGGCTTGCCCTGAAGCGGGATGACCAGGAACCAGGGCCGCGTCGGACTTTGCCAGAACGGCGTATGGAATCCCGAATAGTAACGGACTTCGGCCTCCGTCGACAAAAGCATTGCGCCTATCCCGAGCCGATCCATCTTCTCCTGGGCTTTTGCCGTGCGGGCCTCGAACTCCGGTGTGTCGAAGCCTCGTTCAGGCGCGGGCCTTTGCAACATTTCCAGCTTGGTTTCTCCCATGAATCGGACCGCCACGCTCAGGCTTTGACGCGGGCGTTCGCCGGGTCAAACATCGGGCGCAGACTTGCCCTGGCGGCAATGCGCTTTCCGGCCACCGCGATTTCGTATGAT
The DNA here is from genome assembly GCF_040932035.1 of Hoeflea sp. TYP-13. Classification (NCBI taxonomy): domain Bacteria; kingdom Pseudomonadati; phylum Pseudomonadota; class Alphaproteobacteria; order Hyphomicrobiales; family Rhizobiaceae; genus Hoeflea; species Hoeflea sp. TYP-13. The sequence goes on from NZ_JBFRBB010000003.1 coordinate 427,982, forward strand.
CCGGTTGTCAGATCTTTGGCCGTGCCGCCCTTGGGAATGGAAACCATGCCGAGTGCAACGGCCCCGCCAAGCGAGTGGCCATAGCTGCCGGTGGTAACGCTGCCGACCACCTCGCCATCGCGATAGATGGGTTCGTGGTGGTAGATGAAGGCATCAGGATCTTCCAAAAGGAACTGCATGATGCGGCGATCACCTCCGGTCTCGCGGCGCGAAACCAGTGCGTCGCGTCCGATGAAGCCACCGGGCTTGTCGAGCTTTGCAGCAAACATCAGTCCGGCTTCGACCGGCGTGTCAAAAGAGGCCATATCGTGTCCCCAGTGCCGGAAGGCCTTTTCCACCCGCAGGGATTCTGCCGCGTGGAAACCGACAAGCGCGGGCGGTGGAGCCTTTTGCCCAGACAGAAGGTCCTCAAGCAGCGCTCCGGCAAATTCACTGGACACGAAGATTTCCCAGCCAAGTTCACCCTGATAGGTAATCCGCTGCGCCCTTACGCCTACGCGACCGATCTCGACCTCCTGGAAAGTGCCGAAGGGAAAGGCCTCGTTGGACAGGTCCGTTTTGGTAAAGACCTGCAGGAAATCGCGTGCACGCGGCCCCATCAGGCCAATTACGGCCTGGGCTGCGGTAATATCCGTTATCGTTACGTGCGCGCCTGATTGAACATGGGCCTTCAGCCAATGGAGATCGCGGTGTGCCGTGCCGGCGCTGGTCATGATCAGAAAACGATCTTCGGCCAGACGGGCGATGGTCAGATCCGCCTCGATGCCGGCTTTTTCATTCAGCCATTGGGTATAGACAACGTTGCCGACCGGACAGTCGATGTCGTTGGTCGAGATAAACTGCAATGTTGTCAGGGCATCCGGTCCCTCGACCTGAAACTTGGCAAAGGGCGAAAGGTCGATCAGCCCGAGGTCCTCGCGCAGGGCCTTGTGCTCACGCTCCCAGTGTTCGACGAACGGCGCCCGTCCGAAGGCGTATTGATATTCCGGCTCCACGCCGTCAGGGGCAAACCACATTGGGCGCTCCCATCCGGCGCCTTCACCGAATACGGCACCATTTTCCGCCCAGTGATGATGGAACGGAGAGCGTCTGAGGTTGCGGCCCAGTGCGCGTTGCTTGTAGGGCCAGTGCATCTGATAAAAAAGCGTCAGGGTTTCCGGGACGCGTTCGACGAGATAGCTGTGATTGGACTGGAAGTCGCCGAAACGGTTTACGTCCACATCGGCCAGGTCCATTGGCGCGCAGCCCTGAATGATCCAGTCGGCCAGCGCCTTGCCCGCGCCGGGGCCGCTTTGGATGCCTGTCGAATTGAATCCCCCGGCCACGAAGTAGTTGCTGCAACCTGCCACACTGCCCAAGACATACTTTCCATCGGGCGTATAGCCCTCCGGACCGTTGAAGAAGGTGCGGATACCGACATTCTGGATGGCCGGTACACGTTCCAGGAGCAACTCGAGCAGCGGATCAAGATGTCCGTCGGGGAAGGGGAGTTCGTCAAACGAGAAATCTCCAGGTATTCCCCCTTCGGGGTTCCAGACCTTCGCATTCGGCTCCGAAAACCCGATCAGCAGCTTGCCGGCGTCTTCCTTGTAGTAGGCGCCTTCGTCATAGACGCGCAGAACCGGAAGGTCCGGCGTCAGACCCTCGACCGGATCGGTCACAACATAGAAATGCTGATTGGCCTGAATGGGCAGTTTGATCCCGTGGCTGCCGGCAAAGCTGTGCGCCCAGATTCCGGTACAGTTGACGACAAACTCGGCGGCGATGGTGCCTTGATCGGTTTCAACCCCGGTCGCGCGGCCGCCGGATAAGGTGACCCGCCGTACGGTGATACCTTCGCGGATCGTCGCGCCGTGATTGCGTGCGGCCTTGGCCAACGCCATCGTCGTGTCGATCGGGTTTGTCTGCCCGTCATTCGGAAAGTGTATGGCTCCGACCGCGCCGGTAATATTCAGCATCGGCCAATGGCTCTTCAGTTCCTCGGGCGAGAGTTCGTGCACCTCGATGTTCTGACCAAGGGCCGAGTCCCGCTTGCGGCGCAGCTCTTCCATGCGCCCGGCGTTCAGAGCCATGGCGATAGAGCCGTTGCGCTTGAAACCGGTCGCCTGCCCGGTATCCGCCTCCAGACGCTCCATCAGGTCCAGACCGTATCTGGCAAGCTCGGTCATGGCGGGTACGGCCTGCATTTCGCTGACCAGTCCCGCAGCGTGCCAGGTTGATCCACACGTCAACCTGTCGCGTTCCAGCAGCAGGATATCGCTCCAGCCTGATCTGGCCAGGTGATAAGCCACCGAACAGCCGACGATGCCGCCGCCGACGATGACCACTTTAGCCGATTGAGGGAGTTCTTTGTGCATCCGGGGTGCCTTTCAGATTTTGCCGCCACTCCGCGCGGTCCGTTTCAGTAACTGGACCCCGGTGTGTTGATGTCGTGTTTCTCATTACCCTTGAGTGGAGGATTGAAGACGCAGATCAGGCGCAGATCTTCCGTTGCGCGCAGACGATGGCGATCGTGATCATCCAGGACGTACATGACGCCCGGTTTGATTTCGTACTTGGTTTCAGTGGCCAGATCCGTGATCGAACCCTTGCCTTCGACGCAATAGACCGCTTCAAGGTGGTTCTTGTACTGGATCTCAAGGTCCGTACCTGCATTCACGATCGTATCAAGCAGGGCGAAACCCATATTGTCCGCTTCGACCAGCAGCCTGCGGCTTTGACCGTTGCCCCAGGCAATATCGCGTTCCGTCCCGATAACGTCGTCCAGAGTTCTTACAAACATTTTTACCTCGCTGCTTTGTATGGGGCGCCGGCTCTAACCGGCCAGTGCCTCACGCCCCATGGGCGTTTGCGTTGCGATGTGGGCAGACTCCTGCAGCCACTGCCAGAACGACAGTGCAAAGGAACGCAGAACATAAAGGTCATAAGCCTCGGGCTCTTCTGCTATTTTGTGGATCAGGACCCACATGTGATGAATGCCGGTTTGGGCAAAAGTACCGGCAGGAAAGACGCTCCTGTCGAAGTCGACCGGTGCTCCGCGCGACAGAAGCGCCGCTGCTCCCGGGCCAGTTAACCGGATGCGTATGCGGGAATGATCCTGCTGACTTACCGATCCATCTTCACATGGGACGGCACCTTTCAGTGAGGAAAACAGATCAGGGGTCTGCGAGACGATCATTAGTCTGCGTGGCGCAATGCGAAATGCCGTTGCATGATCGGAACCGGCAGTTGTCCGGCAATCATCCGGAATGCCGATTTTCAATGCCTTGCCAACGGTACCAAAGACCTTATCGGCCGTGTCCGGCCAGGCGGAGACCAGGACGAGGCCGGAGATGCTGTTTTCTTCGCACCGCAGACCTGCGGCGAGCTCCACGGCACCGGTCGTGACCAGCGCCGGGGCGGAACGGGGATCAGGCACGGGCTTTTTCTCCATCCGGGTCATAGAAATGCGGCGAGGTGACGTGGGCCGCGATGATGGTGTCATCCACCGTGTCCACGACATTTACGGTTGTTCCCTTGCGGGCACGGCCGCCCGACAGGAGACCAAGCCCGATCGTTGAACCGACTACCGGGCTGAAAGCCACGGCGGTAACGTAACCAAGCCCGTGCCCCTGTGGCGTCTCGTTGGGCTCGCTCAGGATTGATCCGCCTTTGATAACCGCACTGGGGTCGACGGGGCGCAGGCCCACGAATTGCTGGCGCTCGGGAGCTGCCAGGGCTTCGCGCTGGGCCAGAACCTGCCCGACATAGGGTTTTTTCGTGCTGCCCATACGGGCCAGTCCAAGATCGTCCAGGGTTGTACGCCCGGTGATCTCGGACCCGGCAACATGGCCTTTTTCCACCCGGAGCGCTCCCAGTGCCTCAATTCCGCAAAGCAGCAGATCATGCGCGGAACCCGCGGCCACGACAGCCTCCTGCAGTGCTTCGCCGAAACCCGCCGGCGTATAGATCTCGTAGCCGAGTTCTCCGGTGAAAGTGATACGGATCACCCGAACCGGCAAACCTGCCATCGTGCCCTCGGCGGCGCCCATGAAGGGCAGGCCTTCGTTCGAAAAGTCGATATCGCTATCGATGCTCGACAGGAGACCGCGCGCCCTCGGGCCGGACACGGCGACCGCGGCCCACTGATCGGTGGCCGAGGTGACCTCGACCCTAAGATCGGTCCAGCAGGTCTGCAGCAGGAATTCCAGATGGCTCATCACGGCCCCGGCTCCGGCCGTTGTCACGGTCATGAAGTAGTGATGTTCGGAAAGGCGGGTGGTGGTGCCGTCATCGAATACCATCCCGTCCTCGCGCAACATGACGCCGTACCGCGCCCTGCCGACCGGCAGTGTTTTCCAGCCATTGACATAGATCCGGTTCAGGAACTCCGCGGCGTCCGGACCCTGGACATCTATCTTGCCAAGCGTGGACACGTCCACGATCCCGACGGACCTGCGCAGTTCGCGCGCCTCCCGGATATAAGCGGCTTCCAGATCTTCGCCCGGCTTGGGGTAATACCAGGCGCGGTCCCATATGCCGGTTTCGATGAATTCGGCCCCATTATTGAGATGCCACTGCCGCATGGGCGTGTGACGGCGGGGTTCGATGGCTGGACCGGTTTCATGCCCGGCAAGCGCACCCGCCGCAACCGGTGTAAATGGCGGGCGGAATGTCGTAACGCCAACCTCGGGAATGGATTTGCCGCGATGCTTCGCCATCAGGGCAAGTGCGATCACATTGGCGCCTTTCCCCTGGTCCGATGCCATTCCCAAAGTCGTGTAGCGTTTGAGGTGTTCGACGGAGACATAGCCTTCGCGGTGCGCCAGAGCGACGTCGGATACCGTCACGTCGTGCTGCAGGTCCACGAATGCTTTCCTGTGGGAATTCCCGTGCCGGTCGCAGACTTCCCAGACCGGACGCAATGGAGTCTCCCAACCGTCCTTCAGGTCAAGTGCCGGAAGGCGTTCCGAACCTTTTGGCTCGGTGAATCCGCAGGCCAAAGCGGCTTCAAGTCCTTTCGCCTGCCCATCTATGACGCAATCCCGGGTCGCGATCTTCCCGTTGGCCGCTCCCGCCACATGAAACCCGTCTTCGACAACGGCACCCGGGCTAAAAGCGGCCAGGGCGTCGTCATAGGCGGGCTTGCTGCTGCGCTGTCCGAGCAGATGCAGCGTTGGTGACCAGCCGCCGGAAACACAAAGAAGATCGCACTTGTATGCACTTGCGGTTCCGCAAAGGTTGCCTGTTTCGCAATCAAAGGGAGCGACTTCCACCGATGCGACGCGCTTGCGGCCCTTGGCTTTGGCGACGGCCTTTCCTGTCTGAATGACCACACCGCTGTTCTCGGCCGGTGTGCGGGCAACCGCGGGCGCTTCTGGCCGGGCATCGACCAGCATGACCGACGCTCCGGCCCGGGACAATTCCGTTGCAGCCCAATAGGCGCCGTCATTGTTGGTGAAGATCACAATGTTCTTACCGGCAAGAACACCATAGTGGTTCAGATATCCGCGGGCGGCGCTTGCCAGCATGACCCCGGGCAAATCATTGCCGCCAAAAACAATCGGCCGTTCCAGCGCGCCGGTAGCGAGAATGGCCTGACCGGTCCGCATAATCCACATGCGCTGGCGCAGCACTGCCTGTTGCGGTGGGCCGACGTGATCCTGAACACGTTCGACCAAACCAAAGCTACCGTGGTCATAGGCGCCAAAGACCGAGCATCTGGTCAAAATGCGCACGTTTTCGGCAGCTTTGAGAATGGCTACCTGTTCGGCGATCCAGCGATCGGCTTCGCCATTTGCTGGTGTGTTCAAAAGCCCGCCGCCAAGGTCGGGGGATTGCTCCACCAGAACCACACGAGCACCGGTCCTCGCCGCTGCAACAGCCGCCGCAAGCCCGGCAGGTCCGCCGCCCACGACCATCACATCGCAAAATCCGTGGACCTTTTCGTAAAGATCCGGGTCTTTCTGCGTTGTCGCTTCACCCATGCCGGCGGCCTTGCGGATGAAATGTTCGTAGAACATCCATGATTTCCGGGTCGGCCCCATGAAGGTCTTGTAGTAGAAACCGGCCGCCAGGAAGCGTGAGAAGTTGTCGTTAATCGACATGGCGTCGAATTCGAGTGACGGCCAGCAGTTCTGACTGCGCGCGGTTAGCCCTTCAGATAATTCAACAACGGTGGCCTGTGTATTCGGTTCGGTCCGGCTGCCGGTATTGATCGTCACCAGTGCATTTGGATCATCTACGCCCATCGAGTAGATGCCGCGCGGCCGGTGATACTTGAAGCTGCGGCTCACAAGCGCGATCCCGTTGGCCAGCAGAGCCGAGGCGAGCGAATCCCCGGTATAGCCGGTCAACTTTCTGCCGTTGAAGCTGAAGGAGAGCGGTTTGTTCCGGTTGATGCGGCCATAGGATTGCGTACGTGTCGGTCCACTAGCCATATTTCAGTTCTCCCAGCGATCGCTCTGCGTCAGGCGCGTCAGCTGCGAGTTGAACGGATACGATTTCGTGCGAAACCGTGTCGCGCTGAACCACGATCCACTGGTGGCATCCATCGGTGTGCTGCCAGAACTCGTAATGCAGTCCGCGAGGGTTGCGGCGCAGGAAAACGTAATCCGACCAGCGATCGATGCCGGTGTCATCAAGGGCAGGGCGGCTGCGCAGCGCATCGCCGCCATATTCAAACTCACGATGATCTCGCAGACCGCAACACGGGCACTCGATTCTCATGGCGTGCTTCCTGTCAGTGATGGCCCGGAACAGGACCGGTGCCGCTTTCGTTGATGGTTGCGCCCCGGCGGAACCGGTCAAGCGTGTAGCCGACACTCAGCGGGTGCGGTTCGTCTTTCGCAATCGTGTGAGCGAGACACCAGCCCGCGCCCGGTGTCGCCTTGAAACCGCCGTAACACCAGCCCGCACTCATGTAGAAGCCGTCAACAGGCATCTTGCAGATGATCGGGCTGCCATCCATGGTCATATCCATGATGCCGCCCCAGTGGCGCAGGATGCGCAACCGCGAAAGGCAGGGCATCAGCGCCTTGCCAATACCCAGAACGTGTTCAACCTTGGGCAGATTGCCGCGCTGGGCATAGGAATTGTACCCATCCAGACTGCCGCCAAGCACAAGTCCGCCCTTGTCCGACTGGCTGATGTAGTAGAGCATGCCGAACGAGGCGATGACGCAATTCACCAACGGTTTGATCGGCTCGGTCACGAAGGCCTGCAAAAGATGGCTTTCGATCGGCAGTTGGAAGCCGGCCTTTTCCGCAAGGACACCGGAGTTGCCTGCGACTGCCATTGCCACCTTGGGCGCACGGATGTTGCCGCGGGTTGTCTCGACGCCGGCAATTTTCAAGCCTTCCCGGATAAATCCCATTACCTCGCATTGCTGGATGATATCCACGCCCTGCCGATCGGCGGCACGGGCGTAGCCCCAGGCAACTGCATCGTGGCGTGCAGTGCCGGCGCGCTGTTGCCAAACGCCGCCGAGGATCGGATAGCGGGCATTGCTCGACAAATCCAGATAGGGCGCTTTTTCCCGGATTTGTTCCGGTGTCAGAAAGCTCGCCTCGATCCCGTTCAACCGCATTGCATGGACGCGCTGACGACCTGCATCAACCTGCCCGTAGGAGTGCAGCAATCCCATGTATCCGCGTTGCGAAAACATGGTGTTGTAGTTCAATTCCCGGCTGAGGTTTTCCCACAGTTTCAGAGAAAATTCGTAGAACTGTGTGTTTCCGTTTTCCATATAGTTGGAGCGGACGATCGTCGTGTTGCGGCCAACGTTGCCACCGCCAAGCCAGCCTTTCTCCAGCACCGCGACCCGCTTGATGCCATGCTCTTTCGCCAGATAATACGCGGTTGCAAGCCCATGCCCGCCGCCGCCAATGACGATGACGTCATATGTGGGCTGAGGGTCGGGATCGCGCCATGCCCGGCCCCATCCCCGGTTATTGCGGAGCGCTTTGGCGAAAACCTTGAAGCCTGAGTATTTGGTCATGGCGTGCTCACCTTTTCAGACCGGTTCCAAACCAACCCCGGCCTCAAGGCCATTTGTGCTTTGAGGATTGGATGGTTCTGTGAGTTTTTCTACGATGTGCCTTTCGGTCCGCTCGTTGAGAATAATCTCAACAGACTTGAAGAATGTTGAATTTGGCGGTATTCAGCAATTGAAATTATCTGAAAAGCGGGAGAGAAAAACTCAAGGTGAAACGCAAAAGCCGATATGGTCCCCTGCCTTCGATCAACGCACTTCGTTCGTTTGAGACAACGGCAAGGCTTGGCAGTGTGACAAAAGCCGCGGACGAGCTTTGCGTCACGCCCTCCGCCGTCAGTCATCAGATTCGGAAGCTTGAAGAAATTTTTGGACGTCCGCTGATCGAGTTCGTTGACGGCAGAGCAAACCTGACTGAGTGGGGAACCTCATTGCTCCCCGGTTTGACCGACGGATTCATGCGGATTCGCGGCGCCGTGAACCTGCTGCAGGATCAATCTGAAACTCAGACACTGACAATCGCGGCGCGACCGCTTTTCGCTTCCAAGTGGCTATCGCCCAGGCTCGACCGTTTTTGGGAAATGCACCCGGACATTGCCCTCAGGATGCGTTACCTGACGCAAAGGTTTGAGGCCTCGAACGATACGGCGGATGCCTCAATCGAATGGTATGCAGAACACCCGCGCGATGCGAACTGTGTGCAGTTGTTTCCTGCAGCCCTGGCACCGATTTGCAGCCCGAAATTGAACGTCAACGCCAACATTGAAAGTCTGAGCGATGTCGTATTGCTCAGCGAAACGTTGCAGGACTACTGGCGAGACTGGTTTAATCAAATGAATGTACCGGATTTCCAGCCCGGACACACAGCGGTTCTGGACGACGGTTCCATTCGCCTAAACGCCGCCATTGCAGGAAAGGGTGTCGATATGTCGGTACCCTGCTTCCTGGAACAGGAGTTTGCCGCCGAACTCCTCATCGAGCCTTTTCCGAACGCCAGACTGAAGGGGCATTACTACCTGATGCTTCCCGAATACCCGTCCGCCAAAGCCATCGCTTTCCAGGCCTGGATATTGGATGAGGTCGCCGACGATCCCATGGTGCGGTCGCAAGAGCCAGATTAGATTGGTGTCGCTTTCAGCCCTGTTCAGGCATTCAGTATGACATCATCCAAGGTCTTGGGATGGTCGGTAACCGGTTCCCAGCCTTCCTGCGTGACAATGAAACTGTCGCCGACCTGCGCGCGGAAGGTGTCGACCGAAACCGAACCATCCACGGCCAACACCATGCCGGGCTGCAGGATCGTTGTATCCCCGGTTACCAGTTGCGGCCTTTCAAGAAAGCTGAACCCCGTCGCACGTCCGCAACGAAACGGATATTCGTATCCCGCACCCTGAATGACCTCCGCATAGGCGGCATGGACACTTTCAGCAGTCACGCCGGGACGCAGCGCAGAAAGGGCCGCCTTTTGACTTTCTACCGCAACCTCATAGACCGCTGCCTGCGACTCGTCGGCGAGCTCGCCGATCCAGAACGTGCGATCGAAACCCAGCTTGAAGCGGTGGAAATTGGTCATGCCGCAAAAACACAGGAAAACAGGTTCACCGCGGCGCATGATACGGGTTGAGGCCCTGTGGTGGGTCTTGGTGATTGTGTCGCCCGAGGCCATGATCTGCAGGAAATGGGTGTTCGGAGACATGTCGGCGTCTTCATAGTGCGCCGCAAGAAGTTCAGCCGCTTTGCGGGTTCCAGCCTGTGACGTTGCTATCGCCACCTCGTATTCCGGCACACCATCGGCGATAGCGGAGCGACCGGCAGCCATCATTGCATTGGCCACCTGGCCGGCGTGCCGCGCAAGCTGCAGTTCTTCATCGGATTTGATCATGCGCATATCGGCCAGGATCGGGGTCGCGCTTGTCAGCTTTTCAGCTCCCACCAGTTTGTTCACATAGGCGCGGACCACAGGTGGCATGTGGTCCGGCTCAATGGCGATGCGCCTTGCGCCCCTGACAGCGCCAGGAAGCTGCTCGCGCCATTCACTGCCCATGCCATCATTCCAGGCTGCTATGCGGTCGACGCGCGCCGCCGCCTGCGCGGTATTCAGATCTATTGTCGGGGTGATGAGCAGGCTGTCGCCGTCGTTCGCAACCACGAGGATCGTCGGGCGCCCGAATTCCATATGCAGATAGTCGTAGTAGCCGGTCAGGTAATAGACGTTGTCGTCATCGGTGATCAGCGCCACATCAATCCCGGCATCGGCAAGACGCCGTCGAAAGGACTGCATCCGGGACGAGAACATGGTCATCTGCATTCCTCCTTGTGTATGGCGGCCGATCCCGGGCGTCGCTAGGTTTGCGGCAAAAGGGCGTTTCCGGGTTTGGTAAAGATCTGTCCAAATCCTTTCAGCTCGTCCTTGATACCGGCCCGGCGCAGGCAGCTCCAGAACTGAGCCTGGTTGGAAGTAATGACAGGTTTGCCGGTCGCCTGCTCAATCTCATCGGCAACTTCGAGCGCGCGAATGCCGCCGCAGCTCAGAAAGATCGCATCGGCCTCCGGCTGGTCAATTCCTATCGCGAATGTCTTCCAGAACTCCGGTGTGACCTGTCCCATCTCGGTTCCGGTGTTCAGGTTGAGTCCCTGAATATCCAGGATTTCAAATCCCTTTTTCAGCAGGTATTCGGCTTCGGCGGTATTGACTTCGTCAAGATAGGGCGTTCCCACAACGAGTTTTTTTGCCCCCAGTTCGTTCAGCGCATCAAGCACGCCCTGGACAAGGCACATAGGCTGGGCCCAGGGAGCGCCTTTCTTGATCTCGGACATTACCCGGTCCTCGCCGATCACGATGGACCCGCTCGTGCAACTATAGCTGATTACGTCCGGCTTGAGATCCGGCTGTATGCGGGATGCAGCATCCGCCATATGCTCTATGTGACGCGACAGTGTTTCGTTTGTCGTGTAATCCTCCGTCTTCAGCCGGGTGATATGCACCGCGACACCTTCGGGAACCATGTCGAAAAAGTCCGCCTCTCCGGCCAGATCCGTCGACATGAGGATAAAGCCCAGACGCGCACGATGATGCCGGCCCTTATCCAGGACGGGCTCCCAATGATTTGATGAAACCGTATCGCCTGATTTGAACATTGGATCGCTTCCTTTCCCGGGGATTTGGTTTACCTGTTGCGGCTTGTTGCCGATTGCTGACTGATCTGATCTATCTGCCTATCCGCTTGTAAACATTGCGAATCCGTCACACGGCCTCACGCACCGCGCTCAAAAACTGCCGGGTCCGTTCTTTTTGCGGGTTGCCGAACAGTTCCGCCGGCGGCCCCTGTTCCTCGATCTTGCCTCCGAAGAAGAAGCATACGCGGTCGGAGATGTCGCGCGCAAAGCCCATCTGGTGGGTGACCATGAGCATGGTCAGGTTGTGCTCGCTCACGAGCTTGCGGATAACGTTTGTCACTTCGCCGATCACCTCAGGATCCAGTGCGGATGTCACCTCGTCAAAGAGCATGACCTTGGGCCGCATGGCGAGCGCCCTTGCAATTGCCACGCGCTGCTGCTGGCCGCCGGACAGACGCGAGGGATGCTGATCCTTCTTTTCGATCATACCGACCATTTCAAGAAGTTCTTCGGAACGGTCGCGCGCTTCGGCTTTCGAAAGGCCAAGCACCTGTACTGGGCCCTCCATGCAGTTTTCCAGCGCCGTCATGTGCGGGAAGAGATTGAAGTGCTGAAAGCACATGCCGATGTCGGCGCGCCGCTTGCGCAGATGGCGCTGGTTTGCCGGCACCAAATCTCCGTTTCGCGGCATGTGGGTCAATGGCTTGCCGTCGACATATATGCATCCGCCATTGATCTGCTCTAGCGTCATCAGCATGCGCAGTACCGTTGTCTTGCCGGAACCGGAAGGCCCGATGATGGAAACCATCTCGCCCGGTGCGACATCGAGGTCCAGGTCGTCCAGCACGACCAGCGGTCCATATGCTTTGTGTACCTGGCGGAAGCTGACCATCGGCATGTCGTTGCCGGCCAGTTCAAGCGGAAAACCGGTTACATCCTGCATATTCATAGCCCCAGTTTGCGGCGGACATAACCTTCGAACAACCGGATCAGGCCGGCCGCAGGAAGCGAGATCGCCAGAAAGATAACACCCACCATCGTATAGGGTTCGAGAAAGCGGTAGTGCTCCGATCCGATGGCATTTGCGGTGTGGATCAACTCGGCAACGCCAATCACCGAAAGCATCGGTGTGTCCTTGAAGATGCCGACAAGATAGTTGCCCATGCCTGCCAGCGCGGGGGGAATGGCCTGCGGGATGATGACACGCCGGTACTTTTGCAGCGTTGTCATGTTCAGCGCTGTTGCGGCCTCCCACTGGCCTTTCGGGACGCTTTCGATACCGCCGCGATAGACTTCGGAGAGATAGCAGGCATAGTGCAGGCCTATGGCAATCATGCCGGACGTCCAGGGGCTGAGCCGGACGCCGATCTGCGGACCCACATAGAAGACGAAGAAGATCTGCAGGATCAGCGGCGTGGAGCGAATGAACTCCACAAATTCACGCACAGCGAATGTTAGCGGTCGGTAGGGGCTGCGCTGCGCGAGCGCCAGGGCAAGGCCCAGTACAACAGCGATCGCATATCCGGCCCCAGCGGCGATAAGGGTGTTGCCGGTGGCCTGGATCAGGCGTGGTGTAATTTCCCAGGCAAATTCCCATCTCCATTGGAACACCGATCAGGTCCTCCCAAGCTTGCGCGCCATGAATCGCTCCAGCCAGCGCATGAACGGGGTCACCAGAAAGCGGGCAAGAATGTAATAGATCACAAGCGCGGCCCCGAAGGCCTGAGCCGACAGGAAGGTCGACGCGTTGATCTGCCTCGCCTCGAACATCAGGTCGGCAACAGAGATGAGAGAAACAAGGGCGGTGCCCTTCAGAAGTTCGATCATCAGGTTGCCCCAGGGCGGCAGCATGTTGACCAGCGCCTGCGGCAGGATAATCCGCCACATACGCTTCGCGGGGCTCATGTTGATTGCCAGCGCGGCCTCCCACTGACCCTTTGGCACGGAGAGGATGCCGCCGCGCACGAGTTCCGCTCCGTAGGCGCCGATATTCATGCCGACCGCCACATATCCGGCGGTGAATTTCTCGATGGATAACCCGAAAAGCGGCAGGACAAAGAAGATCCAGTAGAGCTGGACCACAAGTGACGTGCCCCGGAAGATCTCGATATATGTTATTGCCGCACCACGCAGGAGTGGGTTTTGCGAAAGCTTCATCAAGCCCATGCACAGTGAGACGGCGATACCCAGAGCTGCCGCGAGAAAGAACTGGGCCATCGTGACGGCAGTCCCCGACAGCAGTCGTGGCCAGTACTGGACGACGAAATCGAAAATGCTCATCGGCTCACCTAGCGGTAACTCGCGAGACGAAAGCGGCGGGCTGGTCAAGCCCGCCGTCCAGCGTCTTTAACGGTTCGCGCAGACCCATTCAGCGGTTTTGTCACCAGGAAGATTGCCACTGGAATACCCGTATGGCGTAACTTTCTGCATCATTTCGTCGGAGCCGATATAGTCCGCAAGAGCCTTGTTGAACTCCTCCATGAAGTCGGCATCATCGAAACGGAAACCGATGCCGACCCAATTCTGCGTCCATTCCGGAAGGGCACCGGGATCGGTCACGTCCACCGCCCCATCAGCCTTGGCGAGGTGACTTGCCTCGAAATATGTCAAGCCACCGGCATCTGCCCGGCCCGCCTTGACCGCAGCCAGTATCTCGGTCGGTCCGGGGACCTGCATGATGCGTTCGTCCGTAAGCCCTTCCTTTTTGGCGGCCTCGACGGTGTTGTATCCCGCACCGGTGACGAGCATTGCATCGGCGCCCAGGATGTCCTGATAGGTCTGGATGCCCTTTGGGTTTCCGGTCGGAACGATGAATGCATCGCCCGCCTGCGCTATCGGCTCGGAAAACGCGATGTTCTGGCACCGGCTATCGAGGATATAGAGGCCGCCTGTGATCAGGTCATAGCGGTTCGCCTGAAGCCCCGGGATCAGCCCGCCCCAATCGGTCACCGTCGTTTCGACGTTTTCGTGGCCCATGGATTTGAGAATACCGAGCGCGATCTCGTTCACAAAGCCCTTAGCCGTGCCATTGTCGTCCGGATATCCCCAGATCGGAATGTTGGAGAATCCGATCCGGATAGGTTCTCCCGCCTCGATGCGGTCCGTGAGAGAGCCAGCGAAAACCACGGCGGAACTCGCCACCACGGCGAAACAAGTTGCAGTTAGGCATTTCATGAGTCTGAACATATTCCAAATCCTCCCGTTGCATTCTTGGAATTTTTTTACTTGCCCGGCTGTCGGCTGACCGTGGCAGGCACTGCGTCAGCCTTTCGAGAAGCAATCCGATTTGCTGCCTCTCAAACGCTGAACCACACAACAGATCGATCAACGCGCACTGACCTGGGCGGAAAACGGCATGTCCTTCATCCCTTTTCCGTCAATCGCTGTGCCTCACACGGACCAGCTGTTGAGTTTTTTCCAATACGCCTTTGGAATTTTATTGCGATGGCGCTTGCGTCTGCGGCAAGCTCTTTTGCCGAATACTGCTGGAGTTCCGCGGGACCGGCAATTGAAAATATCTGCTCTGTTTTTGAGAAAATCTCAATTCGCGGGATGTGGCTGGTGAGGTGATATGCCCTGACGGCCGCTAAAGACGAAATGTTCGAACCGATGCCCTTGCCAATTCGAAAAGGATCTCAGCCGCTGAATCCGCTTTCGCTTTATGCTGGATGCAAACGGCGGTCCGAACCGGTTCCACCAGAAGCGCTCTAGGTGCGGGCTTTTTCAAAGCGTGCCCAGGCATCTTCGAACGCCGTAAAGTCGAAGCCATCTGCTTTCGCGGCATCCAGAACGATTTTTTCCGTTTCGAGCAGTTTTACAATGGCAGCTTCAAGCGATGGGATGACGCTTTGTGGAATCCTGACCGCTCCATGTCGGTCCGCGTGGATCAGATCGCCGTCGCTGATCTCAAGCCCGAATACCACGACCGGTGTTCCGATTTCTTTCACATGAACGAAGGCGTGGCTCGGCCCGACTGAGCCGGCCACCACCGGAAAGCCGTCCGGCAGGTCGCCGAGATCGCGCATGACGCCGTTTGTCAGGGCTCCCTTGAGGCCGAGACCCTTGTGCACGGTCGTGTTGATTTCACCCCAATAGGCACCGACGCAATCGGGATAATCCACATCCTCAATCACCACAATGGACGGATCCGGGCCTTCTGCCATGTGGCGGTAATAGGCCATGCGCCGCTCCTTGATGACTTCGGCAGGTTCATCCGGCGGACGCAGCGCCGCGATTTTAGCCGTGCGGGCATATCCTACAATTGGCGGCTCCTGCGGCGCCGAGCACAGCATCGTGCCGCGTGTGAAACCGCTGAAGCCGCGTTTGCCTTCCGCGACCTCGATGGCGTTGCATACTGTTGGCGTATCGACGCTTCGCAGGCATTTGAGCAGGGACGGGGTCATGAAGCCTCCAGCCAGCGGGCAAGTGCCGCCGTTGTGTCAGTCGGGTTTTCCAGTGTGGGCATGTGCCCGGCATTTTCGATAACAGTCAATGTGCTGTTGGACAGCAGCGCGTGCATCAATTCGTGCCGTTCGATTGGGCAGAGTGCGTCATCGCGGCCGCACAGGACAAGCGAGGGACCCTTAAAGGCGCGAAGGGTCTCGGTCTGGTCCGGCCGGTCACGCAGGGCCAGCGACTGGTTCTCAAACACGTTCGGACCAAGACCCATCGCCATGTCCATGCACAGATCGAGGATAGTCTGCCGGTTTGGGCCGTCGGTCAGATAATTCGGCTTCATCTCGTCGCGCATGACTCGCCGCAGGTTACCGGCCTTGACATCGTTGATCTGCGGACCACGGTTTGCCTGTCTTTCCGGGGCTTCCGAAAGGGGGTTGGTGTCAAGCAGCGCCAGCCTTTCCACGCGCTGCGGAGCCTGTCGCAACACTTCCATGGCAACGATCCCGCCAAGCGACAGTCCGGCAAGGGCGAAGATCGGAGGAGCATAGGACAGGATTTCCCTTGCCATTGCCTCCATTGTGTCATGCGCATTCAATGGCACCGTTACGATCGGATGGTGCGCAGACAAAGCATCGACCTGCGGGCCGAAGAGGCGCGCATCACACATCATTCCCGGCAAAAGAAGCAGGGGCGTCACGCTGGTCCTCCAGCAAGGCGGGCGCCATCGGCAAGTGTCGCAAGTTTCGCATAGGCAATGTCCGGGTCGACGGCACCGAAACCTGCGAATGTGCCAAAGCCGCAATCGCTGCCGGCAATCACGCGGTCCTCGCCGACGATGCCGGTAAATCTGCGGATGCGCTCAGCTACGAGTTCCGGGTGTTCGACAAAATTCGTCGTCGTGTCCACGACGCCCGGAACCAGGATCTTGTCATCCGGTATCTCCGCCTTGCGGTCGCGGAAAACCGTCCACTCATGTGCATGGCGGGGGTTGGAGGTTTCGAACAGGACGTAGCGCGATCTGGTCGACATCAGGGTGGAAAACACCTTGTCCATGGCTATGTCGCAGCAATGGGGGCCTTCATAATTGCCCCAGCAGATGTGAACGCGAACCTTATCCTGCGGCACGTTCTGCAGGGCATGGTTAAGCGCTTCTACGTGGCTGTCGGCGATCTTGACGAATTCGTCGTCGGTCAGATCGGTAAAGAGCATGTGGCGTGACAGGGCAAGATCAGGGCAGTCGAGCTGCAGGTCGAGGCCGGCCGCGACAATCGTTTCATACTCCTCCCTCATCGCGTCGGCGAGCGCCGCCAGATAGGCGTCCCGCGACGGATAAAAATCGTTTTGCAGGAACAGCGAAATGACACCCGGTGAAGCTGCGTTCATGAAGCCGCGCTTGGCGCCGTGCTCGGCCATGGCGGCCTTGAGATTGTCGATATCCTTCTGCAGTTCGCCCTGACCTTTGGAGCGCACTTCGCCGGTGCACATGGGCCGGGCATACTGCGGGGTGCCGCCGTCATCGGCCAGGCGCTGCAGAAAGCCCGGAAACATTTTCAGGTCCGCCGGCGCATTGCGCGGGCTGTCGCCGGAAAACCCGGTGTAGCGGTCCTTTACATAGGTCGCGTAGGAGATTTTCGACGTTTCTCCATCGCTGACGATATCAATGCCGGCTTCAACCTGTTTTCTGACCGTTTCCGACGCTGCAGCCTTCATGCAGGCGTCAAATGAAGCCTGGTCGAAGGGCTCGCCGCGCTCGCGTGCAAATATGAAATCCACCACGTCCTGGGTGCGCGGCAACGAGCCGACATGTGTTGTTAAAACCATGATATTCTCCTCACCGCCGGTCGGCACCTAATCCGGGCCTTTCGGCAGATAGTATTGTTGTTTGTTTCAGCCCGCCCACGTCGCACCGGCAGGGTCATCTGTTGCCGTGATGCGGTAGAGACTGGCTTCGCCTGTCATCGAGGGCGCTATTGCATGGCGTTCGCCCGGTTTGATCAGGCAGGTGTCGCCCGGGTTCAAAACCGTTTCGCCGCCCTCCCAGCGCAGTTTCCAGTTGCCGCGCACCGGCATCAGCACTTCAGGCTTACCGGTTTCATACATCTCATCGGCAATTGAACCTCGGGTCAGAAAATCGATTTCAAACCCGGGTTTGTCTTTTAAAAGAGCATTTTCTCCGATCACCCTTGCCGGCTTGCCTGCCGCCAGTGCCATCAGGTCCCAATAGCGCGCGACATAGTCGCGGATGACCCCTTCAACAGGAACTTCCGGGTAGTTCTTCAGCTCTTCATCGGTCAGCAGTGGCATTGGTCCGACATCGTCGGGAAGGCTCTCGCCCTTCTTGGTATCGTAAAGCCTCCCGGTCTCTGCAAGAACGAGACCGTGGTCCCTGGCATCCTCGATCACCTGCGGCGCCCAGGTGACGCCGCCGCCGGCGTCATCGCCGCCGAGAACGGCCATGATCATGCCGTAGTCGGTTCCGACATTCTCAAAACCTCGGAATATTCCGGTTGGTATATTGAAGATGTCGCCTTCCTCTGCAATGAACTCGCCGGCTGTGCCCCAGCGGCCCCAAAAAAACCGCCAACGGCCTTTCAGGACAAAAAACACTTCTGCGGTCGTGTGGCTGTGCAGGGAGTTGCGGCATTTCGGCGGTTGTCCGGCTGCACCGATATTGAAACCGATCGCGTCGGAAATATGCACATGCTGGTCCGGGCTTTCGGAAACACCGCCGCCGATAATGGTGAAATTCTCTTTCTGGTCGCTCCCCGGCGTGTGTGCATCGATAAATGCGGTTCTACAGGGCTTCAGGTCGCCATATCGAACAATGCGGGATTCCAATTCCTGCGGTGTCATTTGCCTTCTCTCTCTGCCGGGTCAAAGACCCATCGGGGTTTCGTGTTTTTAAGTTCAGAAATCGGTTCAGCCGGTCTGCATAAGGATCTGCTTCCAGATGGCGACTTCGTCGTAGAGCGTGAATTCGCGGCGCAATCCCCAGGGACCGAATTCGGCATGGCTCATGCCCATGACGTAGACATCGGCGCCTGTCGGGCGGCCAAAGGCACCCCAGCC
Source organism: Hoeflea sp. TYP-13 (assembly GCF_040932035.1). NCBI lineage: Bacteria > Pseudomonadati > Pseudomonadota > Alphaproteobacteria > Hyphomicrobiales > Rhizobiaceae > Hoeflea > Hoeflea sp. TYP-13. The sequence goes on from NZ_JBFRBB010000003.1 coordinate 446,538, forward strand.
GTCATGCTTGCCCCGCAGCGACCAGCGCAGCGCGGCGCGCGGTGGCATCATTTCGTCTTCACGGCCGATCTGGTGATCGATGGTGAACTCCGCTGAAGGAAATGCCGAACGCACCCCGATCCAGAAGCGGTCGACATCCGACCAGCTTCGGGCGCTTGTGAGACCGGGATATTCGCCCTGAACCGCGCGGTCGTATTTCTGTTTTATGACTGCGAGATCGGCATTCATGATGCGCGTCAGATAATCGGCGTATTCCGCACCCCAAGGATTGTCGTTGCCGCGGCCGCCATAGGGGCCATCGACATAGGTTGCCGGTGTCAGGGGAGGGTGGCATTTTTCCGGTCCGCCTTCGTCAGCAATATTTTTCTCAGCGGCCTCGCGCGCATCCATGCCGAGTTGTTTTGCTATGCCGCCATAGTCCCGCACAAGCCATTCGTCGGTGATCGTGTTGTTGATGGCGTAGCAGTCCGCAATAGCGCGGAAGTGAACCTTCCTGCCGGTTCCGGGGCCGAACATGCTTTCGCCGAGATGGGTGCCGGTGCAATAAAGGCGGTGCGAACTCAGCATGCCGTCATCTTCATTGCCCGACCAGATCACATCCTCGCCGAGGAGTTCGCGGTCGGGAAACTCGACCAGTGTTGCCATGGTTTTGGCGATGACGCCGGCATTGCCGCGATAGGCACCCATCGGCATGCGCAGATAGATGTCTTCGCCGTAATATTCGTGCAGCGTTGCAATACCGCGGTCTTCCCAGATTTCCCTGGTTATTCCGAGAATGTAATCGGGAAAATCCTTGAATTTCGGATCAAAACCCTTCATCCGTCCCATCCTTCCGGCAATCGGGCAGAGCCGCGCACAATGAGCGGGCCGTCAATCGCCACGCGTTTTGTCTCTGCCTCCTGTGGGTTCTCAATATGGGCGCGCAGCGCTTCGACGGTCTCTTCGACCATCAGATTCGCGCGCTGACGAATGGTCGTCAGATTGTAGGCAAGCCAGCTTGCTGGCGGCACATCGTCATAACCGACCACGGAAACATCGCCGGGAATGTCGAGACCCAGTTCGAACCGGATCACATCCATCACCGCGATGGCCATGTGATCATTGGCGACAAATACCGCGTCCGGCCGCTGATCTTCCGGCACGTCAAACATCCGGCGGGCGGCGTTGCGGGCCTGTTCTGTTTGAAAGTCGCCAACCTCCCTGGCCGCAAGCCTGCGGTCTGCTTCTTTCAGCGCGCTGAGAAAACCGGCTTCGCGGTCACGCTGCGTGGAGGCCCCCTCCCAGCCGGCGATGTAACCGATTTTCCGGTGCCCGCCGGCGAGCAGAAATTCGGCAACTTTGCGGCCGCCGGCATAATTGTCGGATGTTACGGAGGTGATGCCGTCAATGTCCTGAGACCGGTTGAACAGAACCACGGGCACGCCTGCGGCATCACAGCGCGAGGCTATGTCTGACGACATGGCGACAGATGCAATCACGATCCCGTCCACCTGATAGTCGAGAATTTCGTCCATGACGGAATCGATGTTCTCGATGGTCTCGGCGGCCATGAAGACAAGCACGTGATAGCCGTGCTGCTGCAGCGCGTTGGACAGTTTTTCAATCGCCACCGGATAGAACTGGTTTTCCAGATAGGCGACGACCAGGCCTATTATCCGGCTTTTGCCTGATACCATGGCGCGTGCGAGGACATTCGGGCGGTAACCCAGTTCACTGGCCGCCTGTCGTACCTTGTCCGCGGTTTTCTTGCTGACCGAAGCGCCCGGCGTAAAGACCCGGCTGACCGCGGACTGGCTGACGCCGGCGCGCTCTGCAACAAGAAGAGAAGTAACTTTTTCTGCCATCAGTCCGCCGTCCAACCCCCGTCAATAATCAGTGATGTGCCTGTTATCAGAGAAGCGGCGTCGGAGGCCAGATAAACAACCGCCCCCATAATGTCCTCGACCTCTCCGACCCGGCCCAGCTTGATTTTTTCCTCGATCCAGGCAACGCGCTCCGGATTTTCGAATGTCGGTTGCGTCAGCGGCGTGCGGATGAATGTCGGGCAGACCGTATTGATGCGTATGCGATCCGGACCCCATTCGATGGCCATGGATTTCACCATGCCCTCAAGGCCGTGTTTCGTGGCGCAGTACACGGCCCGGTCGATGCCGCCAACATGGCCCATCTGGCTCGAGATATGAATGATGGAGCCGCCGTTGCCCGATTTTTTCATCCCGCGCGCGGCAGCAGTGGAAAGAAAATAGGCGGCGCGCAGATTAAGGTTCATGACCGCATTATAATCTTCCGGCGTTGTTTCCAGCGCCGGGCTGTGGCGGGCAAGACCGGCGGCGTTCACCACCACGTCAATCGTTTCCTGCGCATCGAAGACTGCATTCATGGCGTCGAGATCTGCCACGTCGAGCGCCTGTGCTTCGGCGGACCCGCCCTCCTTGATGATGGCGTCCACCGTCGCCAGCAGCTTTTCGGCGCCCCGGGCAACGCACACAACATGCGCCCCTGCTTGCGCCAGCGCTGCTGCACAGCCCTGGCCAATACCCGAGGATGCGCCGGTCACCAGCGCTCTCCTGCCATCGAGCCGAAGGGAAGGCGTTTGCGGTAAATCGGTCATGTGCTCGCTCCGCCGGCAATCGCCATGCGCCCGGTATTGCCGGCCTTGTTGAATTCGCGCAGGCGCTGAAAGACATCGACACCCAATTGACGGAAGACGTCAAGAAGATCGATCAATACCCAGTTTTCGCGAATCAATCCGTTTTCGAGGCGCCAGAAATCCAGGCTGCGCAATGTGACGGCTTGGCTGCCCGGTGCTATGCCCAGCCAGCCATCACCGGTGATGGTCTGTTTCATGTTGGGCCATCCGGTCACAGCAGCGTATTTGCCGTCACCAATAAAATGAGCGGCTATCCCCTCGGTTGCCTGGCCGCGGTCCGGCATTGCACGCAAAAACGGGATCTGGTGCAAGTTTCTGAAGCCGGTGATGCCGCGTGCCGTGCCGATGCCCGAGGGGCCATACCAGTTCATGCGCGGATGCCAGTAGCGGTCCATCTGCATCACCTCCGGGCCGCCCTGGGCCGGGTGCCGTTGCAGATGCTCGATCATGTCGACGATGTGCCGGCATGTGGCGGCGCTTGTTTCGTCATCGTAAGGGTCTGCCGTCAGCCCGTCCTGTGTCACGGGGCCGGGAACGTGCCATTCGCGACCGAGGCTCGGAGCCATCGGCCAGGCATTTGCCTGCATCATGACTTCCGGAATGTCCCAGATTGCCTGGCACTCGACGATCCTGTCGGCCTCGAAACGGTAAAACTCGTGGAACCGCATATGGACCTGGTGTCCGGTGGGAGGGATATCGAGCCATGGACCCGAAAATGTGCCGGTATAGTAGCCGCAGCATCCAACCCAGTCATAGGTATCGCCGTCCGTTCCGGCGATAACGATGTAATCCCGTCTTTCAAGATCCGGCCATGCCTGCACGAGTGGCGCATAGGCAATTTCGAAATGGGCTTCCGATCCTATGCTGTCGCCGAACGGGTGGCTGAGACGATAGCATGCGTCCGGCGCGGAAACTGCGGCCAGTTCGGTGCAAACACGGCTTGTATCAAAATCATACATCGCGCGCCGCAAAGGTGCGATGAGGGATTTCAGTCGTGTATAGCGGTCTGTCATTCAGCGGCTTCACGGTATGGGGCGGCGGCACCGTAGGGGACATTGATGCCACCATAGCGGCGAACGCGAACATTGCACTGCTCCGCGTGACCGACAAAGCCCTCAAGCATGCAAAGGCGCGATCCGTATTCACCGATCATGGTCGCCGCCTCGTCGGTTGTCACCTTCTGATAGCTATGGGTCTTCAGGTATTTGCCTACCCAAAGACCCCCGGTGTAGCGGCCTGCCTTTTTCGTCGGCAGCGTGTGGTTGGTGCCGATTACCTTGTCGCCATTGGCGACATTGGTGCGCGGTCCTAGGAACAGCGCGCCGTAGCTGGTCATGTTTTCCAGGAACCAGTCATCGCGGTCGGTCATTACCTGCACATGTTCGCTGGCAATGTCGTTGGCCACATCGAGCATTTCCTCGTAGGTGTCGCACAGGATCACCTCACCATAATCTTCCCAGCTCACGCGTGCCGTATCGGCGGTGGGCAGGATTTCCAGAAGGCGTACGATCTCGGACAGTGTGCCCTCGGCCAGGCGACGCGAATTCGTAACAAGCACGGCAGGCGAATTATAGCCGTGCTCCGCCTGGCCGAGCAGGTCCGTCGCGCAAAGCTCCGCATCCACCGTATTGTCGGCGATCACCATCGTTTCGGTCGGGCCGGCAAACAGATCTATGCCGACCCGCCCGAAGAGCTGTCGCTTGGCCTCCGCCACAAACGCGTTGCCGGGGCCGACGAGCATGTGAACCGGATCGATTGTTTCGGTGCCGATGGCCATCGCGCCGATCGCCTGTATGCCGCCCAGCACGTAGATTTCATGGGCGCCGCCCAGATGCATGGCCGCGATGACGGCCGGATTGGGTTCGCCCTTGAATGGCGGTGTCGCGGCTGCAATGCGCGGAACACCCGCAACCGAAGCCGTCGCGACAGACATGTGTGCCGATGCAACCATCGGGAACTTGCCGCCGGGCACGTAGCAGCCGACGGACTGCACCGGAATGTTTCGGTGTCCGAGGATCACGCCGGGGATGGGTTCGACTTCGATGTCGAGCATCGAATCGCGTTGTGCCTGGGCGAAATTGCGCACTTGTTCCTGCGCGAATTTGATGTCGGCCATCTCGCGGTCGCCGACCCTCGACATCAGTGCATCGATGTCCGATTGGGACAATCGGAAGGAGGGGGGTGAATATTTGTCGAATTTCTCGCTCAGCCGGCGAACGGCCGTATCGCCCCGCGTCTCGATTTCCTTAAGGGTCGCCTCGACCGCCGCGCGGGTCTTTGCGTCATCCTCGGCCCGGTCCGCCTCCGGTTTTCCGCGTTTAAGATACTCGATACTCATCTTATCATCCTCGGTTTTCGGGGCGGGGAGGCTCTTTCTCGCCGCGATCGAAAGCTTCCCAGCCTTCGCCATTAAAAAGGTCGACCCCAAGCTGCTCAGCGACATGGGCAAAATCAACATTTACCCAGTTGTCGACGATCTTGCCGTCGACAACCTTCCAGAAATCCATGTAGCGGATCTCGACGCGCTTGCCGGTCGGCTCGATGCCCAGGAAGCTGCCTGAGTGGGTGGCTTCCTGCCGGCCGAAGGCCGCCGCCCATTCGCCCATGTAAAGCCGCGCCTCGTCGATGCAGACCTTGTCGGAAAAGGCCGCCTGAAAAGGGCGCTGCCAGTTGTTCTGAAACTCGCGCAGGCCGGTCTTGGTGCCGCAGCCCTGGTTGCCCATCCAACGGAAATTGTCGGCAAAGAAATCACCGATATCGTCGATGCGATGATCATTCAGACCGTCAACCATCGCTTCGATTACCGCGCGCGTGGCAGCTGTTTTGCTCATGTCCGTGTCGCGGCTCAGCGCCGCCTGTTGCGGGCGGGATCCTTTCATTGCACCTCACTTTTGTTATCAGCGAAAACGTCGTAGCCCATCTGCAGAAGCACGTGCGGGATGTCGACAAACACCCAGTTTTCAGCCAGCAGTTCGCCATCGCGGCGCCACCAGTCACAAACGCGCATAAACAGTCTTTTTCCGGTGGACGGTTGTCCGAGAAATGTTTTTGCCTGAACGGCATTGAGTGATGGCCAGCCGCCGGAACAGACATAGTTGCCATCGCCAAACCGCGTGAAATGTCTGGTCTGGCTGCCTGGAACGGCGCCTCCGATCCATTCACTGAAGGCGCTTTCGAAAGTCACCTGGAAACCGGCGAAATTTTCCAGGCCGACAAAGCTGCCGAAGGCCGCCGGCCCATACCAAAGCATGTTTTCGTGCCAGTAGGGACGCCAGGCCTGGTTCTCGGTTGCAAGTCCGCGCAGCATATCTGTGACCATTTCGAACGACGACGCGCTCAATGCGGGGTCGTTGTCGTGCCACACAAGCCCGTCCTGCGCAGCGGGTCCCGGCAGATATCCCGTATAGCCGCGGTCGCGGCCCGGGCTGTCTTCGATAGGCCATTGCCCGGCTGCAATCATCAGTTCGGGAATATCAAGAAAGATGTAAGATTCCACGGCCCGGCCGTTTTCCATGCGATGAAACTCGCCAAAGCGCAGGTAAGCCATGGCGTTGGTCGGCATGATCCCAAGCCACGGTTTTGTAAAATGGCCGCAATAGTAGCCGGTGCACGTCACCCAGTCGGAGGCATCATTGCTGCCACCAAAGGCAATGTAATCTGCGCGGCAAAGGTTTTCGAACGAGCCGAGCAGCGGCTCCAGGAAGTCACTTTGATACCCGGCTGTTCCGGCAATTTCGTTGAACGGGTGTACGATGTTAATGATCGCATCGCGATCGAAGAACCGTTCCACGGCGTTGGCAAAGCCGTCCGATTGCGGGTACCGGTACGCCTCGCTATAGGTCTTCAGTGCAGCTTTGTTTGGTGCGATTGTCATCCCGATCGATCCTGCCTCTAACCCTTGACCGCGCCGGCGGTCAGACCCGATACGATCTGGCGCTGGAAGAACATGATCATCAGGAAGAGCGGCGCGGTGGTGGAGACAACGGCCGCCACGGCGAACATGACATTGCCCTTGGTTTGTGTCGTGCCGAGGAAGCTCGCGATTTTGGGAACCATGGTCTGGTTTTCTTTCGACAGGATCATCGCGGTGACGGCAAAATCATTGTAGGCCAACAGGAAGGAGAAGAGCCCGGTGGTGATCACACCCGGCCACATCACCGGAATGATCACGTGCCGGAAAGCCTGGAAGCGGGTGCAGCCGTCGACCATCGCGCTTTCATCCAGATCCTGCGGAATGTTCTTGAAAAAGGAATGCAGCATCCACAGCGTGAACGGCTGGTTGATGGCAACGAGCACGATGATGCAAGTGGCAAGATGCCCCCACAGATTCCAGCCGAAAAACACCGGCAGGTATCCGGAAACGAGTGTGATCGGCGGCATTGCCCTGAAAATCAGCGCGGCGATCAGGAACCAGAATGCGTAGCGGTATGTGGAGCGGGCGAGGGCGTAGCCGCCCAGGGTTCCGAAGGTCAGCGAGATGGTGACGACGAATATGCAAACGAGGACCGAATTCATGGCCGCGCGCCAGAATTCCTCCTTCACCCAGGCGCCGTAATAGCCGTCTCCGGTAAACCTGCCGCCTGTCTCAACATCGGTCAGCGTCCCGGTCAGCGCATAGACCCAGTCTGCCTTGGAGAAAAAGTCGCCTTCTACCTTGAAGGAACCCCATAGGGTCCAAAGGAACGGGAAGGCAGCCAGGATCATCCAGAGGGCGAGGATCCCGATAATCAGGATTTGAACGGCGGCCGGACGTTGCTGTGCTTTGCTGCTCATGGATCACCTATTTCCGGCCGAAATCGCGCCAGGTACGCACCAGCACCGGCGAAAGGAGAATAGCCACACCGATGATAGTCAGCACCGAGGTGGCGGCGGCCGAGGACAGCTGTCGCGTCTCGCCGCCAAGATCGTTGTAGATGGCCCAGGACAGGGAGGTGGCATGGGCACTGGCCGCAAAACTGACGATCGGCTCGAATACCCTGAAATTGTCCATCAGCTGCATCAGTGCGATGAAGGTCGTTAGCGGTAGCAGATGGGGTATGACCACGTAACGGATCTGCTCCCAGCGACTCGCACCGTCGATACGGGCGGCTTCAAGCGTATCCTTGTTGACGGTCTGAAGCCCGGCGTAGTAGACGATGAATGCGAAAGGCGCTGCGTGCCAAACACCGTAGACGATGAGCATGATCCATGTGAGCGGTGTCGATGCCTTGATCGACAGATCCGGGTTACCGGCAAGGTACTGCAGCGTCGAGCCGATAATGCCGCGTGCATCGATCATCCAGAACAAAATGAGCGAGCCGATCAGCGGTGTCACCATCATCGGCAGCAGTGAAAAGAAGATCAGCGGTCCACGGATCAGTGCGGCGGCGCTGTTGACCGCAACGGCGATAACAAATCCAAAGATAATGACCAGAGGCGTGACCACAAATGTGAATGTCAGCGTGAACCCGATTGCCTTGTAGAACGGCAAGTTCAGCATCTGTGCGCCGAAATCGCGCCAATTGTCGGCTCTTTCCCATGCGGTGCCGACTTCACCGACCGCCAGATGATTGCGGTCGAGATAGGTCGTCAGACCGGCGAACCGGCCAAGAGGTTCAGCTTCGCGCAGCGCGGCGGTCGCCTCCTGGTCGATGGCCGTCGACTCCTTGCAGCCAAACGGACCGCAGTTTTCAACCGTCACGATCACCTGTTCATGGGCCACGTAAAGCGACTGGACGATCACCGAGATGATCGGGAAAAAGATGAACAGCATCATTGCTACCGAGGAGGGAAGCACGAACAAGAAAAACGCTTTGTGTTTCATCTGCGGTTCCTCCCTGGTGGCTGTGAAAATTGCTGACGAATGAAAATCGGGTGTGAGCGGCGGGGGCGGCAGAAGCCGCCCCAGTTTTGGAACGGCTTACTTCAGGTAGCCCTTTTCCTTTGCGGCGGCCGTGTAGGCGGCCTCGATGTCGGCGAGCGTCTGTTCGGCACTTTCCTTGCCCTGCAGGAAGTCACCGATATTGTCACCGAGCGCCGTGTGCAAAAGACCCTGATAGGGCAGCATCGGGTAGGGCGTTGTTTGCATGTCGATGGCGCTGAAGACGCCGGCATTGACGGGGGCAGGCTTGTAGCCGTCGATCATCCAGACCGCCTGGCCCATCGTCTCGTCATTGAGGATCGCCGGGCTGATGCCATATTTCATGGCGAGGAACGTGGCTTCCGCGTCCTCATCCGAGATGTTCTTGGCGACGGTCCATCCGTCCCACCAAAGCGTCGAAGCAGGCCGATCACCTCCCCCGACGGTCATCGGCGCACCGACCTTGGTGTTTTCATAGACCTCCGGCGTCGACCCTTCCGCATCCATGAGACGGCCGGTCCGCGAACCCCACATATTCATCAGGGCGACATTGCCGGCTTCCCACTCGGCGGAAGTTGCATTGGAATCATGGGTCAGGAAGTCCGGGTTCATGTATTCAGACAGCGCCTTCATCATCTCAAGCGTGGCAACGCCATTTTCGTTGTTGATGGAAACTTCCGCCGTGCCTGGCTTGTAGAACTCTCCGCCATGGCCGAGATACATGTTGACGAATTCCTGGGCGAGGTTCCAACCAGCCGCATAGGCGCCGCCCACGGGGTTTTCCATGATGCCCTGATCCCGGATCACCTTTGCAGCAGCAAGCAGTTCCTCGTAGGTCTTTGGCGGCTCGACGCCGATTTTCTTCAAGACGTCGTCGCGGTAGACGAGATGCTGTGCGTTGGCCATGAAGGCCACAGCCATCACCTTACCGTCGATGGTGATCAGCTGGTTCTTGGGAATGTCCTGCCCGTGCTTGGCAATCAGATCGTCAAGCGAGCGAAGCACATCTTCGTTGATCAGGGCGACGATCGACGAATTGGCAAGGATAGCGGTCGTGTATTCCGCCGGATTGCCCTGCATGCCGGCCAGGTTGATTTTCTGGTGATCGGCCGTGAGGTTGGATTCGGCCTCCATGCCTCCGGAGCACGACGTTGCATTTTTGGCGACAGTCTGAATAGCGGGGAATTCATTGCCTATGATGCTGAGGCGCCCGTTTTCGATGGTGCATTCCGCATACGCTGTTGAAGCGGAAAGCGCGAGCACGCCCGCGGCAATCAGTGATTTGAGATACATTTTTCAACTCCCTGTTTTTCTTGGCACTTATTCCTCTCGTGCCCGATTGGGGTCCGGCTGTGACCAGACAACGACTACCTGTCAGTGATTAATCCTCGCTCCCGAGTCCTCTTCAAACAGATGGCAGATTTCCGCCGGGATCGAGATCGAGACCTGATCGCCAATCTCGGCGCGGAAAGTTTTGTCGGCCTTGACGGATACGAGCGCACCGCCGACCCGGACCGAGATCATCGAGGCATCACCAAGCAGTTCCATGGTGTATATCGGCGCATTTATCTGCCCTTTACCGGCCTCGGCCAGCTGTGCGTCCTCGGCGCGAAAACCGAGTGTGACCTTGCCACCAGTGGCGGCCAGTCCTGAGATCTGCGTGTGTTCTGCACGGAACGTTCCGTTCGAGATCTCGCCGTCGATCAGGTTCATCGCCGGATTGCCGATGAAACTCGCGACAAAGCTGTTTTCCGGCTTGTCGTAGATGTCGGTGGGGCTTCCAACCTGCTGGACAACGCCTGATTTCATTACGACAACACGGTCCGCCAGGGTCATGGCCTCGATCTGATCATGGGTCACATAAATGGTGGTTACCGCAAGTTCGTGGCTGAGGTTCTTGATCTGCGCCCTGGTGCTGACCCGCAGCTTGGCATCGAGGTTGGACAACGGCTCGTCCATCAGGAATACATTCGGCTCGCGGACAATGGCGCGGGCGAGGGCGACGCGCTGGCGCTGTCCGCCTGACAGTTCGGCGGGCTTGCGGTGCAGGAATTCATCCAGTTCCACCATCGCGGATGCACGTCGCACCTTTGCATCGTGGCTTGCCGGATCAATCTTTCTGACCTTGAGCGGAAAGCGGATGTTTTCGTAGACGTTCATGTTGGGGTAAAGCGCGTAGGACTGGAATACCATCGCCACGTCCCGGTCCTTGGGATCGAGATCGTTCACCACCTTGCCGTCAATGGCAATCTCGCCTTCGGTAATGTCCTCAAGGCCTGCTATCATGCGCATGGTCGTGGTCTTGCCGCAGCCGGAGGGACCGAGGAGGACCAGGAACTCCCGATCCGCAATGGTGAGGTCGAAATTGTCGACACCGACAAACGACCCCCAACGTTTTCCAACGTTCCGCAGCTGGATTTCGGCCATCAGTTCCCCCGGAGTGGATAAATTTGAATACGTTTGCAATAAAGGTAGACTCATCATGCGTCTTCTGGCAAGTATTTTTTGCAAGCGTATGCAAAGTTTTGTTCACAGACTGCCTAATGCGCAGATCTTATTGATAAATTTGTACGGGATGGATGGTAGATGATGTCCTTTCAGTTGGAAAAGGAACTGGTTCGGGAATTCTATGCGGCTATGGATGGCGCATCAGACGGGCAGATAACGCGGGTGATTGAAACCTACTGTGCGGCGGACTATCTCTGGCGGGGATTTCATCCGTTCAATGAATTGGCCAACGCTGCCGAAGTCGCACGAAAATTCTGGATACCGCTGCGTTCGGCGCTGGCCTGCATGCAACGCCGCATGGACGTCTTCATGGCCGGGCGTAATGAGATCGACGGGTTTGAAAGCACATGGGTCGTGTCGATGGGACATCTGGCCGGGCTGTTTGATCAGGCCTGGCTGGGCATTCAGCCTACCCGAAAAATGACCTTCCTGAGATATTGCGAGTTTCACCGGGTCGATGAGGGCAAGATCACGGAAACGGCGATGTTTTTCGACATTCCGCATCTGATGATGCAGGCCGGGCTGCAACCGTTTCCTCCCCAGACAGCGGCGCATCTCGTGCAGCCAGGGCCCATGACGCATGACGGGCTTTTATATGGTCCGCAGGATCCCGCCGAGGGCGAAAGAACGCTTGCCGCCATCAACCACATGATCGACGATATCAAGGACTGGACCGGCGGCAGAAAAGAGCCGCTGACAGAGGAGCTGCGTCGCAGCTGGAGCGAGGACATGATCTGGTGGGGCCCGGCCGGTATCGGTGCGACCTATACGATCGAGCGGTATGCCGAGCAACACGCCGGCCCGTTTCGCGACGGCTTTGGCGAACGGATATTCAACGGACATAAATGCCGGCTTGCGGAGGGCAGGTTCGGCGGTTTTTTCGGCTGGCCGAACCTGACACTGACCCCGACCGGCGGTTTTATGGGCATGCCCGCGACCGGCAAACCCGGCGATATGCGTGTCATCGACATCTACAGGCGAGAAGGCAGCAAGCTTTCGGAAAACTGGATCTTCATCGATCTGTTGCATTTCTGGAACCAGCAAGGTGTCGATATCCTGGCGCGCAGCATCCGGACCGGCTTGTGACGCGGGCCCCTTCAACAAGACACCTCAAACTGTCCCTTTGAGCTGTTCTATCGCCTTCGGCAGCGATGTCAGGCTGTCGATAATCAGGTCAGCATCAAGTCGGTGTCTTGCATGGACTGAATACTTGCCGCATATGGCGATTGAAACCATCGGCACGGCTTTCGCAGCCGCTACGTCTACGGGACTGTCCCCCACCATGAGACTGTCTTTCCCGCTGACCCCAAAATCGGACAGCGCCTGCAGCAGCATGTCCGGTGCCGGTTTGAGCGCCGTACCGGAGCCGCCGCCATTGATTGCGCCGATATATTCGGACAGCCCGAAATGCTTAACGATACGTCTTGCCATTGACGCCGGCTTGTTGGTGACGACCGCAATGCGAATGCCTTGCTCCGCAAAGGCGGATAACGCTTCAATAGCCCCTTCGCGCAGCACGGAATGGGTTGTCATGAGCTCGACATAATAACGGAAGAACAAATCCGCCTTCCTGGACAAAAGAGGTTCTGCCAGCGCAATGTTGCGCGCAGCAAAGGCTTCGCGAACGAGCGCCCTGGAACCACAACCCGCCATGTTTCGAATGTCGTTGAGCGCAAGCGGCTCAAGTCTTTCTTCTTCAAGAAGCCTGTTTGCGGAGCGTGTGAGAACGGGCACCGGGTCAACCAATGTGCCGTCGAGATCGAATAGAACGGCCCGCGGCCAATCCGCGGGCCTCGAAAGCCTGTTCAAGTTCATGTTCATTGCGGCCTATCCAGTGTGGAACGCCAGTGCCAAGACCCGGCAGCTCAGCCGGAGCGCACATCCGCCGCAAGCCCGAGGCCGGCCAGCAGGCCTTTGCCTGACGAGCGGCCGATCGATGCCACAACGTCAACCGCATGGTCAAACCGACGGCGCGCGGCGCGGGCACTGGCCCGTTTCCTCGTGGACGCCATGTGACACGCGGCGTCAAGCAGGTCATAGATTGGCTGGATGCTCTGGCCGACGGCGGCCCAGTCAAGAAAACACCGGCTGAGCTCGGTCGTCGCCGCCCGGCTGGCCATATCGCCAGGCACGTGGGATGCCGGGTCGCTCATATGCGTGAGCATCAATATGCCGGCAAGCACATCATCCCCCGTCGGCGTCAAGCCACCGCCCAACCCCTCAAGCAGTTGTCTTGCCGCATTCAAATCTGACCGTTTCAGAGCCTCATCGACCTCCGGCCAGACGTGAGAAACGTCACGGGGAACCATATCGGGGCTGTTAAGCTGCGCAAGCGTCGGAACGATCGTGTCGAGCCTTTCGGGAGTGGGGAGCGATGGACGATGCCGGGTTGCTCCGGACAGATCTATGATGCAGGTCTTGGTCCACAATCTGTCCAGCGCGAAGTGCACAATTGACTGTTCAGGCGGAATGGGCGGTTGTTTTCTGAGGACCAGGTGAAGCGGCCCAGCCGGAATTTTCGGTCCGCCCACCGCGAACAGCATTCCGGCGGCACGGACGTAGAAGCCGGACGAAAATGTTCCGACAACGCAACCGGCGCCGTGAGCCGTCTTCATCGCGCACTGCCGGGCCTGCGTGACGCCGTCGCCGATTGTGCGCGCCGCTAGTGAACGATGCGTCATGACGCAAGACGGCGGTCTAGATCCAGCAGTGCATCGGTGAAGCACCGGACAGGAGCCCAGGCAACACCGGCACCGACTTGACCGGTTCCCGCGGACGCGTGGATGATGCCGGTATTCACCGCTGGTGTGATTGACAGTTCAGCCACCTTGCGCACGTCGACACCGACGGGTGTCCCGACATTGTCGAGGATCGGGAGCCGGAACCTTGTGCTTTCACCCACGCAGATACGTTGCATGCTGCGCGTTGCAGCGATTGCATCCGACATCCGTCCTCCGAGGAAACCGGCGACCGCCGGAGAGTTGGCTGCTGCCGGGCCGCCGAGGCCGATCAGTTCCAGCACTGCGCTGTCGCCAATATCCGGGGCGCTCGTTTCAGGACCGTAGCCCGGATAGTAAAGAGCGTCCTGGATCGGCGGCGACTCGGTGATGAACCACCGGTTTTCATTGCCCGGCAACTGAACCCCGTATGTGGTTCCGTTTCTCGACATCGTGGTAACGATGCTCGAGTTTTCGACGGAAGAGGCTGAATCGACCAGCGCCTTGGCACCGGCCATCGCGACATTGAGGAACATGAGATGATTGCCGCTGAGAAATGAAGCGACCTCCGGCGCCGCATCGTTGGAACTTCGCACCAGATAGGGAAGGAGATCGCGCAGAAACAGGTTGGTTGTGGCCTGCACCCGCATGTGAACATCATCACCCATTGGTACGCCCTGTGCGGCCAGCGCAAATATGTCTATGTCGCCTTTCTCGACCAGTGCGCCAGCCAGCACGGGGCCCACCGCATCGCGAAGGAAACGAAGCCGATCGATCGCTTCGTCGCTGTCAACGCCAAACCACGGCACTGCACCCGAGCCCTGGTTGATGCTGGAATAAGAGACGGTGCCGCCCAGGGCGTTTTCGACAATGTAGACGGGCGCTGACGGTCCGATCGATGTTGCCATCGGCACAACGGTCGCGTGTTCGTTTGCCGGTTTGAGTTCAACCTCTCCGGAGGCAACCATTTGTGCGGCAGTCATGGTTTCGGCAGCCCAGCCTTCGGCAACGACTGCCGCCTTGATCGACCGCTGCAGCGGATCGCACATGGCATCCCATGCGATCGACGGCCCGCAGTGAAGCACTGTTCGTTGTCCCATGCCCGCGATCACCGAGCCGGCCCGGTCAATTCCTTTGAGCATGGGCACGCCATCGTTCAATCGCGTTATGACTTCAGAGTTCGCCTTGTCGATCAGCGCGGATTTTGGCCCCAATAATCGGGACAGCGCCGCAACCACATCGGTTTCTCCGCCTCCCGGAATCCGCCAATCGACGCCTATGGCCGAAGCGCCCTGATTGCGGACGGATGTCTCGAACAGCGGAAGACCGATGTTCACGACATCGACGGTGTTGGGAAGTTCAACGACAGGAGGCGATTGCATAGGAGTCCTTTCAACGGGGTGTGGGGTTTACCGTCGGCAACGGGTAAAACCGGAATCGTTTACTATAGTGTATGATAATTAACTATGAGACTAATGTCAATTTTTTGCGGTGAGGCCGCAAAGAGAGCGATCAACGCGCCAATGGGGTATTACGGGTGGTTGCGGGTTTTGGGCGCTTTGGTTGACAGGCAGCAACTGGTGGCAGATGCGACACCGCAATGCCCTGGCCTGGTACAATGATGGTTCACCAAAGCCGCCCCGGCCGGAAATGAATTCGCTGCGGCCGGGGCAAAGAACCGCGCCATGCCGCCGTGGCTGGCGGCGGCTGGACTGTGATAATCGCCTCAGGCTTCCCTGGTCATGGCTGCACCCCATTTACCCGAAATGAGGCCGAACACGCCGCCGGCAATAGCCGACAGAGGAATAAGGATAACGGAGTTCTGAAGACTGACCGAAGTCAGCACTTCCATCGTCATCACATCAGGCGTCTGCAGGAGATATCCAAACGAAGTGGCGATCCCGAAAACGGTTGCCGGAATGGCCGCAAACAGGGGAATGTTGGCTGCGATCACCGCCACGGCAACGCCAATGCCAACCGCCAGCGCCGCCCAAACCGGAAGTCCGACAATATCCCCGATCGGGAATGTCAGGATAGCCAGAGCGGTCAGCCAGGCCAGTAAGGCGCCAAAAATGCCGCCGACAATGATCTTCTGCAGTGCGGCCCCGTCGGCGCCGAGAGCAAAGAAGCCGCCCCAGAAAACAAACGCCACCGGGATCAGGTAAATCCCGCTAAGCGGACCAAGAGCAAGATACGTTGCGACCACTCCTGTCAAAGGGATGCTTATAGATAGTGCGTTCAAATTCTTCATAACTGTGTCCTCCTCAGTTTGTTGAAGCATTGAGCCGCCGAAGGCGGCGTGAGTTCCTGATTGTTTTTGTTCTTGTCGCAAACCGTGAATCCACTCATTTGCGATTGTCACCGGCCCCTACCGGCGATCATGTGCATGTTCTTGTATTGATCCTCCCCCATGGTTTCTTGTCAGCAATGACGGGCTTTGGCACACAGATGTTCCGCTCCGGAATCAGCATGTGTTTCCAGAAAATGAAAAAGCGCTGTTAGGGCTTTGTTTTATGGCGCCGGTGCAGCTATGGCCGTTGCGTTCACCTTGATCTCTATCTCGGATCTAAGCGTATTGGTCACATAGCAGACACGCTCCGCAGCCTGCACAAGTGTATCAACCCGATCCGGATCGCAGCCCAGGCGGCTTTCGATGCTGATTGAGCGAAATCGCGGACCGTCATAAATTCCGGTTGCGCTGACCGTGAGGTCGTCGAGGGCGATGGATCGCTTTCGTGCGCTATAGGCGATGGCAAGGGTAAAGCACGAAGCGACCGATGCGAGCAGCAGCGCCGTCGGCTCCGGGCCGAGGTTGGATCCGCCGACATGCTCCGGCTCGTCGACGGTGACAACAAATTCACCCGCCGATACATCGCAGCACAAGCCGCCGCGCCAGGTGCTTTCCACCATGCGCTGGCCGGTCAATGGTGATGCCCGTCCGCGTGATCGTGGTCGTGGCCGTGCGGGCGCTTGCAGAAATCGGTAACAAGCGTGTCGAGTTCTGCGGTCGAGATCAGACCCCGCTCCACAACCAGCGCCTCGAGAGCTGCAAACCACCGTTCGTAATAGCGGTAGGACGGCAAGCCGTCCTGCCCGGGTTCGCACTTGGCAATGGAAGTGATCAGGCTTTGCTGAAAATCCGACCAGTCAAAAATACCAAGATCGGCCAGGGCAGCCGCCATTCCGAATGCGCGGCTCTCCCAGGGTTCTTCAAACACCAGCTCACCATTGGATCGCGGCAGTGACGTTTCGGAATCGGTCCCTAATTTTTCAACGAGGCTCATGGAACTATCCTGCCTTGACTGCGGCGACACCAACCATGGCGTCGCGTGAAACGAGCAAAGCGAGCTCCTCTTCAGAGAGATCTTCGGTTCCTTCCGGCCGGTTCGGAAGCACGAAATACCGGTTTTCCGCGCTGGAATCCCACACGTGGATTTCCACGTCGTCAGCCAGTTCGAGACCCATTTCGCCCAATAGCTTGCGTGGCTCGCGAACTACGCGAGAACGATAGGCGGGATCCTTGTACCAGTTGGGCGGAAGGCCGAGGAGCGGCCATGGATAGCAAGAGCAAAGCGTGCACACCACCACATTGTGCAATGTTGGCGTGTTTTCAACGACAACGATGTGTTCGCCCTGCGGGCCGCCAAATCCAAGTTCCTTTACTGCATCCGTGCCGGATTCGAGCAGGCGCTTGCGGTAATCGGGATCGACCCAGGCCTTGGCCACCACCTTCGCGCCATTCATCGGTCCGACGTCATTAACATAGCGGCTGATAAATCCATCAAGCATTTCCGGATCCACCAGACCACGCTCGACAAGCAGTGCCTCCAGAGCCTCGACACGCAATTGCGGCGAGGGGTAGTCGGCTGAATGTGGGTAATCGGTCATGAGGCCTCCTGATAACTTTCAATCATGTCAGTGAACAAAGTCGGGAGCTTTGCGCTTTCGCCCCAACTTTCTGAGGAAGTGGGTCAACAGCGCCTCCAGCGCCTCGACCCGCAATTGCGGTGAGGGGTAGTCGGCTGAGTGGGGGTAATCGGTCATGACGCCTCCAGGTAGCTCTCGAACATGTCGATGAACAAAGTCGCGGGCTCTGAATCCTCGCCCCAAAGTTCTGTGGAGGTGAACTCCACGGTGTAGACGTGCTGGGGGTCTTCGCCGGTAAAATGCGCGGTGCTGTCGGGAAGCACGGCGGCAGGCCTTATCGCGCTGATCACGCCGGCATGGCCGCGGATATAGGCAGGAAGGCGCGTGTGTCCTGATTTGCGAAATGTCTTGGCCCGCACCGGCTGGCCGACGGCGAACTTCGGTGCGGCGTCAATGTCACGGAGCGATCCGGCGCCGCCTCTTTCATATTGCGGTTTGCGGGTTTCGACATCCGCGGGCTCTTCGACATCTTCACCGCGCAGCCGGCGGGCGCGGGCTTCGACTGCACCGGGCGCCAGGATGCCGCTGTCAACGCAAAGCTGTTCTGCGCAGCTGAGCCAGCGCCCGTAATATCCGTGCTGCAGATAGTCTAGCGGGTGCAGCCGCTCCAGGCTGTGGCGGAAAGCATCCAGATTGGTTCCCGAGACGCCCATCGACGCCAGTCCCAGTGCAAATGTCCGCCCATGCCACAGGTCAGCGAATACAGGCTCGTCGGGCTCGATCCGGACTGTTCCCCAGCCCTGCGTTCCGCCCATATCGTGTATTCCGTCCATTGTGCTCCCCTTTTCGATTGATGGCGAAGCGTAACAAAACGCAATGCTGATTGTCAATTATACGATATACATGTTTCTTTAAGGATATGAATAATTCGACCTTCTGACACAGGAAATCCGAGGTGCATGATTGGCGGAATTGCGCTGTTAATCCCGGATTTGTGGGAAAAACCCTGCGCTGCTTCAGCGGAAAATACGGCGGTCGTGTCGGCCCGGAAGATGAAAGGCGAAGGCGCTCTCGTCGCTTGACGACGTTTCGGATATGATATACCAATCACCGTATCGTTAACGGTCATCCCAAGGTCCGTTGAGATGATATTGGAGCTGAGAATGTTGGCAGATCCGCGTCCGTCATTTTTGAAATTGAAAAAAAGACCGCCCAAACCACGCAGCGTTGGACTGACCCATGTTCTCGACAAGGGCTACACATTGTCGATGACACAAGAAGTACTGGCACAGGCCGCGGACTTCATCGATATCTGGAAATTCGGATGGGGAACTTCCTACGTTGATCCCGCTGTTCGTTCCAAAGTGGCGGAATTACAGGCGGCGGGCATCAAAACCTGCACGGGCGGAACCCTCCTCGAAGTGGCCTGGATGCAGGGCCAGACCGAGGCGATGTTTCAATTCGCATCCGAGGTCGGGTTTGATTGCGTGGAAGTGTCCGACGGCGCAACGGAGATGCCGCCGAGTGAAAAAAGGAAGCTGATTTCGCGAGCCTGCGATTACGGGTTCGATGTCATGGCTGAAGTCGGCAGCAAGGATCCTGCCAAGCTCGTAACGCCTGCCGGCTGGCTCGACGAGATTGACGGCGATGTGGCGGCAGGAGCCAGCTGGATTGTCGCCGAGGGCCGCGAAAGCGGAACGGTCGGTCTCTACGAAGGGACCGGCGAAGTCCGCCGCTCACTGATTGATATGCTCGGGCAAAGCCCCCATGCGGATAAAATCATCTATGAAGCGCCGCAACGTGCCCAGCAGTCGTTTCTGCTGCGCCTTTTTGGGCCGAAGGTCAATCTGGGCAATATTTCCATCGACGACATTATGAGCCTTGAGACGCTGCGGCTTGGTCTGCGGGCGGATACGCTCGGATTGTTGTCGGGAGACGATCGAGGATCAGATGTTCGGATTTGATCCATCAGCCGCCAATGTTGTTCCGTCGCGTTATCGTCAGGTGGCGCTGAGCACCGGTCTGCAAAGCCTCGATCCGGTGTGGCTTGAAAATCACTTCATCGGTCGCGAAGCCTATATGCGCACGCGATTCATCGTCGCGCGATGCGGCGAAGAGACTGCATTGGTTGAGATCGACCGCCGCCAAAGTTCCGACCTGTTCTCGCCAATCGAAAGCGCCCGCGTTCTGGCAACGCCGCGTCAGTGCCGCTATGTGGTGGCCCGTGAAACGGACTGTGGCGTCGCGTCACAAATGGCGGCAGTTGCCTTGGATCACCAGGATGTATCCTGTGTTGTTGTCGAGGGGCGTTATTCCCATGTCAGCTTCATCCTCAACCCCCAACCCTTGAAGCTGCACGTCCTTGATATCGTTCCGCCTTTCCCCTCGAAACTGCTCGACCAGGTTCAGCGGGTCCTCGATCTGGCGGAGGAACTGCCGCCTGTTGTTGTCGTTCCCACACTGATCGACAGCCGCGCGCAGCTGACCGAGGCCTGCGACCGGCTTCCGTCCCGGGTGCTCGTGCCCTGTCGCGGGTCGGGCATCGATCTGGAGGGCGTCACTATTGACTACCTCGACGAACGGCCACAGGCCGCCGACTGGACGCTGCTTGGCTGCGAGCGCTCGCACCAGATTCACCGCTGGTTTTATGGCTCTTCACCGACAACGGTTGATATTTGCCCAAAACGCTTTGCAGGCGATATCGGCAGGGAGGGCGGTCACATTCTGACACGCTGCTGCCTGCTGCAGGAGGGTATCGAGGATAGCAGCCAGGCGACGTTCGTTCCGTGGGGTGCCTCGCTTTGCGAGGTGCATGATGCAATCGAAACCATCATAAACCGGGTGGGAGTGACATGGACGCCCACATGATCGACTCCAGGATTTTCGGACATCAATGGGCCACGGCCGAGGGCCGGGCGATCTTCGCCGAAAAAGCCCGGGTGGTCAGATGGCTTGAAATCGTGATCGCGCTGGCTGAGGCGCAGGCTGAATGCGGGATCATACCTGCCGCGTCTGCGGAAGAGATTTCGGGTCTTCGTGACGTCGATCTGCCGATCGATGATATAGCCGCGCGAACAAGGCAAACCTCCCACTCGACGCTGGGTATGATCCAGGTTCTGCGCGACTTGCTGCCGGCTTCTTCAGCCGAACATGTCTATTACGGCACGACGGTGCAGGATATCACCGACACTTCGCAGGTATTGGAGATGCGCGCGGTCGGACTGCTGATCTGGCGTGATCTCTGGTTGCTGGAAGGTGACCTTTTGCATCTTGCCGAAGTGCATCGTGAAACGCCGATGGCGGGACGCACCCACGGCCAGCCGGGCTCACCCATCTCATTCGGATTTAAGGCCGCGTCCTGGGCCGACGAGGTTGGCCGCCACCTGCAGCGCATGCAGGAAATGCGTGGCCGGTGGCTTGTCGGTCAGTTTGGTGGAGCGGTCGGAACGCTGGCTTTTTTCGGAGACCACGCGTTGACGCTACGCGCGGCCTTTTGCCGCCGACTTGACCTTTCTGAACCCGATATCTCCTGGACCAATTCACGTGACAGGCTTGCGGAATTTGCCAATTTTGCCGCAGCGGCTGTTTCCAGCCTCGCGCGCATCGCCAATGAAGTATATGCCCTGCAGCGCAACGAAATCGGCGAACTCGCGGAAAGCAGCCGACCGGGCACTGTCGGCAGCATTACCATGCCGCACAAGCGCAACCCGGAGGACAGCGAACAGATCGTAGCGCTGTCGCGTCTGGTGCGCTCGCTGGCGGGTATTCTGACGGAAACGATGGTGCAGGAACACGAGCGCGATGCCCGAAGCTGGAAAGTCGAATGGGCCACATTCCCCGAGCTCTGTCACTATGCCCTGGCTGCGACCGCGATGGCGAGGGAACTGATGTCGGGTCTCGAAGTGAATGCCGACGCAATGCAGCGAAATCTTGGATTTGGCTCGTCGTCCGAGCGTTTGCTGAGCGAAATGTCGGCCCGGCTAGGAAAACACCGCGCACAGGAGACCCTGCAGGAGGCCTATCGCAGGGCCCGCGAAGAGCGGCGGCCTGTTGTGGAGATGCTCGAAGGAGTTGCAACGGCCGCTGAACTTGCCGAACTGCCCAAGGTGGATGTCGGCGCATCCGGCCCGATGGTGGACCGGGTGATCATGACCGCCCGAAACCGCAGATCCTCGGAAACGGAAAACTGGTTGTGACCCGTTTGTGCCAGTTTGGTTCGGGTTCCGGCCGGGTGCGGTTCAGAGCGCGTTCCGGATTGCAGATCGGCTGATTTTTCTACCGGAATCCGGAACGACCGGGCCCGGCGAAAACCAAGATGTCTAAGGAGTGAACAATGACCCGTTCGGGGATGGGCGCTGCGGCCCGCCGTTTTGAAGGACCTTCTGCTGATGGTCCGGCGCAGGAACTGATCGATGCGGGCTTTGCCTGGGAGATCGCTGACGCGCCGATGCTGCACCACGGGCTCAATGTCGCGGATCTCGGCCACGTTCTTGACCTGCAGCATCGAGGGATCATTCCCGGCGGCGCAGCCCGTCAGCTGCTTACGGTGCTGATGGAAGCCTACCATACGGATGCAGCGGATTTCCCGTATGATGCCCGGCACGGGGAGCCTTACAACTCGCGGGAGCGGCACTTCGTCGAACGCATTGGTGATGCTGCCGGGTGGCTGCATGCCGGGCGTCCGCGGCGCGAAGCTGCCCGCGTGGCGCTGCGTGTTGTGCTTCGGCGTCTTACCGCCGAGCTGATTGTCTCGGCCGGTTCCTTTGCTGAAACCACCGCCGAGTTTGCCGCGCGGCATCGCGACGTGTTCATGGCCGATCAGACCTATCTGCAACAGGCGCAACCTTCCACGTTTGGGCATTACCTTCTGGGCTTTGTTCCACCGGCAGTGCGCGATTGCGAGCGCCTGTTCACCGCGCTTGAACAAATCAACCAGAGTCCGGGTGGCGCCGGCTGCGTCAACGGAACCCAGTTGCTCGCCGATCGCCAGCACATTGCCGATCTGCTCGGCTTTGATGGGGTGATCGATCACACGCGCGATGCAATGTGGCAGACAGATACGTTCATCGATGTTCTGGCCAGCAGTGTGAGCGTGTTGTCGAACCAGTCCAAGCTGGCTGAAGATCTGGAAATCTGGTCGAGCCAGGAATTCGACTATGTCGATCTCGCTGGTCCCTATACGCGCGCCTCGGTGCTCATGCCGCAAAAACGCAACCCTTATGCGCTGTCCATCGTACGCGGCGGCAGTGGCGTGGTGATTGGCCGACTGACGGGTTTCCTGGCCGTGGTCAAAAGCCCGTCGGCAAGAAGTGACAACCTGATCTTTGCCTATGGTGAGATTCCGAGGGCGCTGGAGTTTGCCTCGAAAATCAGCGACCTGATGAAAGGTGTTGTTGATACGATGAGCGTCAATCAGAACCGCATGTGGAAGGTTCTGGAAGATGGGTTCAGCCAGGCGACGGATCTCGCTGAACACATCATGCTCACCTGCGGGGTTGACTATCGCACGGCATATCGCGTCGTCGGGGAGGCGGTCAAAGCTGCAAGCCGAAGCGGTTTTCGAGGCGTTGATATCGATCCCGGGATGATCGATTCCGCGGCGAGCAAAATCGGTTGCCGTTCACTGTCGCTCGACCCGGACGATCTTGCGCGCGCGCTCGATCCGCGTGCGATTGTGGCAACGCGCACCGCTCCGGGCGGGGCGGCTCCGGACGTGGTTGCTCAAATGGCGCAGGACAATTGTGCTGCGGCCCGCCGGTATTGCGAACGCGCCACCGGGCAGCTCGCCAGATTCACCAATGTGGAAAATGAACTGACCAAACGCGTAGAGGACATTCTGGCCTCTGATGCATCCTGACGGGGTAAATCAGTGTTCCGCGGACTGTTAAAAATTTCCCAAAGTAAATGCCGGCGAATAATCTCATTGGTGCCGGAACGGTTCGCGCGAGGGGCGAATAAACAACGCTTTGAGGATTGAAGCACCATAGTTTTAATATATTGTTTTTAAACAATAATATTGATGGGATTGCCTCCGTTTCGAGCTGATCTCCCCGCCGGGTCCGTAGAGCGGCCGGCACCCAATTACCGGACAGCCAACAGATATCTCAGAGCCCTTGACGGGTTCTGAATGATTGTCTACGATACGAAATATGAATGTCTGATGAGAAATATTTCTCGGTTGGGAGAACGAAGTGAAAATCGTAATGATCGGAGGAGGCCCCGGGGGTCTGGGCGCGGCGGGCGCTGCAAAAGGAACTGATCCGTCTGCGGAAACTGTCATCTACACGCAGTTTGAAGACGTGGCCTACAGCCCCTGCGGTATCCCGTTTGTGCATGGCAAGGAAATCGATTCCTTTGACCGGTTGTTTCTTGCGACCAAGGAGCAATATGTGCAGGCGGGAATAGACGTTCACTACGAGACAACCGTCGAATCCATCGACCTGAAGAACAAGAAGATTCATGTCCGCAGCGAAGGCGATGTGAGCTATGACCGTTTGATCCTTTGTTCGGGCTGGAAGTACAAGGAACTCGACATTCCGGGTCAGGATCTTGACGGTATTTACCGCGTCAAGAACATCCGCAGCGCCATGGAATGGGATAAATTTCTCGACAATGTCAAAACCGCGGTCGTTGTCGAGTGCGGCCCCATCGCCGTTGAGATGGTATCGGCCATGGTTCATCGCGGGATCAAGACAACGGTCGTGGATCCCAACCCGTGGCCGATGTCGGAAGCGGTTGATCCGGACATCATGGAGCCTGTCCGCAAGGACTGGGAAGAAGCCGGCGTGGATCTGCGCTGGGGCGAACGCGTAACCGCTTTCCGTGGCGATAAAACACTGACCCATGTGGAGACGACATCGGGTGTTGTCGATGCGGATATTGCAATTCTCGGCACGCCGAAAGTGCCCAACAACGATCTGGCAAAAGCCGCGGGGATCAAAATCGGCAGTACCGGCGGCATTATCATCGACTCGCGCGGCCGCACGTCCGATCCGGATGTCTTTGCGGCTGGCGACTGCGCCGAGATAGTTCATGGCATCACCAATGTTCCGTTGCAGGGTCTGTCCGGAAGCCACGCCTATGCCCAGGGAAAAGTCGCGGGCGTAAACGCTGCCGGCGGCGAGCGAATTTACCAGCCTGTCCATATCCCGTGGGGCATGCTTGCCGGCGAATGGATGATCGGCGGTATCTCGTTTGGCGAAACATCGGCCTCCGCTGTCGGCATCAACTACATATGCGGTCAAACAACCGGAATTACCCGGGCGCGCTACTACCCGGGCGTGAAGCCAATCACCGTCAAACTGCTGGTCGATCCCAAATCCCGCCGCCTGGTCGGTGCGCAGATGGTCGGCGGTGAAGGCGTCAAAGAGCGTGCGGACTTCCTCGGAGTGGTCTCCAGGGCAGGCCTTACCATTGATGCCCTTGCGTCCATGGAAAACGTCTACTCCCCGGCGATCGGCGCGCTCAATGAACCGATTGCGATTGCGGCGCAGGATGCGGTGATGAAGCTGGATGGAAAGGTATGATTGCCATGTCGTTTCCCCAATGGATCAGATCCAATTCCGAGCACTATCTGATGTGCGATGCCCAGGACCGGATGGCGAAGAAAATGGGCTTCAATCCACCGAACAGGCCGCGTGGATTGAAAGAGCGGTTCTGGCGACAGTTGTTCGTGCCGATCTATCGGCTGATGCCCTGGTCGATGAAGAAAACCGTCATGCAATCACTACCGGGAAGCCACAGAAAATCCTGGCCAAGGAGATTTTTTCGATCCCCTGGATCGTGAAGGAGAGGTTCAGTCAGGAGCAGCAGGCTTATGACGAACAATGAACGACATAACAAAGGGAACTGATATGCCTAAGACTGTCACAATCGATCCGCCGAAAGAGGGCGACATCCTATTTAATGTGGAAGACAAGGTTTTTCCTGATCACCAGGCCAACGAGGGCGACAAAGCATATATCTTCATGCACACCGTCCCGTTCGAAGGCTCGGTCGGCCTTGTCAATATGCTTACCGCCACGCGCCTGCAGCGCAAGGGCTTCAACCTGACCTTCATTCTCTATGGTCCGGGTGTTTTGATGGCTTCCGCCGCAAGGGGCTATCCGGCCGTGGGTTCGGAAGGATTCCCCGGGAACCTTGGCTACAACCGCCAGCTTAAAACGCTCATGGACGAAGGCGCCACGGTTTACGCCTGTCGTTTTGCAATGGGTGCCCTTTATGGCATGCGCGAAGATGATTTGATCCCCGGTGTCAAAGCCTTCAACCCGCTGGATGTGCTGGATGCAAACATTCAGGCCTATCGCGATCGCGCCCTGGTGCTGTCGACCTGGACTTTGTGACCCGGATATTTTTCGCTTCCTGCCGGCTCGGCGAGGGACGGTGCAATCCGGTCTCTTCGTCGTGCCAAGGCACCGCCCGCGATTAACGGCGGACGAAGCGCTTGTCTCCGGCATGTTGGGTGCGGAAAGGAGCAACTCATGCATATCGAACCTGGCGTCGTGGACGGCGCAAAGATAGTCCTAAGCTACGCAACGGCGGCGGCCTCCGTGGGGCTGGTCGCCAAAATGGCAATCGACACCATTCGCAATGATGGCGGATTTGGAGCGCTGGCCATGCGCAGCGTTGCCGCATCATTGCTTGTATTCTGCTTCTTCGAGGTGCTGCCGCACTATCCGGTGGGCGTTTCCGAGGTGCATTTCATACTGGGATCCACACTCTACCTGATATTCGGAGCGGGTCCGGCAGCAATCGGCCTGGCGGCCGGCCTTCTGCTGCAGGGCGTGATGTTTGCGCCCTTCGATCTGCCGCAATACGGCATCAACATAACGACACTTCTGGTGCCGTTGTGGGCGGTGAGCCTGTTGGCAAAACGGATCATTCCGGCCCGCACGCCATATGTTGAAGTGAAATACTGGCAGACACTGGCACTTTCCACGGCCTATCAGGGCGGTATCGTTTCTTGGGTGGCCTTTTGGGCTTTCTACGGAAACGGCTTCGGTGCCGAAAACCTCGGCGCCGTCGGTTCATTCGGCGTCGCGTATATGGCGGTCATCCTCTTGGAACCGGTCGCGGATCTTGCGGTTCTCGCCTTTGCCAAAACCCTGGCTCCCTATGCGAGAAACCCGATGCTCTACCATCGACTCCATCATGCAGCCAGCTAGAGCTCAACGCCCCCGGTAATCCCCAACTACCGGGGGCGGCTCAGGCTGGCAGCGTTGATTTCCCAATACTTCATTTTTGTTGGAACTCTTTCCGCCCTTGCTCAGGCCTTGAACGCGGCCTGAGCGGGCTGATCGGCGTTATCGACGCGGGGTGCTGATAAGTGCACAAGCACCGCCGGCGTTCAATAAAACCGGATTTCATGAATGTTCTGATGTGGATAAATACCGTGTGCCTCGATGCACTTCTATGTATACCGCTTTGGGATTCTCCACTATCGCCGGCTGTGCAAACGGAACAAAGCCGCAGCGAAAAAACCAATCCAGAAAACGCTCCAGATCCAGTCCTGCCAAAGCTCCATCAAAGCCTCCCCGCTTCATGGAAATTCCGTGACCATAACGTTGGTCTGATCTCGAAACAGGCTCGGTCCACTTGCGGATGCCAGGATCCGTGAACCAATCCCAAAATGGTAGCGCTTACCCGTTATCTTGCTGGATTTCGGGCGGTTGGTGCAACTTTGCCTGACCCGTTGGTTGCGCCGCTACTGCCGTTAGCCGCCACTTTATTGTGCAGCCACGGTTGTTGGTGCGTCATGATGGTTTTCGCGAGCCGCCATGACGTTGTTGTAAATTTCAATGTGCTGCGCGGCGGTGTTATCCCATTGGTAACGCGCGGCCAGTCGAGGCCCGTTGTCGCGCAACCTCGCGGCGGTATCAGGCTCGTTCAGGAGCCTTGCCATTCCCTGCGACAGGGAGGCAGGGTCTGCGACCCGCGTCAGGATGGCGTCGCTGTCATGAACAAGGAATTCCCTGAATACGTCGATGTCCGACGCAACCACAGGCAATCCTGCGCTCGCGGCTTCCAGGATAACCAGCCCCCAGCCTTCCTTGACGGAAGGAAACACGAAGCCGTCTGCGGCAGCGAACCATTCCGGAAACTCCCGGTCGTCGACCGTGCCGAGCAAGATAATGTCCTTGTCCAGTTCCAGTCCGAGATCGGGAAGCGAATTGAGAACGTCTTCGCGGTACTCGCGATAGTCCTGGAATGAGTGGCCGCCGATCACGGCCAAAACGGGCTTATTTTGCCCCTTTGCCTTCAAGTCCGCGAGAGCCTGGATCAGGAAGCGGCTTCCCTTGCGTGGTTCGATACCGCCAACGGTCAGGTAAAGGAACCGGCCTTCAGCCCCGGCCCGTTGCCGCAATTCGGCGCGTCGTTCTTTGCTGACGGGCTCGGCAAACCGCTCGGACCGGACCCCGTTGGTGACGATCGTGGACCGGACGCCGTAATCGTCGAGAAGTTGCTGCTTCCACAGTTTGCTGACAACGAGGACGTGGTCAGGTTCCAGAATTGCATTGCGCTGACAGTCGATGAGTGCCTGCGTGGTGAAATCGTCGACATGATGTACGGTACGCACAAGCTGGAAATTAGCGCCCGCGTCACGGACCCGCGCAGCGGCCCGGGCCGAAATGCAATCCTGACTGTGGATGATATCGAATGCGTTGCCGAATTTGCTCAAACCGGCTTCCATCGCATCGATCCAGCTGAAAACCCGCTGTTCAAGCGTGTCCATCCATGGCGGTGATTCAACGATTTCGACAGGCACGGCGACTTCGCGAAAAAGGCCGGCGTCCTGTGGACCCATGGCAAAGATGGTAACGTCCACGCCGGCGGTCTGCAGAGCCTCTGCGAGTTCCAGAGTATGAACCACACCACCGCGTGGCTTGATTGAATAGGTGGTCAGGGCCACGCGGGGGAGGGAGGGTTTCATGTGATCTTTTTTCGAACGTTTGGATAACCAATTGAATCAGGACAGCGCACCCGACAGATCCGCATTGACGATGGAGGTATCGCGAAGGACCAGGGCTGCTGCCGCCATCGCACCGCGTGCCGCCGTCTCGGTGACGATGCATCCGGCCTGGCGGAATGCTGCACGCTGCGCCTCGAAGCCCTGAGGATCGCTTTCGGTGCCCAGGACATAGACGATCACGGCGGCACCGGATTTCACGACTTCAGCCGCAACCGGTGCGAGAACACTGGCCGGATCATCATGTGCGCCGTCACCGATGACCACGTCCAGCAGCACGGCCGCCACCGTCGGGTCTTCCGCCTGGCGCTTCAAGAACCCCATGCGAGCTTCCGTGTCGATCATCGGATGCGGTCGCCCATCGGTGTATTCTTCTTCGCCAAGGTCAAGGCAGGTATGCCCTTGCGCGGGAGCACCTTCGATGTTCCAGCTCTTGTCCAGCGGAATATTGGAATAGATCGGACCAACGTAGTCCGTTGCGATGGTCATTGCCTCGTAACATAAGGTTCCACCGCTGTAGAGACCTGACAGGCGGGTGCGTTCTGTGTCCAGGCCGGCGATGGTCCTGTCCAGGTCGTCAACCAGATTGCCAACGACACTCGGCCTTTCCTTGCCGAGCACGGTGAGGGTATTCGATGCGCCCTGTTCCAGCGTATTGCAGACACTGACGTGTTCGGGTGACGGCACGTGGTCCCGCAGGCCAATCAGGGCCGCAACCATGGGCTTGTTGGGCAAATTCAGCAGCTTTTCGGCGACCTCGGGCGAGGGCGGTTTCGATACGAGAAGGATTGCCTCGGTTCCTTCGTCGGCATCCAGGGCGCGTATGGCGGATTCCGCCATCAGCCCGCCGACCTCGGGCGAAAGGTCGCGTCCGCCGACACCGATAACATGCGAGACGCCGACGCCCCACCGGTCGAGCAGGCTCATGACCTCCTGGGCTCCGGTGCCGGCTGCGGCGACAACACCTACCGGGCCCTTCTTGACCCTGTTGGCAAATGCCAGGCCGGTGCCCGCCAGCATTGCCGTACCGGCACCGGGACCCATGACAAGCCGGCCGAGTTCCTGCGCGCGCTGTTTGAGGGAGATTTCATCCTCAAGCGGTACGTTGTCGCTGAACAGCAAAACGTCGAGGCCGGCTGTCAGCGCCTTGTGGGTCTCGAGTGCGGCGTAAGAGCCGGGTACCGAGATAATCGCCAGGTTGGAGGCGGGCTGGTCCTTGAGCGCTGATACAAGGTCGGGCGCGGCCTCTTTTTCGTCGGCGTCATCGCCCGCCGTCGTTTCGAACAGAGCCTCCGTTGCGGTCGCAATTGCAGCCTTGGCTGCGTCGTCGTCGTTCGCGCGCACCGCAAAGACAAGATCGTTGGCCCCGGCCCCGGCCAGCCCGTCTGTAAAACCTTCCTGTTCCAGGGTTGCAAGGTTCGCCGGGGTGGCCATGAGCGCCCAGCCCCAGTCGACACCGTCGGCTCCTAGGATCGCGCGCGTCGCCTCCAGCAGGCGAACGCTGTCTTTGTAAGAATTCGGGTGAACAGCTACTACTCGGGTCATTCAGACAGTTTCCTTCAAGGGCGCGCGGGATACAGCGGGATTGGGAATGATGCGGGTGCCACGGCCACCCTCGATAATGCCGCCGGACGTCTCATCAAGCGTGCCATAGACAAGCTCAGGCGTGGTGATCGCTGCCATTCGGCTGCGCCCGTTAGCGGATTTTTCACCGACGAATTTGATTGCGGCGGCCATTTTCGGCCCCATGCTTCCCGGCGGAAACTGGCCGTCGGCCAGATGTTTTTGCGCTTCGGCAACGGTCAGGTCTTCAACCGGCCGCTCGGTTTCCTTGCCGAAGTCGAGCCGGACTGTTGACACACCAGTCACCATGACCAGGGCATCGGCGTTTGCCGCATCGGCGATCCGTTCCGCTGCAAAGTCCTTGTCGATGACGGCGTCGACACCCTTGTGGACATCGTCCTCAAGCATGACGGGAATGCCGCCGCCGCCGGCAGCGACGACAATGTGACCTGATGAAATCAGTTTGGCGATTGCCTCGGCTTCGAGTGTTGCCTTTGGTTCCGGTGATGCGACAACACGCCGAAAGCCACGCCCTGAATCAGGAACCATGGTCCAGCCACGGGTTTTGGTGAACTTGTCCTTCTCGGCTTCGCTGAAGAACGGGCCGATAGGTTTTGTCGGATTGGAAAACGCCGGATCATCGGGATCGACAACCACATGTGTGACAACCGAAACCACCCCCGAGACTTCCGAGCCGCACACCTCATGGATGGCGAGGGTGATCAGACTGCCAAGAGCACCCTGGGTCATGGCTCCGAGGGCGTACAGGGGCTGTGCCGGCACCAGTTTCGCACCTTCTTCGTGCTGAATGGCAAGATTGCCCACCTGCGGGCCGTTGCCATGCACTATGATGATCTGCCAATCCTGGCGGATCAATGAGCGCACAGACCGCGCCATCGCGATTGCATTCTCGTACTGTTCATCCTGGGTGCCCTGTTGGCCTTCTCGGATTAGCGCATTTCCACCGAGTGCGACGACTGCGATTTTAGTCACGGCTCCTCCTACTCCTCCTGATACTGCTTGTTCCGGCGCAAAAAACGCTGGCATGTCCGGCGGACAATTAGTAAAGTAAATAGAACTTCATTATAGTTAACATCATATCGTATACGACACAAGGCCCATATCGAAATTGGCGGCGGCATGCGCTAAATGTTGTTGCAGAAAGGGGCAAGGCATGGATGGAAAGACGAGTTTGGGAAATGCGCGGATGTACTGGGATGAGTGCGAGAGGCAACTGTTCGCCATGGTTGGTATGGATGCGGACCGGTACGAAAAAATCATCCTGGCGGTTCGCGCTTTGGCAGATGAAATGCGTGATATTTCGTCGATCGAGCAATTGACGGCATCGTGGCCGCAAGCAGGCGAAATGCTGAGCAAGGCTGCGGCAGCGCGAGGGTTTTCCGCGTCGATGCTGCCGCAGGACAAAGTTGCCGGAGCCGCCTTCGCGTTGCGTCAGCGCGAAATTAATCAACAATTACAATATCAAGCGCGGCGAAATCTCATCAATTCTGCACGTCAGTCCGGTGATGATTGGGTGATGCTCGACGAATCCGGCAATATCGAATCCGGGAATTTTGACGCCTATCGGAGTACCGAGATGCATGTTGCATCGGGGTATGCGGTGATGTCGATGGTTCAGGTCGACCCCGGTTCAGGTGCGCCCGAATACGTGGTGGCGGTCGTCAGACTTGACCCGGAAACAGGGGAGTTGCTGGACGCGGAACCCGGAATCCAGGACTGGATGTCCCATGCCCAACAGGCCGAATTCAGCGAAAACCGGGATATGGTTCGACAGAAGATCGGTTCCATATCGCCTCAGAAAACGCAGTGAAGCGACGGCAAATCCGTTTCCTTTGGTAGACGCGTAACGTAAATTCTGATATATGCAGGTGACGGGCGATGGCCCGCCATCTTGATTACACCCGGGCCGCTTGAGCGAAATTGCACTCGTACCGGCTGCCCGTCGGGGCGTGCTGCAAAGGAAGTCCAGCGATGACAGAGTCGGCAATCTCGGTATGGCACGCCAAGGCAAAAACAGATCTGGCCGCCCATTATGCGATCAGGCATCACGTATTCGTCAATGAACAGGGTGTTTTGGTGTTCACCGATGTGGACCGGTGGGACGATCAGCCGGGGGTCGTGCACGTGCTGGCGGCCCGTGGCCGTCATTGCGCGGGATCCGTCAGGCTTTATCCCCTTGACGACGAAGGGCGGTGGAAGGGTGACCGGCTTGCAGTACTCAAGAACCATAGAGCGACGGTGATCGGTGCGCAGCTTGTGCGCTTTGCCACTGCCACTGCTGCAGCGGCAGGCGGGAAAGTGATGGAGGCGAGCATACAGATTGCCAACGTCAAGTTCTTCCGCCGGCTCGGCTGGACCTGCGATGGCGCTGAACGGACCTATTTCGGCCTTCTGCATCAGCCGATGTTATTCGACCTGGCACAGGCTCCGCCGCTGAACTGGCCGGGGCGCCCCGATGCGCTGATATATGAAGACGTGACCGAACACGACGAAGAGTTACTCTATCCCGCCGCATGATCATCTATCTGCCGGTGTTCTGACGCTGTCTCAGTTCCACAGGCCTGTGACACTTTCCGATGAAAGGTCAATGAGGGTCCGGCGATGGTCGCCATCTTCAAGAACCAACGCTCCTCCGCCGGTCACTTCACCGACCTGCGCGCAGATGAGCCCCTTTGATTCAAATATCCCGGCACAGTCCGCCACCCGGTCAGGGTCCGCTGTCAGCCAGAATGCGTAGGTCGGAAACGACACCAGCCATCTTAGCGGATCAGTGTCCGCGGGCATCGGATGCCTGCGCAGGTCGACATTGGCCCCGCAGCGTGTGAATTCCAGCAGCATCGCCAGCGAGCCCAGAGACCCGGCCATCGACACATCCTTGGCGGCGACCGCGGCGCCCTCTGCAGCCACCTGCGCAAGCAGCCTCACATCGCGCGCCAGGTTCGGGCCCTGGCGCTCAATTGAAGTAAAGAATGGAAAATCGGGACGCATTTCGCCGTCAAGCGAACACGCGAACAACAGCGCCTGCCCCGGGCGCACATTGGCCATTGACAGCACCTGTTCGGCATGGCCGATGGCGAAGGCAGAGAGCGAACTTTCCCCTTCACGTTCCGTCAGGTGACCACCGAGGATTGGTACATCATACATTTCCGCAGCGTCGCTCAGGCCGCGCATCAGTTCGCTTGTCACCCTTGTCGGACCGACGACGGTGTTGACGATACCGCGCGGTATGCCGCCCATCGCAGCAACATCGTTGACATTGGCCAACACCCCTGCGATGCCCGCACCGTATGGATCGCCTTCGATGAAGGGGGGAGAGATGGCCTCGCCGCAGGCAACGACCTGATGGCTGGCGATATCGACAATCGCGCCGTCGTCGCCCGGTCCGTGAACGGGATCGACCGGGTCCACAAACCGGCTGGCACCGTTGATAGCCTGCTTTCCGGAGACGCCAGTATGGTTTCTAACCGCGCTTACGACGGCATCGAGAAAGGCGTTGGATTTTTCTGTTGTGTTTGACATGATCCGTATCGTACAATTAACTACGTATTTCGTATAGTGTACTTTATGACGCGTGTCGACCCATGCTAAAAAAAGTGTACGCGGGCAAAATGGCTTCGGCGCCGATCATCGAAAGGTCAGGACAAATGCGACTTGACGTAAATAATCTCACACAGCTATTGCGCCTGTCGCATACGATGCCGATCGAGTATGAAGGTGCCTGAAAGCGAATGGCAACAGATTAACGATGGAGATCCTTTTGGCGGCGAAAGCGACCAGAAAAAAAAGTACTGAATTGGCAAGACCCAATTCAGCTTCCGAGCAAGTCGAGGAAATCGTCAGCAGGGTGGGCGAGAAACTCATGCGACTGCGCAGCGAGCAGAAGCTGTCGCTCCAGCAGCTTGCCGCAAAGAGTGATGTTTCAGGCCCGGCCATTCACAAAATCGAGCGAAGCGGCATGGTGCCGACCATCACCACATTGCTGAAATTGAGCAATGCCCTTGGCGTTCCGGTGAATTATTTCACTGAAGAGGACGAGGCCCTGCCGGAACCGGTTCATTTTACCAAGGGCAGTGAACGCGGCACCGTTTTCACCCCCCATAAGGGACTCGATCTCGAAGGCATCACAGGTCCCTATCGGCAGTTCCGCTCTGCGGCAGCCGTCGCACATATGAAACCGGGTGCGAACAGCGGTCGAAAACGCCTGAAACACCCAGGTGAAGAGCTCGTGCATGTCACATCCGGTGAAGTCTATTTTCAACTGGGCGGAAAAGAATATTCGCTGAAAGCCGGAGATTCGCTGCATTTCAGCGGTGAAATTCCGCACCAATGGGCAAATACGACAGACAAACCGGCCGAACTGATCTGGGTTGTCCTGCGCGACGAGTGAAGCATCACAAGATCCACGGGCGTTCGAATTCAGGCGCTTACAAAAAGGTTGAGGCGAGTGCCGGGGATTCTGTCATCGCATGTTCAATGTATTCCAGCGCGCTCTTGATCTCCTGGCGTTTGGTCGGGCCTCCAAGACATATGCGGACAGCCTCCGGAGCAGTTCCGCCTGCCACGAATGCATCGCTGGCAACGACACCAATTCCTGTCGATCGCAGATGTTCAACAAATGCCGTGCGCGTCCATAGTGCCGGCAGCGGTACCCATATGCTGAAACTCAGCGGGCTGCCGCGAAATGAGTTTTCCGGCAGGATTTCAGTTGCGAGTTTGTAACGCTCTGCGGTCTCGGAGCGTATGGAGCGCAGCAACATGGTCGCCGTTCCATCCTTGATCCATCTAGTCGCCAACGCCGCTGTCAAAGGAGAAGCCATTACCGTGGAGGCGCGTAGTGTCGAGGCAAATGGCCACGCGGAACGCGTATTGGGGACAATGACAAATGCAAGACGAAGCCCGGCGCCGATGCATTTTGACAGGCCGGCAATGTGCCAGGTCAGTTCCGGGGCGAGGGTGGCAAAGGGTGCCGGTTGCTGTCCTCTTGCCGGAATGAAGCCATAGGCGTCGTCTTCGATGATCGGAACATTGAACTCGCGCGCAACGGCTGCGATTTCCTTCCGCCGCTCAATCGGAATCGTCAGTGTCGTCGGGTTCTGCAGTGTTGGATTCAGGTAAATCGCCTTTGGTTTCATGGTTGTGCAGGCATCACGAAAGGCTTGTGGGATAATACCGTCTTCGTCCATGGGCAGGCCAAGAAGCTTCAGCCCCAACTGCGCAGCAATCGACCGAATTCCCGG
This sequence comes from Hoeflea sp. TYP-13, assembly GCF_040932035.1. Lineage (NCBI taxonomy): Bacteria > Pseudomonadati > Pseudomonadota > Alphaproteobacteria > Hyphomicrobiales > Rhizobiaceae > Hoeflea > Hoeflea sp. TYP-13. The sequence goes on from NZ_JBFRBB010000003.1 coordinate 481,906, forward strand.
ATATGTGATTTGCTCGCACAAGACGATCTCGCCCTGCTCGGCAAGGATGGTCAACATGCCGACCAGGGCCGCGTGCGCGCCGGGTGAAACAAAGATACGCTCCTGAGACGGAGCCATCGCTCTGCGGCCAAGCCAGATTGACGCTGCGTCCTTGTCCTCCCGGGTTCCTCCAAATCCCTGATAGCGCAATACCGACATGATATCTTCGGCAACGTATTCCAGACCGGCCTGCATCCTTTCGAGCAGATCCGGATCGGTCGGTTCCGGCGGCAGGTTCATTGTCAGGTCGGCAGGCCGCGCCTCGTGGGAGTGCTGCATTCTTCGCGTGCGCGACCTGTCGGTGACGAACGTGCCCTGACCGACCCTCGAATCGACCAGGCCGCGATTTTGCGCTTCGACGTAGCCCCGCGCCACCGTCGTGAAATGCACACCGAGCCTTTTGGCCAGCGTGCGCTGCGGCGGCAAGCGCTCGCCGGTCGATAGCCGCCCGGCCGCGATGTCCGCGGCGATTGCATTGGCGAGTGCCATGTAGCTGGGTGAGCCATCGCTGGAGAGTTCGGGTATCCAATCAGACATTGCATGTCATCCATAGAATCTATGATTTAAATTGACTGTATATTGTAGCATTTGATAACTCAAGCCAATCATGAGAATTTTTCTCAGAAATTTACATTTTCTAACAAAAACAATGCAATATATCAGATTTGGGCGACGAAAAATTGATCAGATTGAATGCCGAATTTGTGATAATTGACAGTATCATTATTCGCACATAGACTACATTATTGTTTCATATTGAAGTGCGTATGCACTCGGGTCGGTATTCGGAGGGCCGATCGAAAGTCCAGGTGGGAGGAAGCCGAGGTGAGAGAACAAGCTAAAAAGTTACCGGTCGAGCAATTGATAAACGAATTGCAATCCTCCGGTGTTCGTCTGGTCGACCCTGAGTCCATGGGTGAAAGCAGGCGCGGCGGTGCCGGCCCTTCCGACCACACGGCGATGACCATTGAAGGCACGACTGTCATGGTTCCGGTTCACACGGCCCCCGCATTCAACAGCCCGTATGTCGTGGAAAAGCCGGACAATTCTGGCAACAGCAGTGTCAGCCGAGACGGCACGACCATCGGAAACGTCAAGTTTCAGCTGCGGCCGCGTTTTTATGAGCGGTCAACGGCAGACGGTATCCCCTATTCAAAGATTGCAACGCTGCATAGCCGCGATGTGCTGGCAACAACGATCCTGCAAACCTGCATTCGCTATCAGAGCCGGACTAAAACCTGCCAGTTCTGCGCCATCGGCCAGTCGCTTGCCGCGGGACGCACCATCGAGCGAAAAACCCCGGAGCAGTTGGGAGAAGTCGCCAAGGCGGCGGTCGAGCTTGATGGCGTTACGCATATGGTGATGACGACCGGAACGCCGCCGGGCAGGGACCGGGGCGCAAAGATCCTTTGCGAAAGTGCGATTGGCGTCAAATCGGCCGTCGATCTGCCTATTCAGGGACAATGCGAACCGCCGGATGACGATGCCTGGTTTCAACGCATGAGAGATGCCGGTATCGATGCGCTTGGCATGCACCTTGAAGCCGTCAGCGAAGATGTTCGGGCCCGCGTCATGCCGGGCAAGGCACAGGTTTCGGTGGAACGTTATTTCGAAGCCTTCGGTGCGGCTGTCGACGTCTTCGGGCGAGGTCAGGTTTCAACCTATGTTCTCGCCGGTCTCGGCGACACGCAAAAACAGATTCTCACGGTCTGCAGGCGTCTTGTCGATATCGGTGTCTATCCGTTCGTCGTGCCGTTCATTCCAATCTCGGGCACTCCGCTGGAAAGTCATCCCTCGCCGAATTCCGAATTCATGCACGGTATCCTGGCCCCGTTGGCCCAGATGCTGCGCGATGCCGGAATCCGGGCAAGCGATGTCAAGGCGGGTTGTGCCAAATGCGGCGCGTGTTCGGCACTTTCGACCTATGAATTGAATGACAGGGGCTGACTGGCAGGGGTATGAGAGATGTTTACGTGTAGCAAAATACTCCAGGCCGGAATGCCGCACCTCGACATTTTCGGCCTGTCTGAACTGTTTTGCCTGGCCAATGCCGGAGACAATCACTGGTCCCTGATCTCGAAACTGACATCGAGGATGCCGTCGGAGTGGAAAGGCGACCAGGGTGAACGAATATATGCGAGCTTTGTCTACGCGTCGGTGACGTACCACAGGCATTTCAGCGTTGAAGAGGACGATACGATCAGAATCGAATGTGTTCCTCGCAGCCTGCTGGCGCCGTTCTTCATCACCGAGACCAACTACATCAAGGCGGATTCCGACATTGTCGCAACCGTAAGATTGATGTCGACTTTTTCGAGCACCAACGGGCACAGCAACAATAAATTCTTGCGATCAACCATTGATTTCCATTCGGACCCGTTCGGAGAAACCATCCTTGAATCGACCAAGAGCCGATACAAGGAAATGTACAGGCACAACGATGGGGATCTGAAGAAGACGCAGGAGCATGTCGTAAATCCCTCGGTGGATTTCAACGCGGCAAAATTCATGTACTTCGTAAACTACTGCCAGCTTTTCAAACGCTATGAGAGCCCCGAACTCAGCTCAACGGTTCCCCTCAAATTCCGCGAGATCGCCTATTTCGGAAATGTCGATCCGTTTGAGCGCGTCACTATCTTTTCCCGTCAGAAAAATATGAATGTGATGTCCGCAATGAACCGGTCAAGTGATCAAAAATGCATAGCGCGAAGCTTCAGTGTCAGCCTCCAAGACCAAGGTGAAATACCGGATGTGGATGCTGGAATATTCGGAAATGTTCAGGAAACGGCGGGCAGTTGTAACGCGTTGCGTTGAGCATGAACCGGTGTTTCCGCAACGAAATTCAGAACGCCGCGTGCTTCATGGATGATCCGGTCTTTGTATTTTGTAGCCCGGCTCCAGTGCTGCGCGCGGAGGAGTTGAAAAATGCGCCGCGAAACTAAGCTCGTGCACTATGGACGCCCTACAATGCCGGGGCCTGCCAACCCTCCGGTGATACGCGCCTCAACGATCCTGCATGACAAAATTGCCTCCTTCCGCGACACGAAAATCCGTCGCGAAACGGATGACTCGCTGCTGTCCTACGGCAGGCGCGGCACGACAACGGCCCATGCGCTCGCAGATGCAATCAGTGATTTGGAAGCTGGCGATGCCACCTTTCTGTTTCCCTCAGGCGTTGCTGCTATGGCAAGCGCAATCTCGGCCTTCGCCGCCGCCGGCGACCATGTGCTGATTGTCGATACTGTCTTTGGAGCGACCCGGGCATTTTGTGAAGAGCAATTTGACCGAAACCAGGTGGAATTCGACTTCATACCCTGGAATACGGTGGATCTGTCGCCATGGGTCAAACCCTGGACGAGGGCCGTTGTCGTCGAATCGCCTGCCAGCCAGACATTTGAGGTGATGGATTTACCTGCGCTTTGCAAAAGTGCGAAAACGCACGGGCTAACAGTCATCGCAGATAACACTTATGGCTCCGGCTGGCTGTATCGGCCATTGGAGTTGGGGTGCGATATTTCTGTCGTATCCGGGACGAAATATCTTAGCGGCCATGCCGATTTGATGATGGGTGCTGCGTGCGCGCGTGGTGATGCCTGCACGCCTCTGCGGTCCTTTGTTCACGGGACCGGACAGACACTCTCGCCGGATGATGCATATGCCTGTCTTCGAGGCATGCGTACACTGGGACTGCGCCTTGCACATCATGGTCAATCCAGCCTGGCGCTGGCGAATTGGCTATCGGCAAGACCCGAGGTTGCACGCGTCTTTCATCCAGGGCTGGAAGGGCATGCGGGGCATGAAATCTGGGCTCGCGACGCCGTTGGCTGCAACGGTTTGCTGAGTGTCAGGTTCAATGCGGGCTTTCATCTGGAATCTTTTCTCGATCGCCTGAAACTGTTCTCGATCGGCGCTTCATGGGGAGGGTTCGAAAGCCTCGCTTTGCCTGTTTATCCGGATCAGCATCGTAGCCTGGAAGCCGAGTCTGAAGATGAAGCGTCCGGTCCGATGGTACGGTTCCATGCGGGTCTTGAACATGCAGAAGACCTTGTCGATGATTTGCAAAACGCTTTTGGATCGTAGCCCGGCCGGTTAGTAACCCTGACCAGTGCGGGCCGCCCCGTCAGTGGGCGCATTCGGCAAACAGCGGGCCTGCTGCATCATAACTTGTTCAGTCTCGGAAAATTTGCGTACGGTGTGATATGAATGAGTCCGGTACTTATTCGTGTTTCCCTTTTGGATCATCGGTGATCTAAGCGGGATTTCTTCTATATAACCGGTATAGACCCCGTGAGGATAACTTGAGCACCTATCGCTTTGGAGCAGATTTGGCGATATCGGCTAGCCTGCCGAAGTTCGGCGTGAAGGCCAAGGAAGCCGTGCGCATTGGCGTGCTCACCTCATTAACAGGTGACGCTTCGGCCTGGGGCAGGCCGGGGCTTGAAGGGTGTCACATCTGGGCGGATTGGGTGAACGCGCAAAACGGCATCAAAATCGGTGACCAGCATCGCCTGGTCGATATCGTGGCTTTTGACGACCAGTACGATCCGGAGCAGGCGGTGATCGGCGCAAAACACCTTGTGACGGAAAAGGACGTCAAGATCATTTTGATGCTGGGCGGCGACACCGTTCCGGCGATCAGCGATTTTCTCAAGCGGAACAAGATGCTGGCAACCACGTTGCTGCCCAGCGACCTGTCGCCGGATACGCCCTATATGATCGCGCCATGCGAGGTGCATCCGATCTATCTGGTCACCGGCGTTGACTGGCTTGCGGAAAACCGGCCGGAACTGAAGACCGTCGCCCTGTGTGCTCAAAGGGATGCCCTTGGCCTGCCGTCACAGGCGACCTACCGGGCCGCATTTGAGGCGGCCGGCATCGATATCGTCAAGGAGATTCTTTACGAGGGCGCACCGCAGGACCCCGACGGGCTGGTCGATGCGCTTTTGTCGGCAAATCCGGACTTTCTATGCTGGGATACCGCATACGAACCATTCGTCCACATGCTCACCGAGGCGGCTTACCGGCGCGGCTTCACCGGGCAGATACTTTCCTGCACCTGCGACAACTATCCGGCGCTCATCGAAAAGACGAGCAGGGAATTCATGGAAGGGTTCGTTTTCCAGTTTCCCGATTTTGACGATCCTGCGCTCAATGACCCGCGCGTCAATTTTCCGCGTCCCAATGAGTTTTATTCGGAGTTTGTCCGGCGCTTCCCCGGTGAGTGGAGCGCCGTTTCCTGGGAATATTGTGCAATCCTTGAAATGTGGCGCAAGGCGGTCGAGCGTGTTCAGACCGTCGAGCCGGTTGCCGTGCTTTCCGCCATGAAACTCGGTGGAACAGCCCGCAATGTGTTCGGTGAAGCCAGATGGTGGGGCAAGGACCTGTTCGGCATTGATCACGCTCTCGTCGGCTCCTGGCCTGTGGTGCAAATCCAGAGCGGCAGGGCCCGGATCGTCGAGTTCAGATCGGTCCTTGACTGGTGGGACCAGCATGGTGACCTGCTTCTGCGGCACATGCGCGCCAGCGGGCAGATGTGGGACCAGCGGCTGGAGCGCCGCATGACGGGTTCTGCTACGGCAGGGGATTATGCGCCGCGCATCAAATCCTGATGAAAATCGGCAAGCGAGATTTTGAGATACTCGACGGCCGCTTCGATATCGCGGCGCCCGATGGCCTCGCAAAGCGAACGGTTTTGAAGCCGGTATTCGCTGATCCTGTCGGGGGTAAGCGCATTGCGGCGTTGGGCCGCCCAATCGGCATTTTTGCTGACATAATTGACCATTTCATAGATCGTGATCAGCAATGGATTGTGCGTTCCCCTTGCGATTTGCATGCGCAATTCGTCGTCAAGGGCGGAGAACCGTTCACCGTCTACTGAAACCCGATCGATCTCCTGCTGGATGGCATTCAGACGCTGAATGTCCCGTGACGTCATGTTGAGGACTGCCAGGCGGGCGATCTCCGGTTCGACAATTGAACGCACGACGCCCAGTTCGAGGGGACTGGTCGTCTCCCCGATTTCACTCAGATTCAACATGTTGGGATGCACGACGGGTGCATTGTCGGATGCCGGTTCATCCGGCCGGTAACACACCACAGACCCGCTGCCGGCGCGGCGCTTGATAATGCCATGGCGTTCCAGATGACCGAGTGCTTCGCGGATCGTGCTGCGTGACAGGCCGTGCGACTCCGACAATTGGCGTTCCGGAGGAAGGCGTGTGCCGTAGCGGTACACACCATTTATGATCTCGGCAAACAGTTTGTCAGCGAGTTTCCGTGTTTTGGCAGCCACCGGCCTTTCGATGTCGGTATCATTGTCCCAGGGCAGCTGTACTAGTCCATCCATATTGTTCGGTCGTCTCCTGTTGAAACGGCGTGCCTGTTGCTGACGGCGTCAGTCGGCATTCGATTCCGCCTAAAATTGTAGTGACATTTGCGGTTCAGTTTGTCATCCCGTCGTTTTCCACACTCCAACTGTACCAAAGTAGACCAAAATTACAGAAATTGGTCTAAAATTGATGCATCCTGCAATCGTTTGATTTTGTTGAGAGTATTCCCATCAATATTTTTCTTTGAAACCAATTATAACCAATTTAGGGCAGTTTGGCAATAAAAATCAGAAAAAAACATAAAAAACTTGAATTTGGGCAAAATTGGTTCTAATCTTGAGGCCATAATAAACCAAATACGACCAAAATGTGAAATTCGGGCTAAATTGGGCAGACCAATTTGAGATGCGGTTTGTGAACCGAATCAGGACCGCGTGCAAATGAAGGGCCCAAAAAGCTCCTGGGAGGAGTTGAAATGTATACAAAGATTTTCAAGGACGGACTTTCGCGTCGGCGGTTTCTCGAAACAGCTGCAAGTGCCGTGGCGCTGGCGGGTCTCAATACCCGCGTTCTGGCGGCGGATAAGATTATAAAAATAGGATTTCTGGCGCCCCTGACCGGTCCGGTGGCGGCATGGGGTAAACCCGGCCTCGATGGCTGTCAGATTTGGGCCGAGAAGGTCAATGCCTCGGGGGGCGTTCAGCTCGCCGACGGCAATTATATGGTTGAGTTCATCGGCTACGACAACGAATACGATCCGGCCAAGGCGCGGACGGGAGCCACAAAGCTCATACGCGAGGAAGACGTCAAGTTCGTCATGATGCTTGGCGGCGACACCTGGCCGGGAGCGCAACCCGTTGCCGACAAGACCGGCATGCTGTTTTCGACATTGCTGCCGTCCGATCTCGCGCCCGATACGGAGACATTGCTGGCGCCTGCCGAAGTGCATCCGATCTACAATGTCACCGGCGTTGAATGGCTGGCGGAAAACAAGCCCGATTTGAAAACGGCAGTGATTTGCGCGCAGGATGATGCTCTCGGGCTGCCATCCGTTGCAACCTATCTGGCGGCATTTGAAGCAGCCGGCATAGAAATGCTGGAAGAGCCGCTGCTGTTCGACCCGGCAACCACCGATTTTGCGCCTGTGGTCACCAAACTGATTGCCAAGGATCCGCAGATCGTCTGTCTCGACACGTGCTATTCGGACTATGTCCATCCAATTGCCGAACAGCTGTTTCAGCAGGGCTACAAGGGTCAAATCATCTCCTGCACCGCTGACTTCTACGACCAGATGATCGACAAGACATCGGTCGAGTTCATGGAAGGCTTTATCTTCCAGTTCCCGGATTTCGACGATCCGGCCTTGAATGACGAAGCGATCAACTTCAGGGATCCGAATGGCTTTTATGCGGAATACAACAAGCGGCATCCCGGCGAATGGGGCGCCGTGAGTTGGGAATACGCAGCCATTATGGACCTTTGGAAAGACGGCGCCGAAAGGGCCGGCACAGCCGAGCCCGCCGCTGTTCTTGCAGCAATGAAAGAAGGTGGGCGCGGCAAGCATGCCTTCGGTACCGCCGACTGGTGGGGAACTGACCTGTTCGGCATTGACAATGCCCTGGTCGGCAACTGGCCGGTTGTGGTGATCGAAGACGGCAAAGCCCGCATAAAGGCCTTCAAGTCCATTCCCGACTGGTACGCCAAGCATGGCGACCTCCTCAAGAAGCATATGGCTGCTTACGGGCAGATGTGGAATCAGCGCAGCTGATGACTCCCGGGGCGCTGCATGGATCCTTCCCCCCATGCAGCGCCATTCACCACAACTGTATTTGATCGGGTGAGACGATGGTTGAGCTTCTCGCGCAAACCTGCCTGAACGCGCTTTATGCCGCCAGCTATATGTCGCTGGTTGCCGTTGGACTGGTACTGATTTTCGGAGTGATGGGTGTGATCAACTTCGCCCATGGCGAGTTGTTTATGCTTGGCGCCTACGTCGTTGTGTCGCTCTACGCAGATCTGCAGATATCGTTCCTTTTCGCAGTCGCCGTTGGCCTGGTGTTTGTCGGCCTTGTCGGATTGGGAATGGAGCGCGCGCTGTTTCGCCCCTTGCGCACCAACCCGCTTGGCGGACTGGTCGCATCGATCGGGTTTTTGATGATCCTGCAGGCCCTGGCCGTCATGGGTTTCGGCGTGCGCATGGAACATGTGCCGCCGGTGACACAACAGGTGATCGCCTTTTCCGACAAGGTTCATCTGGCGATGCCGAGACTGTTCGTGATCGTCGCGGCGGTCGTCCTGTTGACCGCGCTCTGGGCATTCCTGACCAAAACCCGTTTCGGGTGGGCGTTGCGTGCCAGCGCCCAGGATCCGGAAGCCGCCGCGCTGCAAGGTATTTCCATCAACCAGACCTCGCGGATCGCCATGTTCATCGGCGCTGGCCTTGCCGGTGTCGCCGGGGCATTGACCGCGCCGTTGGTGTCGGTCAACCCGCATATGGGGCATTCGGTCATCGTGACCGCGTTCATTGTCATTATCGTTGGCGGGGTGGGGTCTCTCGAAGGAGCCGTTGTGGCTGCGGTTGCCTATTCGCTGGTCCATACTTTCGTGACCACATTTTATGACGGCGTGATTGCCGACATTGTCGGCTTGTCGCTGATGCTGCTCGTGTTGATTGTCAAGCCGACAGGTTTGTTCGGGACGGCAGACCGTGCCTAGGGCCGCGTCACATACAGCCGGATGGCTGGTGCTGGCGGCCTTGCTGATCGCATTGCCCCATGCCCTCAGCTTTTCGCAACAGGAAGTGCTGGTTTTCCTGACCATCAACGTGCTTCTGGTTGCGTCCTACCGGCTTTTGACGCTGACCGGCGAGTGGTCGCTGGGCCATGTGGTTATCATGGGCGTCGGAGCCTATGCCTCGGCGCTCTATAGCAAGCAGCTCGGGATTTATGTGCCGGTTTCCATGATTCTCGGTGCGCTCACCGCGGTGCTGGTGGCGATGGTGCTGAGTTATCCGCTGTTTCGCATGAAGGGGTTCTATTTCCTCATCGGCTCCTTTGCTGCGGGTGAGATTATCCGGCTTTTGTGGAAGCGTTTTCGCGATCCGTTTGGCGGACCCAAGGGGATCAAGAAGATCGATCCGATGCCGGATTTCGATATCGGCATCTACAGTTTCGATTTCTTCGAACCGGTCAGCTACTACTATTTTGCGCTTGCGGTAGTCGCACTGTCGCTATGGGTGATGTGGCGGATCGAGCGCTCACCGGTGGGGCTCACCTTCCATGCGGTCCATTGGCAGGACAAGCTTGCCCAGTCGGCCGGCGTTGATGTGCGCGCCTACCGCACACGGGCATTCCTGATCGCATCGGGTTTTGCCGGGCTGTCGGGCGCACTCCTTGCCCATTATATCGGCACCATCAATCCCAACAGCTTCGATGTCGAGCTGATGGTTTTCGTCCTGACCTGGGCGATCGTCGGCGGCACGGCCACATTCTATGGCCCGATCTTAGGATGTGTCGTGCTGTCGATCCTCAATGAAGTTGTGCTGCGCGAACTCGGGTTCGAGCAGATGCGTCCGTTTATCTACGGCCTCCTGCTGATCTGTTCGGTGCTGTTCATGCCCAAAGGGCTGGAAAGCGTGGTCCAGTATTTCATGCGTCGGCGTCCAGGCAATGCCGTTGCAAAGGCGCAGCGGACAGGCGGCCCGGCGCAATACGAGGCGGAAAGGGGGACCGAGACATGAGCGGTCACTTTCTGCAGATCGACAAGCTGGTCATGCGCTTCGGCGGGCTGACAGCCGTCGATGATCTCAGCTTTGTCGTTGAAGAGGGTGCCATCCACGGTTTGATTGGCCCCAACGGCGCCGGCAAGACCACGACATTCAACATGATCTCGGGATTTTACCGGCCTACCGGCGGAACGGTGCGCCTGCGCGGTGAGCCGATCTCCGGCCTGCCGATGCACGAGGTCGCGCGCCGCGGCGTGGTGCGCACGTTCCAGCATTCGACGCTCTTTGCCGAGCTTACGGTGTTGGAGAACGCGCTCGTCGGAACGCACATGAATTTCCGGCCCGGCATTGTTTCGGCGATCCTCGGTCTGGATGCGGAAAACCGGCGCGGTGCCAGAGACCGCGCGGAAGAGGCGCTCGAATTTTTCGGGTTGCTTGAATTCGCGGGCGAACTGGCGGGCGAGCTGCCACATGGCCATCAGCGCGCGCTTGGCATGGCCGTGGCAATGGCGGCGCAGCCGGACGTCATTTTGCTGGACGAACCCTTCACCGGCATGAACCCGGAAGAAACCCGACAGATGATGGAATTGATGTTCAAGCTCCGCGATTCCGGGGTCACCATATTGCTGGTCGAACACGATATGCACGCGATCATGGGGCTGTGCGATCGGATAACGGTAATGAGTTTCGGCAGGTTCCTGGCCGAAGGCGGGCCGCAGGAGATCCGGACCCATCCGGACGTCATCGAGGCGTATCTCGGAGGAGGCCGGCATGTTGCTTGAGATGCGAAATGCCTCGATCAGCTACGGCAAGGTGTCGGCGATCCGCAACATTTCGATGCGTGTTTCCGAAGGCGCCATCGTTACGATCATAGGCGCCAATGGAGCCGGCAAATCGACGACCCTGAGGGCGCTCTCGGGCCTGGAGCCGCTGCGGACGGGTGAAATCCACTTCAACGGCAAGCGAATTGACAGGCTGCCGGCGCACAAGATTGTTGGCGAAGGCATTGCCCATGTCCCCGAAGGCCGTCGCATCTTTCCCGATCTGACGGTCGAGGAAAATCTGCGCACCGGCGCCTTCCTGCGCAGGAACAAGGCCGAGGTTGAAACGGACCTGGAAGCCGCCTTTGTCCGATTCCCGCGCCTGCGTGAACGGCGCCGGCAACTGGCCAAGACCATGTCGGGGGGTGAGCAGCAGATGCTGGCAATCGGGCGTGCCCTGATGGCCAAACCGAAAATGCTGCTGATGGATGAGCCATCGATGGGGCTGGCACCGATCATCGTCGATGAAATTGCAGGCATTATCGAGGAACTCAATGCTCAGGGAATGACAGTGGTGCTGGTTGAGCAGAACGCCCAGCTGGCGCTTGATCTCGCAAACTACGCCTATGTGCTGGAAACCGGTGACATGGCGCTGGAAGGACCCGCAGGAGAGCTTCATGACAATGAACATGTCCGCGCAGCATATCTCGGCGTGTGACGCCGACACAGAGCTCGTCGTGGCCCGCAAGGCGGGTTGGCGTCCGGTCGACCTCAATTGGGAGCGCCTGCAGGAGCGGGGGAACGCCCACTTGCTTACCGACAACCTGCCTGCTGCCACGCGGTGCTTTCGCAGCGCCGGCCGGATCGCGTTTTGGCGCTTTGCACTATCCGATCCCCGACGGGCGACCTCACTCGCCAATCTGGCGCTGGCCGACCGGCTTGCGGGATGCGAGACAAGGGCGGTGCGGCGCTATGCAAGGGCTCGCAGGCTGTGGAATGGGGCCGATGCATGGATTGAAGGCATGCAGGTCGCCAGGCGTGCCAGGAGTTCGCTTTTCCATCTCAGAATGGAGACACGCCACTGGGATACCTACCAGGACAATTTACGCACGCGTATGCGCACCTTCGCTGCCGAAACCGCCGCGGCTTTGGCCGTTTTGGAGCAGGACGGGACGCCGCCGCAGCGCCTCTACGAGCGCTGGCGCGGCGAAAAGCCAAGCGTGTTCGATGACACCAGAAAGTTCCTGGCGGCGGCGCTGCTGGTTGGTGTCGGCAAGAAACATCCTTCGGATCTTAACAGCTAAAGCAACGGCCGCTGTGGTCGGCCAATTCAAGGAGAAGAAAAATGGCAAGTAAGCGACCGGCCAAATACGACATCCTCTTCGAGCCGATCCAGGTGGGTCCGAAAGTGATGAAAAACCGCTTCCACCAGAGCCCGCACTGTATCGGCGCAGGCTCCGACAAGCCCGGCTTCCAGGCGGCCCATCGCGGCGTCAAAGCCGAGGGCGGCTGGGGCGCGATCAACACGGAATATTGTTCCATCCATCCCGAATCCGACGACACCCACCGCGTATCGGCGCGTATCTGGGACGAGGGCGACGTGCGCAACCTGCGCGCCATGACCGACGAGATACATAAACATGGTGCGCTGGCCGGAGTCGAAATGTGGTACGGGTCGTCCCATGCACCGTGCATGGAGACGCGCTGCACGCCGCGCGGCGCGAGCCAGTATGCCTCGGAATTTGAGACACTGACTTACTGTCATGAGATGGATCATGACGATATCCGGCAGGTCCAGCAATATTACGTCGATGCGGCCCTGCGGTCGCGCGATGCGGGATTTGATATCGTGAACGTCTATGGCGGACACGCTTATCTGCCCGTGCAGTTCCTGTCGCCCTACCACAACAAGCGCACCGACAGTTACGGCGGCTCGTTCGAGAACCGCGCCCGCTTCTGGGTGGAAACGCTGGAACAGGTCAAAAATGCCGTCGGCAATGACTGCGCTGTCGCCTCGCGCTTTGCCATTGACTCGCTCTACGGCACGGCCGGCGTCGAGGTCGAGGTCGACGGTATCAAGTTCATTCAGCTGGCCGATGACCTGGTCGATATCTGGGACATCAAGATCGGCGACATCGCCGAGTGGGGCGAGGATGCCGGACCATCGCGCTTCTACCGCCAGGGTCACCAGATCCCGTGGCAGAAATTCGTCAAGCAGCACTCGAAGAAAGCGGTGCTCGGCGTTGGCCGCTTTACCGATGCCGAAAAGATGGCTGAGGTGATCCGCAACGGCGAACTGGACATCATCAGTTGTGCACGGCCGTCAATTTCTGACCCGTTCCTGCCTCAGAAGATCGAGGAAGGCCGCATTGACGATGTGCGGACCTGCATCGGCTGTAACGTTTGCATTTCCCGGTGGGAAATCGGCGGCCCGCCGATGATCTGCACGCAAAACGCGACGGCCGGCGAAGAATACCGCCGCGGCTGGCATCCGGAGAAGTTCGAGCCGGCAAAATCCGACGACACGATCCTGGTGGTCGGCGCCGGACCTTCCGGATCCGAGGCGGCGCGTGTTCTGATGGAACGCGGTTATGTGGTCCATCTCGCCGACAGTTCGGAGAAGATCGGCGGCCATATCAATGCGGTCGCGACGCTGCCCGGCCTCGGCGAATGGGGCTATCACCGCGACTATCGCGAAGTGCAGCTCGACAAGCTGGTCAAGAGGAACCGAGACAGCCAGCTAGCGCTTGGCGGGCAGGCGCTCAGCGCGGATGATGTGCTCGCCTATGGCGCCGACAAGGTGATCATTGCGACCGGCTCTTTCTGGAACGGCGACGGCACCAACTCCCTTACGCATGATCCGATCCCGGGCATTGATTCCGCCAGGCCCGACCATGCAACCCCCGAGCAGATCCTCGGCGGAACCAAGGAGCTCGGCAAAAAGGTCACGATCCTGAATTCCGATCCCTATTTCATGGGACCGTCGCTCGCCGAGTTGCTTGCCGCCAGGGGCCATGAGGTGACAGTGATCGATGGTGTCGGCTTCGGCAACTACATGCATTTCACGCTTGAGGCGCCGAATATGCACCGCCGCCTGCACGAGTTGCATGTCAATGTGATCGGCGACACCTGGGTGAGCAAGGTAGAAGACGGCCGGATCCAGACATACAACATCTGGGGTGACGGGTCGCGGCGCGAGTACCGTGGTCCGGGCGTGATCCCACGCGAAGAAAACCGCACCTATGAATGGCACGATTACGACTCCCTGGTCCTCGTCACGGGACGAAGCTCCCATGACGGTCTCTTTCGGGAGTTAAAGGCCCGGCGGGACGAATTCGCGAAGAACGACATCAAGGGCGTTTATGTGATCGGCGATGCCTGGGCACCGAAGATCATGGCCGATGCGACCTTCGACGGACATCGCATTGCCCGTGAGATTGAAGAGGCCAACCCACAGCTCCCGATTGCCTACAAGCGCGAAGCGTCCGTGTGGGGTGCGGCATATCTGCCGGACGGCGAGTTCCGCCAGGAATGGAGGGTCTGAGGCTGAAGGCACCTGGCTGCCGGGGCGCAAGACAACGAGTCGTCCCGGCCCAGATTTTGGAAAGAAGATAGGAAACGGCACGGATGATTGGCATAGAGCACGATCCGCAGGAAGTGACCCGCATTCTGTTTCGGGATTTCCCGTTATGGATGATGGTTGTCTTCTATGTTGCCGCAGTCTGTGCACTGGGATCGTTCGCGTACGGCACCTATGCGCAGATCCGCAAATACCGCAGGGGCGTCCGTTCGGGTGCGTGGTCTCCCTTTATGGGGCGATTTTTCGAGATGGTGCGGACTGTCCTGTCGCATCGCACCGTCAAGCGCCGGGACAATTCCGCCGGCATTGCCCATGCATGGATATTTTTCGGCTTTGCGCTGCTTTTCATCGGCACCAGCGTGATTACGCTCGAATACGATATTCTCGGACCGCTGGCCGGGATTACATTCTGGCATGGCAGCTTTTACCTCGTCTTTTCGCTGATCCTGGACATTGCCGGAGCGGGGCTGATCGGCGCGCTTTTATATATGATGTACCGGCGCAAATGGCTGGCGCTTCCGAAACTCGACTACGCGCGGCCCGACCGCGCGCCGGAGGAAGAGGACTACGACCGCTCGTTCTACCGCCGCGAAGACTGGGCGTTTTTATGGATCCTCATCCTGATCGCCGTTACCGGTTATTTTCTGGAAGCATCGCGGCTTGTCTGGCTGCAGGATGATGCAACCGTTTGGGACTATCGCTGGTGGTCGCCAGTGGGTGCGGTCGTCGCCTATTTCCTGCAGGCCGTTGGCCTTGGCGCCGAAGGTGCAGGTGCGTTCCGCATGGGGCTGTGGTGGTTCCACGGGCTTCTGGCTTTCGCCTTCATCGGGCTCATTCCCTACACCAAGGTCAAGCACATCTTCACCGCCATGGGGTCCCTGATGGCAAGGGACCCGGACGCCAAATGCCACCTGCCCATGGCGGATGTCGACGAGGATAAGATCGGCTTTTCCGAGCTAACCGATTTCACCGATAAATACCTTTTGAACTTCGATGCCTGCACCAAATGCGGCCGCTGCCATGAGGCCTGTCCGGCAAATGCCGCGGGCTATCCGCTGTCCCCGCGCGATCTGGTTCTGAGCCTGCGCGAACTGGCCGATGACAAGCTGTCGGGTGTTCGCCTGCCCGAAGGGCCGATTGAAGTTTGCGGCGACGGCGTGAACCAGATCCGTCCTGAGACGCTTTGGTCATGCCGGACCTGCGGGGCGTGCACCGAGATCTGCCCGGTTGGGGTGGAACATCTGCCGATGATTGTGCAGATGCGGCGCGCCCTGATCGAGGAGGGCGAGTTTGACCCGATGTTGCAGCCGACGCTCAAGAGCCTGCAGAAATCGGGCAACGCGCTCGGCGAATCAAAGCGCAAGCGGCCGCGCTGGACCAGGAAGCTCGATTTTGAGGTCAAGGACGCAAGGGCCGAGCCGGTAGATATGCTTTGGTATGTCGGCGACTATGCGTCTTTCGATCCCCGTTCGCAAAAAGTGACGATTGCCTTTGCCAAGATCCTCCATGAAGCCGGGGTCGACTTCGGCATTCTTTATGAGGACGAGCAGACGGCCGGTAACGACGTGCGCCGCATCGGCGAGGAGGGGCTGTACCAGGCAATTGCGCAGTCCAATATCGAACTCCTTGAGGAATGCGACTTCAAATCGATCGTCACAACCGACCCGCACACGTTCAACACGATCAAGAACGAATACCCCGAACTGGGCGGGACCTATCGGATCGAGCATGCCAGTGCCGTGCTGGAGCGGTTGATCCGCGAGGGTACGGTCAGGATCCCGAAAGAACTGGCCTATCGGGTCACCTATCATGATCCGTGCCATCTCGGTCGGCTCAACAACGGCTTTGAGTCGCCGCGTCGGGTGCTGGCTGAACTTGGCGCCGACCTTGTCGAGATGCCGCGCTCCAAGGACAACTCGTTCTGTTGCGGTGCAGGCGGCGGGCGCATCTGGCTGCCCGAGCCGCCGGATCTGCAAAAGCCAGCGGAAATCCGCGCGCGGGAGGCCGCCGAAATCGGTGGGTTGGATGTGCTGGTCGTCAATTGTCCGAAGTGCCTGAACATGATGGAGGATGGCGTCAAGGGCTCCGGAAACGAGGACAGTTTCCGGGTCATGGAACTGATTGAACTCGTCGCCGAGGCGATGGCCGACGGCAAGCCGGAACAGGGCGATGGGGCTCAGGAAGCGGTGGAAGTGGCATGACCGCGCAATCGGGAGCAGCGGCAATGGCCGTTCCAGAAGAATCTCGACGGTTGAATGTTTACCTGCTGGAAGCACGCGATCCTTACGCTGCGCTCGGGGCTTACCCTTTTGTAGACGGGACTATACGTCCTGCGCTAGAGGAAATTGTCCTGGCGACACCGCGCCTCAAACTGATTTTTGCCGCGGCTGCCTACACCTCTCCCGATTTGCTCGACCGCATTTCGATGGATGCAAGAAGAGCGCTTCAACTGCGTTTGGCAAAGAATCCGGCTGCCCCGCCCAAGGCCCTGGCGCGATTGCTGGAGGATGATGCCTGCGAGCGAATCCGGCGCTATGTGGCTATGCATCCCAGATGTGACCGGACGACAATGTCAAAGCTTGCCGACAACACGTCAATCAACGTGCGCCGGGCCGTTGCCGGAAACCCAAATGCGACTGCTAGTGTCCTTGCAAAGCTTGTTGCAGAAGGCGATGGCCAGATTGACAGAAATGCCGCTAGCGGCCCGTTTGCGGATAGAGATACCCTGCAGGCACTGTGGGACAAAGGCGACCGCCAGGTACGCGCGGAGATAGCCGCTCATCCGAACTGTCCCGAAGACCTGCTCGAACGGGCGGAAGCAACCGCGGACAAGCTGATCCTGCGCAAGCTGGCTTCCAACCCGGCTCTCGATTCTTCAGTGCTGACGCGGCTGACGGCTGATGACGACGAGCGGGTTCGCGTGGCCGCGGTGCGCAACATCGCCGTTGCGGGAGACCTTGTCGAGGAATCGGGCTACGAACCCTCGCCGAAAGTGCGGCGCATTTTCGCCCGCTGCCGGCGGCTCGCTTCCGGTGCCGTGACCCGGCTTGCAGCCGACCCGGATAGCTGGGTGCGCTGCTGGATTGCCCGCAACCCGGCCGTTCCGGGGGATATCCTGCATTGCCTCGCCATCGACGCGGTAATGGAGGTGCGCCGCAGTGTGGGACGTAATCCTGCTTGCCCGGCATCGCTCCAGATTGCCTTGGCGGGCGATCCGGCTCCGTGGGTGCGGGCCGGAGTGGCGATGCGCGAGGATGCGCCGGAAGCAGCGATCAAGCAGCTTCTCGACGATCGGCATCCGGACGTGCTGAGCGCGCTTGGACGCAATCCGCGAACACCGGCCGCGAGCCTGGACGCGATTGCGCATCACGCGGACAAGGACGTGCGTCGTTCTGTTGCATTTAATCAAAGTGCGTTTGCACCGCTGGCTGCCCATTTGGCCGAAGATCCCTATCCGCTGAACCGTGTCATCGCCGCCGGGCATTCCAACCTTGCATTGGCGTGGGTTTGGCGACTGCTGGACGACCCCGAGCCGCAAGTTCGATTTGTCGCTGCTGCGCGCCTGGCGCGGCAGTGGAATCCGCAAGGCCGTGCTCCGGCAGCATCGGCGTTGAAGCTTTAGTAGGAGTGGAGCAGTTGTCATGAAGATTCTGGTAGCGGTTAAACAGGTTTCGGTTCTCGATGACGAATTCGAGATGCGCGAGGATGGCCGCGATGTGGATGAGGATTTCTTCGAAAAGGACCTCAACGAATTTGACCACTTCGCCGTCGAAGAGGCGTTGCTGATTGCGGAAGCCGCCGGTGATGAGGCAGAAGTTGTCATTGTCACCGTGGGAGACGAGGACGCCGATGACGCCCTGCGCACAGCCCTTGCCAAGGGGGCGGAACGGGGCATCCGGGTTTGGGATGATTCCCTTGTGGACGCCGACAGCATTGCGATTGCCAGAGTGCTTGCCAAAGTGGTCGAGCGCGAAAATCCTGACATGGTGTTTACTGGCGCCCAGTCCGTCGATTTCGGCCATGCCGCGACAGGCATGGCGCTTGCCGGCCTGCTCGGCTGGCCCCACGCGGCAGTGGTATCAAAGCTCGAATTCAAGCCGGGCAATGAGAGAGCGACCATTCACCGGGAACTCGAGGGCGGTCTTGAGGAGATCATGAGCGTCGCCTGTCCGGCGGTGCTTTCAATACAGCTCGGCATCAACCAGCCACGCTACGCATCACTGCGGGGTATACGCCAGGCCCGGCAAAAGCCGGTGGACGAGCTTGATCTTTCGGATCTGGGGCTTACCGCGGAGGCCGTCAAGGCGGCCTCGCGGGTGCGCCGCATGTATGCGCCGGAGAAAGGGCAGGCCGAAATCATTGAAGGCTCGGTGGCCGAACAGGCGGCCCGGTTGGCTGAAATCGTCAAAGAACTGCGGGGAGCGTGAGTCATGGCAGAGATTATTGTTGTTGCCGGTCAACGTGACGGCGTCTTGCATCCTGCGACGCTTGAGGCTGTGTCTGCTGCCAAAACCGTCAAGGGGGAGGGCGACAGCCTTGCGGCCGTCATCGTGTCGGCCGATCCGGATAGCCTGGCCGGTTCCCTTTCCGTGGAGGGCGTCGACGAGGTGATCACGGTCACGGCCGGTTCGAATGATTTCCAGCCGGAAGTCGTGGAAGCGGTCGTTATCGCGCTGGCGCAGGCGCGCAAACCGTCCCTGATCGCAACGGCGCACAGCGTTGACGCCTGGTCATTTGCGCCGTCTGTGGCAGTGACGCTCGGAAGCGGTTTTGCCAGCGATGTTTTGGCGCTGAAATCCGAGGGCGGCGATTTGATCGCCACCCGCGCGGGTTACGCCGAAAAGGTGCTGGTCGACCTGGAGTTTCCGGGCAGGGAAACGACGCTCGTAACCATCCGCACCAATGTCTTCGAGCCCGCGGGCGGCACATCCGAGCCGAAGATGACCACTATGGATGCCCCGGCCTGCGAGACGTCGCTCAATCATGTGGGCTGGAAGGAACCGGCGGATGCCGGCGGCATAGATATCCCCGGATCGGATTTCATTCTGTCGATCGGCCGCGGTGTGAACGATGAAAGCAATGTCGAGCAGTTCCTCGAACTTGCGGACGAAATGGGTGCCACATTGGGCTGCTCAAGACCGGTCGCCGACAATGGCTGGCTGCCGAAGGCGCGTCAGGTCGGCCAGTCCGGCCAACTGGCGGCAAATTGCCGGCTCTATATCGCCATGGGCATTTCCGGTTCGGTTCAACACCAGTGGGGAATGAAGCACATCGAAAACATTGTCGCGGTGAATACCGATCCTGAAGCCTCGATATTCAGCATCGCCCGTTACGGCATCGTCGGCGACATGTTCGAGATTGCCGAGGAACTCGAAAATCATTTTTAGACACAGGCCCTGAACCAGGCCGCACAGCAACAAACACGCCGCCGGACAGCCGGGCGTGATTGAAACAACCAGAGGAGGAACAGGACGATGGCAAGAAGAGTTTCCGCACTTGAAGCCGAGCACCGCGCGCTTGGCGCCGGGCTCGACGACTGGAACGGCATGGATGTGGCGTGGAGCTACGCCACATCGGACGAGGACGAGCATGACGCGGTGCGTGAGGCGGCCGGCCTGTTCGATGTTTCCGGCCTGAAGAAGATCTGGATCACCGGACCGGATGCGCTCGAGGTCGTTGACCGTGTCGCCACCCGGGAGATGCAGAAAATCTACAAGGGCAAATCTGCCTACTGCCCGTTATTGACCGACGAAGGCACGATCTGCGACGACAACATCATCTTTCACATCGACGCCAACAAGTACCTTTATGTCCACGGCTCGGGCCAAAGCGAGGCGAGACTCGAAGAAGCCGGTCGAGGCAAGAATGTCGAGATACGGTTTGACGATGAGCTGCATGATATCTCGCTGCAGGGGCCGAAGGCGCTGGGGCTGTTGAATGCGCACACACCGGTGGATCTCGCGGATCTGAAGTACTTCCATCAGGTCGAAACCACGCTCTTCGACCGGAAGGTCATCCTGTCGCGGACCGGTTATTCCGGGGAGCGTGGCTACGAGATATTCACGGATCGGGAAGATGTCGTCGAAATCTGGCGTAACATCCTCGAGGCCGGGATCTCTGAGGGCATCATGGCCTGTTCGTTCAACTGTCTCGACAAGATCCGCATCGAGGCGGCTTTGCTGTTTTACCCATACGATATGAGCGAGGTGAACACGCCCTGGGAGGTTGGTCTTGGTTGGTCCATCTCCCGTACCAAAGCCGACTTCATGGGACGCGAGCCTATGATCGCGGCAAAGGGCAAGGAAAAGATCAAATTCGGTGGTGTTTCCTGCGCAACCACGACGGATGTTCTCGAAGCCGATGCGAGGCTCTTTCTGAACGGTGAGGATGTCGGTGTTGTCAACAGCCCGGCCTATTCGCACCGTATGAAAAAGTCCCTGGCTCTGGTTCATCTGCGGCCTGATGTGGCTCCGGGAACCACGCTTCAGTTGCGCGGCAAGGAGCAATCCCTCGATGTGGTCGTCGAAGCTTTGCCTTTCTACGATCCGGACAAATCGCGCACACACGCCTGAGGTCGTTCTTCTTGCAACCGGGTTTTGCAGCGGCGGCGTTCGCCTCGTTTTCATCATCGACCGTGCGCGTATCTGCGGTGGTTGCCTTGTCGGCGGTGGCCTGGGGATGCTGGTGGATTCCGCTGCGCCATATTGATGGTTTTGGCCTGAAAGGCGACTGGACGAGTGTCGTTGTCTTAGGCATTGCAGCGGTGTGCCTCATGCCATTTATTCTCGGCCGTCTCGGCAGGTTGCTGCGCGCCGGCCCGATGGTCTGGGGGGCGGGTCTTTTTTTCGGCGCAATGTTTTCGACCTATCAGCATGGGCTGATCAACGGCGATATTGTCCGTGTGACCTTGTTGTTTTATCTGGCACCGGTTTGGGGAACGCTATTGGGGCTCGCCTTTCTCGGTGAACGCTTCAGCTGGCTTCGAGTGGCCGTGATCGTGCTGGGCTTTGCCGGCGTTACAGTGATCCTCGATCACACGGGCGGGGTGCCGACGCCACAGGGTCCTGGCGAATGGATGGGGCTTGCTTCCGGAATGGCTTTTGCGGTCGGGGCGACATTTGCACATCGTGTCACCGGGGACTACGAGCTGGAAAAAACCTGGCTCAGCCTGGCGAGCGGAGCGGGACTTTCGACACTGTTTGCATTGGTGAACCCGGCCTATTCAACACCGACCGCCGAACAGGCACTACAGGCTTTGCCATTTGTCATTGCGGTGGTGGTTGTCATCCTTATCCCCATTACCTGGGCCATGGTCTGGGGCGCGCAGAGGCTGGATCCGGGCCGTGTCTCGCTGCTGTTGATGCTTGAGGTCGTGGCTGCGTCGATCACCGCGACCTTGATTGCCGGGGAATCCTATGGAATGGCGAAACTGGCCGGCACGGCCATGATCCTGGCGGCCGGAGCGACGGAAGCGTTTTCCGAAACTGCGGATGGCGAGGTTTCATAAACGG
The DNA here is from genome assembly GCF_040932035.1 of Hoeflea sp. TYP-13. Taxonomy (NCBI): domain Bacteria; kingdom Pseudomonadati; phylum Pseudomonadota; class Alphaproteobacteria; order Hyphomicrobiales; family Rhizobiaceae; genus Hoeflea; species Hoeflea sp. TYP-13. The sequence goes on from NZ_JBFRBB010000003.1 coordinate 503,850, forward strand.
TCCGGATGCTCAATTATCGGCAGGTTCATATGGCCCGGTGATGATTGCTTCGATATCGTCCCTTCGCTGATAGAGACCGAGCACGTCTCCCTGCATGCGAACCAGCGCCGCAACATGGTCGAGTGTCGGGGTTTTTATGCCCAGACGCCGCGCCAGTTCCAGGACGGCACAGATAAGTCCATCCAGTTCCATTGGGCGGAGCATCTCGACATCGTGCCGGGTCGAGGGTTTGTGACCGACAATATCGGCACCAGCCTGGATGCGCCGCTCGATAGGGACGTTGAACCGTGCGCCAAGCGCCTCACCGACATTTCGGCACTCAATCATAATGTCGCGCACCAGGGAGCGACAGGCGGGATCCGCGCCGATCAGATCCAGGCTGGCGCCGGTCAGCGCTGAAATCGGATTGAACGAACAATTGCCCCACAGCTTGATCCAGATCTCGTCGCGTATGCGCGGCTTGACCGGCGCGCGCAGGCCGCCATCACGCATCAGCCCGGCCAGGATCTTGCTTCGCTCAGACTGGCTTCCGTCTGGCTCGCCCAACGAAAACCGGTCGCCGCCCATGTGGCGAACGACCCCGGGCTCGGGAATTTCGCAAGCCGGGTATACGACGCAGCCGATCGCCCGCTCTGGACCGAAACCGCGCCACTGCGCCCCGCCTGGATCGACCGCTTCGACCCATTTGTCGTCAAGACCGGTACCGGTATTCGCCTTGTAAAAATACCACCACGGAATGCCGTTGACGGCGGATACGATTGCCGTTTCTTCACCCAGAAGCGGCTGAAACTGCTCAACTATCGGCGGCACTGAATGGGCCTTGAGGCCGATAATAACAAAATCCTGCACGCCCAGATCCGACGGGTTGTCGCTTGCCCGCACGTCAATCGTATCGGCGGTTCCGTCCTTGATGAGGGTCAGCCCCTTTGTGCGCATCGCTTCGAGATGCGGGCCGCGGGCGACAAGGCTGACATCGGCGCCGGCCTTTGAGAGCGCATGGGCCAGAAAACCGCCGATGGCGCCGGCGCCGAAGATGCTGATCCGGGTCATTGTGCATCCTTCAAGCCGAGTTTTTCAGCCAGTCCGATCCGCTGCAGTTTTCCGGTCGGACCTTTCGGGATTTCATCCAGAATGACAATCTGACGCGGAACCTTGAATCCGGCAAGCCGTTCGCGGGCAAAGGATTTCAGTTCGGACTGCTCCAGGGTGCATCCGTCTTTAAGTTTGACTGCAGCCGCGACGTCTTCGCCAAGCTGCTTGTGCGGAACAGCGAAGGTAACTGCCTGCAGAACCGCTTCATGATCCATGAGGATCTCATCGACTTCGCGTGGCGATATCTTCTCGCCGCCGCGGTTGATGATCTCCTTGAGGCGGCCGGTGATGTACAGATAACCGTCGGCATCGAAACGCCCCTGGTCACCGGTCCGAAACCATGTCCGTTCGCTATCCGGATCGGCTATGAAGGACTCGGCATTGGCCTTTTCGTTTGCCTCGTAACCTTTCGTGACATTGTCGCCGCTGATGACGATTTCGCCGAGCAGATCGGCCTTTGTGCCAATTTCGCCGTCACAGTAAATGGCGACTTCGGGGCCTGCTGCGCTTCCCACCGAGCCCGGCTTTTGTGTACCATGCGCGATCGGGTTGCTGGTCATCTGGTGAGCCGCCTCGGTCATGCCGTAGGCTTCGACCACGGGGCACCGGAATGTTTCCTCGAGCGCGGCCATCACCTGCGGCGGAAGCGAGGACGACGATGAGCGGATGAAGCGCAGTGTTGTTCCGGCAATCACCTCTTCATTACGCCCGGCGCGTGTCAGGATGGCCTGATGCATTGTCGGCACCGCCGTATACCAGGTCGGGTGCGCCTCCTCGAACCAGGAAAACACTTTCATCGCGTTGAAACCGGGTGTGCAGTAGATGCTGGCTCCGGCCGACAAGGAAGAAAGCACCGCTGCAATAAGCCCGTGAATGTGGAAAAGAGGCATGATGTTGACGGTTCGATCATCCGCGGTCAGGTTCAAGGTGGCGGCGATATTATGCGCCGAAGCGCAGATGTTTCGATGTGTCAGGGGAACGATTTTGGGGCGCGATGTGGTGCCTGAAGTGTGCAGGACCATGCAGGCATCGTCCGGCCCGGCATTTGTTGCGATGCCGTTTTTCTCTCCGGAAAGCTTGAGGGAAAACTGGCCGGCGCTTGCTTTACGTTCGATTGAAACCACCCTTATGCCAAGCCCTGCAGCGGCCGCGGCGGCAAGGCCGGCGGCATCGTCGCAAATAACCAGCTTTGCACCCAGATCCTGCAGGTAGAAGGCAAACTCATCTTGTGTATAGGCCGGATTGAGCGGTGCGGCGACGGCGATATGGGCCGCTGCCAGAAATGCCGTTGCCGCCTCGGGCCCGTTTGGCAGGACGATTGCGACCTTGTCCCCGCGCTCGACACCCGCACTGGCAAGCGCGGCGGCGGTTTCTTCGATCAGCTCGATCAGGCCCGAATAAGACAGGTCTGACTGATTGGGCGCTGAAAACGCCACCTTGTCTCCGGACCGGTTTTTCAGAAGTTCAATGAGCGTGTTTTTCTCTGTCGTCATGGTGTTCTCTCAAACCCGATGCTGTTCGGCAATCATGCCGCTTCGAACAGGATGCCCCAACCGGGACTATGTTCTCCGATTCCGGCCAGACGCGGGCAATACCACATGCTGGCCTGATTGCTGCAGATGACCGGCTTATTGAGCCGTCTTTCCGCTTCTTTGGCAATATCGACAGAACGTAGCACGCCGCAGCTAAAAAACACTGCCTCGGCCTCGGAACGATTGGCATATTTGCCGCTGTATCCGGGTAGGGAATCAACTAAGGTAATATCCGGAATTCTCCTGGCTTGGGAGCCAAATCCTTGCCTGCGGAGTAGCCCCTGGGTTGACTAATTGCGAGATGTCAGTGGTCACGAACAATGCACCTGCTTCACCGGCCAGCGTCATGTTGGAGCGCGCGCGTGCGCAGCAATTGTCCCTGGCAGAGTTGTTTGAATTTGCGGAAAACCGCAGCGCGGCAGGACAAAGGGACGAAGCAGCGGAACTTTACAAGGTCTGGATTGCGACAAATAACGACAATCCCTTCCTGCATCTGGCGTATTTCAACTATTCCGTCACACTGCGCGAGTTGGGTGATGTTGCCGGATCGATCCACGCCCTGCGCGCTTGCCTGGAACTCAATCCGCGTTTCGGGCAGGCACATATCAATCTCGGCCGGGCATTCGAAGATAGCGGCATGGCCACGCAGGCCATCCAGCAATGGCGAAGCTTCGTAGAGACGACTGCGGACAGTTCGGCGGAGCAGGTAGCCCACCGATTGATGGCTCTCCAGCACATCGGCCGCGTTATGGAAAACGCAGGTCTGTTCGAAGAAGCGGAAACCGCACTGTGGCAGGCCATCGAATTGCGTCCCGACAAGACTGAATCGGGCCAGCATTGGAGCGCTTTGCGGCAGCGACAGTGCAAATGGCCGATCCTGGTATCGTCAGACCATGTCTCTGAACAACAGTTGCTCGACGCCATGTCGCCCCTGGCGCTTGCCTGCTATTCGGACGATCCGCTGTTTCAACTTGCAAAGGCCTACCGCTACAACAAATCCCTGGTCAAACAACCCGATGTCAGCGGATTTCCGCGCCCGCAGCCGAGGCAGAAGTCGGGAACCGGACAACGCCTTCGCGTCGGCTACCTTTCCTCAGATCTGCGGGACCACGCGGTTGGATTTGCGCTAAGAGAAGTGCTGGAACTGCATGACAAGAGCAGTGTCGAAATCTATGCCTACTATTGCGGCGAAGCGATAGACGGCGATGCAACGCAAACGCGGATGAAAGAGGCCGTCGACCACTGGCACGACATTGCGGCACTTAGCGATATGGCGGCTGCAAAACAGATTGCCGACGACGAAATAGATATTCTCGTCGACGTCAACGGGTACACAAAACATGCGAGGACAAAAATCTTCGCCTTCAGACCGGCGCCTGTCATCGTCAATTTCTGCGGTTATCCGGGCTCCATGGGCAGCCCGTTTCATCAATATATGATTGCAGACGAACACATCGTTCCGCCCAAGAATGAGATATTTTACTCGGAAAAGGTGCTGAGGATTTCCTGCAACCAGCCCATCGACCGCAAGAGGGTGATTGCCGATGCGCCATCGCGCGAAGAGGCCGGGCTGCCGGAGGATGCGTTTGTTTTTGCCTGTTTCAACGGCATGCAGAAGATCACCAGCGGCACCTTCGAGCGTTGGATGTCAATACTGTCGGCAACGCCCGACAGTGTGCTGTGGCTGTTGACCGGAAACGAGAATGTAGATCTGCGCCTGCGCGATTTGGCAGAAAAGAGCGGCGTGGCACCCGAACGCCTAATATTTGCACCCAAGGCCGCAAACGCGAACCATCTCGCCCGGATCAGTCTTGCCGACCTCTTTCTCGACACCTTTCCTTACGGTGCACATTCCACGGCGGCTGATGCGCTGACGGTGGGGTTGCCTGTTCTGACATTTCCCGGAAAAAGCTTCGCCGCACGGTTCTGCCACAGTATCGTCATGGCCGCTGGCGTTCCGGAGCTGATTTGCAGCGGGCCGGATCACTATGTTGAACAGGCCATAAGCTTTGCGAAGGACCGCGAGAGTATCGCCAGGGTGAGGCGAAAGCTGCAGGATCAGAGGGAAACCAGCGTGTTGCGTGACATTCCGGCCCTTGCCCGCCGGCTCGAAACGTTGTTCTGGCAGATGCAGGAGGAGTGCGAGCGTGGTGACACGCCGGTACCTGATCTGCGCAATCTCGATCTCTATTACGAAATCGGTGCTGAGCTGGCTGGCGGCAATGCAGAATATCTGGATGACGACATCTATAGGCAACGTTACGTCGAAAAACTGGCCGATAACCACGAATTTGCACCCGTCCCCTACGATTGCCGTTTGTGGACGGAAACTACGGCCGGGAAATTATGAACGAATTCAATGTCGATTTCGGCCACAGGGCCTAGGTCGCAATGCCGGGGGCCAAAAAAATTGCCGCTGTAGGTGCCGGACTTTCAGGGGCGGTTATTGCGCGTGAACTCGCAGAAGCAGGACACCGGGTCGAAGTTTTTGACACCCGCAACCATATCGCCGGGAACTGCCATACGGAGCGCGATCAAGAGACCGGGGTAATGGTTCATGTGTACGGGCCGCACATTTTCCATACGGACGACCGCGAGGTTTGGGATTATGTGAACGGTTTCCAGAAATTCATGCCCTACAAGAACCGCGTCAAGACGACGATCAGCGGGCTGGTATATTCGCTGCCCATCAACCTGCACACAATCAACCAGTTTTTCGGAAAATGTTTCAGGCCAGACGAGGCACGTGCCTTTATCGACGCGCAGGCGGACAAGACAATCGAAGAGCCTCAAACTTTTGAAGAACAGGCTCTGCGCTACGTCGGGAGAGACCTCTACGAGGCTTTCCTGAAGGGCTACACCCAAAAACAGTGGGGCTGCTCACCGCGCGAATTGCCGGCCTCGATATTGAAACGGCTTCCGGTGCGTTTCAGCTATGATGACAATTATTTCTTCCATAAATATCAGGGCATGCCTGAAAACGGCTATACGGACATGATTGGCCGCATTCTTGATCATGCCCATATCACGGTAAATCTCCGAACCAGGTTTCATCGCGGCCAAAAGGACGATTTCGATCACGTCTTTTACTCCGGTCCGCTTGACGGCTATTTCGATTATGAGAAAGGCCAATTGGGCTATCGCACGCTGGACTTCGAGCGCTTTACCCATGAGGGTGACTACCAGGGCTGTGCGGTGATGAACTATGCCGATCTTTCGGTGCCTCATACGAGAGTGACCGAGCACAAGCATTTTTCGCCGTGGGAGAAACATGCAGGCTCCGTCTGCTATCTGGAATTTTCCCGATCATGCGGCCTTGAAGATATTCCCTATTATCCGATCCGGCTCGTCCGAGAAAAAGAACAGCTTGCACAATATGTTTCGCGCGCCGAGCTTGAGAAATCCGTCACATTTGTCGGCCGGTTGGGGACATATCGTTATCTCGATATGGACGTAACGATCCGGGAGGCCTTGGACACCGCCAGGCTTTACATGTCCAAATGCGCGCATGGCACCCCCATGCCCGCATTTCTGCAATCATCTATCTGATTTCGCGGGTAGCGGCGGAAGTAAATTCAGCGCTCGGACCGCCTTCGTGCAGCGCTCCGCAATCAGCTTCACACAAGCCAGGCAATGTATGGGTAAACTTATTTTTTTCGGGCGGTTGGCGGCAGAATTTATTGATTTGCGCGAATTAGGATCAAAGGCATTCGTTTATGACCTCAAGCATTTCGTCACTGAGTGTCGCGCAGATCCAGTCTCTTACAACGGCAGAAATAGCCGCTTTGACCACCGACGACGCGGCTGCGCTGTCCACAAAACAGATCAACGCGCTTTCTTCAACTCAAATTGCCGCATTGGAAACCGAGGACGTCGTCGTCTTCAGCACGCTTCAGTTGCGTGCCATATCGACCAGTGCCATCCCCGGTTTGAGCCTGGATCAACTGGCCGTTCTATCCACGGGCAGCGTTGAGAACCTTGCAACCGGACAAATCGCGGCATTCAGCTACACGCAGATCGGTGGTTTATCCACCGATCAGGCCGAGGCGCTGTCCGCCTCACAGGTTTCGAAGCTGAGCTCAAGTCAGCTTTCGGCCCTTGGCACGGACGATATTGCAACCTTTTCGACCGATGACATTGCGGCAATCAGCTCGACCGCCGTATCGGGCCTTTCGACGGCTGTCGTCGCGGCGCTTTCGACCGACCAGCTTGTTGCGCTCGGCACCAGGGCGCTCACCAAGCTGACGGCCAGCCAGATCGGCGCCCTGACCACCGATCAGGCCGATGTGCTGACGACGACGCAGGTTGCCAAGTTGAGTTCGGCGCAGGTCGCTGCGCTCAGCACCGACAATGTCGCGGTGCTTTCCACCGACCAGATCGCGGCGCTGAGCACCAAGGCGGTTTATGGTCTGACCACCACGCAGATCGGCGCCTTGTCCACCGGCCAGGCCGAGGCGCTGACCGAAGCGCAGGTGGCAAAGCTGAGTTCAAGACAGCTTTCGGCCCTTGGCACGGACGACATAGCAACCTTCTCGACCGCCGATATCGCCTCGATCAGCTCGACGGCGTCATCGGGCCTGTCGACAGATGTTGTCGCGGCCCTTTCCACCGACCAGCTTGTTGCGCTGAGCACCAGGGCGCTCACCGGGCTGACCACCAGGCAGATCGATGCCCTTACCACCGATCAGGCCGATGTGCTGACGACGACGCAGGTTGCCAAGCTGAGTTCGGCGCAGGTCGCAGCGCTCAGCACGGACAATGTCGCGGTGCTCTCGACCGATCAGATCGCGGCGCTGAGCACCAAGGCGGTCCTCGGGCTGACGGCCGCTCAGATCGGTGCCTTGTCCACCGGCCAGGCCGAGGTGCTGACCGCTTCACAGGTTGCGAAGCTGAGTTCGGCGCAGGTTGCCGGTCTTGGCACGGACGACATTGCAACCTTTTCGACTGCCGATATCGCGTCGATCAGCTCGACGGCCGTGTCGGGCCTGTCGACGGATGTTGTCGCGGCGCTTTCCACCGATCAGCTTGTTGCGCTCAGCACCAGGGCGCTCACCGGGCTGACCGCCGCTCAGATCGGCGCTCTGACCACAACCCAGGCCGATGTGCTGACGTCGGCGCAGGTTGCCAAGCTGAGTTCGGCGCAGGTTGCTGCCCTCAGCACCGATAATGTCGCAGTGCTCTCGACCGATCAGGTTGCCACCCTCAGCACCAAGGCGGTTCTCGGGCTGACCGCCGCTCAGATCGGCACCTTGTCCACCGATCAGGCCGAGGCACTGACCGCCTCGCAGGTTTCGAAGTTGAGTTCGGCGCAACTTTCGGCCCTTGGCACGGATGATATAGCGACTTTCTCGACCGATGATATTGCGGCGATCAGCTCGACGGCGGCATCGGGTCTTTCGACGGATGTGATCGCCGCCCTTTCCACCGACCAGATTGTTGCCTTGAGCACCAAGGCAATCACCGGGTTGACGGCGGCCCAGATCGCCGCCTTATCCACCGCCCAGGCCGAGGCGCTGTCCGCCTCACAGGTTTCGAAGCTGAGCTCAAGTCAGCTTTCGGCCCTTGGCACGGACGATATTGCAACCTTTTCGACCGATGACATTGCGGCAATCAGCTCGACCGCCGTATCGGGCCTTTCGACGGCTGTCGTCGCGGCGCTTTCGACCGACCAGCTTGTTGCGCTCGGCACCAGGGCGCTCACCAAGCTGACGGCCAGCCAGATCGGCGCCCTGACCACCGATCAGGCCGATGTGCTGACGACGACGCAGGTTGCCAAGTTGAGTTCGGCGCAGGTCGCTGCGCTCAGCACCGACAATGTCGCGGTGCTTTCCACCGACCAGATCGCGGCGCTGAGCACCAAGGCGGTTTATGGTCTGACCACCACGCAGATCGGCGCCTTGTCCACCGGCCAGGCCGAGGCGCTGACCGAAGCGCAGGTGGCAAAGCTGAGTTCAAGACAGCTTTCGGCCCTTGGCACGGACGACATAGCAACCTTCTCGACCGCCGATATCGCCTCGATCAGCTCGACGGCGTCATCGGGCCTGTCGACAGATGTTGTCGCGGCCCTTTCCACCGACCAGCTTGTTGCGCTGAGCACCAGGGCGCTCACCGGGCTGACCACCAGGCAGATCGATGCCCTTACCACCGATCAGGCCGATGTGCTGACGACGACGCAGGTTGCCAAGCTGAGTTCGGCGCAGGTCGCAGCGCTCAGCACGGACAATGTCGCGGTGCTCTCGACCGATCAGATCGCGGCGCTGAGCACCAAGGCGGTCCTCGGGCTGACGGCCGCTCAGATCGGTGCCTTGTCCACCGGCCAGGCCGAGGTGCTGACCGCTTCACAGGTTGCGAAGCTGAGTTCGGCGCAGGTTGCCGGTCTTGGCACGGACGACATTGCAACCTTTTCGACTGCCGATATCGCGTCGATCAGCTCGACGGCCGTGTCGGGCCTGTCGACGGATGTTGTCGCGGCGCTTTCCACCGATCAGCTTGTTGCGCTCAGCACCAGGGCGCTCACCGGGCTGACCGCCGCTCAGATCGGCGCTCTGACCACAACCCAGGCCGATGTGCTGACGTCGGCGCAGGTTGCCAAGCTGAGTTCGGCACAGGTTGCTGCCCTCAGCACCGATAATGTCGCAGTGCTCTCGACCGATCAGCTTGCCACCCTCAGCACCAAGGCGGTCAGCGGGCTGACCGCCGCTCAGATCGGCACCCTTTCCACCGATCAGGCCGAGGCACTGACCGCCTCACAGGTTTCGAAGCTGAGTTCAAGTCAGCTTTCGGCCCTTGGCACGGATGATATAGCAACTTTCTCGACCGTCGATATTGCGGCGATCAGCTCGACGGCGGCATCAGGCCTTTCGACGGATGTTGTCGCCGCCCTTTCCACCGACCAGATTGCTGCCTTGAGCACCAAGGCAATCACCGGGTTGACGGCGGCCCAGATCGCCGCCTTATCCACCGCCCAGGCCGAGGCGCTGTCCGCCGCACAGGTTTCCAAGCTGAGTTCGGTGCAGGTTACCGGCCTTGGCACGGACGATATTGCAACCTTTTCGACCGATGACATAGCGGCAATCAGCTCGACCGCCGTATCGGGCCTTTCGACGGCCGTCGTCGCGGCGCTTTCGACCGACCAGCTTGTCGCGCTCGGCACCAGGGCGCTTACCAAGCTGACGGCCAGCCAGATCGGTGCCTTGACCACCGATCAGGCCGATGTGCTGACGACGACGCAGGTCGCCAAGCTGAGTTCGGCGCAGGTCGCTGCGCTCAGCACCGACAATGTCGCGGTGCTTTCCGCCGATCAGATCGCGGCGCTCAGCACCAAGGCGGTCTATGGCCTGACCACCACGCAGATCGGCGCCTTGTCCACCGGCCAGGCCGAGGCGCTGACCGAATCGCAAATCGCCAAGCTGAGTTCGACGCAAGTCGCTGCTTTGAGCACCGACAATGTAGCAGCGTTTTCCACCGATCAGGTGCCAGCCTTGAGTACCGGTGCGATCACGGGCCTTTCCACCGACCAGATCGGCGCGCTGACGACGGCACAGGCAGAGGCCCTGTCCACCAAACAGATCGCGGCACTGAGTTCGACGCAGATTGCGGCCATGGGTGCGGACGACATATCAACCTTTTCGACCGCCGATATCGCGGCGATCAGTTCGACCGCCGTATCGGGATTGTCCACTGACACGATCGCGGCCCTTTCGACCGACCAGATGGCCGCCCTGAGCACGAAGGCCGCAGCGGGTCTTTCCACCGGCCAGATTGACGCCCTGACCACCGCTCAGGCGGAAGCCATGTCCTCCGAACTCATCGCCGCATTGAGTTCAACGCAGATCGCATCGCTGGGTACCGACGACATTGCCACCTTTTCGACCGATGATATTGCGGCCATCAGCTCTGTTGCGGTATCGGGATTGTCCACAGACACAATAGCCTCCCTTTCCACCGATCAGATTGCTGCCCTCAGCACGAAAGCCGCCACAGGCCTTTCGACTGATCAGATCGACGCTCTGACCACAACCCAGGCCGAAGCCCTGTCTTCTGCGCAGATCGCGGTCCTGAACTCAACCCAGGCGGCGGCATTGACCGCCGACGATGTCCAGACATTCTCGACCGATGATATCGCAGCGATCAGCTCGGCTGCCGTTTCGAGCCTTTCCACCGATGTTATTGCGGTCCTTTCCACAGACCAGATTGCTGCCCTGAGCACCAAGACTACAACCAGTCTTTCCACCGACCAGATCGACGCCCTTTCCACCGACCAGGTCGCCGTTCTGTCTACCGATCAAATTGCCGCTTTGAGTTCGGCGCAAGTGTCTGCTCTCAGCACCGGTGACATAGCGACCTTCTCAACCGGTCAGATTGCCGCCCTGAGTTCGCAGGCGGTTACGGGTTTGAACGCCGATCAGATCGATACCCTTTCCACCGATCAGGTGTCAGTCCTGTCCAGTGACCAGTTTGCAGCTTTGGGTTCAGCGCAAATCTCCGCTTTCAACACCGCCAATGTCGCCGCGTTCTCGACCGCGCTGATCGCTGCGTTGAGCACCGACGGAATTACCGGCCTGAGCACATCTCAGATCAACACGATGAGTACAGATCAGGTCGAGGCCCTGTCGACCAAGCAGGTGGCTGTGCTCAGCTCGAAACAGGCCTCGGCTCTTGGCACGGATGACATCGGTGTCTTTTCCACCAATGACATCGCGGCCATCAGTTCGGAAGCGATACCGGGTCTTTCCACGGATGTTATAGCGGCGCTTTCTACGGATGAAATCACCGCTTTGAGCACAGGCGGCATCACGGGCCTGAGCACAATCCAGATTAATACGATGAGCACTGATCAGGTCGAGGCCCTGTCGACCAAGCAGGTGGCTGTTCTAAGCTCGAAACAGGCCTCGGCTCTCGGCACGGATGACATCGGTACTTTCTCGACGAACGATATCTCGGCAATCAGCTCGGATGCGATATCGGGCCTTTCCACGGATGTTATCGCGGCCCTTTCAACCGTGAATATCGGAGCTCTAAGCACCAATGGCGTTGCAGGCCTGAGCACCAAACAGGTCGATACTTTGAGTACTGATCAAGTGGTGGCCCTGTCGACGAAACAGGTCAGTGTGCTCAGCTCCAAACAGGTCGCAGCGCTGGATACGGCGGATATCGGAGCCTTGTCGACCGACCATATTGCCGCCCTGAACACCGATGGCGTCGCAGGGCTTTCCACCGATCAGATCGTTGCGCTGAGCACGGATCAGGTCGAGGCCTTGTCGACCAAGCAAGTAGGCGCTCTCAGCTCCAAACAGGTTGCCGCACTCGGTACGGACGACATAGCGGCCTTCTCGACCAATGACATCGCCGCGATCGGCTCGGATGCGGTATCGGGTCTTTCCACCGATGTTATCGCAGCGCTTTCGACCGATGAAATTGCCGCTTTGAGCACCGGCGGCGTTGCGGGTCTCAGCACAGCCCAGATCGGTACGTTGAGTACCGATCAGGTTGGAGCCCTGTCCCTGGACCAGGTTGGTGCCCTTGGCTCCAAACAGGTTGCTGCGCTTGGAACGGACGATGTGGGGATCTTGTCGACAGGTCAGATCGCGGCGTTAAGCACTGATGGAATCAAAGGCCTTTCGACGGACCAGGTGGGTGGCTTGAGCACAAGCCAGGTTGAAGCCTTGTCGACCGGTCAGATTGCCGCGTTGAGCTCGACGCAGGCTTCTGTGCTGGGTACTGACGATATTGCGATCTTGTCCACTGCACAGATAGCCGCTTTGAGCACGGCGGGCATAAAGGGGCTGAGTACCGATCAGATCGATATTTTAAGCGAGGACCAGGCTGAAGCTCTGACTTCTGATCAGGTGGCGGTGCTGAGCGCAACGCAAATCGCCGCGCTCGGTACGGATGATCTTGAGACCTTCTCAACCGACGATATCGCGGCGATCAGCTCAAGCGCCGTTTCGGGATTGTCCACAGACACCCTGTCCGCGTTCTCCACCGATCAGATTGCCGCCTTCAGCTCGGATGGCATATCCGGCCTTTCCACCGACCAGGTGAATACTTTGAATACAGATCAGGTCGAGGCCCTGTCGACCGATCAGATTGCTGCCTTGAGTTCGAACCAGATAGCCGCCCTTGGAACGGACGATCTTGAAACCTTTTCGACCGGCGATATCGCGGCGATCAGCTCGAGCGCCGTATCAGGATTGTCTACTGACAGCATTGCAGCATTTTCCACCGATCAGATTGCCGCGCTAAGCACCGATGGAATTGCAGGCCTTTCCACCGATCAGGTCAACGCGCTGACCATCGATCAGGCTGAAGCCCTTTCCACCGGTCAGATTGCCGCGTTGAGTTCCACGCAGGCTGCCGCGCTGGGCACAGATGACATCGCGGCCTTTTCCACGGATCATATCGCCGCCTTTAGCACGAATGGAATTGCCGGCCTGAGCAGCAGTCAGGTTGACGCCATGAGCACCGAGCAGGTTGAGGCCTTGACCACCGGCCAGATTGCCGCCTTGAGCTCGGGCGGGCTCGCGGGCCTGACGACAGATGACCTGGAGACATTCTCGACCGACGATATCGCGGCGATCAGCTCGGCCGGTATGTCGGGATTGTCCACGGACATTGTCGCGGCGCTCTCCACCGAGAAGATCGCAGCCCTGGGCACGGGCGGCATCTCGGGTCTGAGCAGCGATCAGGTTGGTGCCTTTAGCACCGGGCAGATCGACACATTGACGACCGACCAGATTGCCGCCTTGAGCTCGGGTGGGCTCGCGGGTCTGACGACGGACGATCTCGATACGTTTTCAACCGACGAACTCACGGCGATCAACTCGGGTGCCATATCGGGACTATCCACGGATGTTATCGCGGCCTTTACCACCGACGAAATTGCCGTTTTGACAACCAGTCAGGTGGCCTCGCTGAGCTATAGCCAGATAACGGCCATGAGCACTGACCAGATTGCAGCAATGTCGACATCGCAGGCGAGCGCCCTTAACGCATTGCATATCGCCGCGCTGGGCACGGACGATGTCGCGCAGCTTTCCACTGATCATATTGTCGCTTTGAGCACCAATGCCGTGGTGGGATTGAGCACTGCGGCGATCGTGTCCCTGACGACGGATCAGGCCGAGGCACTGACCTCGGCCCAGGTTAACGCACTGACGTCAGCACAGGTTGATGCTTTGACTGCGGAGGACCTCGCGACCTTCTCGACCGAAGACATTGCGTCGTTCAGCTCCGCCGGCATAGCGGGACTGTCAACCGAGGACATCTCGAACCTTTCAAGCGAACAAATAGGTGCTTTGGTGAGCGCCCAGATGGGGGCCCTGGATTCCGATCAGATTGCGGCGGTCATTGAGGCCTATCAGGCATTCTGACGCCCGCGCAACTACCTACTCTGATCCTTGCCGGCCTTGACCGTGCTGCCGCGCGGCGGCCGGGCTTGATCCGGGGCGCGCCGATCCTTCCCCGGATAACTGAGGCGAACGTGGCTCGGCCACGCCCAAACAGATTCTCTGAAATCCATTCCGATCAGATTTCGACACCAAAGCAGGTCGGTGTCGCGTCGTTTGTATTACGCCACAAGATTATATCGGGTAGTGCAGATCGCCGTCCTGTATGGTGATCCACCTCAGTTCGGTGAATTCGTTTATGCCGGCCTGTCCACCAAAGCGGCCGTAGCCGGATGCCTTCATGCCGCCGAAGGGCATTTGCGCTTCGTCGTGCACGGTGGGGCCGTTGATGTGGCAGATGCCGGATTCAATCCGCTTGGCGATCGCCATGGCATGGTTCACATCCGTGCTGAATACGGCTGCCGACAAGCCGTATTCCGTATCGTTGGCAATGCGGACGGCCTCGTCGTCACTACCGGCGCGGATGATGCTGACGACCGGGCCGAAGCTCTCTTCCGAATAGATGCGCATGGCCGGTGTCACCCTGTCGAGAACCGTAGCTTCCATGATCGTATCATTCGCGCTGCCGCCGGCGATCAGCTCGGCGCCTTTGTCGGTGGCGTCATTAACAAGTCCTATCAGACGTTCGGCGGCACTGCGGTCGACGATTGAGCCGAGCGGCGTGTTGCCCTTTCGCGGATCCCCGGCCTTCATCGTCTTGACCTTCGCGGCAAAGGCCGAGCTGAATTTATCAGCGATGGCGTCATGGACGACGAGCCGCTCGGTCGACATGCAGATCTGGCCCTGATTCATGAATGCGCCGAATGCTGCGGCGGCAACGGCCGCGTCTATGTCGGCATCTTCCAGTATGACCATCGGCGCCTTGCCGCCGAGTTCCAGCAGCGCCGGTTTCAGGTGGCGGCCGGCGGTTTCAGCGATGATGCGGCCCACACGGGTCGAGCCGGTGAAATTGACGCGGCGCACGGCCGGATGGGCGATGACCGCTTCCACAATCGCGGCAGCATCTTCGGGCGCATTGGAGATCAGGTTGAGGGCCCCTTTGGGCACGCCCCCTTCAAGCAGCGCCTCGACAATGAGCCTGTGGGTGCGCGGGCACAGCTCTGACGATTTCATGACTACGGTGTTCGCGCATGCCAATGGCATTGCGAGCGAGCGGACGCCGAGAATGACCGGTGCGTTCCACGGCGCCATGGAAAATATGACGCCGGCAGGCTGGCGGACCGCCATCGCCATGCTGCCGGGCCGGTTTGAAGGGATGATTTCGCCGGTAATCTGGGTGGTCATCGAGGCCGCTTCCAGCAGCATATCGGCGGCAAGGCCGACGTTGAAGCGCGCCCATATCTCGGTTGCGCCGACTTCCTCGGCCATGGCACTGACGAAGTCATCGGCACGGGCCTTGAGCGCGTCACTGGCTGCTATCAGTATCTTGCGGCGTTCACCGGGTGAGGTGGTCGACCATTGCGGGAACAGGCTGGCTGCATTATCGACCGCCCGCAGCGCATCCTCGACACTCGCCGCGGCCGCCCGCGTGGCTACTTCACCGGAAATCGGATTGGCCCGCTCGAATGTTTTTTCACCTGCGGCATCCAAGTCTTCGCCGCCGATGAGCAAAGTTGCAGTTTCCATGATTTGTCATTCCTCCCGACCATGCCCGTTTTGCTGTGTGTGGCATTTGGTGCTCACCGCTTTTGCAAAGGATAGGTCGGGCAATAAATTCGTGAATAGACAATTTGGAAACAAAATTGCACTTTTGCCGGAATGAAGACCTATTTGGAATGCAATCGGGGCTGCAGTGTAACGGTGTGACTATGACGATGGAAAATTCGAACCAGCAGGAACTTGTCAGGAAGCAGGCCTATCGGGCGCCGCATGAGGGATTTGAAACGCGCCGGATTCCAAGTTCACTTACGCAAACGGAGTTCGTTTTGAGGGGTGGGCGATTTCATTTGTTTCTGCTGGAGAGCGGCTCGGCATCACTGGTGGCGGAGGACGGTGAACACCGGCTTGCGCCGCCGGCGATCTGCTGGTTGCCCGATGGTACTGCACGCACGGTGAAGATTGCCGCCGGCTCGGTGGGCATTTTGAGCAGCATATCGAATGCTACGCTTGGGCGGTCGATCCCACAGGACGTAATGGGAAACCAGATCCGCCAGATCATCGGCCTGCGTCAACATCTGCAAAAGGTGGAACCGGAATCGTTCAAAACCATGCTGCATCATGCCCACCTAGCCGAAAGGGAACTGAATGCAAACGCTCCCGGCATAGAAACCGTGCTGCAAAATTCCGTATCGATCATGCTCGTCGAACTCTGGCGCCTGTCCGGTGCAGAGATGATCCGGCCGCTGCCGCTGCCACGCAATCTGGTGCATAATTTCATGTCGTTGCTCGATGTTCACTTGCGTGATCACTGGAGCGTTGCAGACTATGCCGATCACATGGGCATTTCACGCGACCGGCTGACATCGGTGTTGCGCCGTGCCACCGGAGAGGCGCCGTTGGCGCTGATACACCGCAAGATGATTGCCGAAGCGAAAATCCTCCTGGTTTCTTCCAGTCAGCAGGTTGCGGAGGTTGCATTCACGCTTGGATTCAATGATCCGGCCTATTTCAACCGGTTCTTCCAGCGCCATGTCGGTACGACACCTGCCCGTTTCCGCCGTGAAAAGGGCAGACCTGAACGCGACGAGGATGAATCCTACGCTGCCTGGCCATAGAGCGCCGTCAAATGTGCAATTTTTTCCGTAAAATGTCTATTCAGGCTGAGCGGCGTCCCATCTTATCGTTTCCGGACCACGAAAAATGAAGTCGATACCGGGAGGAAAACATGGATCGTCGTACAGTTGTGAAGGGGTTCGGCAAGGGTATCATTGCCGCAAGCATTGCCGGCTTTATGGCCACAGCCGCAGTTGCCGCCGAACCGCTCAAAATAGGTGTCGTTTCCCACAAGACCGGTCCGCTCGCTGGCGGAGAGGCGGTCACACACACGCCCAACATCGAAATGTGGGTAAAACAGGTCAATGATCGCGGCGGTCTGAAGGTCGACGGTGAACAAAGGCCAATCGAACTCATCGAATATGATGATAAGACCGATCCGGGCGAGCACATCAAGGCTGTCCAGCGCCTGGCGACGCAGGACGAGGTCGATTTCATGCTGTCGCCTTATGGCACCGGATTCAATATTGCGGCGGCGCCGATCTACGCCAAATACGGTTATCCACTCATTGCCGTCAGCGCGATCACCGACAAGATTCCTGATCTTGCGAAGCGGTTTCCGAACATGTTCTTCACGCTTGGCAGCACCACCGGCTTTGTAGAAGGTGTCAGGGACACGCTGGTCACCATGCGCGATGCCGGAACCATCGGCAACAAGATCGCCATGGTCAACGTTGCCGATGCATTCGGTATCGAGCTGGCGGATGTGGCGCGGCCCATGCTGACAGATGCCGGCTTCGAAATCGTCTATGACAAATCCTATCCGCTCGGCACGCCGGACCTGTCGCCGGTCGTCAAGGGCGCCAAGGCCTCAGAACCCGACGCCTTTGTCGCGTGGTCCTATCCGCCGGATACGTTTGCACTGACAGAACAGGCGATCATCGAGGATTTTGACGTCAACGCCTATTATACCGCTGTGGCGACTGCTTTCCCGGCCTTTGCCGGCAAATTCGGCACAAAGATCGAAGGCAACCTGGGCGCAGGCGGCGTTAATCCTGATACGCCGGCCATGCAGGACTACCGCAAGGCACACAAGGAGATCACCGGCAAAGATGCCGACTTCTGGGCCTCCGCCACCTATTACGCCAGCCTGCAGGTGCTCGAGCAGGCGATCGAAGGTGTCGGCAAAGTCGATCGCGAAGCCGTTGTCGATTACATCAAGAACAACAGCTTCGACACCGTGATCGGCACGATCAGCTTCGACGACAACAACAATTCGGAACGCTACTGGTCGGTCGGGCAATGGCGCGATGGCGTATTCCGGGCGGTTGCCGATACCGGCATGGACGACTCCGTCGAAGCGGTTGCCAAAGAAGGCTGGAACTGACCGTTCCCCAAATGCAGTCATCCGGCTCAAACGGGCCGGGTGGCTTTGCCAATCAGGTGAATTAATATGGATATCATCCTGTCCGGCCTCCTGCTGGGTGGAACCTACGCGCTGATGGCCATGGGGCTCAACCTGCAATACGGTGTGGCGCGGATCATGAATCTTGCCAATGGCGAGATGCTGGTTCTCGGGGGGCTTGCGGCCTTCTGGGTCTTCACAACCGCAGCAATCAGTCCGCTGCTGACCGTCCTTGTCGTCGCTCCGCTGGCCTTTGCCGGCAACTGGCTGATTTACAGGTTCCTGCTGCTGCCGCTGGTGAGGCGCAGCAAGAACCAGGGTCAGTTGGAGGTCGACTCCATTCTTGCCACGTTCGGCATGAGCTTTGCGCTTGTAGGCGTCATGGTGTCTATCCACGGTGAATATTTTACCTATTCCTACCTGGCGGATCCCTTCTCGCTTCTCGGCAGCACGGTTGCGCTGAACCGTCTGGTTGCTTTTCTTGCAGCCACCGCAATTGGCGCAGCGCTGTATTTCTGGCTAAACCGTACCTATGCCGGAACGGCTGTGCGTGCGGTTTCAGTCAGCACTGAAGCGGCGGGTCTGGTGGGCATCAATGTCGACCGGGTTTCGGCGCTGGCATTCGCGCTCGGCGGCACCGTCACGGCGGTCGGCGGCACCCTGATTTCAACGTTCATTACTCTGGATGCTTCAATCGGCGTCATATTCACCATGAAGGCATTGATTATCATCATCATGGGCGGCGTCGGCGATATTCGTGGCGCCATCATCGCAGCGCTGATCCTCGGCCTTGTCGAAACGGCGGTCGCCACGACCATCGATCCCGGCCTGACGCTGGCGGCAGCCTATGTCATCTTTCTGGCGGTGCTGCTGTTCCGCCCGCAGGGGCTTTTCGGGAGGCGGGCATCGTGAAACCGGCAGAAACTGGAATGCTTGTTGCCGGGATCACCGGTGCGCTGGCAGCAGCGGCGATACCGTATGTTGCGGATGGTTACTGGCTGTCGATTGCAACAACCGCAATGATGTATATTGCGCTGTCGACAAGCTGGGCGTTGTTTTCCGGACCAACTCATCTGATCGCCCTGTCGACCGGCGCCTTTTTCGGGATCGGCGGTTATCTGGTCGGAACAGGCATGAGCGATTATGACCTGAGCTTCTGGACCATGGCCGCGATAGCGCCGCTGGTGTCTGCCGCGCTGGCGCTGTTGATCGGTCTGGCGACGCTGCGCCTGTCGGGCGTCTATTTCGTCATCTTCACGCTCGGCCTCGCGGAAATGATCCGCAACCTGGTGTCATGGGTACAGAACAACTTTCTCGGGTCGCGCGGCCTCTACGTTCTGACGGACTTTACCGAGGCGGACATCTACTGGATGCTGCTTTCAGTGGCCGTCGTCGTGTTCCTGGCCGGCTGGCAAATCAACAGGTCACGGCTCGGTTTTGCGTTGCGCATCATCGGCAATGATGAGGATGTCGCCAAGCATGTAGGCATCAATACGGCCTGGTCCAAGGTGGTCCTTTTTACCACGACAGGTTTCTTCGCAGCCATTGTCGGAGCCATCGTTGCTCCGCGGTACTCCTACATCGAACCCAATGTCGTCTTTTCTCCGCAGCTCAGTTTTCTGGTTGTCATCATGGCCCTGCTGGGCGGCGTTCACCGTCTTTGGGGGCCGTTGGTCGGCGTCATTCCGTTCACGCTCATCTGGGAGGGCATCACCATTTCCTTTCCCAACTCCACGACCATGTTTCTGGGGCTCACGTTCCTGCTGATCGTATACTTTCTACCCAACGGGTTCGTTGGCCTGTTTGAGACCGTGTCCGGGAGGTTTCGCAAATGATCCCCGGCGATACTATCCTTGAGGTCTCCAATCTGACCAAGCGATTTGGCGGTCTCATAGCGGTCAATGATCTATCCTTTTCCGTTCGCGAACATGAAGTTATGGGCATTATCGGACCGAACGGATCAGGCAAATCAACAACGATGAACCTGATTTCGGGGGCGTTGCCGGCGTCCGGCGGAACGGTCGTGCTGGAAGGTCGCAACCTGACGGCGCTGCCGGCCTACAAGATTGCCCGCTTCGGCGTTGCGCGCACCTTTCAGTTGGTACGCATCCTTCCGAAACTGTCGGTTATCGACAATGTGGTTGCGGGCGCCGCTTTCGCCCACCGGCCGCGCTGGGGCGATGACGCGGAACGCTTTGCCGCCGATCTGCTCGACCGGCTGGATCTCGGCGAAAAGAAAAACCTCGGCATCGGTTCGCTCACTTACATAGATCAGAAACGGCTGGAGCTTGCCCGGGCGCTTGCCTCCGAACCGGAAGTTCTTCTCCTCGACGAATGGCTGGCGGGCTTAAATCCGAGTGAATTGCAGATCGGGATCGACCTGATATCCAGCCTGCGTAATGAAGGGCGGACCATTATTCTTGTCGAGCATGTGATGGATGCGATCCGTTCGCTGTGCGACCGCTGCGTGGTAATGAACTCGGGCAGAAAGATTGCCGAGGGGACGCCGGCGGAGGTGCTCTCGGACGCTGAAGTCATACGCGCCTATCTGGGGGACGGATGATGCTGAGCGTGACCGACATTTCCGTTTCCTACGGTCTCCATCGCGCCCTGGCGGGTGTTTCACTCAATGTGTCGCCGGGTGAAATCGTCGTCATTCTGGGTGCCAACGGTGCAGGCAAAAGTTCACTTTTGCGCGCTGTTTCCGGCATCTGCGAAGGCAGGGTCGAGGGACGGGTTGAGCTCAGTGGCAAGGATCTGTTGTCCAGAAAGTCCGATGAAATCGTCGAGGCCGGCGTGGCGTTCGTACCCGAGCGCCGCGGTATTTTTGGCGATCTCACCGTGTGGGAGAACCTGATGCTCGGGGCCTATTCCGAGCGGGGCCGCCGCGGCAAGGAAAAGAACCTCGATCAGGTGCTGACGCTGTTTCCGAAACTCGTCGAGCGAAAGAAGCAGATTGCGCGCACAATGTCCGGCGGCGAACAGCAGATGGTGGCGATCGGCCGGGCGATGATGGCCAATCCGGAAATCCTGATGCTCGATGAGCCGTCACTCGGCCTTTCGCCGATCCTGTGCACCGAACTGTTCGGCAATCTGTCTCATATCCGCGAATCCGGCATGGGCGTTTTGCTTGTTGAACAAAATGCCAAACAGAGCCTTGCCATCGCGGACCGGGGTTACCTGATCGAAAACGGTGAGATCACCGGCGAGAATTCGGCCGAAGCGCTGCTGCATGACCCCGCGGTACAGGCGGCTTATCTGGGCGGTGCCGCGCATAAGTGAACGCAATAGCTGGAGGATGAAACCATGAATGATGGACAGACGATCATCGTAACGGGGGTTGCCTCCGGCATTGGTGCGCGAACCGTCGAAGTGCTGAAAAGCCAGGGCGCGAAAGTCATAGGCGTGGACCGCAACGAAACCGACAATTGCGATACGTTTTTCCAGGCCGATCTTTCCGACCCGGCATCGATATCCGATCTGGTGGCGAAACTGCCTGCCGGCGCGGATGGCCTTGCCAACGTTGCCGGCCTGCCGCCGACCGCCCCGGCCGAACAGGTAATAAAGGTCAATATTCTTGGTTTGCGCGAATTTACCTATGCACTTGTGCCCAGGCTTGCCGCCGGCGCCTCAATTGTGAACCTGGCGTCGCTTGCCGGATTTGGCTGGCCGGATGCTGTTGATCAGGCCAAGGCTACGCTGGAACTGACCTTGGATGGCGACATTGCGGGCTTTTGCAGGGAACATGATCTCGATGCGCCCGGTGGCCGCTCCTATTTTCTGTCCAAGGAAGCGCTGATCATCTGGACGATGCAAAACCGCTGGACATGGCGCGACCGCGGCATCCGCATGAATTCGATCAGCCCGGGGCCGGTGGATACGCCGATACTTCCGGATTTTATCGAAACGCTTGGAGAGCGCGCGGAAGAGGACATGCGGGTTATGGACCGTCCGGGCACGCCTGAGGATATTGCGCCGGTTGCGGCCTTCCTGCTTTCACGGTCCTCGGCCTGGATCCGTGGTGTGAACATTCCCGCCGATGGCGGGATGTCATCGCACATTCTGTGTGGCATGCACGAACTGTAATCCGTGCATTGCAAAGAGCCCAATGTAAATTGTGCCACCTGGTGGCACAAATTCGAATTTGGCTTAGGTGAAAAGCCTCTCTGTGGCACAGTCGGTCCGGGAGGAATTTAAATGCTCAAATCCGCATGCGCACCGGGGCTGCGATGAACATCCTGTTCATCATGTATGACCAGCTGCGCCATGACTATCTCAGTTGTGCCGGGCACCCGCATCTGCATACGCCCAATTTTGACCGGGTGGCGGCGATGGGCGTGCGGTTCACAAATGCCTATGTGCAGTCGCCGATCTGCGGTGCCTCCCGCATGAGTTTTTACACCGGGCGTTACGTATCCTCGCACGGAGCGCAATGGAACGGATTTCCGCTTCGCGTGGGTGAGCAGACCCTTGGGGACCATCTGCGGCGCGAGGGCATGGATTGCTGGCTTATCGGAAAAACCCACATGAACGCCGATGCTGAGGGCATGGCGCGCCTCGGACTGAGCCCCGACAGCATCATCGGCGCGCGCCAGGCCGAATGCGGCTTCGACACATGGATCCGCGACGATGGACTATGGGGGGAGGGGCCGGATGGCTTTTATGACGAGAAGCGCTCTCCCTACAATGAGTATCTCAAGTCCAAGGGCTATCCGTCGGAAAATCCCTGGGCCGATTTTGCCAATGCCGGAGTGGACGAGGATGGCAATACAGCCTCGGGATGGATGTTTGCCAATGCCGACAAACCAGCCAATATTCGCGAAGAGGACAGCGAAACTCCCTGGTTGACGCAAAAGACGATCGAATTCATCGAGCAGACCGAGGCCCCCTGGTGTGCCCATGTGAGTTACATCAAGCCGCACTGGCCCTATATCGTTCCGGCGCCCTATCACAATATGTTTGGATCCAACAACGTGCCGCAGGCCTTGCGTCATGACGTCGAGCGCGACAATCCCCACCCGGTATTCGGCGCCTATATGGACAGCAAGATCTCGCAGGCTTTTCAGCGCGAGGATGTGCGCCAGAAGGTAATCCCCGCCTATATGGGCCTGATCAAGCAATGCGATGACCAGCTGGGCGTGCTGCTGGATTATCTTGAAGAATCCGGACGCATGGACGACACGATGATCGTCCTGACCTCGGACCACGGCGATTATCTCGGCGATCACTGGATGGGCGAGAAGGATCTGTTCCACGAGTCGAGCGTCAAGATCCCGCTCATCGTCTACGATCCGCGCTCACGGGCCGACACGACACGCGGCAAGACTTGCGACGCACTGGTGGAATCAGTCGACCTGGCGGCCACATTTATCGAGGCTGCGGGTGGCGAGGTGCCAGGTCACATCATCGAAGGCCGTTCACTACAGCCGTGGCTCGATGGTGAAACGCCGCCGTGGCGCGCGTTCGCTGTCAGCGAATACGATTACTCCGCGACACAACAATGTGTGAAGCTGGGCCTGGAGCCGCGTGACGCGCGGCTGTTTATGGTTTTCGACGGTCGCTACAAGCTGATGCATGCGGAGGGCGGCTTCCGTCCCATGCTTTTCGATCTGCAGAATGATCCTGACGAGTTTTACGACCTTGCCAAGGACAATGCCCACCAGGCCGAGGTCGACCGGCTATACGGTCACCTGGCAACATGGGGCCGGCGGCTTGCACAGCGTGTGACATGCTCCGATGACGATATCAGGACCATGCGCGGGCGTTCCGCCCGCAAGGGCATCCTGCCGTTTCTCTATGACGGATCGGAGGTGGATGAAGAACTGACCGTCAAATACCGTTCCCGGGTGACGCGAAAATACGGGAGCGAATGATGCCGAACGCAGCTCTAGTTGAACATAACGCCAGTCAGTTCACCAAGTCAGTGGTCGAACTGGACACGGGCATCTGGGGCGCCGTGGGTTTCGCCGCTTCCAACGTATATATGGTCGAAGGTTCGGCAAGCGTCACCATCATCGACACCACCGAAAGCACAAAAGCGGCTGAGAACATACTGGCAGAGTTCCGCAAGCTTACCGACAAGCCGGTAGGGCGGATCATCTATACCCACAGCCACAGGGACCACATTTCGGGTGCCGTCGTTTTTGCATCGGACAGGAACATTCCTGTTCTGGCGAGTGCATCCTTCAGTTCCGATCTCGTGGGCGTGGATGAGCGGGTGATTGCTCCCAACAAAGCCCTCGGCCGGCGTACTCAGGCGCAATTCGGTATCGGGCTCAGCCCGCAGGAGCGGATTTCTCTGGGTTGTGGACCCGGCGACCGACCCATGGAAGGGATGGGTGCAGGTCACCTGGCGCCGACCGAGCGCATATCCTCCGACCGCGATATCGATCTGGACGGTGTTGCGGCACGGCTGATCATGGCTCCGGGAGAAACCGCCGATCACATGGTTGTCTGGCTGCCGGCGCAGAAGGTGCTGTTTTCGGGCGACAACTGGTATCATGCGTTCCCCAATCTCTATGCCATCCGCGGCACGCCCTATCGCGATTTCGCGACATGGGCAGACAGTCTTGCGTTGCTTGCAGGGCTTGGTGCTGAAGTACTCGCCCCGGGTCATACAATGCCGGTGCGCGGTGCGGAAAATGTTCAAGAGGTGCTGACAACGACCCGGTCGGCGATCATGCATGTGATCCGTTCCACCGTTGACGGAATGGACCGTGGTCTGTCGTTGGATGATATCGCGGCTTCGATTGCGCTTCCCGCGGAATTGGCCGACAAACCCTGGCTGCGTGAGTTCTATGGCAAGATCGAATGGTCCGCGCGGGCATTCGCGGCCGGCACGCTCGGCTGGTATGGCGGCAATCCGACCCATCTTGGAACATTGTCCACCAGAGAGCGGGCCGCTCATATAGCGCGTCTTGCAGGCGGTACCGCAGAATTGCTGAAGGCGGCCGAGACGACTGGCGATCTGCAGTGGCGGCTCGAATTGTGTGACCACCTGATTGCTCTCGGGGAGCCCGCGCAGGATCTCAAGGCGACAACGATGGCAGAGCTTGCCGAGGCAGAAGTCAACGCAACCGCGCGCAACACCTATCTGTGGGAAGCAAAGCGATTGCGTGGCGGCGCGGAGGGAAGTGGATGACGGCGCCGAAAACCGCGGAAATCAGAATTGCGAACCTCATTGCCTTCCTGTTCGTGTTTGTCATCCTGATTTACGCGGCCTCAGGGCCGCTGACGGAATTCGTGCGCTGGTTTATCGAGACCACCACCGCCAATTTCGAAGAAATGTCGCGACGGGAGCAGCGTGTGCTTTTGAAAGAGCACTGGCTTGGCTCCACCTATAAGAGCTTTGAACGGGCGTTTTTGTTACCCACGGGCCTTATTCTCGGTCTACCTATCCTCTTCGCCTTTGCAATTTCATTTCTGTCCTTGCAGATGCGTTGGCGGTGGTTGAACTGGGTGCTCGCGGCGCTGGCGGTCGCAACCTTCATGGCATGGGTGCTGAAGCTGTTTGCGGTCGACGGCGGTGCGCTGCCCTCGGCGCAACCCGTCGATTTCATCCTGTTTCCAATTGCCACCGTGCTGACGCTCTATCTGACCTGGCGGCAATTCGGCACATTCATCGTCGGCTTCTGCCTGTTCTGGATCATCTATTTTTTCATACGCGGCCTGTTGCCGGAATGGACGGGTATCTTTGCGGGATCAGAAAGCAGTTTTTCTCAGTCGATGCGGTCGATGGTGCTTAATTTCTGGGCACAGACGGGCGGCATGTTCGGCCAGCCGCTGCAGGTCGTCTCCGGCAACGTCCTTATATTCATCGTGTTCGGCGCGGTATTGATGGCATCGGGCGCCGGCAATCTTCTGATGAAGATCGCCAATTTGCTGACCGGGCGTTTTACCGGTGGTGCGGCGCATGCCGCCGTGGCCTCATCAGCCCTCTTCGGTACGCTCAGCGGTGCAGCCATTTCGAATGTGGTCTCAACCGGTGTCATGACGATACCGGTCATCAAGAAATCGGGATTCAGACCGGCCTTTGCGGCTGCGGTCGAAGCCGCCGCCTCAACGGGCGGTCAGGTCATGCCGCCGGTGATGGGTGTTGTTGCGTTCTTCGTTGCCGGCCAGATCGGTCTCGAATACCGCTACATCGTGGTGGCGGCGATCGTGCCGGCTGCGTTCTTCTACCTTGGCATTTTCCTGACGGTGTTTTTCGAGGCCCGCCGGCAGGGCGTCGGTCCGCTGCCATCTGAAAACAGGCAGGGTCTTACAAGACGTGAAATGGTGCAGTGCCTGGTGTTCATATTGCCGCTTGGCGTGCTCAGCTACTTTCTTTTTGCGCAACCGTCCGTTCCGAAGGCCGGGTTCTACGGGTTTGTGACCGCGATCGTCTGTTCACTTGTCTTGTTCCCCGAGTTCCGGGCGTGGCGCAAGGTCTACACTTCCTTCGTGAGTGCCGGTCACATGTCCGCATCGATTGTTGTGATCGTAACCGCAATCGGTCTGATCGTCGGTCTGATCCAGGTTTCCGGCTTTTCCGGACGCCTGTCGCTGCTGCTGGCGCAGCTGGCATCGGGGCCGTTGTTCGGAACGCTTGTCGTCGTGGCACTCGGCGCTATCGTTCTTGGAATGGGCCTTCCGCCCGGCGCGACCTACTTCATCATTGTGATTGCACTGAGTTCCGGTATCGATGCGGTGGGCATTGCGCCGCTTACGCTGCACCTTTTCGTTGTCTTTTTTGCCGTTATTTCGACCGTTACGCCTCCTGTGGCGCTGGCGGCCTTTGCCGCAGCACCGATTGCGCAGGCAGATCCGGTGAAAACCGGCTTTCAGGCGGCACGCTTGTCCCTGGCCGGTTTTATCATCCCCTTTGTCTTCGTTTACCACCCCGCGGTGCTCTACAAATTACAGGTCCTGTTTGAATGGTTCGGCGGTGAATTGCCGACATCAAAGGCGATGATTGACATATCCAGTGTCGGCTGGACCGAGCTCGGCTGGATTGTCCTGGCCTTCGCGCTTTCGATGTGGCTGCTGACTTCCGCGCTTGCCGGTTACGAGAAGAACCGTCTGCGGGGGCTCGAGCGGATTGCCCGCGGGCTGGCCGGCATTGCAATCCTGATTCCCAATACTTCCATCGCCGGTCCGGCATTTGTCGCGTCGGCAATGCTCATCGTCGGGCATCGATTCCTGAAAGGAGAACCATCACCGGTCGACACGATGTCTGCATAAACAAGAAAACTACAATCCAGGGAGGATACTTCATGCGTGAATTGAAAACCGCCGCCGTTGCGGCACTGATCTTTGCGTCTCCTGCTCTTGCAGAAGACCAGACCCTCAAAATGGCAACCATTGCTCCAAGCCTCGGGCAGGCCATAACCATGGCAACCTTTGCCAATGTTGTTTCCGACAATCTAGACGATGTTTCCGTTGAGGTGTCCGGTGGTGGCGCGGCAACGCTCCACCAGATGGAGGTCGGCCGCGGCAATCTCGATATGGCAATGACAAGCCCGGTGATCTACAACCTGATGTCCGCCGGCAAGGCCATGTACAAGAAAGAGCCCGAAGCGCCGGAACTGGCTAAAAATGTCGACCTGTTGATGTGGTTTCCCTATGGCGCATATCACTTCGCCGTTCGCGCCGACAGCGATATCCAGACGCTTGACGACATCGAGGGCACATCGGTGTTCCTCGGACCCCAGGGCGGTGGCGCCTACAATGCCGCCAAAGGCTGGGTCGAGGCGACCACGGGACTGGTTGCCGGTGAGGATTACGAAGCTATCAAGGCAAACTGGCAAACCGGATATCAGGCATTTCTGGACGGCAAAATAGATGTTTACGTCAATGGTTGCCTCGACCCGTGCGGCCAGTTCATCCAGTTCACCGAAACCGAGGATCTGCGCTTTATCGGGCCGGAAAGCGATGAGGGAGAAGCCGTCGACAAATGGCTGGGCAAATGGCGCTATCGCGCCGATGTCGCCGATGGCATGTATGGCGGTCAGAAGAACGAGACGCCAGTCGGGTCGTTCGATACCGCTGTCGGCATCAGCGTTCGCGCGGACCTGGACGAAGAGACGGTCTATAAGGTCACCAAGGCCTTCTGGGAAAACATCGAGCAAGTGACATCCGAGGCTCCGTGGGCAAAGGCCCTGAATATAGAGTTCGCGGCTTCAAAGCGCGGGCTGATGGAACTCCATCCGGGTGCTGCCCGCTACTATCGTGAGGCCGGTGTTCTCAAGGAATAACGCCTTCGTCCGGGGGCGGTCATCTGCCCCCGGACGCCTGATTGCTGATTTGACTGCCGTGCTCCATTTGCTGTTTTGCCGGACCAAATCCGTCCAGGTCAGCTTCGATCCTCGCAACAGTCTCCGTGAGATCGGCGAGATACTTTTCCGCAAATTCTGAAGCGGGCAGGAACTCCCTAGGCCACAACAGCGAAACACCTCCGCAGAGTTCCCCATCGCGCCGCAACGGCAGGGCGATTGCAGACAGTTTGTCATTCACCACGGTTTCGCCGACGTAATACGGATGGCGCACCCCGTAGCCGTTTTTTCGAGTCTGGGTCAGGTGTTCCTGCAGTTTCTTCCAGGTGATTCCGAAGCGCAGCGGACAAAATCTCGATCCCTTGGCCGGTTCCTTGAACAGCTTTCGAACCCGACCTTCATCCATCTGGCTGAGACATGCCAGTCCGGTCGCACAGCCGAAGATATTCAGCCTCCGGTCGACCTGCCCGAGATAGAGGCTGAACGGGCTGACGGCGCGTGTCGATTCAACAATGCGCATCCAGTGCTCTTCAAAAATGTGGATGTCCGAAGGCCAGCCGATCTTTTTGGTCAAAACCAGAGCGTGGGTGAGGCCGATGTCCGCCACCAGGGCCAGTCCGGGCGGTACGGGACTGATCGATATGTCCGGCAAGGTCACCGTCACCCGGTAAAGCTTGTCGGAGAGCGAACGGCGCACAAAGCGTCTCGATATCAGTGTCGCCAGCAACCGGCGCAAAGTCGATTTCGCGAGACCTGTCTCGCGATGGATTTCGCTCAGGGACATGGCACGATGCCGGGCCAGGGTTTCCAGGACGATCAGTCCCCGTTCAAGGGATCTGTTTTCTTTCAGCATGACATCAATTGTGCCACCAGATGGCACGGTGTCAATTTTCAATAAAAGCAGATCAGGGCTATATCAGTCGCCATCGGCGTCGCGATCCAATTGAGCGATTGCCGATGCGGCGGATTTGAGTTCATTTATAAGCTCGTTGCGGTTTGTCCGAGCGCTCCTGAAAAAGGTCAGGCCGATTGTTGAGATGACCTTGTTTTCCAACGGCACCGGAACCGCAATCGTCGTCGTTTGCGGATCGATCTCGTGATCCCGCACGGCATATCCAAGCCGCCTGACCCGATTGAGGATCGGGCGCATACGGGCCTCCAGATCTTTTACGCTCATGTGGCTGTGGCCGTTTTTCACGAGCAATGCCAGCAGCCGGCCCCGCTCTTCCTGCGGACAAAAAGCCAGATACGCGCGGCCATGCGCCCGTGTGAGCATATCGAGACGCTTTTGCAGCGTTGAATGCGCGTGCGACAGCGGGCTTTGCGGAATTGTGCTGAGCCGCACGACCATTGCATCTTCGTCGAGGGTCGCCAGCGCTGCCGGCCACAGGAGCCGGTCTGTCAGATCAGACAGGATTTTCCCCGCTCGTTCGTAAATGACGGGGAAGCCGTGAAACCCGGTGCTTAATTCGACGATCTTTTCTGTCAGCGTGTAGCCGACCCTGCGGCCGACATTCTTGACGTAGCCGAGATTTTCAAGCGTTTCCAGAATTCTTACCAGTGTAGGAGAGGGCAGTCCGGTGTCCAGATGCAGCATCTGAATTGTCGTAATCGGGCGTCTGTTGAGTTGATGAAGCACCTTCAGTGTCCGTTCAACCGACTTGATATTACTGAACGATGTCATCGCAATCCTGTGACAGCTAATTTCACATTGTGAAATTAGCTGTATTTGCGGCCAATTGGAACGGGCTTCTGTTCTATTGTCTCGGCAACATTGAAATTCATGGAGCAGCAGATGTCCGTGTTAACGCCGAACCCGTCCCCGCCTTTCAACACAACGCGTATAAGCCATGTTGTTCTGACCAGCAGGGACCTCGATAAGACCCGCTATTTTTACGAGACCGGCCTTGGTCTGGAGGTGACGCATCACGATGCGGACCGGTTGTGTTTGCGGGCGCTTGAAGAAACCAGCCATCATTCGCTTGTCTTTGAGAAAACAGACCGGGAGGGGCCGGGCCTTTGCCGCCGTATCGGCTACCGCGCCTACACGGATGATGATTTGAAGCGGGCGCATGAGCACTTCAATTCACGTGGTCAACAGGCCGAATTTGTTGAGCGGCCCCATCAGGGGCTGACATTGCAGCTTCACGACGGCGTTGGTGTTCCGATCGAGTTCTGCGCAACCATGGACCAGGACGAAGCGCGCATGCAGCGTTTCCACACGCATGCCGGCGGCAGGCTGGCGTTTTTCGATCACATCCAGATTGCCTGCCACGATGTATCCGCCGCCTATGAATGGTACAGCGATCTCGGCTTCCGCCTGACCGAATACACCGCCAAGGATGGTACCGAGGAAATGTGGGGTGTGTGGCTCAAGCGCAAGAACAACACGCAGGATGTCGTGTTCGGCAACGGGCCGGGGCCACGCCTGCATCATTTCGCCTACCACACGCCCGAAGTGGCCAATGTCATACACGCCGCCGATGTGATGGCTTCGCTCGGACTTGCGGACACCATGGACCGCGCGCCCGGCCGCCACGGCATCGGCAATGCGTTCTTTATCTACTTCCGGGACCCTGACGGACACCGCATAGAAATATTCACCAGCCACTACAACGTGATCGATGTCGATCATAAACCCAAGCGGTGGGACCTTAGCGATACACGCCGCTCTCAACTGTGGGGCTTTCCGGCACCGAAGAAGTGGTTCTTCGAGGCGAGCGAGTTCGAAGATGTGGAGGTGAAAAAGCCACTGATGGAAGCAACGCCCGTAACGCTTGAAGCGTTTCTCGAGAGCTGGTGATTGGTCATGAAGTTCGGAACGATTATTGAGAACGAAGAGCCCGTTGCGATTGTCAGGGGCAGCGACGGCAGGGCGCGGCGGCTGGCCGATGTTGCAGAAGTGGCAGGCCTTTCGCGCCTGGGCAATATGCTAGAACTGGTCACGCAGTACGGCAAAGTTCAGAACATATTGGGCGAACTGGCCTTTGCGGCCGATACGGTGGACGGCATTGCGCTGGATGGCGCTGATTGGGCACCACCACTGCCCAACCCGTCCAAAATCCTGGGCGTGGCGTTCAACAACAGGGAACTGATGAAAAAGGCGCACCGGGACCCCGGCGTTCCCAACTTCTTTTTGAAACCGCCATCTGCGCTGCAGGGTCACGGCAAGCCGATCATCGTCGACCCGGACTGGGGAGCTGTTATTCCAGAGCCCGAGATATGTGCCGTGATCGGAAAACGCGCCAAGCACATCACGGTGGAGGAGGCGCTCGATTATGTTTTTGGCTATCTCATCCACAACGACGTGACGTCGCACGGCCTGAAATTTCAAAAGGACAGTATCGCGGTCACCTACGACAAGGACATGGCGCGTCCGGAGTTCTATACTTGGCGCAACCTCAACGGCCCGGACGACACAGATGCTTTTTATGTCTACCACACGCGTTCAAAGGGCACCGACACTTTCGGTCCGATGGGGCCGTGGATCACAACGAAGGATGATGTGCCGGATCCGAATGACCTGACGGTTGTCGGCACGCTCGACGACGAGGTCTTCACGCGCGATCACACGGGCAATTATCGTTTTCGCGTCGAAGAATGCATCGCCGAGGCAAGTCGCTACTTCACTCTCGAGCCGGGCGATATGATATCGTTTGGAACCACGGGGAAGGGCGCCGGCCGCTTCAAGCGGGGGCACAAGAGCCTTTTGATCGGCGAGGAAACGGGTACGATCGGCATTGCCATCGAACCCCTGGGTACGTTGCGCAATCCGATCAAACACCAGAAAGGCGGTGCGTAGTGATCAATTCAGTCGACCCGCCGGATGTTCCGCGTCACCGGAACCCGATCCCGGCGGCCGCCATCCACCGTGGCATCCTTGCAAGCTCAGCGATATCCGGGTTGGATCCGTCAACCGGAACTTACCCTGGGGAAAAGGCCGTGCAGGTGGAAACTGCCTTCAGGAACATGCAGTCCATCCTCGAAGCGGCGGGTGCAAACTGGCAGGATGTCATCAAGATGGATCTGTATTTCCGCGACAAGGCGGACCGGAAACTGGTCAACCCGCACTGGCTTGAGATTTACCCGGACGAGTCCGCGCGGCCGGCCCGCCACGCGCATGTTGCGGATCTTCCCGATGGCTGCTGTCTGCAAATCACTTTCCTGGCGGTGATGGAGGACTAGATAATGTCGCAGGGTAAACGGCCGCAAATCGGCATCATCGGTGCCGGAGAGATGGGTGCCGCTGTCGGCGCTGCGCTGAATTCCACGGGGCTGACCGTCAGGACCGTGTTGAACGGGCGCAGTGAAGAAACCCGTCACCGTGCGCAAAATGCCGGTCTTGGTGCGGCGGAAAACCTGGAAACACTGGTCGGAGCATCGGACATTGTGTTTTCCATCCTGCCGCCGTCGCAGGCTGCATCAGCGGCGAGCGAAGTCGCACATATCGTAAAAACGCTCCGGCAACCACTGACCTTTGTCGAGGCCAATGCCGTGTCGCCGGCAACGGTGCTTTCGATATCGCAGTCCTTTGCGGGAACCGTTGTTCGGTTTGTCGACGGCGGGCTTGTCGGCGGGCCGCCGAGAGGGGATCGCCGCCCCCGGCTTTATGCTTCAGGCGATGATTGCGACCTGTTGAAATCACTGGACTCGGCGGCATTCGACCTCAGGCGTCTTGGCCCTGACGTCGGCAAGGCGTCAGGATTCAAGATGGCCTATGCCGCTTTGACCAAAGGCATGAATACGCTTTTGACCGCCGGCCTTCTGGCGGCGGAAGAGATGGGATTTCTCGATACGTATATTGCTGAACTGGAAAGCAGTCAGAACGCCGTACTCAAAAAGGCCGAGGCCAACATTCCACGACTGCCGGCGGATGCAGCACGCTGGATCCGGGAAATGGAAGAAATCCGCGATACTTTCCAGGGGCTCAGACTTCCGGGCGGTTTTCATCAGGGTGCTGCAGACATAATGCGGCTGCTCGCAAGTTCCCGCTACGGGCACGAAACCCGCCAAACGCGGGACACGACACGCTCGATGCGGCAAACCGTATCCGGCATTGCCGAAGACAGGCGCAGTAAAGAAGCGGACTGAAATCAAAGCCTGCCGGATCACCCCAAGGCGGCCATGATCGCACGGCGCGCGGGCCGTCAGAACTCCAGCGATACCCACAACACCTTTGCATCTTCCTTGCCGGTCGATACGCATCCGTGTCCCATGCCGGCATCATAATAGACCGAGTCTCCGGCTTTCATTTCCAGGGGCCTGTAGTGTTCCGTAAACAAGGTCAGTTCGCCACTGATCACATACATGAATTCTTCACCGCCGTGGCGGATCCAGGTTTCGAACTCGGAAATGTCCCTTGCCTTGATGGTGCTGATATAGGGCAGCATGCGTTTGCTGCTCAGTTCGGTGCAAAGGAGCTCGTGGCCGTAGGTCGGCGTTTCCTGCCGCTCTCCCATGCCGTCCAGCGTATAATCGCGTCGCCCCGATATGCCGCTTTGGCTGGATTGAACAAAAAGCTGCGGGGTTTCAAGACCCAGAACCTTTGTCAGGCGCCGGACCACGTCGAAACTGGGCTTTGTCTGGTCATTTTCTATCTTGGAAAGCGTTGAACGGCCGATCCCCGCTGCCTTGCCGGTTTCCTCCAGGGTCCAGCCCTTTTTTTTGCGTGCGTCATAAAACATTTTTCCAAGATTCGAAGTGTCGGGCGCCTCCAATCCTTCCGCGGCATCGGTTGGCAAAACGGGTTCCATGGTCTGATTCTCCAATTGTAGACATAACTTAGCTTGTGTTTCGATCAAGGTCAAAAGGCGCGGTTTTGCACATAATGTTTCTTAAGATGGAAAATGTTGCTTTTAGTGGAAAAATCTCTTATACGTGCGAAATATGCCCAAAACGAGATTCTGAACGAAACGGGAGGCATGGTTTTGGAGGAAAGTATGTTTCAGACGGATCTGTATTTTTCCGATCCTGTGGTGGCCCAGGCGATTGCAGCGGAGGGCACGCGTCAAGCCGATCAGATTGAACTCATCGCTTCTGAGAACATTGTCTCAAAGGCCGTGCTGCAGGCGCAGGGCTCGCTACTGACCAACAAATATGCCGAGGGCTATCCCGGCCGCCGCTACTATGGCGGCTGCGAGCACGTGGATGTTGTCGAATCCGAGGCGATCGATCGGCTGAAGACTTTGTTCGGGGCCGGATTTGCCAATGTGCAGCCTCACTCAGGCGCGCAAGCCAACGGAGCGGTGAAACTGGCGCTCCTGCAGCCGGGCGACACGATTCTGGGCATGTCCCTTGATGCGGGCGGTCACCTGACGCACGGCGCTAAACCGGCAATGTCCGGCAAGTGGTTCAATCCGGTTCAGTACGGCCTTGACAGCAATGGCCGCATCGATTTCGACCAGGTCGCCGCCATTGCGCGAGCCGAAAAACCTCAAATGATCATAGCCGGGGCCTCCGCCTATTCGCGTGTCATCGACTTTGCCCGCTTCCGGGAGATCGCCGATGACGTCGGCGCCTGGCTTCTGGTGGATATGGCGCATATTGCCGGGCTGGTGGCCGCCGGGCTTCATCCGTCGCCATTGCCGCACGCCCATGTGGTCACGTCAACCACCCACAAAACGCTGCGCGGACCGCGCGGCGGCTTCATTCTCACCAATGACGATGCAATCGCAAAAAAGATCAACTCCGCTGTATTTCCAGGCCTTCAGGGCGGACCGCTGATGCATGTGATCGCCGCCAAGGCCGTTGCGTTTGGTGAGGCGCTGAAACCGGAATTCAAAGCCTATGCGCAACGGGTTGTCGACAGCGCAAAGGCATTGTCGGACGTGATGATTGCCCGCGGTTGTGCAATCGTCTCCGGCGGCACCGACAATCACCTGATGCTGGTGGACCTTCGTCCCAAGGGCGTGAAGGGCAATGCCGCCGAGGCTGCGCTGGAGCGTGCCGGCATCACCTGTAACAAGAACGGCGTGCCGGACGATCCGGAAAAACCGGCCGTTACCAGCGGCATTCGCCTCGGTACCGCCGCCGGCTGCAGCCGCGGGTTCGGCCCGGAAGAGTTCAGCAGGATCGGACACCTGATCAGCGACGTTCTCGACGGGCTTGCGGCCAAACCCGAAGGCGACCGCGAGGTCGAGGCCAGAACAAGCGCCCAGGTTAAAAAACTGTGCGCCCAATATCCCATCTACTGACGGCAAAGGTCATCCGACATGCAAACTTATGATCTCGTGGTCATTGGCGGCGGTCCCGGCGGTTATGTCGCCGCCATTCGCGCCGCTCAGCTCGGCATGAGCGTTGCCTGCGTCGAGGGGCGCGGCTCTCTGGGCGGGACATGCCTGAATGTGGGCTGCATTCCATCGAAGACGCTTTTGACGTCCTCGGCCAAATATGCCGAGCTGTCGCACCTCACCGCGCATGGTATTTCAATTGAGGGCGCGCAGCTTAACCTTCCCGCCATGATGGCCCGCAAGGACAAGATTGTTGGCGACCTGACCAAGGGCATTGCCTTTCTTTTCAAGAAAAACGGAATTGATCTGGTCGAAGGATGGGCGTCGATCCCGGCGCCGGGCCGTGTCGATGTTTCGGATAAAGGCGGCAGCCGCACACTTGGCGCAAAAAACATCCTGATCGCCACCGGATCGGAACCAACGCCGCTGCCAGGTCTCGAAATCGACGGAACCGACATTCTCAATTCGACAGATGCCCTGGCTCTCGACAGTGTTCCCGAACGGCTCGTTGTCGTTGGGGCTGGTGTCATCGGACTTGAGCTGGGCCAGGTGTGGTCGCGGCTCGGGGCCAATGTGACTGTGGTCGAATATCTCGATCGCATTCTGCCGGGCACGGATGGCGAGATCGCCAAGCTGGCGCAGCGGGCGCTGAGCAAACGCGGGCTGCAATTTCAGCTTGGCCGCAAGGTGCTGGGCGTCGAAAAAGGTCCTGATGGCCTGACGCTCACCCTGGAGCGTCTCGGCAGGGACATCCACGAAGCGCTGGACGCCGACAAGGTGCTTGTGGCCGTCGGGCGCCGCCCAGTGACCCGGGGGCTGGGGCTTGATGCACTTGGTGTGGCCCTGGACGATCGCGGCTTTGTAACGGTTGACAGCGCCTACCTGACCTCGGTGCCCGGAATTTATGCCATTGGCGACTGTGTTCCCGGCCCGATGCTGGCTCACAAGGCTGAAGAAGATGGTGTTGCCTGCGTTGAAGCACTGGCCGGCGGGCAGGGCCACGCAGATTACACGACGGTGCCGAGTGTGGTTTACACCGACCCGGAGGTTGCGTCGGTCGGTCAGACCGAAGAGGCGCTGAAAGAAGCGGGCGTGGCCTATATCTCGGGAAAATTCACCTTCATGGCAAATTCGCGCGCCCGTTCCACCGGAGAAACGGATGGCGCGGTAAAGGTTCTGGCAACACAGGACGGCGCTCTTTTGGGCGCCCATATTGTCGGTGCCCATGGCGGCGATCTGATTGCCGAGCTGGTTCTGGCCATGACCAAGGGGGTGTCCATCAAGGAAGTTGCCGGCGCGTGCCACGCCCATCCGGCCATGGGGGAGGCGGTGAAGGAAGCCTGCCTCGATGCGCTTGGCCGTGCAATTCACGCGTGAGGATCGCAACTCTAAATCCTGAAAGATTTTCCATCGCCCCTTGGCCAGCCAAACAGCCGGCACAGGCCCAAGGGGTAAACAGCGGAGCGCAACGGGAGGCAAACCATGGAAGCGTTATCCAACTTAGTAGGGCAGATTAACTCGATTGTCTGGGGACCGGTCATGCTGGTTCTTATTCTGGGGGTCGGATTTTTCCTCCAGGCCGGGCTGAAATTCATGCCGATCTTGAAGCTCGGCACAGGTTTCAGCCTGTTGTGGAAAGGCCGTGAAGGCCACGGTGCGGGTCAGATCAGCCCCTTCAACGCGCTCATGACATCGCTTTCTGCAACGATCGGAACCGGTAATATTGCCGGTGTCGCCACAGCCGTCTTCCTTGGCGGGCCGGGCGCATTGTTCTGGATGTGGATGACGGCGCTGGTCGGCATGGCAACCAAATATGCCGAGGCCGTGTGCGCGGTGAAATACCGTGAGCAGGATGAGCTTGGAAACTATGTCGGCGGCCCGATGTACTACATCAAGAACGGCCTTTCATCGAAGTGGTATTGGCTAGCACCGGCCTTTGCGCTTTTCGGCGCGATTGCCGCTTTTGGCATCGGCAATGGCGTGCAGGCCAATGGTGTTGCGCATGTGATCAACGAAAACTTCGGCGTACCTGCTGAAGCCACAGCCATTGTGCTGATGGTTCTGACGGCCGGTGTTATCCTTGGCGGCATCACCCGTATCGGCGCGGTTGCAGGCAAGCTCGTTCCGTTCATGGCCGTTGCCTACATCGTTGCCGGTCTTCTTGTGCTGCTGGTCAATATCGGTTCGATCGGCACCGCGATCGAGCTGGTATTTACACATGCATTTACCCCGTCAGCCGCCGAAGGCGGATTCGCCGGCGCCGCTGTCTGGGCAGCCATTCGTTTTGGTGTCGCGCGCGGTGTGTTTTCTAACGAGGCGGGTCTCGGCTCGGCCCCGATCGCGCACGCAGCGGCAGAAACCGCCGGTCCCGTGAACCAGGGCCTTATCGCCATGCTCGGCACGTTCATCGACACCATCATCGTGTGTTCGATCACCGGACTTGCCATCATCGCTTCGGGAGCCTGGGTTTCCGGTGAATCCGGCGCGGCGCTGACTTCGCTCGCATTCGAAACATCTTTGCCGGGTATCGGCGGCTATCTGATCGCCATTGCGCTTTCGATCTTCGCTTTCACCACCATTCTCGGATGGAGTTTCTACGGCGAAAAATGCGTCGAGTTTTTCCTCGGCACGAAATCGCTGCTTCCGTACCGCATCTTGTGGGTGGTTGCGATCTATTTCGGTGCGACGGCCGATCTGGGTTTCATCTGGCTGCTGGCCGATACGCTGAATGCCATGATGGCTATTCCGAACCTGATTGCGCTGGCTCTGCTCAGCCCCATTATCTTCAAGCTGACGCGTGAATTCTTCGCATCGGGCGGCAAGACGGAAACAGAGAGCGCCGCGGCCGAATAATCCAGCATTACCGAATGACCCGGCTGCCGGCCGGGTCATCTCTTCCCCTCAATGAAAGGAGAGGACAGATGGCGACCAAAATCTTGCTACCAATCGATCATACGGATGAAAATTCCTGGAAGAAGGCACTGCCGGTTGCCCTTGAACAGGCAAAGTTCTACGGCGCAGAACTGGAAGTGGTTTCGGTCATTCCGGAAATTATCCGGCTCCCGAACCTGCCGGCAAATTACGGAGCGGGTGCAAAGGACCATGTTGAAGGCGTTGTGCGCCAGATCCTGGATCAGGCAGGTGCGAAACAGGTTTCTGCGCATATCGAGCAGGGCAGCGTCTATCGTGAAATTCTCAAACTCGCGCATCAGGGCGGATTTGATATGATCGTCATGGCTTCTGCCGAAGGCGATTTTCCGAATTTCGAGATCGGCCCGAATCTTGCTCGTGTCGTGCGCAATGCGCATTGTACTGTCATGGTCATTCGCGGCTGATCCCCTAGAATATTCATAGAAGGTGAAGGCTCATGTCTGAAATGTCGAAACGAACTCCGCTCTACGACCTGCACGTCGAACTCGGCGGCAAAATGGTTGATTTCGCCGGATGGGAAATGCCGGTGCAATATCCCATGGGTATCATGGGTGAGCACAATCAGTGCCGCACCAAGGCAGCTCTTTTTGATGTCAGCCATATGGGTCAGGTCATCCTGCGGGGCGAAAACGCAGCACTGAAACTTGAAGCGCTCGTGCCCTCGGCCCTCACGACTTTGCCGGAAGGCAAGGCGCGTTACACCTTCTTTACCAATGAGGACGGCGGCATCATGGACGATCTGATCGTCTCCAATGCGGGCGATTACCTGTTTGCCGTCGTCAACGCCTCGATGCGCCATCAGGACATTCCGCATATGGCGGACAATCTCGATGGCGTCGAGGTGACAGAGATATTCGACCGTGCGCTGGTTGCCGTTCAGGGCCCAAAGGCCGAAGACGTAGTCGGCGAGCTTTGTCCCGTGGCGCGAGACCTCAAATTCATGGAAACCGTCGTGGCCGATATCATGGGCGCCGAATGCCGCGTCTCTCGCCTCGGATATACGGGCGAGGACGGCTTTGAGATTTCCATCCCCGAAGACCGAGCCATCGAGATATCAAAGGTGTTTCTTGCCCATGACGATTGCGAGCCGGCGGGCCTTGGCGCACGTGACAGCCTTCGCCTGGAGGCGGGTCTTTGCCTCTACGGCAACGATATCGACAATGATACGTCGCCCATCGAAGCCTCGCTGACCTGGGCGATACAAAAGCGTCGGCGCGAGGAGGGCGGTTTCCCCGGGGCTGCACGCATTCAAAGGGAAATCGCCGAAGGCGCCGCCCGCAAGCTCGTGGGCATCAAACCCGATGGCCGAATCCCGGCGCGACACGGCGTCGAGATCCAGAGCCTTGATGGCGACACGATCGGCACAGTTACCTCAGGCGGCTTCGGCCCGACCGTCGGCGGTCCGGTTGCCATGGGTTATGTGAGCGCGGGTCACACCAGCCCCGGCGAAAAAGTCAATTTAATCATTCGAGGCAAGGTACAACCGGCAAGTGTTGTCGCACTGCCCTTCGTACAGCAGAACTACAAACGCTAGGTTCGGAGACGAGACCATGACCACCTACTATTCAGAAGACCACGAATGGATAACCGTCGAGGGGGATATCGCCACCATCGGTATTACCGCGCATGCGGCGGAGCAACTCGGGGAGATCGTCTTTGTTGAACAAAAGGACGCCGGCGATGCGTTCGAAAAAGGTGACGAGATCGGCGTGATCGAATCCGTGAAGGCGGCATCGGAGATCTTCGCGCCGGTCAATGGCGAGGTGGTCGAAGCCAATGCACTTTTGGCCGACACTCCGAGCGCGCTGAACGACACGCCGGAGAGCGATGCGTGGATCTACAAGGTGAAACTGTCTGATGCCGGCCAGCTCGAGGAGCTCATGGATCTGGACGCCTATAAGGCACTGATTGGCTAAGAGGATACCGCAATGGCCTTCGAACTGACCGACTACGAAGCCTATGATTTTGCCAATCGCCGGCACATCGGCCCGTCTCCCGAGGAGATGGCCGATATGCTGCAGGTGCTTGGATTTGAATCACTGGATGCACTTATCGATGCGACTGTGCCCCCGGCCATCCGCCAGGAAAAAGCACTGGACTGGGGTCCTGCCATGACGGAGCGCGATGCGCTCTTCCACATGAAGCAGGTGGCCGGCAAGAACAAAATGCTGACTTCGCTGATCGGTCAGGGATATTACGGAACCACAACGCCGGCACCGATCCTGCGCAACATTCTAGAAAATCCGGCATGGTATACGGCTTATACGCCCTATCAGCCGGAGATTTCACAGGGACGGCTAGAGGCGCTGCTTAACTTCCAGACCATGGTCAGCGATCTGACCGGCCTGGACATCGCCAACGCCTCGCTGCTTGATGAATCGACTGCCGCCGCCGAGGCGATGACGATGGCAAAGAGGTCGTCAAAGTCGAAAGCCACGTCATTCTTCGTTGACGAAAACTGCCATCCTCAAAATATTGCGGTGATCCAGACGCGTGCGGAACCTCTGGATATCGACGTGATCGTCGGCAATCCCGAAGATGTTGATCCGGAAAGTGTTTTCGGCGCCATTTTTCAGTATCCGGGGACCTATGGTCACGTGCGTGACTTCACGCAAACGATCGCCGCCCTGCATGAGCACAAGGCGCTGGCAATTGTCGCGGCAGATCCGCTGTCGCTCGTATTGCTGAAGTCCCCTGGAGAAATGGGTGCCGATATTGCCGTCGGTTCGACTCAGCGCTTCGGCGTGCCGATGGGCTATGGTGGACCGCACGCGGCCTACATGGCCAGCAAGGATGCCTACAAGCGGGCTATGCCGGGCCGCATTATCGGCGTGTCGATCGACAGCCGCGGTAACCAGGCCTATCGATTGGCGCTGCAGACCCGCGAACAGCACATCCGCCGCGAAAAGGCCAATTCGAACGTATGTACCGCACAGGCGCTGCTTGCGGTAATTGCATCAATGTATGCGGTTTACCATGGTCCGGACGGTCTGAAGGCGATCGCCCAATCCGTGCACCGCAAAACGTCGCGTCTTGCCAAGGGGCTTGAAAGCCTCGGGTTCGACGTGCAGCCGGAAGTGTTCTTCGACACGATCACGGTCGAGGTCGGGCCGCTGCAGGGTGTGGTCATGAATGCCGCGGTCGAACACGGCATCAATCTGCGCAAGATCGGTTCGACCCGTGTCGGTATCAGCCTTGACGAGCAGACACGCCCGGAAACCATCGAAGCCGTCTGGGCCGCATTCGGCGGTGATATGAAAGACGACAGCGAGGCCAACCGGGAATACCGTCTGCCGCAGCACGCGCTGCGCGACAGCGAATATCTTACCCACCCGATATTCCACCTCAACAGGGCGGAAGCCGAGATCACCCGCTATATGCGGCGGCTGGCCGACCGCGATCTGGCGCTGGACCGGGCAATGATCCCGCTCGGCAGTTGCACGATGAAGCTCAATGCTGCCGTTGAGATGATCCCCGTCACGTGGCCCGAATTCGGCAATATGCATCCGTTCGTGCCGCAGGATCAGGCAGCCGGCTATCTCGAGATGATTGCGGATCTGAACGACAAGCTTTGCCAGATAACCGGATATGATGCGATCAGCCAGCAGCCGAACTCGGGTGCACAGGGCGAATATGCGGGCCTTTTGACCATTCGCAACTACCACATCGCCCGTGGTGAAGGTTTACGCAATGTGTGCCTCATTCCGACGTCCGCACACGGAACCAATCCGGCATCCGCCCAGATGGCCGGCTGGAAGGTCGTTCCAGTGAAGGCCGACGAAAAAGGCAATATCGATCTTGCTGATTTCCGTGAGAAGGCCGAGCTTCACAGCGAAGCACTGGCGGCCTGCATGATCACCTATCCCTCGACCCACGGCGTTTTCGAAGAAACCGTGCAGGAGGTCTGCCGGATCACCCATGATCACGGCGGTCAGGTCTATATCGATGGCGCCAATATGAATGCCATGGTGGGGCTTTCCCGCCCTGGCGACATCGGCGGCGATGTGAGCCACCTCAACTTGCACAAAACCTTCTGTATCCCGCATGGCGGGGGCGGTCCCGGCATGGGGCCCATTGGCGTCAAGGCGCATCTGGCGCAGTATCTGCCCGGCCATCCGGAGTATGAATCAGCCGTAGGACCCGTTTCGGCGGCGCCCTTCGGCTCGCCGAGCATCCTGCCGGTAAGCTGGGCCTATGTGCTGCTTATGGGCGGCGCAGGGCTCACCCAGGCAACCAGGGTTGCCATCCTGAACGCCAATTATATTGCTGCCCGCCTGAAGGACGACTATGGCATTTTATACACATCCGACAATGGCCGTGTGGCACATGAATGCATCCTCGACACCCGCCCGCTCGCGGAAAGCGCGCATGTGAGCGTGGACGATATTGCCAAGCGGCTGATCGACAGCGGATTCCATGCACCGACGATGAGCTGGCCGGTCGCGGGCACGCTGATGGTGGAGCCGACTGAATCCGAGCCAAAGGCGGAACTCGACCGTTTTGTCGATGCCATGCTGTCGATCAGGCAGGAGGCAAGGGATATCGAGGAGGGCAGGAGCGATGCGGAAAACAATCCGCTCAAGAATGCCCCGCACACGCTGGCCGACCTGGTTGGTGAGTGGGACCGTCCCTATTCACGACAGCAGGCCTGTTATCCGGCAGGTTCCTTCGGCGTCGATAAATACCTGGCGCCGGTTAACCGCGTGGACAATGCCTATGGCGACCGCAACCTCGTGTGCACCTGCCCGCCGATGGAGGCCTATGAAGAGGCTGAAGGCTGACCATGGAACAACAGCATCGTCCCGCTTGAGCGGGGCGTTGCGCTCCTGAAGGGGACGGATGCCGATGTTTTTGAGCGTCTTCGATATTTTCAAGATCGGTATCGGTCCTTCTTCGTCCCACACGATGGGGCCGATGACGGCTGCGGTCGCGTTCTTGCGCACCCTTCGCCAGATGGGTGAGCAGCAACTGGAACTGAACGAAATTGACCAGATCGAAGTGACGCTCTACGGCTCGCTCGCCTTTACCGGCAAGGGACATGCGACCGACAGAGCCGTGATCCTCGGGCTGATGGGATTTGAACCCCACAACCTCGATTTGTCGCATGCCGAGAAATGTCTCGCCGATCTGAATGTACTGAAACGCATCACACCACCGGGCCTGCCGGAAATCGCATTCGACCCCGACGTCAATGTGATCTTCGACTACGGTCCGCCGCTGGATTTGCATTCTAATGGTATGAAGCTCTGCGTCGTTGGCGCGCGCGCGGTGATATTCGAGGAAACCTATTATTCGATCGGCGGAGGCTTTGTGATGACCGAAGCCGAACTCGTCGCCTCGGAGAGGGAAGGGGACATTGATCTGCACCGCGAGCAGGAAATTGTGGGCTATCCCTATCCATTCGGCTCTGCGGCCGAAATGCTTGAGATGGGCAAGGCCGCGGGTCTGACCATTGCTGAAATGAAGCGCGCCAACGAAGCGGCCGTTCTCGGTGAAGAGAGTTTGACCAGGAGGCTCGACGATGTCTGGCAGGTCATGAACGCATGCATCGAACGGGGCCTTGAAAAGGACGGCGAACTGCCCGGCGGATTGCAGGTCAAGAGACGCGCGCGGGCAATCCATCAGCGGCTATTGTCATCGACCGGTTCCAATACGCAGCAACCGCACGTCGCCAATGACTGGCTGTCGGTCTACGCCATGGCGGTCAACGAAGAAAATGCCGCCGGCGGCCGGGTCGTCACATCGCCGACAAATGGCGCGGCGGGCGTGGTGCCGGCTGTCATCCGTTACTATGTCGACCATTGCGTCGGCGCCACGCGTGACGGTGTCGATACCATTTTGCTGACGGCTGCAGCGGTCGGCGGATTGATCAAGCACAATGCCTCCATTTCAGGCGCGGAGTGCGGTTGCCAGGCGGAAGTCGGGTCCGCCTCGGCAATGGCGGCAGCCGGTTTATGCGCGGCACTGGGCGGCAGCAATGAGCAGATCGAGAATGCGGCGGAAATAGCATTGGAGCATCATCTCGGCATGACCTGTGATCCGGTCAAGGGCCTCGTTCAGGTTCCCTGCATCGAGCGCAACGGGCTCGGCGCGATCAAAGCGGTTTCGGCGGCCTCCCTGGCGCTGCATGGCGACGGAAGCCACTTCATGCCGCTGGACAATTGCATCGAAACCATGCGCCAGACGGGCGCCGACATGCGTGAGAAATACAAGGAAACGTCCCTCGGCGGGCTGGCGGTCAACCTGCCGGAGTGCTGACCTCATCTCGCTCTAGGCTTATTTCCGCGGCGCAGTGAGCGACTGCCGTTGTATGATCTGGGTTT
This sequence comes from Hoeflea sp. TYP-13, assembly GCF_040932035.1. Taxonomy (NCBI): domain Bacteria; kingdom Pseudomonadati; phylum Pseudomonadota; class Alphaproteobacteria; order Hyphomicrobiales; family Rhizobiaceae; genus Hoeflea; species Hoeflea sp. TYP-13. The sequence continues at coordinate 548,675 of NZ_JBFRBB010000003.1, forward strand.
CGAATTTTCTGCTTCTGGTTTTCTGCTCTTTGAGCGCTGCGAACAACGCGTTTGCAGCGGAAGTGCCCATTCTGCGATGGGGGACGTGAACGGTGGTGAGCCCCGGCTCGACGACCGTTGACAATTCGATATCGTCAAAACCGGTAATGGAGATTTCTTCCGGTATATTGATACCCAATGATTTGGCTCGGATTATCGCGCCGACTGCCAGAACGTCGTTGCCGCAGATAATGGCCGTCGGGCGATGTTCGTTGTTGGCAATTTTTTCAAATGCGTTGCCGGCCGCGTCGAAGCTGTATTCGCTCTCGACCACAAGGAAACTCTCCTGCGGGATGTTGCTGTCGCTCAGCGCCTGGCGAACACCGGCCAGCCGGTCGAACGCCCTGTCATTGCCTTCCGTAACCCCGGCGATCATTGCAACGCGCCGATGACCATAGTCGATGACGAGTTTGGCCATGTCGTATGACGCCTGAAAATTGTTGAACCCGACATAGGTATGCGGGGCTTTGTCACGATAGTTCCACGCCAGGACATATGGGATGTGCCGTTTTTCGAGATATTCGTAGATTTCCTTGTCGCGGTCGTCGCCGATAAGCAGCAGACCATCGACGCCACGGGCAATCAGCGATCTGATCTGTTTTTCTTCCATACCTTTCTTGTAGGATGAACTGGCGACCAGCAAATTTGCGCCCTGCTTGCTGATTTCCTCCTGGAAAGCCTGCAGTCCCTTGGCGAAAATCGCGTTGTCCATGGTGGGAATGACGGCGCCGATCGTATTGGTGCGTCGCGCCGCCATCGCCTGAGCGCCGAAATTCGGAGTGTATCCCAGCTCGCTGACGACTTCCATGACCCGCTCACGGGTGGAACTCCTCACAGTGTCGGGCCGGCTGAGACATCGCGAGACGGTGGCCGTGGAGACATTGGCTTGCCGCGCTACGTCCTCTAGGGTCGGAAGCTGCAGTTTTTCCAAACGAATCTCCAAAGTCGTTAACCGGTCAATTATCACAACCAAAATAATCGCCAACCCGGTTGCGGTGCAAGCCTTTACAAAATGTCAATGTAAGGGCTTGCATTTCAAAATGTAAGCCCTTACATTGCGCCCTGTTCTCATCGGACTGACGGACCAGGGAGGGAGTCAATGCTCATCGTTACCGGCGCATTCTTTGCGGTTTTCTTTGCAAACGTCGTGGCTGGGGCGGTTCTGGGAACGTCATTTCTGAACGATATCAGCGAGATGCTTTTCCTGCTCGCTGCGTCCATATCCTTTGTCGTGGCTATCCTTACCAGGGAGCAGCAGGAGCAAAACAAAACACACTGAATTTCCAGGGAGGAGATCACTCACATGATGGACAATCCGAAATCGGCCGAGCGCCGGAATTTTTTCAAACTGGCCGGCGCCGGCGCATTTACCGCCGCAATGGTTGCCGGCGCCGCAGGTACACTTTGGTCGTCTGAAGCAGTTGCCCAGACAGCCAAGGAAGAAAAGGAACGCGAAGCGGCCGCCGATCACACAATGACGATCGCGACGGCCTATGTTCTTGGCGCATCGCGCAGTTATCCGATCCTTCAGCTCGATTTGAAGGAGAACATACAGAATGCGACGAACGGCAAGGTCTATGTGAAACTTGCACCAGGAGGGCAACTCGGTGCCGGCGGTGCTCTGGCTCAGAAAGTGCAGGGCGGAACCATCCAGGCAGCACAGCATTCGCTGTCGAACTTCGCACCCTTTGCGCCAACCGTCGACCTCATAAACATGCCTTACTTCTGCGGGTCCAATCAGCGTTTTGTGAATCTCGTCAATTCCGATGCCTGGCAAAAGGACGTACATCCCAAGGTCGAGGCGAAGGGCTTCAAGGCACTGTTCTACGTGGTGATTGATCCTCGCGTCGTTGCGGTGCGCAAGGGCGGCGCCGGCGCCGTTTATACGCCTGCTGACCTTTCAGGCGTGAAATTCCGGGTGCCGGGCTCGAAGATGCTGCAACAGTACTACCGGATGGTCGGGGCAAATCCGACGCCTGTCGCCTGGGGCGAGACCCCGTCGGCCATCAAGCAGGGTGTTGCGGACGCGCTCGATCCGTCCGTCGGAGCGCTCTACGTCTTCGGCTTCAAGGACATTTTGAGCCACGTCACATTTACGCAGGCGGTTCCCGACAGCCAGGTCTACTCCTGTAATCTCGAGTGGTTCAACTCCCTGCCGGCGGATGTGAAGGAAGGCATTGAATTTGCCTCCGAGATCACTGCACAGCAGAATCTTGCCAAGGTTCCGGCGGCACGCAACTACGCCATGGCGGAATTGAGAAAATCCGGGGTCGAGTTCCATTCGCTTTCCGACGATCAGCTCGGCGAATGGAAAGCAGCCGGCGGTTATCAGAATTCGCAGTGGGACAGTTTCAAGACCGAACTGGCCGGATCCATGGATGCCTTCGCCGCACTCGAAGCGGCGGCTGGCACCCAGAGCCGCTACTACGTACACGACGCCTGATTTGGCTTCTTTCAGCCGGCGCCTCCGTGAGGCGCCGGCGGATTTCACAATAGACTGGCTACACTTCGGTCCGGCTGCCGAAACGGGAATTCATTGCTCCGGCAAGGGATGCAGGAAATGTTCAACACACTCAATCAGAACGCGGAACGGTGGGCGCTTCTTGTCTTTTACGTGATGCTCGTTCTGACCATGGCGGTGGAGGTGGTCCGGCGCGAGGTCTTTGCATTCTCATCGATATGGGGCGAGGAGATCGTGCGTTACTCCTTCATCTATCTCGCGTGGATCGGTGCGGCCTCGGCGGTGCGCGAGCGGGCGCATATCCGTATCGACGTCATTCTCCACTATCTCGGAAACCGGTCCAAGGCGCTGATTTACATATTCGGCGACCTCATCATGTTTCTCGTCGCGCTGATCGCTCTCTACTGGTCGTTCGAAACGGTCGCGGTTTCCTGGAAATTCGGCTCGGTCAGTCACGGCCTGCGTATTTCCATGGTGTGGTTTCTCATGGCTGTCCCGATCGGATTTTCGCTGATGATCCTGCGGCTGATCCAGTCTTTCATCCACGACATTCGCGCCTTGCGAACCGGTGAGCCGGTTTTCGAAGGCAACAAGATGTTCGATTGAGGGCGCTGCCATGTTGTGGAACCAGCAATTGAACACCGTCGAACTTGGATGGGATTTTTATCTTCCGGTTCTGATCTTTGTGCTGTTTTGCTCGCTGGCCGTTCCCGTATGGGCGGCCATCGGATCGGCGGCAATTCTCATGCTCATCATGTCCGGAGCGCTGCCGCTTTCGCTGCTTGGCGAGTCGCTGTTCGACGGCATCGATGCCTTTGCCCTGACTGCGATCCCGCTTTTCATTCTCACCGGAGACGTTCTGGTGCGCACGGGACTGAGCCGCAAGTTTCTGGATGTTGCAGAGGCACTGACCTGCTGGACGAAGGGCGGATTCGGCTCGGCAACGGTTCTTGTCTGCGGCATGTTCGCGGCCATTTCCGGTTCTGACGCGGCGGGCGCTGCCGCTGTCGGCCGCATGACGATCGACCGTCTGGTGGAAAGCGGATATCCGCGGCCCTATGCCTGTGCGCTCGTCGCCGCGGGCGCCTGTACCGGCATCCTCATTCCGCCGTCGATTGCCTATATCATCATCGGCCTTGTGCTGGGTATATCCGCTTCGACATTGTTTTTGGCGGCGCTCATTCCGGGTCTGGCGATCCTTGTTTCGATATTGGTGACCAATGTCGTTGTTAATCGCATCTACGCCTATGAGGGCGGGGATCCGATGACGTTTGGCGAGTGGTCCGGCAATCTGCTGCGAACGCTGAAATCCGGTTGGTACGCGTTTCTGGTGCCCGGGATCATATTCTACGGCATTTTTTCCGGGCGGCTGACGCCGACGGAGGCCGGAGCAACCGCGGTTATTGTCACCATTATCATGGGCTTTGTCCTGGGTACGCTGAAACTCTCCGATTTTCCGGCCATGCTGATCGGCTCAGCCAAGGTGAACGGCGTCATCCTGCCGATTATCGCGTTCTCTCTGCCGCTGGCCCAGGCGCTTGCCATCATGGGCGTTCCGCAAGGGTTCGTTGCTGCGGCGACCGGTGTCACTGACGATCCGGCGATGCTGATCGTGATGATGATCCTGATCCTGATCGCAGCGGGCTGCGTGATGGAAACCACACCCAATATTGTTATCCTCGCCCCCATATTGAAACCGCTTGCCGACAATATCGGCATGAACGAAATTCAGTTCTGCATCATGATGATCACCGCCCTTGGTGTCGGGTTCATCACCCCGCCGCTCGGCCTCAACCTGTTCGTGGTTTCGGGGCTGACAGGGGAGTCGATTCTCAAGATCGCGGCACGGGCCGTTCCATTCGTTTTCTTCATGCTGATCGTGGTGTTGCTCATTGCCTATATTCCGGCGATCTCCACGACATTGCTTCCAGACATCTACAAATAGGATTATCCGATGCCACGAGAGTATTTGAAAAAGGCGCCTTTGACCTCAGCGAGTGATGCTGCGGATGTTCAGGCCACCGTGCAGGAAATCCTCAGCGCCATTGAAGCCGGTGGCGATGAAAAGGCACTGGAATATGCGGCCAAATTCGACAAATACGACGGCAATGTCGTTCTCAGTCGTACGGAAATCGATGCCGCATCTGCTCTGGTGCCGGAGAAACTGAAACAGGACATCCGGTTTGCCCATGACAATGTCCGCCGGTTTGCTGAGGCGCAAAAGGAAACGCTGAAAGATATTGAGGTCGAGATCGTTCCCGGACTGATCGCCGGACAAAAGAGCATCCCTTGTAATGCGGCGGGATGTTATGTGCCCGGCGGCCGTTACAGCCACATTGCATCTGCAATCATGACAGTGACGACGGCCAAAGTGGCCGGCTGCCAGCACATCGTTGCCTGTTCGCCGCCGCGCGCCGATATCGGAATTGCGCCGGCGATTATCTATACGGCTGATCTGTGTGGTGCCGACACCATCATGGCCATGGGCGGTGTGCAGGGCGTTGCCGCAATGACCTTCGGACTGTTCGGTCTGCCAAAGGCCGACATTCTCGTCGGGCCGGGCAACCAGTTTGTTGCGGAAGCCAAGCGGATCCTCTTCGGCCGTGTCGGCATCGACATGTTTGCAGGTCCAACCGACAGCCTGATTATTGCCGACAGATCAGCCGACGCTTCGATCGTGGCGGCTGATCTCGTCGGACAGGCCGAACACGGCTACAATTCTCCGGTCTGGCTGGTGACGGATGACCGTGAACTCGGCGAAAAGGTCATGGAACTGGTGCCTGGTCTGATTGCGGATTTGCCAGAAACCAACCGCAAGAACGCCGAAGCGGCCTGGCGCGACTATGCCGAGGTTATCCTCTGCGCCGATCGCAAAGAGATGGCGGAAACGGCTGATGAATATGCACCCGAACACCTGACGGTGCAGGCCGAGGATCTGCCCTGGTGGCTCGATACGCTTCAGTGCTACGGCTCGCTGTTCCTTGGCGAGGAAACGACAGTCGCATTTGGAGACAAGGCGTCCGGAACCAACCATGTGCTGCCGACGTCGGGAGCGGCCAGCTATACGGGCGGCCTGTCGGTCCACAAATATATGAAGATCGTAACCTGGCAGCGGGCGACGCGCGAAGGAGCAAAACCGGTTGCCGAGGCTACGGCACGGATTTCCCGGCTGGAGGGCATGGAAGGCCATGCGCGGACCGCTGACATACGCCTGCGGAAATATTTCCCGGACGAGACGTTCGATCTTTCGGCACACGGGTGAAGCAATGCCGATGGATGCCCGAAAACTCTTTGACCTGAGCGGGAAAGTTGCCTGCGTTACAGGGGCAAGCTCCGGACTTGGACGTCGGACCGCCGACACGCTGGCGAACGCCGGCGCACGGGTCGTCGGCGTCGCGCGCCGAGCCGACCAGTTGGAGGAATGGCAAATGGGCTCCGCAGGTGAGACGGCAACCGTTTGCTTCGATCTTGCCGAACGCGATAGGCTTGATGCATTGGCGAATGCGGTGATCGGCAAATTCGGTGCGCCTGACATTGTGGTCCATGCAGCCGGTGTCAATACACGCCAGAGCGCTGACGAAGTCACTCCCGAAGGCTGGAACCTGACCATGGACCTCAATCTGGCTGTTCCGTTTTTTCTTAGCCAGGCTTTTGTGCCCGCGATGAAAGAAAAAGGCTGGGGCCGGATCGTCAATTTTGCCTCTTTGCAGACGACACGGGCCTTTCCCGGCGGTCTTTCCTATGGCGCTTCAAAAGCCGGAATCGGACAGTTGACCAGGGCGATGGCCGAATGCTGGTCCCGCTTCGGGATCAACGTCAATGCGATCGGGCCCGGCTTTTTCAGGACGGAGCTTACGGCTGCCGTATTCGACGATCCGGAAAGGGCCGAACGCAATGCCATGCAGACATGCATCGGTCGCAATGGTGAATTGGAGGATCTCGACGGTCCCATGCTTTTTTTGTGTTCGCACGCCTCTGCATTCGTGACCGGTCAGGTGCTGATGGTGGATGGGGGATTCACCGCAAAATGAAGGCACTTGTATATCAGGGAGAAAAGCGTCTCGACTACCAGGAGGTACCGCAACCTCAAGCGAAAGACGATGAAGTTGTCGTGGCGGTTGAGAGCGTCGGCATCTGCGGATCGGACATGCACGCGTTTCTGGGGCATGACGAACGGCGAACCCCGCCTTTGATCCTGGGCCATGAAGCTGCAGGGACCGTGACGACCGGTGATCTTGCCGGCAAACGGGTTACCGTAAATCCGCTGGTGGCTTGCAGCACATGCGCGGCCTGTATGTCGGGACGCGAGAATATATGTCCCGATCGGCAGATCATTTCGATGCAGCCGCGTGAAGGCGCATTTGCCGAGTTGGTTGCCGTACCGCCTTCAAATCTTTTCGAAATCCCCGATGAAATCCCGTTTGACGCGGCAGCTCTTGCAGAACCGTTCGCGTGCGGCTGGCATGCCGTCCGGCTGGCGCGGCGGGCTCTGTTCACCCCGCTCGAAGAGGCCACAATCCTGGTGATTGGCGGCGGTGCGATCGGCGTCGGGGCTGCTCTCAGCCTTCTGACCGCCAATGCCGGAAACATACTGATTTCAGAACCAAACGCTGCAAAGCGGGATTTTCTCGGCCGTAATCTCAACCTCAGGGCCGTCGATCCGAAGGATATCAAGGAAGGCAGCCAATTCGATCTGATCGTCGATGCGGTAGGGTTTGCAGCGACGCGATCGCTGGCCGTTGCGCTCGCGCGTCCCGGTGGCGTGATCGTTCATATCGGCCTTGGCGAAGGCACCGGCAGTCTCGATTGCCGGCGTATGACGCTGCAGGAAATCACGTTTATCGGCACCTACACCTACACAAATGAAGACTTTCGCGCGACGGCGCAGGCAATCTGCGACGGGCGCATGGGCGCACTCGACTGGGTCGAACAGCGGCCGCTCAGCCATGGGCAATCGGCCTTTGAAGACATTCTTGCCGGCCGGGTGGAAGCGCCAAAGATCATCCTCAAGCCCTATGAGTAAGGAGAACCAAATGTCCGAAATTCCCCACCTTTTGGTGCACGATCATACCGACAATGTCGGCGTGGTCGTGATCGAAGGCCTTACGGCCGATACCGACATGCTGTGCTGCGTGACGCGGGACAACACGACGTTCCGCCTGACCGCAAATGCGGATGTCCCGATCGGCCACAAGATCGCGCTCAAGGATCTGAGAGAAGGGGATGCCGCCGTCAAATATGGCGAGGACATCGGCAAGATCATCTCCGATGTGGCCAAGGGCGATCATCTTCACACCCACAATTGCAAGACAAAACGCTGGTAGGACCGCCTCAATGACCGAAACCTATGCCAACACCACAATTCAGGGCTATCGCAGGGACAATGGACGCGTCGGCGTGCGCAATCATGTTGTCATTCTGCCGCTCGACGACATTTCCAATGCGGCCAGCGAGGCCGTTGCCAACAATATCAAGGGCACGCTTGCGATACCGCACGCCTATGGCCGGCTTCAGTTCGGCGAGGATCTTGAACTGCACTTTCGCACCTTGATCGGTACGGGAAGCAACCCGAATGTCGCCGCCTGTGTGGTGATCGGCATCGAACCTTCCTGGACCAAACGGGTCGTCGACGGAATCGCCGAAACCGGCAAGCCGGTCGTCGGGTTTTCTATCGAGCAAAATGGTGATCTCAAAACCATCATGGATGCCTCGCGGGCGGCCAAGGACATGGTGCACTATGCAAGCGAGCTTCAGCGCGAAGCGTGCTCCCTGTCCGAGCTGTGGATTTCGACCAAATGCGGCGAAAGCGACACGACAACCGGCCTTGGCTCATGCCCGACGGTCGGCAACATGTATGACAAGCTGCTTCCTGAGGGAATCTACGGCTGTTTCGGAGAGACGTCCGAGATAACAGGCGCCGAACATATCTGCCAGAAACGGGCGATCAACACGGATGTCGGCGAGCGCTGGTACAAGATGTGGAAGGCCTATCAGGACGAAGTGATCTTCGCACACCAGACCGATGACCTTTCCGACAGCCAGCCGACAAAGGGCAATATCGAGGGTGGGCTGACAACCATCGAAGAAAAAGCCCTCGGCAATCTTGAGAAAATCGGCCGGACCTCGCAGTTCATCGACATTCTGGAGCCGGCCGAGCAGCCGAAATCCGGCAAAGGGCTCTATTTCATGGACAGTTCCTCGGCCGCGGCCGAATGCGTGACGCTGATGGCGGCCGGCGGCTACGTGGTTCACACCTTTCCGACGGGGCAGGGCAATGTAATCGGAAATCCCATCGTCCCGGTTATTAAAATCACCGCCAATCCGCGCACCGTCCGCACGATGAGTGAACATGTCGATGTGGATGTGTCGGGCATACTGCGCCGGGAAATGACGGTGGATGAGGCGGGCGATCTGCTGATTGACATGGTATGCCGCACGGCGAATGGCCGAAACACGGCAGCGGAAGCTCTCGGACATCGCGAATTTTCAATGACCAAACTCTATCGAAGTGCATGATCGAGCATCGGGGACGGTTTGCGCAACAAGCCGTCCCCATTGTCTAGAGTTATTCCAAATAAGTCCGCGCTCTTTCTAGAACCGCAGAGACAGGCAGGACATACCGCCATCGAGCTTTGCGCATTCGGTGTTGTTGATCTCCACCAGCTCAAAACCGGCGTTGGACAACATTTCGGCAGTGCGCGGAAATCCGGCCGGCATGATCACCAACTGGTTGAACCGTATTGAATTGGCCGCCGCCTCTTCGCCTTCGGTCGTGTTCAACACCCGGTAGCCTTCGAAGCATCCCGAGGCCTCAAGACGTCTGGTCGAAAGTACAGTTTCGGCGTCGAGAAGCGAGCAGTCGGTCTTGAAATGAAGCACGCCTTCGGGAGTAAACACTTCGCGCAGTTTGTATCCCCAGTCGGAAACGACCGCGGCAAGTTCCGCCACACCGGCGGCATCCGTCCGTTCCGAGCGGCCAACCAATATCTCGTGACCGGTCACCAGAATATCGCCGCCGTCGATGAAACCGGGTCCATCGATTTTGCGGATGTCTTCAAAACAATCGCGCAAAACCGGTTCCATATGGTCCACCTCGCCAGCGCGCGAAGCCGCGCCCGGGCGCATCAGAACCGCCCCTTGCGGAAGGCAAAGCGCCGTGTCCTCGACAAAGACCGCATCAGGAAATTCGTTGAGTGGGGGCAATTCGACCACTTCTGCTCCGGTGCTCTTCAGCGCTGCGACATATGCCGCATGATCCCGCAGCATCTGGTCAAGATCGGGGGTTCCGATATCCCTGGCACGCAGTCCGCTTACGATACTGGCAGCGGGTCGGCGGGTAATCGCACGGGTGAAATTGTAGCTATGATCGGTCACGGGGTCCTCGTGCAGTCAGGATGTAAACGGAAAATCGGAAGCGTCGATCTCGACAATCGAAGGCCGGGTCTCCGACATTGCGTTCCGCAGCGCCTCGGCTATTTCTTTGGCTTCGGTTCCACAGCGGCGGAAGGGGATGCCGCAGGAGGCGGCGACCGCTGAAAAATCGGGCGGCGTCGGATCGCACCCAATGACGGTCACATCGGCGGCCTTCATCCAGGTGGCGATTTCCCGATAACCGTGATTGTTCCAGATGACGAAGGTAATCGGCAGGTTTTCATCGACCGCTACCATCAGCTCCGGCAGCGTGAACTGAGCCCCGCCATCGCCTGTAATGCACAACACAGGAGCCTTCGGCTCTGCGAGTGCAGCGCCGATCGCCGCCGGAATGCCATAGCCAAGCGCGCCATATCCTGTGGCGGCATTGAACCAGCCGCCAGGCCGGTCGTGGTCGTAATAAAGATTGCCGGCGTAGATGAGCTGCGTGGAATCCCCGACCATGATTGCGCCTGGCACCGCTTCGCGTATCGTATCCAGAAGCTGCACCAGTGTGCGCATTTCCGGGCCGATTTCATCGAATGCCTTTTGGCGCGTTTCCTCGGCGCGTTGGGTGCCGGTGCCGTCATTCCCGGAATTTGCCGCCAGCAACTCCAGAAGTGACCGTATTGTCGAGCCGGCATCGGCGCGCAGTGCCAGTGTCGCCCCGTAGCTCTGTAACTGCCATGGGCAAATATCAACGCGGATCAATGACTTCATCGGTGCGATCGACCCGGTTGCGTTAACGTCGTAATCGGTCTGGCCCAGCTCCGTGCCAAGAGCAAGAACGACATCCGCATCTTCAATCAGCTTTCGCACGGCCTCCAAGCTCGGGCTGGCCGGTACGCACAGCCGGTGGCGGTGCATCATGCCGCGCGCGTTGGCCGTCAGCACCACGGGCGCGTCAAGGCGCTCGGCAAGAGCCTGCAGATCGGCGTTCGAGCCGCGTGCGCCTCCACCTGCAAGAATGACCGGGGCCTTTGCGGATTGGAGCAATTCAGCGGCCCTTGCAAGATCGTCGTCGCTGGCCTGGGGCGGAGAGGTTTCAGCCGCCGGAGCGATCGGTTGCGCATATTCGAACCTTGCAACGTCGAGCGGAATTTCGATATGCGCCGGCCCGGGACGCGCTGTGGCAAATTGCGTGAATACCTTGTCGAGCAGGGGTGTAAGGTCATCCTGGTCTTCAACGCGGTCGGAGGTGATTGCAACACTGCTGGCAACGGCCCGCTGATCCGGCAGTTCGTGAAGGAGACCCAGTCCCTTTCCGAGATTTGGCAGGGCGTTCACGCCCGACAGCACCAGCATCGGAACACTATCGGCGCGGGCCTGTGCCATCGGGGTCAGCGTGTTGGTAAGCCCGGGCCCGGTGATGACAAGGGCAACCCCCGGTTTGCCGGATATACGCGCGTAGCCGTCCGCCATGAAACCGGCGCCCTGTTCGTGGCGGGGCGTGATGTGACGAATGCCGGATGCGGCCAGCCCGCGGTAAAGTTCCACCGTGTGCACGCCGGGAATTCCGAAGACCACATCGACGTCCCGTGCGACAAGCTGCGCTATCAGCGCTTCACCGATACTGGTCATGCGACGTCTTCCCGAATTGCGTTGGCATGGGCAATGATGCGGTCGCAGGCGGTGTTAAAGCCATCGTCCTCTATGGTCAGTGCCACCCGGACCCAGCCCGTCATCGTTGCGCCAAAGGATGTTCCCGGCATGACCGCAACTCCAGCCCGGTTCAAAAGGTCCAGTGCGTAGTCCCGGCCATTCATCCCCGTGGCGGCGACATTGACCATGGCAAACATGCCGGCCTGCGGCTGGTGCACCGCGAGGCGGCTTTCATCCGCGAGCCGCCGCGTCAGCAACGCTGCCCTGGCCGAAAACCGGTCCCGCATGCCCGACGCAACGGACGAGCCCTCGCGAACGGCCTTTTCGGTCATATCGGCAATAAAAGGCTGATTGCCGAACAGCATGGATTCGGATAGTGGCAGCAGGTTGCGGGTGAACTCCCCGGGGCCGATGCACCAGCCGCTGCGAAAGCCCGGTGCAGCGTGGGATTTGGAGATGGAAGAGGCGACGATCACTCGCTCTGCAAGGCCCGAATGCGAAAGGGGCGACCGGAAGCTGGATCCATCGAATACAAGGTCTGCATAGACCTCATCCGAGACGATCCAAAGATCGTGCAATTGGGCCAGCTGCCCGATCGCCTCCAGATCCTCTGTTGTCAGGACGGCGCCGGTCGGGTTGTGCGGCGTCGTAATCAGGATCGCCCGTGTCCGTGATGTGATCCTTTCCGCAATGTCGGCAGCGGCGATGCGAAATCCGTTTTCAGGCCGCAAGGGAACCGGCACCATCGTGGCGCCGCAGGCGCGGATAACGCCTTCATAGGTTGCGTACATCGGATCGCCGACAAGAACCTCGTCGCCGGCTTCTGCAACGCCCAGCAAAACGGCAAAAAGCGCCGTTTGCGTTCCCGGAAAACACAGAACCTGATCGGCAGCAATCTCGCGTCCTGTCCTTTGCGTGTAGTGCTCAGCCAGAGCCCTACGCAAGCCGGCTTCGCCACGCCCGCTGGAATAGGCCGTTCGCCCCTGCCGCATCGCGTCAGATGCGGCTTCCACCAGCTCCGGCGGGGTGGGGACGTCGGGCTCGCCGATGGTCAATTCAATGATATCCCTGCATTGCGCGGCAAGTTCCCTGGCGCGCAAATGCAGATCCCATTTGGCGCCGCCAAGGCCTGCCAGCCGCCGCGTTATCGCAGTGCGCTTCATGATGTGCCCACCTCGTCTTTAAGTTCTATTCCGATGATCGCGCTCACCGAAGCAAGGCCGATCTGCGCAGGTTCGTCCGGTTCAAATGTGTCCGGCAGCGCCCCGCCTTCCAGCCATAATCCATCGATCACAGCGTTGCAGGCGATGGCAAGCCGGCGCAGTTCCCTTTCATCGGTCTTCTTTCCCGTTTCCATCAGCGCGTCCTTGATCAACGCTTCGAGCTGGTCGCGAAAGTCGCGATAGGTTCGCTCGTGTGTCGTCCTCATTCTTTCGTCGTGGCGCACCCTGTTGAGGAAACTCGCCCAAAGCGACACGGCATTTGGATCAACGATGGGTGGCCGAAGCCCGGCCGCCACATAGGCCGCCAGACGCGCAACGGGTGATTGTCCGGCAGATTGCACCGAGGCAAGGGTGGCATCGGTCAGCTCGCCCATGTGCTGTTCGTAGGCAGCCGACACCAGTTCCTCCTTTGTCGAAAAATAGTGCCGGATAAGGCCCTGGGTCACGTTCGCGGCTTTGGCGATTTCGCGTACGGTCGCGGCCTGCACCCCTTTTTCGGCGATCAGGGCCAGCGTGGCGCGGATCAGGGCGTCTCTTCTTTGCGACGCCGGTTCCCGGCTGAATTTGCGGCGATGATCGGCCAATTATTGCTCCGTCACTAATTATACGTTTGCATAATTAGTGGGAATTTGTGTATTTGCAATATGAAATTTCAGGGCTGCCGGAAACTGCACCTGAATAAATGCCACCATGCCCAACAGACAGATGCCGACAGCAAAATCGCAAGCCAGCGATTTTGATTTCAATGGGGTTCGAGATCGAATTGCAGCTCAGCACCGCGCACTTGCGGTTCGCCGAGCAACTGCAGGACATGCGGATCGATCTTGCGTGCTGCAGGGTCGAACAGGCCAACCGAATTCATGGCCGATCTGATGTCGATATTGCTGCCGAGATAGCGCCAGACCACGCGGGACATGTAAGGGTTCCGTTGACGGCTGGAAAGGCCGAACGTGACGCCGCGCAGGTAGGTGAGCTGGCCACGTCCCGCCGGATAGAGAACCGTTTCGACAATCGCGTCCTTGGCAAGGCTTTGATATTCTGTAACAAACAGCCGGTTGCCGAGTAGCGCGACCTGGCCGTCATATTTGGACAGGAACAGCGCGTTGCTGCCGGGATCCCAGGATCGTTCGATGGTGCGTGTGCAGATCTGACCATCCCTGTTGAACAGGTGCGTAAGGGCGCAAAGCACCAGCCCCTTCCAGCTGAAGGAATAGAAATGCGTCAGGTAGTAGCCGAGATATTTGTTCAGACTTCGTGAATGGCCGTCGAAGGCAGCGCGGAACCGGGGGCCTGCGTGGACGGGCCGGTCGATATTCAGCCGCCTGCTTTCAATAATCTCGCTATTGGCGAACTCATCATGCGGCAGAAACAGATCCGACGGACGGACCTGAAAATGATGGCAGATCTTGTTGAGGTTCCGCGTCGACGGCTTGGAGATGCCACTGAGATATTTGCTGAACTGCTGACGGTTGATGCCCATCGACCGGCACGCATCGGAAACCGAGTGTTCGAAGTCGCACAGCAAACGCAGATTTTCACTCAGATCCAATGGCCGGCATCCCGTCTCTTGAAAATAAATATCAGAGCTACCTGAAAACTAAGCGTATGTTTAGCGACTTTAAGCGAATTTCGCAAAAAACAGCTAAAAGTAGCGCTCAATCGCGAAATTGCGCTTCGCGCCAGGAGCCGCCAACCTCCGACGGGAATGGATGCATAACACCAGCCATCCAATCTGGCGGAGGAGACGCAAATGAAAAAAGCCAACATTCAATGGACCAAAATGCCGATTGACCGTAGGTCGTTCCTTCAGGGTGCAACGGCCACCGGGCTCGCGGCCGCGACCGGTGTCGGTTTTTCCGGCAACGCCTGGGCAGACGGGACAACGCTGAAATCGCGCACCTATGCGGATATGCGTTCGCTTGATCCGGCGTTCTCGCAGGGCGTTGTGGACGAGGAAATCCAGGCCCCGATCTATAACAAGCTGATCCAGTACAAGCCCGGGCGCGAATGGGCGTGGCAGCTGGATGCAGCCGAGAGCATCGAGCAGGTCGACCCGACGCACATCAATTTTGTGCTGAAGGACAATATCGGCTTTACAAACGGTTTCGGCGCGATGACAGCCGAGGACGTCAAATATTCTTTCGAGCGCATCATCGACGACAAGCTCGAATCGACCAACAAGCCGGATTGGGGACCGCTCTCCCACGTGGAGGTAACCGGCGAACGCAGCGGAACGATTGTGTTGAAAAATCCGTTTCAGCCGCTCTGGAGCATCACGCTACCCTATATCACCGGCAATATCGTTTCCAAGAAGGCATTCGAATCCGTCGGCGGGAAGATCGATACAAAACCGGTCGCGACGTCCGGGCCCTATATGCACAAATCCTGGGAATCGAAGCAGAAGACGACGCTCGTCAGGAATCCTGACTGGAAGGGCGATCCGGCCGCTTTCGATGAAATCCAGATCTTTCACATAGACGATGAAAAAGCTGCAGAGATTGCTTTTGAGGCCGGCGAAATCGATTTCACGCGCGTCAGTCTCGACTCACTCGAACGGCTGAAATCCGATCCGCCTGCAAACAGCACCGTTGCCGAGTTTCCCTCGCTTTTCTACGTCTGGGTGGGGATGAACCTCGACAATCCGAAGCTTGAAAACATAAAGCTCCGTCAGGCCATCCAGCACGCAATCGACGTACCATCGATCATGCAGGCGTCCTATTTCGGCGGTGCAGAGCCCTCGACCGGTATCATCGCACCGGGACTTGCCGGACATCGCGAAAAGCCGATGACGGGTGTCGCGGCCGATATGGAAATGGCCAAGAAGCTGCTCGACGAATCGGGCGAAAGCAATGTGTCGCTGGCCATCGATGTTCTCAACAAGTCGGCCAATGTGACGACGGCGCAGATCATCCAGGCGAACCTTGCCGCAATCGGCATTGCGCTGGAAGTGCGCATGCATGAGGGCGCCACATTCTGGAACCTTGGTGAAAACAAGGATCTTGAGCTGGTTCTCAACCGCTTCTCCATGACCCCCGATCCCTACTACGCGACGTCCTGGTTCATCTGCGAACAGGCCGGCGTGTGGAACTGGGAACGTCATTGCAGCGACGAGTTCGACAAGATCCATGCTGCTGCGCAGGCCGAGGGCGATCCTGACAAGCGCGCTGCCATGTATGCGCGGGCGCAGGATATTATGGAAGAGAGCGGGGCTTACAAGTTCATCACTCACGAAGCGACACCGGATATCTACCGCAATACCATCGTTCCGGCGTTGCGTCCCGACGGATTGCCGCTTTACCGCTATTTCCAGAAGGCGTGACATGAGCCAGCGGGAGGCGGGGCGGCTGCCTCCCGTCACTCTGGAACAGCGGTGAAATGCAAACCGGACCGACGTCTTCGGGGAGGTGAGGATAAATGCTGACCTACATAATCAAACGACTGGGTCTGTCCCTGGTCATAACGATCCTTGCGGTATCGCTGCTGTTTGCGATCATACACATGATACCCGGCGATCCGGTCAGCACGATGCTTGGACCGAAGGCCTCTCCCGAATTGCGCGCGGCGCTTGAAGAAAGAATGGGTCTGGACAAACCCCTCCCGGTTCAGATCGGACTGTTTTTTATCAACATGCTGCGCGGCGACCTGGGCACGGACGTTTTCTCAAACCGTTCGGTAACGGAAATCGTCCTTGGCCAGGTCCCCTATACGCTGTCGCTCATTGCCGCCGCCATATGCTGGTCGGCGGTGCTCGGCATATTTCTCGGTTGCTATTCGGCGGTTCGCCGCAACTCGCTTATCGACCGTATGACAGGCGTGTTGTCGGTCAGTGTCATTGCCGTTCCGGCCTTTGTTGTTTCGCTCTATTCGCTGTTGTTTTTTGCCGTTCAGTTGCGCTGGTTTCCGGCTATCGGCGCGGGCGAGCCGGGCAACCTGCCGGACCAGCTGTGGCATCTGGTGCTGCCGGCCTTCGCGATCGGCCTTTCCTGGGTCGGCTATATTGCACGGCTGGTGCGCGCATCGATGCTGGAAATTCTGGGTGAAAACCACATCCGCACGGCACGCGCGTTCGGACTGCCGGAAAACTGGATTACGTTCCGATACGCCCTACGCCTCGCCATATTGCCCACCGTGACGGTGCTTGGCGTCGGCATGGGCTTCCTGCTTTCAGCAGCCGTTTTTACCGAAATCGTCTTTTCGCGTCCCGGGCTCGGCAAGCTGGTGATCGATTCCATCACAACGCGAAACTATCCGGTGGTGATGGGTTCGGTGCTCTTCAGCACCCTTATATTCGTCGCCTCCACGACCATTTCAGACATCATCAATGCGCTGGCCGATCCGCGCATCCGGTCTTCATCGTAGGAGAATGAACGTGGATCAGGCTGTAAAAACAAACCCCGTCAAATCCCGCGGCGAAATGGGTGAGATGTTCTATCATCTCATACGTGACCCTCTGGGCCTCACCGGACTGGTGATTGTTGTTCTCATCGTTTTCAGCGCGGCCTTTGCCGGGCAAATCGTGCCCTATGATCCGATCGCCCTGAACATTCCCGACCGGCTGCAGGGGCCGAGCCTTTCGCATCTTCTTGGTACCGACCAACTGGGGCGTGATACTTTCTCGCGCATGGTGATGGGCGGACGCGTCGCCCTGCAGGTGGCGTTGCCGACAATCATCGGCGCGGTGAGCATCGGCACGCTGCTGGGAATGATTGCCGGCTACGGCCCGCGCTGGCTGGACAACCTCATTTTGCTCTTTTTCGATACGATCCGGTCGTTTCCGACGGTCATGTTCGCGCTGGCGGTCGTCGCGCTGATCGGCCCGAGCCTCAACACCGTTGTCTTTGTCATCATGGCGACGTCGATACCGACCTATGGCCGTGTCGTGCGCACAATGACCCAGTCGTTGAAATCCAGCGAATTCATCGACGCCGAAAAATCGCTTGGCGCAACAACCAAGCGCATTCTGGGCGTTCACATCCTGCCCAATGTTCTGGGGCCGATTGCTGTTCTTGCGGCGATGGACATTCCGACGATCGTCGGCCTCGAGGCGGGACTGAGCTTTCTCGGCATGGGCGTTCGGCCGCCGACACCGTCCTGGGGCTCGCTGCTCAACGACGGATACGCGCTGATCCGCAATACGCCCTGGCCGATCATTGCCGGCGGTCTGCCGCTCATCCTAACGACGCTCGGATTTACCTTTCTCGGAGAAGCGCTACGTGACGTCGTCGATCCGAAACTGCGTGGCCGCGGAGGAGCACGGTAATGAATACGCCAGTCCTCGACATCAAGAATCTTTCGGTCGGCTACCATACGCAAAGAGGCCGCCTGAAAGCGCTGCGCAATGTCAGCTTCGCCATTCCGCAAAACAGCATTGTCGGCATTGTCGGCGAGAGCGGCTGTGGCAAGTCCACGCTGATATCGGCCATCATCCGGCTGCTTGCCGGCAATGCGGAGATCGGATCCGGGCAGATATTGTTCAAGAACGACGATCTGCTTGCCAAAACGGAAAACCAGATGCGCGCGCTTCGCGGCGTCGACCTGTCCATGGTGTTCCAGGATCCGATGCGCACGCACAATCCGGTGCTGACCATCGGCCGCCAGATGACGGACATCCAGTATCGCGACCAACTGACAAAGGCTCAGAAGAAAGAACGGGCGGCGGAGATGCTCTCTCTGGTCGGCATTCCCGATGCGGCTGAAAGGCTGAACCAGTATCCGCACGAGTTCTCCGGCGGCATGCGTCAGCGCATTGCGATTGCAATGGCACTGATGGCGCGCCCGTCGCTGCTGATTGCGGATGAGCCGACAACGGCGCTCGATGCGACGCTCGAAGTGCAGATCATCAAGCGGCTGCGTGAATTACAAAGCGAAATCGGCTGCTCGATCCTGTTCATCTCGCATCATCTCGGTGTCATTGCCGAGCTTTGCGATTATGTGGTCGTCATGTATGCCGGCGAGGTCATCGAGCAGGGCCCTGTGCGAGAGGTGTTCCATACACCCGCGCACCCCTATACGAGTGCCCTGTTGAGATGCGATCCCGGCAATATCAGGGAAAAGACCCGCAACCTGCCGACCATTCCCGGAGAGATTCCGGATCTGGTCGATCTGCCGGCGGGATGTGTGTTTCAGTCGCGCTGCGCCCAGGCCGTGGATAGTTGCGTTACCGCGCGGCCCGAGTTCCGGAACGTGGCCGGAGGGCACAGCGCCGCATGCCATCTGCTTGGCGAGGAGGTGCCGGCATGAGTGCACTGCTTGAAATCAACGACGTCTTTGTCAGGTTTACCGTGCGCGGCGGATTGCTCGGCGCCATCGGCCTTGCAAATGCGGGTGACATCGAGGCGGTTTCCGGTGTCAGCCTGAAAATCAAGGCCGGCGAGACCTATGGCATCGTTGGCGAAAGCGGTTCCGGCAAGACGACCCTGGCGCGGGCCGTGGCGGGGCTCCATCACGCGAGCGAAGGCTCGATCAATTATAACGGGATGGAGCTCCGCGGTCTTACGGAAAGCCGGTTCCGCCCGCTCCGGCGCGACATCGTCATGATGTTCCAGGATCCGACGGGAAGTCTCAGCCCGCGGCTTACCGTCAGTTCGCTGATCACAGAACCGTTCCGCATTCAGGGCATGAAAGGAAAGGACCTCGACGCCGAGGCCGGGCGGCTTTTGTCCATGGTCGGCCTGCCGCGGGAATTCGGCCAGCGCTATCCGCATCAGCTGTCGGGCGGTCAGGCCCGGCGCGTCGGTGTCGCCAGGGCGCTTGCGCTCGATCCGAAACTGCTCATTGCCGACGAGCCGACAGCCGGACTGGATGTCTCCGTGCAAGGTGAAATGCTCAACCTTCTTGCAGCCCTGCAGGACCGTATGGGGCTTGCCATCATGATCATCACCCATAATCTCAACGTTGTGCGCCATATCACTGATCGCGTAGGCATTATGTATCTTGGAAAGCTGGTCGAGGAAGGTCCGACGGAAGCGATCTTTTCAAACCCCAAACATCCCTACACGCTGGCGCTGCTGGCAGCCAATCCGGAACCGGACCCCGATGCAAATCTGGCGCGCATTGAACTGAACGGCGAGCCGCCAAGCGTTTTGAACCGCCCGCATGGGTGCGAGTTCCACACACGTTGCCCGTTTGTGCAGCCGCGCTGTCGAACGGAAACGCCGGATTGGCGGGACCACGGTGAAAGCCGCTTTCACCGCTGTCATTTTCCTGAAATCTGGGATGCAGAACAACCAGTCCTTGAAAAGGTGGCCCAATGAGCGCTGAGGCGTCGATCTATTTGAACGGCAAAATTCTCACGATGGATGATACGGGCGCACGGGCTTCCGCCGTTGGTGTGGTGGGCGAGAAAATCGTTGCCGTGGGTACTGCTGATCAGGTCAGGCAATCCCTGCCGGGCGGCGCGCGGGAAATCGATCTGCACGGTAAAACCATGATCCCGGCGTTCATCGATCCGCACGGTCATTTTCCCGACCCCGGCTTCATTTCACTGTTCCGGGTCAATCTCTCCAGCCCGCCGCTTGGCGGTTGCCGGCGGCTCGATCATGTCTTCGGAAAGCTTCGCAAAAAAGCTGGCGAAACGCCGGCAGGTGAGTGGATCATGGGTGTTTCCTTCGATCACACCGCTATGGAAGAACGCCGCTTTCCGACGCGCGCCGAACTTGACGCAGTTTCGTCCACCCACCCGATTTGGGTCATCCATGCTTCCGGCCATTCGGGGGCAGCCAACAGTATGGCGCTGGAACGACAGGGTGTAACGCACACCAGCGAGGACCCCGTTGGCGGGCGGTTCCTGCGCGACACGGACAGCGGAGAACTAAATGGCGTTATCGAGGGCCTTTCGGCCATGGGGCCATTGAGCGACACGCATTTTCTCATTGATGAGGAGCGGTTTCATCTGGGTTTTGAAGCGACGAGGAAAGAGTATCTCGGACAGGGCGTGACATTTGCGCAAAACTCCTGGGCGCCACTGGACATGCTCCGGCTGTTTGCCGCCGAGGCCAGGCGCGGGGATCCCGGCATCGACCTCATGATACTGCCGACCGCCGATACCGAGCCGCATCTGTCCAATGGCAGCCTCGACCTTGACTGGCCGGACAATCCGCACATTCGCCTTGGACCGAGAAAACTGTTTTCCGACGGTGCGTTCCAGATGCAGACGGCGTTGCTTTCGGAGCCTTACTTCAAGCCGGCCAATGAGAATTACGGTATCTGCGGATTGCCCTATGTCGAACAGCACGTGCTGAATGCCGAGGTCAAAAAGCTGCACGATCTCGGATATCAGATTCACACCCACGCCAATGGCGATACGGGCGCCGACATGTTTCTCGATGCGCTGGAACTTGCGCTCAAGGCCAATCCGAGATCCGACCATCGCCACACGATCATCCACGGACAGGTCCTGCGCGAGGATCAGCTCGACCGCATGGCGAGACTTGGCGTAACCGTGAGCTTCTTTTCGGCCCATATTTATTATTGGGGCGATCGTCACTTCGATACTTTTTTGGGACCGGAGCGCGCGCGCCGCATTTCGCCGGCAAAATCAGCGGCGCAAAGGGGCATTCGATTTACCATTCACAATGATGCGGCGGTTACGCCGACAAGACCGCTGCATCTGGTTTCCTGTGCGGTCAACCGCCTGACAGCTTCCGGGATGGTACTGGGGGAGGATCAGAAAATATCAGCCGAGCAGGCGCTTCGTGCCCATACGATCGATGCAGCCTGGCAGGTGTTTCTCGAACATGAGCGCGGCTCAATCGAACCCGGCAAGCTTGCTGAATTTGCCGTGCTTTCGGGCGATCCGATTGCCGATCCGGACGGAATCGCCGAAATGTACGTCGAAGAAACGATCCGCCGCGGAAAAACGGTCTACACAGCAGAACTATGCACCGCGATCTAGTCAGCAACTTCCAGCCCGAACCGGTCGATCATCGGCGGGAGCTCCCGTTGGACAAATCCGCGAAAAGCAGCCGCAGCGGGGTTTTGAACGGCATTGCGTCGCTCAACAAAGCCCACCTGCCTTTGCATCTTGGTATCCGCAAGATCAACGGCCATGACACCTTGCGGCAGGTCGATGGTGCTGAGCGCGGGAAGCAGCGTGACACCGAGCCCTTCCTTGACGAGCGCAATCAGCGAGGTGACGTTTCTGACGGTCACGGACGTCTTTTCGGCGAGTTTTTGATACCCGGGCGCGTCTTCAATTGTCACCGCGCCGTTGAGGATGAGCATCTGGTCCTCAAGGTCGGACCAATCGACCGGCGCGTCCCTTTGCGAAAACCGGCTCTCGCTGCTGCAGATCAGCCTGAACCGGTCCCGGAAGAGGGGTTGAAAGGAAACCAGGCTGTCGGCGCGCGGTGTTCCGGCGATCCCAAGATCCGCCGCGCCGCTCTCCACCGCGGCATGCACCGCCCGGCTGTCGGTGTCGACCAGCTCAATCTCGATACCGGGCCGATCAGCAATGAAACGGTGAAGCAGGGGCGGGATGAGATTGGCGACGACCGACGGCACGGAGGCAAGCGTCATGCTGCCGATGCGACTCTGGGCAAAATCATGAATCATCGAAAGCGCCCTGTCATAGCCGCGTATCTGACCGCGGCCCGTATTCAAAACGAACTGACCCAGAGCAGTAAGGGCATTTTTT
Source organism: Hoeflea sp. TYP-13 (assembly GCF_040932035.1). Classification (NCBI taxonomy): domain Bacteria; kingdom Pseudomonadati; phylum Pseudomonadota; class Alphaproteobacteria; order Hyphomicrobiales; family Rhizobiaceae; genus Hoeflea; species Hoeflea sp. TYP-13. The sequence goes on from NZ_JBFRBB010000003.1 coordinate 571,044, forward strand.
CTGTCGGATTCAAACAGCGGGCCGCCCAACTCTTCCTCGATCTGTTTGAGCGTCATGGAAATCGCGGACCCCGTGCGGCCAAGCTGATCCGACGCATCCTTGATGTTTCCCAGCTCCGCAACGGTGACAAAGACCCGCATCGCTTCAAGTTTGATCATATTTTTACTCGCATCAAATTTTCTGAAATAAATAACAGAAATATCTATTTGATTGAAGTCGCATCTTCGGTGAACTTGTCCACCAAAAGGAGACACCATGGCTGAATTGCACAAAAACCTGATAGCCGGGCGATGGGCGGAGGGCGCCGCCGAGATCGAAAACCGCAATCCGTCCGATGTTTCCGATCTGATTGGCCGCTACGCACAGGCGGACAACGAGCAGCTCGAGGCTGCTGTCCGATCTGCGCGAACCGCTCTGCCGGGCTGGAGGCAGGTTGGCCTTGAGCAAAGGCAGGCCATGCTCGACCGTATCGGATGTGAACTGATGGACCGCTCCGACGAACTCGGAAAACTGCTCAGCCGCGAAGAAGGCAAACCGCTGGCCGAGGGAAAGGGCGAGGTCTACAGGGCCGGGCAGTTCTTTACCTACTATGCCGCGGAAGTTCTGCGTCAGATCGGAGAAAACGCTGATTCCGTCCGCCCCGGGATCGAGATTGACGTGCGCCGTGAGCCGATGGGGCTCGTTGCCGTTATCTCTCCCTGGAATTTTCCGACCGCTACGGCAAGCTGGAAAATCGCGCCGGCCCTGGCATACGGCAATACCGTGATATGGAAGCCGGCAAACCAGACTCCGGCATCAGCCTGGGCACTGGCCGAGATTATCTCGCGGGCCGGTTTGCCCGATGGCGTTTTTCAGCTGTTGATGGGCTCGGGCTCAGCCATTGGGAATGGCCTTGCATCTCATCCCGGCGTTGATGCAGTGACCTTCACCGGTTCCTATCCGGTCGGCCGTCAGGTCGCCATTGCGGCGTCTGCAAATCTGACGAAGTACCAGCTCGAACTCGGATCCAAAAATGCACTTCTCGTCATGGACGACGCGGACATCGACCTTGCGGTAGCCGCATCTGTGGCGGGTGCCTATTCGGGTACAGGACAAAAATGCACAGCATCGTCTCGGTTGCTTGTGCACGAAGCGGTTCATGACGCATTTGTCGAAAAACTGTCTTCGGCGGTTTCGGCGCTGAAGGTCGATCACGCTTTCAATGAAGGTACGCAGATAGGACCCGTCGTCAGCGGGGAGCAACTGCAATCGAACCTTGAATGGATCGAGCGGGCAAAGCAGGCCGGCGCGGAATGCGTGACCGGCGGCAACAGGCTGGAGCGAACACACCAGGGTTACTACATGGCGCCCGCGCTGTTGACCGGTACGACCAACGATATGGATTTCAACCGCGAAGAACTTTTTGCGCCGGTGGCGGCAGTGCAGAAAATAGGTTCCTACGACGAGGGGCTGGCGATTGCAAACGACACCGAATTCGGTCTGGTCGCGGGAATATTCACCCGCTCGCTTGCCCGTGCGACACATTTTCGCCGCAACGTCGAGACCGGCTGTGTCACCGTGAACCTGCCGACGGCAGGCACCGACTATCACGTGCCTTTTGGCGGCCGCAAGAATTCAAGCTCCGGTCCGCGCGAGCAGGGCCGGACCGCAGCCGAGTTTTATACGCAAGTAAAAACGGCCTATATTCGTGCCGGCGATCCGGAGTAGCGACATGGCGAGCCAACCCCTTATCGATTGCCTGCAATATGCAAACTGGTCGGAGCGGATTTTCCGCGACATGCATGAAGGCGGCGTCCATGCGGTGCATGTGACGATTGCCTATCATGAGAACTTCCGGGAAATGGTGCTGAATATCGAAGCCTGGAACGCGCATTTCGAGCGTTATCCGGACCTGATCTTCGCCGGCAAAACCGGGGATGATGTCCGGCGGGCAATGCGCGAGGGACGCACGGCCATATTCTTCGGATTTCAGAATCCGTCGCCGATGGAAGACGATATCGGACTGGTGGAAATCTGCCACTCGCTCGGTGTCCGGTTCATGCAGCTTACCTATAACAACCAGTCGCTGCTGGCGACCGGATGTTATGAAAAGGAAGATACGGGCATTACGCGTTTTGGCCGCCAGGTGATTGCGGAGATGAACCGGGTCGGCATGGTTGTCGATATGAGCCACTCGGCGGAACGGTCGACCCTGGAGGCCATCGAGATTTCACAACGCCCGATCGCCATTACCCATGCCAATCCCGATTGGTGGCATCCGGCCATGCGCAACAAATCGGACACTGTTTTGCGGGCGCTGGCTCAATCCGGCGGCATGCTGGGCTTTTCGATGTATCCGCATCACCTCCTGAACGGTTCGGATTGCACGCTGGAGAGCTTTTGTACGATGATCGCCCAGGCGGCGGAGCGCTACGGGGTTGGCCATATCGGACTTGGGTCGGATCTGTGCCAGGACCAGCCGGACAGCGTTGTTACCTGGATGCGCAACGGGCGGTGGTCGAAACAGCTCGATTTCGGTGAGGGCTCCAGTGCAGCCCCCGGATTTCCGGCGCAGCCCTCCTGGTTCAGCGGCAATCGCGATTTCGGCAACATAGCCGGCGGGCTGCGCGACGTCGGGTTTTCAACCGAGGATGTCGCCGCCATCATGGGAGGCAACTGGCTTCGCTTTTATGACGAGTCCTTTGGAGCCGAGGTTCGATGAGCGACCATAAGCACATCGCGGCGGAATTTTCGCCTGTGCCGTTGCGGGCGCCGGACGACGTCATGCGGCTTGAGCGGCTTGGTGCCTTCTACCCGACGCGGCTGAGCTTCATGCGCACGCTGATCCGGCGGCTCAACCGCGATCAGGCGCGCGTCAGCCGCCCGGTATGGGAGATTGATGATGAAGGCTACGGGCGTGCCGTTTACAGCGTCGATGTCGACGGGCACCGCTACAGCCTCGTTGCCTTTTCCACCCGCCTTGCTGCCGACCAGCGCACCGACCGGGTCATCGCAGAGGCCTGGGATACCAGCTATGCGCTTTTCGACGGCGAGCCGACAACGGCTGATCTGGACCGGCTTGAAGCCAACGCGCCGAGGCAGGAGGCCGGACGGTTCGAGCCAAGTGAACTTGTACTGAGCCGCGCCAACAAATCGGTTCGCTTTTTCGAACACGTGGTGGAACGGCTGGCGCAAGGCCGGCAGCCCGATGAGAAGATGGTCGGCTCGATCGGCTATCTGATGCGGACAACGGCCGTCTACGGCAATGGCAAGTTCGGTATCGCCGACCGCACCCGTCTTTCAGATCGTGGAATTCTGGCCGGATCGTTTCAGGCGGAAATGCTGACTGTGTGGCTGATCCGGGGATTTTCGCACGATCTGGTCGAACATATTGCCCGGTGCCGAGCGCCGGAAACATTCGTACCGATAGAATACCGGCTGAAACGCCATCTGGGGATCGGCAATGCGACCGGTCTCGGCATGGCGCCGTTTCTGGTGACCCATCCGGCGCTGCTCAACAATTGGGTGCAAGGACGCGAAGCGGCTCTGGCGAGGGTTTGCGCCGTCGCGGAATCGGACATTGCCACGATTAAGCGCGCGGTCGAACTGATGGAGCGGACAGAGCGGCATCTGGAACAGTGGTCCATCGAAGATGAGCGTCAGATGGCACGTGTTGAAACCGTACGCCGCGAGTGGCGGGAGGTTTCGGCCGTCGTGAACACCGACTGGTTGTCATCACCGCACCCCTGGCAGCGTCTTGCCGAATTGTCGAAGGATCGATCCTTGGAGTGCCAGGAGCTTGTGGTTGCCCTGCTGCTGGAATGCCATGGCGAACTTGTCGATGATCTTGCGGACAAGATGATGACGGCGAGAGAGCAGCATCTGGACAGTTCGATGCCTGTCGCAACCTTGCTTGATCTTTGCAGAACCCATTTTTCCTGGGCACTGGATATCGATTTCTCGGACCGGTCTGAGACCCATCTCTTCTGGTATGTCTCGGAGGAAAAACTCGAGCCTCGTCTTGGTAACCGCTATGAGGAGGACGGGGCCGAACTGGAAATGCCGCTGGATATCGGGCGGCAGGTTCAAGACATGGCGCGTGATCTCGGCGATGCCGATGAGGGGCTTTGTGTTGCGGAGTTTTTGCTCATGCATCCGCAACATCGCCATGCGGTGCGGCGGGTGCAGGGCGTGGCGCATCTGCCCTATTCGGAAATACGGGACAACCTTCTTGGCGAAAGATGCCTGCCGATCGATATGCTGAGATGCAAGCTGTCGTTCTTCGGTGCGTCCAAATTCGATCCGAAATCCGACCGGTGGACGCGTATCACCCTTTATCAGGGCGCACCGCTGTTTGACGAAGTTACGGATGCAAATGCAGACGATTGGTGGTTGCCGGTGCTGACATGTCGACAGTAGTACGTTCACTGAATGAAGTTTACACGATGCTGAGAAAGGCGGCGATCGGCGCGGGATGTTCCCACGGCATTGCCGAGGAACTTGGCAGGGCCGGTGTGTGGCTCTGTACTGCGGGTCAGAATGGCGTTGGTGCGGTCCTTTCAGCAACGCAGGCTGCAAATGTCCGGCTCAACGCACCGACGATTGATGGCGATGGAGCCGTTTTTCACCATGGGTGCGCCGCGACAGCAGGTCCTGCCGCCATGGACCTTCTTCTATCCAAAACGGATATCCGCCGGGTCCGGATTGAGGATGTCGATGTGCCGTTGCTTGTTGCCGGCCTGGCGGGTATCCGCGCAGCAGAAAGCAATAGGGCGGTGCTGGTTGAAGTCGACGGTGCCGCTAAAAGTCTCGCCGCCTGTGATTTCGAGCGCCTGAAGCATGCGACAGCAATAACGTTTGTGCTTGGGACCGGTCAGTTATCCTCCGGTGCAGATACCGGGGTTAGCGCTGCCGAAGTTGATGCCGCGGCGTGGTCAGACTGCGAAAAACTGGCGGCGCGAACCTATGTACCGGCCACCGAGCAATCACGGGTGAGGGGCGCCGGAGCAAATATCACGGACAATGACTGACAGGAGCGATGAATGGCTGATCAGGTGCTGAGCCTGGATGAGGTTAAAACGCTTGCGCAATCTGCGCTAGAAGGCGCCGGTGCCAGCGCGCAAAACGCTGCCTCGGTGGCGCGTTCCACCGTCCTTGCCGAACGCGACGGCATCCGCAGTCACGGCCTTCTTTATGTGCCGATTTATGCCGAGCATGTTCTGTGCGGAAAGGCCGACGGCAACGCTGTGCCCGAGGTCGCACAACCGCGTCCCGGTGCCGTTTGCGTCGATGCAAAATGCGGATTTGCCCATCCGGCGATAGATGCCGGTTGGCAACCTCTGTGTGAGGCGGCGCGCGCCAACGGAATTGCCGCATTGACCATCTACAACTCGTATAATTGCGGTGTGCTCGGGCACCACGCAGAGCGACTGGCCGAACACGGTCTTGTCGGCCTTTGCTTCACGCATGCTCCCGCGTCAATTGCGCCCACGGGCGGCAGCAGGCCGGTCGTCGGGACCAATCCGTTTGCGCTTGCCGTTCCCGATGGCGAGGGAAATGCGGCGCTCGTGATCGATCAGTCCGCGAGCGTGATTGCGAAATCGGAAATCATGCTGCGCGCAAAGGCGGGCGAGCCAATCGAACCCGACTGGGCGCTCGATGCCGACGGACGGCCAACGACCGATGCGCAACTGGCGCTGAAGGGCTCAATGCTGCCGGCGGGCGGGTACAAGGGTTTTGGCATCGGGCTGCTCGTTGAAATCATGGCCTCCTGTCTTTCGGGTGCTGTCTCCAGTGTCGATGCAAGCCCCTTTTCCGGTACTGCCGGCGGTCCGCCGAAAACCGGCCAATGCCTGATCGCCATAGATCCCGGCGCTTTTTCCGGTGATGTTTTTTACCAGCGCATCGCTGCCCTGGTTGAGGAAATTGGCGGGCAGGAGGGGTCCCGGGTCCCCGGCGCACGGCGCAAGGAAAACAGCCGGCGATTGGTCGAGCAGGGTGTCAGTGTCGATGAGGCCCTGATTGAGCGGATCCGCGGCTTTTCCTGTTGATCACGACATTTGTCCGGCGCTCTGCCGCTTTTGAGCCAAGGCGTTGACTATGCGCTCTGGCGTAATAGGCATCTGATAGACCCGAACACCAATGGCGTCGGCGATTGCGTTTGCAACGGCCGGTGCAACGGGCGTGATGGCCGGCTCGCCGATGCCCTTGGCGCCGAACGGCCCAATTCCGCTTCGCGATTCAAGGATGATGCTTTCGACCCTTGGCATATCCATGGATGTCGGCATCAGATATTCGCTGAGGGAAGGGGTTATCAGCCTGCCCTCTTCGTAGAGCATTTCTTCGCTCAACGCGAAACCCTGCCCGTTCTGCGCCCCGCCTTCAATCTGGCCTTCCACCGCCGCGCGATTGATGCACTGCCCGATGTCGTGTGCCGCGATGCTTCTCAGTACGCACACCTCACCGGTTTCCGTATCGACGGACACCTCGACCGCATGGGCGCCATATACATAGTCCGGGTGGGCCTGTCCTTGCCCGGTTTCCGGATCGAGATTGTCCTGCATTGTCTGGTGAAACATTGCCAGTTCCGTCCGGCTTATGCCCTCATCTCTGCAGATTTTTGCAAGGGCGCCCAGGCTCATTGAAAGACCGGGATTCGATTTTGCCGCCACCGTACCGTCAGCCATTTCAATCTCATCCTGCCGTACGTCAAACGCCTGTGCGGCCCGGTGTGTCAACCGGGTGCGTATGGCCTCGGCCGCCTTTTTGGTGGCGTTGCCGGTCATGTACAGAGTGCGGGTTGCGGCGGTTCTTCCGGACATTGGCGTCACGGCCGAGTCGGTGGAGTAAACGGTCACCTTATCAAGTGAAACGCCCAAAATTTCCGCTGCAATCTGGCAGAGGGCAGATACCTGTCCCGCGCCAATATCCGCGACGCCTGACCGCACAATAACGGTTCCGTCCAGTTCCACGCCAACCCAGGCTTCGGAGGAGTCGTCGAGAAAACTCAGGCGGCCGTAGCTTTGCTGATAGGCGGCAATCCCGCGTCCGATCTTTACGGGGCCTTGTGCGGGCTTTGCGCGACCACCGATTGCCTTCCACGCAAGATCCACGCATTGTTCGGTCCAGATTGCACCGGGCGGGACAAATCCGGTGGCAACCGGATCGCCGGTCCGCAGATAGTTGAGCCGGCGGAATTCGATCGGGTCCATCTCCAGGACCTTTGCCACTTCTTCCATCTGCTGCTCATAGGCGGCGCAGGCCTGCATGGCGCCATAGCCGCGAAAGGCGCTCGTATACATGTTGTTTGTCGCAACGGCGCGAGCGCGAACATTCAGATTGTCGATCCGGTAGGGTCCGGGCGAAGCGACCGCCGCATACAGCAACACATAGGGGCTGAGATAAAGATAGGCGCCGGAGTCCGCGATGATTTCGACGTCGAGTCCGCAGATCGTTCCGTCTTTCATCACGCCGGTCTTGTATCGAAGAATGAGTGGGTGACGTTTGCCGTGACCGACAAATGAATCTTCCCGGCTATATTCAAGTCGTACGGGGCGTCCCGTCTTCCTGGCCATCACAGCCAGGAATTTCTCAAGTGTGCAGTCTTCCTTGCCCCCGAAACCGCCGCCGACGAGCGCACCGCGAATGCGCACCTTGTTGTGGGGAACACCGATGGCATCCGCGATCGCCCGGAAATGGGCGATATCCTGGGTGCATACCCTGATGTTGACCACATCGTTCTCGTCAACCCATGCCAGCCCGGCCTCCGGCTCAAGAAAGGCATGTTCCTGGAAGGGTGTCCTGAACGTGTTTTCTATAATAAAATCAGCATTTTCCAGCGCTGCGGCGGCATCACCTTTGCGGATCTTGCGCTCCGCCACGATATTGCTGTTTCCCTGAATGACGGGAGCCCCGGGTTTCATGGCTTCAAGCGGGTCGTAAACACCGCGAACGGGCTTCAGCTCGAATTCAACCAGTTGCCTGGCTTGCTCTGCTATGTCGCGGGATTCGGCTGCAATCAGCGCCAACGGCTCGCCGTAATAACGTATGCGCTCAGCGGCCAGTATCGGCGATTCAGTATCCGCACCGTTCGTTCTGTCCTGACCGGAAATTTCCTCCTGAACGTCTGGAGTCGGCATATCCGCAGCCGTCAATATTTCAACCACGCCTTTCAGTGCACGGGCTTTTTCAACGTCCAGGGCTACCAGAATTGCACTGGCTACATTTGCGCGCACGACACACATATGCAGCATGCCCGGCATGGTGTGGTCACCCGCAAAGCGCGTGCTTCCGAAAACCTTTCCGGGTGCGTCGGTGCGCGGCAGGGGCTTGCCGATCTGGCTGCGTTTTACGTTTGGCGCGGTCTGGTCCGGATAGTCGACGCAGGTCAAGACTTTCCCCCTTCTTCACGCATGAGCAGAGCGGCATGTTTTACGGCGTCAAGGATTTTGGCGTATCCGGTGCAACGGCATAAATTGCCGCTGAGCGCCATCCGGATGTCGTCGTCGGTGGGGTCGGTAACTTCCTCAAGAAATCCCTTGGCCGCCACAATCATACCCGGGGAACAATATCCACACTGGGCGGCGCCGAGATCAATGAATGCAGTTTGCAGGGGATGTGGATCCTGCGCATTTCCAAGGCCGGAAACGGTGGTGATTTCGGAGCCCTCGCACATCCATGCCAGGGTCAGGCAACTGTCCAGCGCTACCCCGTCAACAAGCACCGCACAGGCACCGCAGTCGCCCTTTTCACATCCTCGCTTGACTTCGACATGACCGAGGTCCCGCAATGCTTCGAGCAGGGTTCGATGGGCGGGTACGTTGATCTCTTCGTTGCGGCCGTTGATGCACAGCGTTACTGGTTTGCTGTTTGACATGGCTACCAACTCCTCACGCAAGCCTGTTCCATGCTTGTAAAAGCAGACGGCCCACAAGGACCTGAACGCAGTGACGGCGATAGACAGCGCTCGCGCGGACATCATCAATGGGATTACACTGAGCCGCGGCCTGCTCAGCGGCATCTGCTATCAGCGTTTCGCTGAGTATTTGCCCCTCAAGCAGCTGTTCCGGTTCTTTTGCGCGGACGACACAGGGCGCAACGGCGCCAAGCGCAATGCGGGCCCCGGCGCACTTTCCATTCGACATGCTCAGGGTAACGGCAACACTCGTAACGGTGATGGCATCGCCTTTGCGCCGCGCCAGTTTGTAAAACATGTTGACGCTATTGCGCGGAAGCTGGGCCCAGGAAATCCGGGTGATCAGTTCGTCGGGACGCCGGATGTCCTGTTTATAACCTTGATAATAGTCGGCCAGCGCAACGGTTCTGTTTCCTGACGAACCGGCAAGCGTCACTTCGGCGTCCAGCGACATGAGCGGAGGGATCAAGTCGGCCGCGGGCGAAGCGCAGGCGATATTGCCGCCGACCGTTCCGGCGTTGCGAACCATCTGACCTGCAAAAACCCGTGCAGCCTCAATCAGCGAGGGGCCTGAATTCGCAATCTCCGGTGACTGCAACAGGTCGCTTATGGTTGTGCGGGCGCCGACAACGGTTTTTTCTCCGTCAAAACTGATCCCCCGCAATCCGGTGACACGACCAAGGGCAACGACGCGTTTCGGCCTTTCCCGCTGAGACCGCACATCAACCAGTAAATTGGTTCCGCCGGCCAGCGGCGTGCTTTCCATGTCGGACAGGACGTTCAGGGCGTCTTCCAAACTGTCAGGCATATGCAAGTCGAATTCACGAGACATTTGCTGTTGTCCGAACTTCCAAAATGCGCGCGGGATTGCATTTGGCTGGATGGAAATACTGACAATAGAGAGCTGAAATCCGCTTGATTTTTGAAATTCAAAAATCCACAATATTAATTAGAAAAAATTATAAATGTATCCGATGGCCTGCCGATCATGAAATCCGCGGTAAATATGAGGCATCTGCGTGCCTTCATTGCGGTTGCCCGCGAAGGCAGCTTTACCCGCGCCGCTGAGCACCTGCTGTTGTCCCAATCGGCACTCACCGTGACGATCCGCCAGCTTGAGGAACAGCTGGGGGTATCGCTGTTCAACAGGACAACCCGGCAGGTCATATTGACCGCCGACGGAGAAAACTTTCTCAGTTCTGCAGAAGAGGTGGTCGACAAATTCGACGAGGCGATCATAGGCGTGCGCCAATCGGCAGCCCAGCGCGGCGGTCAGGTATCCATTGCAGTGCTGCCGTCAATCGCCATTCGACTGTTGCCGGAAATCGTCCAGGGATTCCACGACGCCCATCCCGATATCCGCGTTACGCTGCGGGACGACAACGGGCGCGGTGTGCATCGCCAGGTACTCGACCGGGACGTGGATTTCGGTGTGAGCAATATGTGGCACCCGTATCCGGAACTTGAATTCACGCCGCTGACCACGGATCGGTTCGGTCTTGTCTGCAGGCGGGATGATCCACTGGCCAAAATCGACTCTCCCCTGAACTGGACGATGATCGATGAAGAACGTCTGTTCGTCATGGCCGGCGACACCGGCGTCTACAAGGCCCTGCAGGAATCTGACGAGTTTACCGAGCGTTTTCAGACTCCGGCAGGCGAGGTGTTGGCCATGGTTACGTTGCTGGAAATGGTTCGTGCAGGCCTTGGCGTTACAGTCGTGCCCCAGCTTGCCCGGCCTGCTGCCAACGAGCCGGATCTGATTTTCAGGCGTCTTTCAAATCCTGTGCTGATCCGCAAGATCTGCCTTATCCGGCGTCGCAACGAAGCTTTGTCCCCTGGCGCCCGGCGTGCCTGGGACGCCATTCGTGCCCAGGTGCCGCGCGAAGTCGATATCTAGAGCAATTCAGAAATGCTCTAGGCATGTGCGCCCAAGCGGGGGACGCCGACCGGAACCCTATTCGGCAGATTTATTCTTCTGATCGAATAATCCATTTTATTTTTGAAATTGTTTGATTAATTCGTGTGCCCTTACTGTCTACCCACAGGACGGAACGGAAAGCGACGCTGCCCGTTCCCGGCTGACAATCGTGTCGCCGGCCGAAAGAGAGGATTGGGCAAGGCAATTGTTAGCCGGAATGCCGGTGCCACGGCCAGCCAGCCGGAGGAACATGGCTCTGTCCTGCATATATGTCCGTTCGCCGGGAAGCGCGTTGGATGCAGGCCCGTTCTTGGGAGCAACGTCGTTAGAAACGTTGGAATGATCCTGTAAGCACCCAACAGACAGCGGTCGCCGCGCTTACCATATGTTCAATTTTTTTGAAATCCATCTAAGATGTTTCGATTTGCCTGAAGTTCTCAATTGGAACATCTTTTAGATTGGCTGTTGATGACAGCCGGCCGGGGCGTGCTTGGGAGCCCCGCCAACGGGAGGAAACTGATGACCAAACTGACTTCACTGATCGTCGGAGCCGCGGCAATGGCGACGCTATCGCTTGGCACGGCCAACACCGCGTCGGCCACTGACTGCGGCACCGAAGACAAGATCACCATTGCGGAAATGACCTGGCTTTCGGCCAGTTCGCTTGCCTTTATCGCCCAAAGAATTCTTGTGGACGGATATGGCTGTAACGCTGAGCTCGTGCCGGGCGATACCGTGCCGACCGCAACATCCATGCTGAGTAAAGGCGAGCCCGATATTGCACCGGAGCTTTGGGTCTCGACCGCACAGTCGATCTGGGACCAGATGCAGGAAAAGGGCAATGTTTACAAAGCCAATGACATTTTTGCCGGTGGCGGCGAAGAGGGCTGGTGGATCCCGGACTATGTCGCCAAGGAACACCCGCAGATCAAGACCATTTCCGATCTGAAGGACAATTGGGAAGTCTTTGCCGATATTTCCGACCCCAACAGGGGAAGGCTTTACGGGTGCCCACCGGGCTGGGGTTGTGAGATCATCACCAACAATCTCTACAAGGCGCTCAAGATGGAGGACACGTTCGAGCTGTTCTCGCCGGGATCGGGTGCAAACCTGAAGGCGTCCTTTGCCCGCCAGGTTACCCGCAAAAAACCGATTGTCGGCTACTACTGGGGCCCGACGGACGTTATCGGCAAGTATAATCTGGTTCGCCTAGGCATGCCCGAATACAACGCCGAAAAGTTCACCTGTCTGACCGACAAGAACTGCGAAAATCCGCAGGTAACGGGCTGGGCGGTCGGTGAAGTGGCGATTGCCGTTGTCAGCGAACTGAAGGATAAGGCGCCCAACGTGGCCGAGTTCCTTTCAAAGATGCAGGTGCCCAATGCCGAGATCAGCGCGGTCCTTGCGTGGGGCGACGACAACAAGGCTTCGCCCGAAGAAGTGGCTGAGTATTTCCTCGTCAACTATGAATCCGTCTGGACACAGTGGGTGCCCGAGGACGTCGCCGCATCCGTGAAATCGTCGCTCTAGCGAATTCACCTGAACCGATGATCAATTCCGGGGGCTGGAAACGTCCCCGGGTTTTGGTCAGATTTGATGGTCCTGCGGATCGCCTGCTGAGCGGCCGCACGGGCCATCCAGAATGGCAGTGACCGGAGTGTCAGACATGACTGCAGATTTCCCCGAACTGATCGATACAAGAGCACTGCGGATCGCGATCGACGACAGCTTCAATCTGATTGTTGCGAATTACGGAGAAGCGCTGGAGATCGCATTCCTGCCGGTGCTGCGCATGTTGACGGCCATGGAGCAGTTCCTGCAGTGGCTTCCCTGGTATGTTGTCCTGATCGCACTTACGGCGCTGACGTATCAGATGGTGAGAAATATCGGCGCTACGGTCGGGACGGCCGTCATGATGTTCCTGATTGGTGTCATCGGTATCTGGGATGCCGCGATGGCAACAATCGCCCTGATGCTGACGGCGACGTTCCTCGCCATCCTTCTCGGCATTCCCATCGGCATCGTGATGTCGCGGTCCAATCCGCTGCAATCGGTTACGCTGCCGGTTCTCGACATCATGCAGACCATGCCGATCTTCGTCTATCTCATTCCGTTTGTCATGCTCTTCGGACCGGGCAAAATCCCTGCGCTCCTGGCAACGATCGTCTTTGCGATACCGCCGGTTATCCGCCTGACCAATCTCGGTATCCGGCAAGTGGATGCCGAGGTGACGGAGGCAATGACGTCGTTCGGCGCAACGTCGAGACAACGTCTGTTCATTGCCCAGATTCCACTGGCACTGCCGACCATCATGGCCGGCATCAACCAGACAACGATGATGGCATTGTCGATGGTGGTGATTGCGTCGATGATCGGCGCCGGCGGCCTTGGCTATCAGGTGCTTCAGGGTATTCAGCGGCTTGAAGTGAGCCGTGGCCTGCTGGCTGGCCTGGCGATTGTCTTCCTGGCCATCATTTTCGACCGTATCGCGCAGGCCTATGGCCGCCGCATGCAGCAACATCTTCACATCGGAGGATGATGCCATGGCTGACGATGAAATGAAGATCCGCGTCAAAAACGTCTACAAGGTGTTCGGCGATAATCCGGCGGCTGTGATGGACAAGGTCAAGGCCGGGGCCAGCAAGTCCGAAATACTCGAAAAAACAGGCCATGTCGTCGGTATCCGCGATGTCAGCCTCGACATCCGCGCCGGCGAAACATTCGTTATCATGGGACTGTCCGGGTCAGGCAAATCGACTCTCATCCGCCACTTCAACCGGCTGATCGAGCCGACTGCCGGACATATTCTGGTCGATGATGTCGATGTTCTGAAAATGAGCGAGACCGAACTGCGCGCGTTTCGCCGCAAGAAGGTATCTATGGTGTTTCAGCGTTTTGCGCTATTGCCCCATAAAACGGTGCTCGACAATGTCGTTTGCGGCCTGACCATCGCCGGCATGGGCAAGGCCGAGGCACGCGAACACGGTATGCGGCAGATCGAGCAGGTCGGTCTGGACGGCTTTGAGAACCAGTATCCGAAGCAGCTTTCAGGCGGCATGCAGCAGCGTGTCGGTCTTGCACGCGCACTTGCAACCGATGCCGAAATCCTGCTCATGGATGAAGCCTTCAGTGCACTTGATCCGCTGATCCGCAACGACATGCAGGCGCAACTCAAGGAACTTCAGGAAAGGCTTCACAAGACGATCGTGTTCATTACCCACGATCTCGACGAGGCGCTACGGCTCGGCGATCACATTGCAATCCTCAAGGATGGCGAGCTGCGTCAGGCAGGAACCGGCGCTGACATTCTGATGAATCCGGCCGACGATTATGTCGCGCGCTTTGTCAACGATGTGAACCGCGCTCGGGTGGTGACGGTGGGCTCGCTTGTCGAAAAGGCCGGTCTTCTGCCGCTCAGCGATGCCAATGCCGCGAATTGCGGTGCGTTGCTGGAGGACAATGAGGCCATCATCCTGACAGATGAGGGCAAGCCGCGCCATGTTGTCGGGCAGGGCGACCGCCATCGGCTCGATGATCTGCTGCGCAGCAAATCGGCGATGCCTGCGGCGGTCTGTGTTGACGGTGGCATGGTGCTGGAAGACGGCTTTTCAATTCTTGCCGGGTCGCACAATCCGCTTGTCATCACCAACGGGTCAGATGTGCCGGTAGGCGTTGTCACCCAGCAAAGTGTCATGCGTGCACTTGCGCGCGATGCTGCCGGATAATCGGGATCTCCGAATTCCAACTGGCGGTGTCTTTTTGCAAGATGCTTTCATTTCGCGAGCATTTCCCCGTTGCAAACGAGCGCTGAAAACCAATTTGCATAAATTTCTGGAATTAATTCGAGCAAACTCACTTGACTCTTTTGGAACGATCCAATAATTCAGTTTTTGAGTAATTTGGAACGTGCCAAAAGTAGAGGGTGTGAGAATGCAGTGGGGTCTAATCGGTGCAAGCACCATCGCATCCGAACATGTGATTGCCGCAATCAGGGCCCAGGAGGGAAACAGCATTAAGTCCGTGCTGAGTTCCAATCCGCAGCGCGGTGCCGACTACGCGGCCAAGCATTCCATCCCGCAAAGCGTCACCGATCTTGATACGGTGGTTGGCGACCCAGACATCGCCGCGGTTTACATCTCCACGACAAATGAGAAGCACTATGCGCAGGCCATGGCGGCGATTGCGCAAGGCAAGCATGTATTGTGTGAAAAACCCCTGGCGATGACGCTGGGCGAGGCTGTCGAGATGGTGCACGCAGCGGACAAGGCCGGGGTCGTTTTTGCCACCAACCATCATCTGCGCAATGCGGGATCGCATCTGGCAATCCGCGATCTTATTCAGTCGGGACGCCTTGGTCAGGTCCTCAGCGTACGTATCTTTCATGCGGTTCACCTGCCGGCGCATCTGCAGGGCTGGCGCATAAATGACGCGGCCGCGGGTGGCGGCGTCATCGCCGATATTGTTGTTCACGACGCTGACACCGTACGATTTTACCTCGGCGAGGACCCGGTGGATGTTGTCGCGAAAGCAGGTGCATCGGGAATGGGGCAGGGCGTTGAGGACAGCGTCATGTCCGTGTGGTCGATGCCGTCTGGAGCGATGGTACAGACCCATGAGAGTTTTACCCATGCATTCGCAGGAACCGGTATCGAGGTGCATGGCACGGAAGCATCGGTTATCGGACGCAATGTCATGACACAGCAGCCGGTCGGTGAGATTGCCCTTGTCGATGAAGACGGCCGTCAGGACATTTCCTATTCCGGTCACGGTCTTTATGTGCGTTCGTTGTCGCTGTTTACGCAGGCGATTGCAGGCAACGGCCGTCCGGCTGCGGACGGTGTCGACGGTGTGAAGTCGCTTGCTGTGGCGCTTGCCGTCCGCGATGCGGCCGAAAGCGGGCAGACCGTGCGCGTCGACTACGGAGGCATCTAGGTCATGGCCTCAAAGACTGTCACCGCCGAAGCTGCTGTTGCCCGAATTGCTGACAATGCGGTTGTTTCTGTCTCCTCCTCATCCGGCCTTGGCTGCCCTGACAAGATGCTTGCGGCCATTGGCGCGCGTTTTGACCGTGAGGGGCATCCAAGGAACCTGACAACGCTTCATCCGATCGCCGCCGGCGACATGTACGGCATCAAGGGTGTCGATCACATCGCGAAAGACGGGCTTTTGGCGACGATTATCGGTGGCTCCTATCCGAGTGGCCCGTCTTCCATGCCGATGCCTGAAATCTGGCGCATGATCGTCGAGAACCGGGTTGCCGCCTATAACGTGCCCTCAGGCATCATGTTCGATATGCATCGCGATGTCGCTGCGCGCCGCCCGGGCGTGTTGACGAAGGTCGGGCTCGGCACCTTTGTCGACCCGGTTCGCGAGGGCTGTGCCATGAACGCTTCGGCTGCCGCCCGTCCCATCGTTTCAAGGGTCGAATTCGGCGATGAGACCTGGCTGCACTTCCCCAATATCGTGCCGGATGTCGCGATCCTGCGCGCCACGACAGCCGATGATAGCGGCAACCTTACCTATGAGCATGAGGGCGCCTATCTCGGCGGTCTTGATCAGGCGATCGCGGTGCGCAATCACGGCGGGCTGGTCATCGCGCAGGTCAAGCGGGTGACCGCATCCGGGTCCCTTCGCCCGCATGACGTGCGCGTTCCGGGCCACCTCGTTGACCTTATTGTCGTTGACCCGGAGCAGAAACAGACCACCGAAACGGATTACGATCCGGCAATATCGGGTGAGATCATCCGGCCGCTGTCGAGTTTTACACTCGCTGAGCATGGCATCGAAAAGACCATCGCGCGCCGCGCTGCGATGGAGCTGTCTGCCGGCCAGACGGCAAATCTTGGCTTTGGAATTTCGGCGATGGTGCCCCGTGTTCTCCTCGAAGAAGGACACGCCGGCTCCGTGACCTGGGCGATTGAGCAAGGCGCTGTCGGCGGAGTCCCGCTGACCGGATTCGCGTTTGGCTGCGCTTCTAATGCCGATGCCTTCGTGCCGTCACCCAATCAGTTCACCTATTTCCAGGGTGGGGGGTTTGATGTCTCTTTCCTTTCTTTCCTGGAAGTCGATGTCGAAGGCAATGTAAATGTCTCCAAGCTTGGCAAAAAGCCCTATCTGACAGCGGGTTGCGGTGGCTTCGTCGATATTACGGCGCACGCCAAGAAGATTGTTTTCGCAGGGCTATTCGAAGCGGGCGCCGAACTCGAACTGACCGGCGAAGGCCTGCGTGTTGTCAGGCCCGGCAAATTCACCAAGATGGTCGATGCTGTCGAGCATGTGACGTTTTCGGGACGCCGCGCCCGCGAAACCGGACAGGAAATCCTCTACGTCACGGAGCGTTGCGTCATTCGCCTAGAAACCGATGGCCTCGTTGCCACCGAAATCATGCCCGGCATTGAGCCGGAAGCCGATATCGTTGCTGCATCGGGGGGGCGTGTGCGCATCGCCGAAGGCGCCCGGACGATGCCTGTATCCCTTCTTGCGGAAGAAAAGATGGGGCTGACACTATGAGCGATCTTCACCTCATCGTCGAAGAAGCAATTGCCGAACTCCGCCTTGACAACCCGGCAAAATTGAATGCGCTGACCATGCCCATGCTGGAAGCGCTCGAAGCCCATTGCGCCAGGCTGGACCGTGATGAAACGATACACGCGGTCGTTCTTACGGCCGTGGGCGATCGCGCCTTTTGCGCCGGTGCCGATATCAATGCCTGGTCGGAACTTCCTCCCGCCGAATTTGCCAGGCACTGGGTGCGGGACGGTCATCGTATCTTCGACCGTCTCGCACGCCTTTCAAAGCCAACCATCGCAGCAATCAACGGCCATGCTTTCGGCGGCGGACTGGAACTTTCAGCGGCCTGCGACATTCGCGTGATGGCCCCTGCCGCCACACTTGCCCTGCCGGAAACCGGCGTCGGAATCATCCCCGGCTGGTCCGGAACGCAGCGTCTCGCGCGTCTGCTGCCAGAACCCGTCCTGAAGGAAATGGCCCTGTTCGGCCGGCGCCTTACCGCGGACCGTGCGCTGGCAGTGGGTTACGTGGCGGCGGTCGCTGAAGATCCCGCCGCCGTCGCACGCGAGATCGCTGAGCGAACGCTCGCCACATCACCGCGCGCGACCGAGATTGCAAAATACATGATCCATGGTGCGGTCGGAGAGGACCGCGGCGCCATGATTGAAGCGCTTGGCGGCGGCATGATCGCGGCAAGTGAAGACAAAGCCGAGGGTGTTTCCGCCTTCCGCGAGAAACGCAAACCACAATTTCCCGGCAGATAAACATGACGAAACACGACCTTACCCTCATTTCCGCAACCGACGGCTCAGAACTGCCGCAAGAGCCGTTTCCCGCCCGCCATCTCATTGACGGGCAGTGGTGTGAGAGCGCCGATGGTGCTGCCTTCGAACGCCGTTCGCCGGCCCACGGCGTTCTGGTGACACGCGCCGCACAAGCAGGTGCGAAAGAAACCGAAGCCGCTATTGCGGCCGCGCGCCGGGCATTTGACGATGGGCGCTGGTCGCAGATTTCCGGCAAGGAAAGAGCAGCGCTGCTGTTGCGAGTGGCCGAACTGATCGAGCGCGACCTCGAGCAGATCGCGTTGATGGAAACGCTGGAAAGTGGCAAGCCGATCAGCCAGGCAAAAGCCGAGATTGAGGGCGCGGCGGACCTTTGGCGCTATGCTGCTTCGCTAGCGCGCACCCTGCACGGCGACAGCCACAACAGTCTCGGTTCTGAAATGCTGGGCGTCGTCTTGAAGGAACCGATTGGTGTCGCCTCCATCATCACGCCGTGGAACTTTCCATTCCTGATCGTTTCACAGAAGCTGCCGTTCGCGCTGGCGGCGGGTTGCACGGCGGTGGTCAAGCCGTCGGAGCTGACGCCGGCGACCACGGTTATTCTCGGCGAACTGCTGCTCGAAGCCGGGCTTCCAGCCGGCGTTGTCAACATCGTACTGGGCTTCGGGCAGCCTGTCGGTGCGCTGATGAGCACCCATGCGGATGTCGACATGGTGTCCTTTACCGGGTCAACCGCCGTCGGCAAGGCAATTGTTGCTGCCGCATCGACAACGCTGAAGAGGGTGTCACTTGAACTCGGCGGAAAGAATCCGCAGGTCGTCTTTGCCGACGCGGATGTCGACAGTGCCGTCGATGCCATCGTCTTTGGAATCTATTTCAATGCCGGCGAGTGCTGCAATTCCGGATCACGCATCATTGTCCACAAGGATGTGGCTGAAGAGGTCACCGAACGGGTCGTTGCCCTGTCGCGAAAGGTGCCTTTCGGCGATCCGCTCCATGCGGACACCAAGGTCGGCGCCATCGTGTCGGCGGAACATCAAAAAAAGATCGACGGCTACGTGAAGTCGGCTGCACAAGCGGGCGCGTCGATCCGTCTTGGCGGTGGCCCGCTCACGGTACCCGGATTGCAAGAACAGTTTTATCAGCCTACCGTCTTGTCAGGCGTGACGGGCGATATGGCAATCGCCCGTGAGGAGGTTTTCGGACCGGTACTGTCGGTACTCGAATTCAGCACGTTTGACGAAGCAGTAGCACTTGCAAATGATGCGGCATACGGCCTTTCGGCAGGTGTGTGGAGCGAAAATGTCCACACATGCCTGGAATTCACCCGCCGGGTGCAGGCAGGAACCGTCTGGACAAACACCTGGATGGACGGATTTGCCGAAATGCCATTCGGTGGCGTGAAAGAAAGCGGTCTCGGGCGTGAGCTCGGGCGCTACGGACTAGAAGAATACCTGGAGGTGAAAACCGTGCAGATGCGGATCGGCCGCACGCGCGCGCCCTGGGTACCCAATCGCTGACCGCCGACACTATCGTTCGGCAGCGTAAAACAACGCAACTTCAGGAGGAAACCATGCGTTTGAAAATCAGAAAAACAATATCGGCCTTTGCCGTGCTCGCTGCATCCGCAAGTTTTGCGCATGCCGGCGACGTGGAAGTTCTTCACTGGTGGACGTCCGGCGGCGAAGCCGCGGCTCTGAACGTGCTCAAGCAGGATCTTGAATCCCAGGGAATCGGCTGGCAGGACATGCCGGTTGCAGGGGGCGGCGGCACCCAGGCGATGACCGTGCTGCGCGCACGCGTGACGTCGGGTAACGCTCCGACCGCTGTGCAGATGCTTGGATTTGACATTACCGACTGGGCCAAGGAAGGCGCCCTTGCCAACCTGAACGATATCGCCGCCGAGGAAGGCTGGGACAGTGTCGTTCCGGAAGCGCTGCAGAAGTTCTCCAAGAATGACGGTCAGTGGGTTGCAGCACCGGTCAACGTGCATTCGACCAACTGGGTGTGGGCCAACAAGGCTGTGCTTGACGAGCTTGGCATTGCCCAGCCCACCACGTGGGATGAACTCGTCGCCGCGATGGACAAGGTCAAGGCATCGGGTAAGACAGCCGTCGCTCATGGCGGGCAGGCCTGGCAGGATGCAACGATCTTCGATGCCGTCGCCATGTCGACCGGCGGACCGGATTTCTACAAGGCGGCCTTCGTCGATCTTGATCCGGCGGCGCTTGGATCCGACACGATGAAAGAAGCATTCGACCGCATGGCGGTCATCAGAAGTTATGTCGACGACAACTTTTCCGGTCGCGACTGGAACCTTGCTTCTGCGATGGTGATCAATGGCGATGCCGCCTTCCAGTTCATGGGTGACTGGGCGAAGGGCGAGTTCATCAATGCCGGCAAGGTGCCGGGGCAGGATTTCCTTTGCTTCCGCTTCCCCGGAACTCAGGAACAGGTCACCTTCAACTCCGACCAGTTTGCTCTGTTCAACCAGGGCGGCACCGTATCGGACGAGCAGGGCGCGCTTGCCAAGGCGATTATGTCACCGGCCTTCCAGTCCGCGTTCAACGTCGTGAAGGGCTCGGTTCCGGCGCGTGTCGATGTTTCCGACGAGGCGTTTGACGCCTGTGGCAAACAGGGCATGAAGGACCTTGCAGCAGCATCGAAATCGGGCAACCTTTATGGCTCGGCTGCTCATGGCCACGCCAACCCCGCATCGGTGAAGAATGCTATCTATGATGTCGTCACCGCGCACTTTAACGGCGAGTACGATTCAGCAACGGCTGTTTCGGAACTTGTGAGTGCCGTTGAGCTTGCTCAGTAAGAACGCAGGAACAGGGGAGAGCAGTCTCTGCTCTCCCTCCACAAGGAGGGCTTTAAATGTCGACGACCGTTCGATCCCGCAGCGGCAATGACTGGCTGCGCGACGCGCTGCCCAGGATCGTGCTCAGTCCCAGTCTCGCAATTGTGCTCGTCTTCGTTTACGGCTTTATCCTCTTTACCTTCTACCTGTCATTCACCGACAGCCGCATTCTGCCGAGTTACGATCTTGTCGGATGGCGGAACTATACGCGCCTGTTTTCGGTCAGGGCCTGGGGCATTGCGGTCGACAACCTTTTGATCTTCGGATCGCTCTATATCGTTATCAGCTGTGCGCTGGGTCTCGGCCTTGCAATCCTGCTTGACCAGAAAATCCGCGCGGAAGGCTTTATTCGCACAATCTATCTTTATCCGATGGCGCTCAGCTTTATCGTCACCGGCACTGCCTGGAAATGGTTTCTCGATCCCGGCATCGGACTGCAGGCGGTGGTGCGGAGCTGGGGCTGGGAAAGCTTCACCTTCGAGTGGATCAAGGACAGCGACATGGCGATCTACACAATCGTCATCGCAGCGGTATGGCAGACCAGCGGCTTCGTCATGGCGATGTTCCTTGCCGGGTTGCGCGGGATCGACAACGAGGTGCTGAAGGCCGCGCAGATAGACGGGGCGTCAAACTGGGCGCTCTATCGGCGCATCGTCATCCCGCAGTTGCGTCCTGCTTTCATGTCGGCCTTTGTGGTGCTGGCGCACATGGCGATCAAATCCTATGACCTGATCATCGCGCTGACCGGCGGCGGACCGGGCACGGCGACGGAGCTGCCCGCGACCTTCATGTATTCCTACACTTTCACACGCAACCAGATGGGCATCGGCGCGGCATCGGCGACAATCATGCTGATGTCGATCGCGGCGATCATGGTGCCCTATATCTGGTCCGAACTGCGGGAGAAAAAGTGATGGCCTCGAACGCTTCCGCAAATGTCATCCGCACAGGTAACAGCGCCAGGTTCGTCATCTATTCGATCCTGATCCTGTTTTGCCTCTATTACCTGCTGCCGCTCTATGTGATGGCTGTCAATTCGCTCAAACCGCTCAGCGAGATTCAGGCAGGCGGCATGATGGCGCTGCCGTCGCAATGGACGATCGCTCCCTGGGGCAGCGCCTGGTCGACAGCTCAGATCGGCGTCGAGGCGACCGGACTTAAACCCTATTTTCTGAATTCGATTCTGATGGTCGTGCCTGCCGTTGCTATTTCCACGGTCCTGGGCGCATTGAACGGCTATGTGCTTACCAAATGGCGATTTCCGGGCGATACGATTGTCTTCGGTCTGCTGCTTTTCGGTTGCTTCATTCCCTTCCAGATGGTGCTCATTCCGATGGCCCGTATGCTCGGTCTGATGGGGCTTGCGGGTACGGTTCCGGGGCTGATCTTCGTTCATCTCGTCTACGGGATAGGCTTTTCGACGCTCTATTTCCGCAATTACTACCAGCAGTTTCCGACGGAACTCGTTCGTGCCGCTATGATAGACGGGGCGGGTTTTTTCACCATCTTCAGACGCATCATGCTACCGTCTTCGGGGCCGATAGCCGTTGTCTGCATCATCTGGCAGTTCACCAATATCTGGAACGACTTCCTGTTCGGCGCGAGCTTTTCCGATTTCGACAGCCAGCCGATGACGGTGGCGCTGAACAATCTGGTTCAGTCCTCCACCGGCGTGAAGGAATATAATGTGCATTTCGCCGGGGCGATCATGGCGGCATTGCCGACACTCCTCGTCTATATCGTCGCCGGCCGGTACTTCGTGCGCGGCCTGATGGCCGGCAGCGTGAAAGGGTAACAGAATGGGTTTTCTCGACATCAAGAACGCAACCAAATCCTACGGTTCCGTCAAAGTGCTGCACGAGACCGATATATCGGTCGAGGAGGGCGAGTTCCTGGTTCTCGTCGGTCCCTCCGGCTGCGGCAAGTCCACGCTGCTCAACATGATTGCGGGCCTTGAAGAGGTGACAAGCGGAGACATCGCCATCAAGGGACGGTCGATGAACGGCGTGCGTCCGGCCGACAGGAACATCGCCATGGTGTTCCAGTCCTATGCGCTCTATCCGAACATGAATGTCGCCCAGAACATTGCATTCGGCCTTGAGATGCACGGTGTGCCGAAGGTTGAGCGCGACAAGGCAGTTGCCGATGTTGCCGAACTGCTGCAGATCCAGCATCTGCTCGACCGCAAGCCGGGCCAGCTTTCCGGCGGCCAGCGCCAGCGTGTTGCCATGGGCCGCGCTCTGGTGCGCAACCCGGATGTATTCCTGTTCGATGAGCCGCTGTCGAACCTCGACGCCAAGCTGCGCGTCGACATGCGCACCGAAATCAAGAAGCTGCACCAGAAGCTCGGCACCACGATTGTTTATGTCACCCACGACCAGATCGAAGCGCTAACGCTCTCAACCCGGATTGCGGTGATGTTCGGCGGCCATGTGCAGCAGCTCGGCACGCCGAAGGAGATTTACGACAATCCGGCCAACATCTTCGTTGCGGGTTTCATGGGTTCGCCATCCATGAACCTTTTTCCCGCCAAGGTTCACGTTGAAAACGGCGCGACCATGGCCAGGGTCGGTCTTTCGAACGGTGCGACGGCTTCACTTCCATTCGCCCGGGCAAACGGCCTTGCACAGCACGATGGTCGCGAGATTATCCTCGGCATCCGCCCCGAAGCGATTACGGATGAGGATGGCGCAGACCGCAAAAGCCAGGCGATCCACAAAGTCGAAGCACGGGTGGAAGTCACGGAACCCGCAGGATCCGACATATTTGTCGTCAGCCATCTCGGCGGCAAGGAGGTTACAGGCCGGTTTCGAGCCGATGTCGATGTGCGGGCCGGAGAAGTATTCCCCTTTGCCATCAATATGGAAAAGGCGGTCGCTTTCGATCCGAAAACGGAAATGCGGATTGGCTGAACAAAATGCCATCTATGCCTGACATCGTCATTATCGGCAGCGGTATGGGCGGCGCTTCCCTTGCGGCCGGACTTGCGCCAACCGGCGCACGGATCGTCATTCTTGAGCGCGGCGAACGCATTCCCGACGATGCCCCGGCGCGCGATCCGAACCGGATCTTCCGCAACAGCGCCTTTCTGTCGGATGAGACCTGGGTCGACGAGAACGGACAGCGCTTTTCCCCGGGCAATTATTATCATGTTGGCGGCAACTCAAAGCTCTATGGCGCGGTGCTGATCCGCTATCGGGCCGAGGATTTTCAGGAAATGGAGCATGCCGAAGGTGTCTCTCCGGCCTGGCCGTTTCCCTATGAGACGCTTGCCCCCTGGTATGATGCGGCTGAACGGCTTTACCGTGTCCGCGGCGATGTGGGTTCCGACCCTACGGAGCCCCCGCATACAGGATCGCTCCCGCATCAACCCGTGCCTGATGAACCGGCAATTGCGCGGGTGCGGGCCCGGTTGAAAGAGGCCGGTGCGCATCCGTTCACGCTGCCGCTCGGTGTCGATATCGAGCGTTGGCTATCGGGTGGAAAAACCGGCTGGGACGGATATCCCGATACCCGGTCGGGCAAGATGGACGCGGAGACCTGCGGGCTCGAGGCGGCACTCGCTAATGACAATGTCGAACTGATCACGAATGCGCGCGTAACAGGTCTCAAGGCAGAACCAGGCACCAAGCGCGTTGCCGAAGTGGTCTATGAAAAGGATGGTGAAACGCACCGTCTGACCCCCCATACCGTTGCCGTTTGCGCCGGCGCTGTGCAGTCGGCAGCGCTTCTTCTAGCCTCAGATGTCGGGAACAGCTCCGATCAGGTCGGCCGCTGCTTCATGAACCACAATGCCAGTGCGCTGATCGCTTTCGATCCGCGATTTCGAAATGACTCGGTCTATCAAAAAACATTCGGCATCAATGACTGGTACCTTTCCGACGGCAATGGCGGTCCGCCGCTCGGCAACGTTCAGCTTCTCGGCCGGGTCGTGCCCGATATTCTGAAGGCCAATGTTCCCTCACTGCCGATGCCCATTGCGCGTTACGTCTCCGGCCACGCCGTCGATTTCTATGCAATCTCGGAGGACCTGCCCGACCAGAACAGCCGTGTCGTGCTCAAGGACGGTGAAATCCAGTTGATCTGGCGGCGCTCGAACATGGTCGCCCACAACCGTCTTGTTGCAAAAACAAAATCTAAACTGCGGGCCGCGGGATTTCCCGTCGTCCTGTCGCGGCTCTTCGACGGGCGCGTGCCTTCGCACCAATGCGGCACCGTGCGTATCGGTTCGGACCCTGCAAAATCGTCGCTGGATCCCGACTGCCGCTCCTGGGACCATCCCAATCTTTTTGTCACGGACGCGGCCTGCCTGCCGACTTCAGCCGCCGTCAATCCGGCGCTCACTGTTGCCGCAATGGCTTTGCGCACCGCCGACACCATCAAAAAGGACCTTGCCGCATGAAACCCGTCGCTCTCATAACCGGAGGTCAGCAGGGTATCGGTTTCGGCGTTGCCGACGCTCTTGCAGAAGCCGGATTTGCGCTCGCGCTGGCATCGCGCAGTGCGCCGGACGATCCGGGCGTTGTCACTGCCCTGGGAAAGTTGGGCAGGGATGCGCGTTATTTCCGGCATGACCTGCAGGAAATAGGCGGTATCGGATCTCTGCTGGACAGCATTGAGGCCGAGCTTGGGCCGGTCGACGCACTCGTATCGAATGCGGGTGTCCCAGCAAGGGTGCGCGGCGACCTGCTGGATATCGAACCCGAAAACTACGATTTCGTGCTCGATGTTAATCTGCGTGGCGCATTTTTTCTGGCACAGGCGGTTGCGCGCCGCATGATTGCTCGGCCTGCCGGCCATTATCGCTCCATTGTGTTCGTCACATCGGTCAGCGCTGCCATGATCTCGATCGAGCGGGCCGAATACTGCATATCGAAAGCGGGTGCTGCGATGATGTCGGAACTGTTCGCTGCTCGTCTGGCTCCCCACGGGATTGGCGTCTTCGAATTGCGACCCGGGATTATCGAGACCGGCATGACGACCGGCGTCAAGGACAAGTACACCGCGCGCATTGAAGGCGGATTGGTGCCCGCCGGGCGCTGGGGTCAGCCCGGCGATGTCGGCTCTGCGATCGTGCCGCTCGTCACCGGCAAGATGGCGTTCGCGAACGGGGCGGTCATTCCCGTCGACGGCGGCTTGTCGATTGCGCGGCTATAGGAAAAGACTGAATGGCTGAGAAATACGATTTCATCATCGTTGGCGGCGGTCCGGCCGGCTGTGTGCTGGCGCGTCGGCTGGTCGATACCGGCAATGTGTCCGTTCTGATGCTCGAAGCGGGCCCGAGCGACTGGCATCCGCTGATCCATGTGCCTGCCGGTTTCACCAAATTGACCGGCACGTCCCACACCTGGGGTTATGAAACGGTTCCACAGCAAGGATTGAACGGCAAGGCAGTGTGGTATCCGCAGGGCCGCGTGCTCGGCGGCGGTTCCTCGATCAACGCGCAGCTTTATACCCGTGGCAACCGCTGGGATTACGACAATTGGGCGGCGCATGGATGCGACGGCTGGAGCTATGACGAGGTGCTGCCCTATTTCGTCAGAGCAGAGGACAACAATCGCTATGTCAACGAGTTCCACGGGCAGGGCGGGCCGCTGCGCGTCTCGGACGTGATCCCGCACAAGCTGACAACCGCCTTTGTGCGTGCGGCACAGCAGGCCGATATGCCATTCAATCCGGATTTCAACGGCGCGCGGCAGGAAGGTCTTGGCTACTATCAGGTCACCAACCGGGACGGCCGCCGCAGTTCCGCCTCGGCATGTTATCTCCCGCAGATCCTGAAGGATCCGAATTTCACACTGCGCACACGCGCGCATGTCGAGCGGATCGAACTGAAGGGCGATCGGGCAGTGGCGGTTCATGTCGGCGGCGAGCGCATCGAGGTCGGGCGCGAAGTCCTGCTGACGGCCGGCGCCATAGGAAGTCCGCGCGTCCTGCTGCACTCGGGCATCGGCCCGTCCGATCATCTGAAATCAGTCGGCGTCGATGTCGTTGTCGACCATCCCTATGTGGGTGAAAATCTGCATGATCATATGGATGTCTTCGTGGTGACGGAATGTTCCGGCGACTATTCCTTCGACCGCTACAAGCCTTGGTACATGTCGGCCGCTGCCGGTGTGCAGTTCCTGATGTTCGGCACCGGCATTCTCGCCTCCAATATCTGCGATGGCGGCGGTTTCTGGTATGCTGACGAGGATGCGCCCGCCCCTGATATCCAGTTTCATTTTCTACCCGGTTCCGGTCTCGAACACGGTCTCGACCCGATCCGCAACGGTGTGACCCTCAATTCCGCATTCCTTCGCCCTCGCTCGCGCGGAACGGTCCGCCTTAAATCGAACGATCCGAAGGAAACGCCGCTCATCAATCCGAATTACTGGAGCGATCCCTATGACGTGAAAATGTCGGTTGAGGGCTTCAAGCTGGCGCGCCGGATCATGGGCCAGCCGGCATTCAAGGAATTCATGAATGGCGAGGCGCATCCGGGCGCACAGGCGAAGACGGACGACGACATCAAGGAATACGCCTATCGCCACGCCAAGACCGACTACCACCCCGTCGGCAGTTGCAAGATGGGCGCGGACGACGATCCGACAGCCGTGGTCAATCCGCGCCTGCAAATGAAGGGGATTGACGGGCTGCGCGTCTGCGACTCCTCAACCATGCCCTTCGTCAATTCATCGAACACCAACGCTCCGACGATGATGATCGCGGAAAAGGCCGCCGACATGATCCGCGAAGATCACAAGCTGTGAGGACCGCAATGCGCCTGCCGACCTATGCCGGAATGCTCGAAGATTACCGCCTTGTTGGCGAAGCCCTTGAGGTGCGCGCACCGGCCGTGCCGCTTACCCGAACGGCATTTGCCGCAGCTCACGTCGTGTCCGATCCGCTTGCCGAGCGTGATCCCTGGGTCGGCCGACCGGCGGTCGACTGGGAAAATACGCTGAAGTTCCGCTGCTGGCTTTGGGATCAGGGTCTTGATCTCGCAGAAGCGATGGATACCGCGCAACGCGGCATGGGCGTCGATTGGCCGACCGCAAGGGAGCTGATCGAAAGGACCATGCGGGCCGCGAAAGCCCATCCGCTGCGCCCGCGCGTTGCGTGTGGTGCCGGCACGGACCATGTGGAACTTTCTGAATTACGTGACGACGATACCCTCATTGCCGCCTACAGCCACCAGATGGAGGCGATCGAGGCGGCCGGCGGGCAGGTTATCATTATGGCATCGCGTGCATTTCCGGCAATGCGCGCCGATATCGACACCTATGCCCGTGTCTACGGCCGTCTGATCGAACAGGCGGCGGAGCCGGTCATCCTTCACTGGCTCGGCGATGCGTTCGACCCGATGCTTGCCGGCTATTGGGGGGCGGGCGATGTTTCATCGGCCACCGATGCCGTTCTTGCGATTATTGCGGCCAACCCGTTGAAGATCGACGGCATCAAGGTCTCGCTTCTCGACCAGGCCCATGAGGAGGGCCTGCGTGCACGCCTGCCGGAGGGTGTGCGCCTCTACACGGGTGACGATTTCAACTATGCAGACCTGATCGCCGGCAGTAGCGGGCAATATTCGCACGCGCTGCTCGGTATATTCGCAGCGATCGCACCGGCGGCCAGCCAGGCGCTTGAGGCGCTGGCAAAGGATGACGTGGAAACCTATCACGCGCTTCTCGCGCCGACGGTTCCGCTTTCGCGTGAAATATTCAAAGCGCCGACACAGTTCTACAAGGCAGGCATTGCCTTTCTGGCGTGGCTCAACGGCGCACAGGACCATTTCATCATGCCGGCCGGCTTTCAATCCGCACGGGAAATCACGCATTACGCGGAGGTGTTTCGGCTGGCCGATCAGGCAAGGCTTTTGACGAGGCCGGATCTTGCCATGGAACGGATGCAAACGCTCTTGCGCCTGCACGGGATAGGCTGAGGACCAGTTGGAATGAGCAAGCGACCGACCATCATTGACGTGGCCCAGCATGCGGGTGTGTCCAAGTCGACAGTCTCGCTCGTTCTGCAAAATAGCCCGCTGGTCAAGCAGGCAACGCGCGAGGCGGTCGAAAAATCGATGGCCGCGTTGAACTATGTCTACAATCGGTCGGCGGCCAATCTGCGAGGAGCGGATGCCGGTCTCATCGGTCTCGTCATCAACGATCTGCGCAACCCTTTCTTTACAGAATTTGCCACCAGTGCGCAGATGACCTTTGCCAGCCGTGGCTTTGCCACTGTCGTTGCCAACACCGACGAGGACCCGGACATCCAGTCGCAGGTGATTGCCTCCATGATCGAGCATGGCGTATCGGCGCTGGTTGTTTCGCCCGCCTATGGCGACGAGGGGGCGATCAGCGGGATCATCAAACGCGCCGGGATACCGGCTATGCAAGTCTGCCGGATGATCGACGACTGCACCGATATCTTCCCATTCGCATCGCTCGACTATGCGACAGGCGGACGACTAGCAGCGCGCCATCTGGTTGACGTCGGTGCAAGGCGCATTGCCTTTGTGGGAGGGCTGGAGGAGCGTCCCGTGACCCGCGAGCGCATGTCCGGCTATCTTGAGGTCATGGCGGAGCTTGGTATCGAACCGGTGACCTTCCACGGTCGCTCCACGCGGGCTTTCGGCCGCGACATGGCGATGACCCTTGTGAGTGAACACCCGGAAATCGACGCCGCCATGGCTTTCAACGATCTGGTGGCGCTTGGCATGCTCTCCGGTTTTGCGCAATGCGGTGTGAATGTCGGCAGTGATTTCCGGCTCGTCGGCTTCGACGACATCGAGGAATGTGCACTCGTCTATCCGCAGCTCAGTTCCGTGCGCTGCGATGTTGCCAGCTTCGGTCGCCGTTCTGCGACGACCATGCTGGAGTGGCTTGAATCCGGCAAGCGCCCACCAGAAAAGGAGTTCGCCGGCGTCGAACTCGTCGCGCGCCAGTCCAGTCTCGGGGTTTGATGGGTGACGGAGACACAGCGAACCTCATTTCTAAGCGACCTGTTCAATCAGGCCGTCGCCGTAGCGGACCCGATGCGTTGTGTCCCTGCGGCGCTTCCGCCAAGGCCGGACGGACGGGTGGTGGTGATCGGCGCCGGAAAGGCGTCTGCACGCATGGCAGAAGCGGTGGAATCGGTCTGGGGACCGTGTGAGGGGCTTGTCATCACCCGTGACGGCTACGGTCGGCCCTGCCAAGGCATTGAAATTGTCGAAGCATCCCATCCGGTGCCCGATGAGCGCGGACGAACGGCCACTACACGTATACTGAATCTCGTAGAAGGACTGGGTGAGGGGGATTTTGTGCTGGCGCTGATTTCCGGCGGCGGATCGGCGCTGCTTGTGCAGCCTGCCGGGTCCATCACACTTCAGGAAAAGCAGCAGGTGAATGCTGCTCTCCTGTCGTCCGGCGCACCCATCGATGCGATGAACAAGGTTCGCAAGCATCTGTCACGGGTCAAGGGCGGACAGCTTGCCGCCGCTGCCCATCCGGCAGAAATGCTCTCGCTGATGATCTCCGATGTGCCGGGCGATGATCCGGGCGCCATTGCCTCCGGGCCGACCGTTGGCGACGCATCGGCGCCGGTCGAGGCCGCCGCCATTCTAAACCGATGGAACATCGATGTTCCGGCGTCGGTAAAGGCTGTCCTGAGCGGCAGTACGGGTGTGATCGCGCCCGATGCGCGCGTCCTTACCCGCGTGGAAAACCGGGTCATTGCAGCGCCGTCCCAATCGCTTGCGGCAGCGGCGAAAGTGGCGTCAGATTCCGGCTGCCAGGTTCGTGTGCTCGGCGATGCGATCGAGGGTGAAGCCCGAGACGTGGCCGGGGAACAGGCCAGGTTGACGCTCGACATCAGGTCGAATCTCAAGGCTGGTGATCCGCCGGTGTTGCTGTTGTCGGGCGGCGAATGCACGGTGACACGGCGCGGTACCGGGATTGGCGGTCCGAATGCTGAATTTGCGCTTGCACTTGCGTTGGCGCTTGACGGTATGCCCGGGATTACAGCACTGGCGGCAGATACCGACGGTGTCGATGGGGCGGCGGAGGTAGCCGGCGCTTTCATCGATCCAACAACGCTTGCGCGTGCCCGTGCCTTGGGCCTCGATCCTGCCGCCGAACTTGCCGGCAACAACAGTCACAGCTTTTTTGCGGCGCTTGGCGATCAGCTCGTAACCGGGCCCACGCTCACCAATGTGAATGATTTTCGCGCCATCCTGATTTCACCGGAGACCTGACATGCTCAAACACTGTGTATTCCTTTCGCTGCGTTCCGAAGACGAGCTGCCGGCCATTGAGGATGCCATGGAACTGCTTGCCGGCCTTGTCGGCAAGGTCGACGGCATGATCGATTTTTCATGGGGTCCGAACCGTGACTTTGAAGCCAAGTCGCAGGCCTACCAATGCGGTTTTGTGACGACCTTCACGGACCGGGAGGCTCACCTTGCCTATGAGGCGCATCCGGACCATGTGCGTGCCGGAGGCATGCTGGTTGCCGCCTGCCGCGGCGGCCACGACGGGATTTTCGTTGCCGACCTTGAAGTCGGCTGAAGGTGAAATAACGCACCGGTACGTTGCAGCCTGCTGTTGCAATGGATTAGCCTTGCTCCTGCACCGTGAAGACAGCAACGGCTGAACTGTTAGGAACGAAGGAAATTGGCAGACTTTCAATGCAATGGATTGCTGATTGATATTTCCGGCGTTGTCGTCGAGGGAAAAGATCGCCCGATTGACGGGTCGCTGGAAGCCATGGCGCGTATCGAGCAAAGCGGCGTACCCTATCTCTTTGCAACCAACACGACGAGCCGGCCCCGAACGGAAATAGCGCGGGAGCTCAGATCGGCGGGTTTTGCTGTGTCCAGCGAAAGCAGGATCCTCACGCCCTTCCAGGTGGCGCAGACAATCTGTGCCGACAAGGGTCTCAATCCCCTATGCCTGGTTCGCAAGAGCGTTGCGGCGGAAATCGATACCGATCCGGGCAGGCCTTATAACGCCGTCGTTGTTGGCGATCTCGGAGATGAATTGACAAGCCATCTTTTGGAGGAGGCCTTTGAGGCAATTCACAATGGTGCGGTCTTTTTGGCCCTGGCCAAAAACAGGGACTACGTTGGCCCTAGTGGCAAACTGATTCCCGACATGGGACTTGTCGTTGCCGGGCTGGAATATTCCACAAATTCTGAGGCGACAATCCTCGGCAAGCCGAATGCCCTGTTCTTTGATGCGGCCCTGAAGCTGATGGGCGTTGTTGCCGGCGAATGCGTCATGATCGGCGATGATCTGGAAGCCGATGTGATCGGTGCCGTATCGCAAGGCATGCACGCTGTTCTGGTGGAAACGGGCAAATTCAGGGCTGAATGGGCTGCAAAAGCGGGGGAATACGGAATAGCGGTAGCCCCAAATCTGAAGCACGCTCTCGATCTGCCGCTGCTTTCAGGCTTGTAAATTCAGAATTCGCCGCTCCGAGGCTGAAGGGTGCGTTATGGCTGCGCCTTTGCAAAAGGCGCAATTCCGCTTCCCAGCACCAGGTGGGTGGCTATGGCGCCCACCCACATGAAAAAGACGGCTGCCCAGGCGGTGACTGCAAGAATGGCTCCACCGGAGACACCGGATCCCACAGCGCATCCACCGGCCAGCATTGCACCGAAACCCATGAGTGCCGCGCCTATGAGATACCGTTCCATCGGCACTTCGGAGCCGAACCGCTGAATGCGGAATTCGGCCGAAATAAAAGCCATGACGGCAGCCCCCAGGAAGACGCCCGGCACCAGCCCGATACCGAAACTCATGGTCAGTTCCCGGCTGTTGACCAGACCCATCAGCGTATCGGTGGCAGGGCCTGTAAATGTAACGCTGGAGATCGGAACGGGTTCGAAGGAAATCTGCGAAATGTGGTAGGTCGCAACCCAGCCGAGAGCAACGGCAAGTCCGACGCAAACGGCTGCTAATGTGCGTGTCCACTGGTTGCCGCGATATGCCGCCAGGGTGATGGATGCCGCCAATATCACAATCGATATAAAAATCGCACCGGCGCTGTCGAGATCCACCCAGTTGAGCAGATTGCGCAGGCTGCCGCCATCGATCAGCCAGATGGAGCCGAGTTTTTCGCGTGCCGGAGCCAGGATGCCGCGCAGGCTTGCCTGCGCAACAAGTGTCAGCACCAGCCCGGTAACAAGTGCGCGCAGATTACCGGTCGCCGAAAGGACCAGCAGACGGCTGGCGCATCCACGGGCCAGTATCATGCCGACGCCGAACATCAGGCCCCCGATCACGGCGCCGGAGATGCTGCCTGTTGCTGCAAGTTGTCTTGCGTTGGAGACGTCAAGGAAACCAAGGGCTATTGAGGCCTGAGTGGACACGACAGCTGCGGAAAAGGTAATGAGCCATACCGCAAAACGTGCGCCGAATTCGCCGTCGCCCACTTCGGCGGCCGCCGCTCGCAGACAGAACCGTGAATGCTGCGCCGACGCACCGAAAAACACGCCGACCGCCAGGCCAGCGAGCAACAGGACCGATCCATCGCCGATCGTGTCGATGAGATATTCCAGCATTGGCGAATCCAAATGGTCTGACCATTGGATAGCCAATTCAAACGCGGCTGTAGTTGACGCATGTCAAGCCGCGACCGCGTGCCGCTTATGTACCGGTTGGATCCGCCTGCGTGACGCTGTAGCTCCGTCAGCCGATGCCCAGCATCCTGCGGTTGGCAGCCTCATCCGTATCGCCACCGGCAAAATCGTCGAAAGCCCGCTCGGTGACGCGAATGATGTGATCCTTGACGAATTGTGCACCTTCGCGCGCTCCGTCTTCGGGATGCTTGATCGCGCATTCCCACTCGACCACGGCCCAGCCGTCGAAATCGTTGGCGGCCATTTTTGAAAACACCGCGGCAAAA
Organism: Hoeflea sp. TYP-13; assembly: GCF_040932035.1. Lineage (NCBI taxonomy): Bacteria > Pseudomonadati > Pseudomonadota > Alphaproteobacteria > Hyphomicrobiales > Rhizobiaceae > Hoeflea > Hoeflea sp. TYP-13. The sequence goes on from NZ_JBFRBB010000003.1 coordinate 604,880, forward strand.
TCCACTTGTCCGTCTCCGAGCGAGCGGAAGCGGCCGGCCCGGTCGATCCATTTCTGATAGCCTGAATAGACGCCCTGGCGGCCGGTCGGATTGAACTCCGCATCCTTGACGTGAAACATGCGGATGCGATCCTTGTAGATGTCGATATTGTCAAGATAATCAAGGCACTGAAGCACGTAGTGCGACGGATCGTAGAGCATGTTGCAGCGCCGGTGATTGCCGGTTCGTTCGAGGAACATTTCAAACGTCACGCCGTCATGCAGGTCTTCGCCGGGGTGGATTTCGTAGCACACGTCGACACCCATTTCGTCGGCGTGATCGAGGATCGGTCTCCAGCGGTCGGCAAGTTCGTCAAAGGCCGATTCAATCAGGCCCTGGGGGCGTTGCGGCCAGGGATAGAGAAAAGGCCAGGCGAGCGCGCCCGAAAATGTCGCATGGGCTCCGATCCCCAGATTTCGCGATGCGGTGAGCGCCTTTTTCACCTGGTCGACCGCCCATTCCTGGCGGGCCTTGGGATTGTTGTGCACATGCGGGGCGGCAAAGCCGTCGAAGGCTTCGTCATAGACCGGATGTACCGCGACAAGCTGACCTTGCAGATGGGTGGAGAGTTCGGTGATTTCGACGCCGTTTTCTGCGGCCATGCCCTTCAGTTCATCGCAATAGTCCTTGGATGAAGCGGCTTTTTCGAGATCCACCAGACGCCCGTCCCAGCTTGGCAGCTGCACACCCTTATAGCCGATATCCGCGGCCCATTTTGTAATGCTGTCCCATGTGTCGAACGGCGCCTCATCGCCGGCAAACTGCGCCAGAAACAGCGCTGGTCCCTTGATCGTGCGCATGTCGATATCCTTCCTGTTCTTCCTCGCGCCGGCTTGCGGATTTAGCCCCGTTCGAGGCCCGCTTTTTCCATCGACCGGCTGATATGCGTGTAACCGTCGTGGCAGACGGCCTCATTGCTTTCTGCAAAATCGCGCCAGACTCGGGTGGCTGCCGCCAGATCGGGTAGGCCACGGCCAAAGCTCTCGATGGTCAGCCAGTTGTCATAACCCGTTGTTGCAAGGGCGGCATAAAACTCCGGCCAGGGAATATGGCCCCTGCCGGGCACGCCGCGATCATTCTCGGAAATATGGATGTGGGCGATGTGATCGGCATTTTTGGTCAAGGCGCTATTTGGGTCGGTTTCCTCGATATTGGCGTGGAACGTGTCATACATGGCCCGAATATTGGGATGGCCGATCTGACGAACGTGATCACACAGCGCATCCATCGTATTTACCAGATAGCATTCAAAACGATTGACCGCCTCAAGCGCTACGCACACGCCATAATTTGAAGCATGTTCGCCGATCTGTCTTTGAGCCTCTACCGATCGGGCCAGTTCGTCTGCTGAAGGGCTCCTGCCGGAGAAGTGGCCGAGTGTTGAATGCAACGGACCGCACAGCGACCGCGCGCCTACCGCAGCAGCGCACTCGACAGCCCATTTGACATAATCGACGCCGGCCCTGCGTTCCATCGCATCGGATGAAATCGGATTTTTTTCGGGATTACCAATTGCCGAGGTTGCCGTTCGGTCCAGCCCGATGCGGTCGAGCAATTTCGCCGTCTGTTCGAATTCATAGGGTGCGCCTTCGAATATCGGAATTTCCACGCCGTCAAAGCCAATCGCTTTGATGGTGCGCAGTATTTCCTCGTGCTCGGGACCAACATTTGTCGTCCACAGATACATGCACATCCCGATCTTCATTGGCCATCCTTCCAATGCCGACGCAGCGCCCGCTTCAGGAATATCTCTTCAACTGGTCATACCAAATAGACCGTTTCCGTCAACTGCATTATCTGCCGGAAAACTGCGCAAATCTAGATGTGAATTTGAAAAAACACATCTTTTGAAGTAAATTTTGCCATAAAAGAGGAGAAATTCATCGTTAGCTCGCCACTTGACCTGACGTCAAATTCGGCGCAATCTGGTAGAACCAGATGACGAATTGCCAAAATGAACTTCGCCATGACCCGGAACAGGGCCGCTCTAGGGGTGAAGGATCAAGGGAGGAGTGAAATGCACCTGTCGACACACAACTGGATGCGGGCGGAGCCGCTTGATGTGACGCTTAGGCGAATCAAAGTGTATGGCTATGAAAGCATCGAGATTTCGGGTGAGCCCGAACAGTACGATGTCAACGAGACGCGCGCGCATCTGAAAGAGCATGGCATTCGCTGCTGGGGTGCGGTGACATTGATGCTCGGAGAGCGGAACCTTGCCGCAAAGGATGAGGGTCAGCGCGCCATGTCGGTGCAATATGTCAAGGACGTCATTACCATGATTTCGGAACTCGACGGCGAGGTCCTGACACTGGTCCCGGCCACCGTGGGCAAAGTGGTGCCGGACGCAACACCCGAAGAGGAGTGGAAATGGGTGGTGGATGCGACAAAGGAGTGTTTTGCGCACGCCAAATCCCGTGGCGTAAAAATAGCCGTCGAACCGCTGAACCGATTCGAAACCTATCTGTTCAACCGGTGTGCACAGGCCCTTGCGCTGGCGGATGCGGTTGATCCCGAATGCGGGGTCTGCCTTGACGCATTTCACATCAATATCGAGGAATCCGACATTTATGACGCGATACGACTGGCAGGCAACCGGCTGTTCGATTTCCACGTTGCTGACAACAACCGTTTTGCTGCCGGTCTTGGACATCTCGACTGGGCAAAGATCGTCGGTACGCTCAAGGAAGTCGGATATGACGGCGCACTGACCAATGAATTCGTGGCGCCGGTGGACCGGACGCCGGCTGCCATGTTCCCGGACATGGTGGAAAAGAACCCGGTCGATATTTCTCCCGAACAACTGAAATTTATCGAAGACCACGGCTCCAGCCTGCTGTCGGAGGAATTCTATAGCGACCAGATGCGGATAACGGCGGAGACGCTCTTGCCGCTGATGAAGTAACCCGCAATCTGGCTGCCCCCCGGCGCGTTACCTCCCGTAGCGCCGGGGGCCATGGCTCATTGCTTCAGGAGTACCAATGCGCATTTCTTCGGTTCACGCCTGGTGGGTGCAAATCCCGATAAAAACGGCCGAACAGCACATCAGTGATTTCGGCCGAATGAAAACCTTCGACGCCGCTATATTGAAGATCGAGACCGATGACGGGATCGTCGGATGGGGAGAGGGTAAAAACGCCGCCGGCAGCGCCGGGCACTACGGCTCGCTGGTTCATTTGCTGAACAACGAAATCGGACCGAAAATCATCGGCCGCGATCCGGCGGACATCACATTCATCTGGGAGGATCTTTATAACGGCGTGCGCAGCCGGAAGGCTGCGATGGCCGGTCACGCTATGCCTGAACTGGCACGCCGCGGTCTGACGGTGGCGGCGATCAGCGCCGTCGATATCGCGCTTTGGGATATACTTGGAAAATCAAGGGGGGAGCCTGTCTGGAAGCTGCTGGGCGGGCGCAAGTCCGACCGGTTGCCGGCTTACGCCTCGGGTGGCTGGGCAAAGGAGGACAAGATTGGGGAACAGCTCCTTGCCTATGTGGAAGATGGCGGTTTCAGAGCCGTCAAAATGCGGGTTGGCGCCATGGACGGTCCGCCGCACGTATCGGCTGCGCGGGTCAAGGCCGCGCGGGCCGCGCTCGGGCCCGATATCGCGATCATGGTGGATGCCCACGGCACCTATACGGTGTCCGATGCGAAGCGTTTTGCGCACCAGGTTGCCGATTGCGACCTCGCATGGTTCGAGGAGCCGATAATCGCGGATGACAAACCCGGCATAGCCGATCTGCGTTCGGCAACGCATATTCCGATAGCCACGGGAGAAGGCGAGGCAACCCGCTATGCCTTCCGCGATATTGTGGTTCGCAGGGCTGCCGATATCCTGCAGCCGGATCCGGCCTTTTGCGGTGGTATTTCTGAGGCGATGCGGATAGGTTCCCTGGCAAGCGCCTTCAATTTAAGATTGGCGCCTCATCTTTGGGCGGGAGCACCTTGTTTTTTTGCAGGTCTTCATATTTGCGCGGCCTCGCCGGCGAGCTTTACGGTGGAGTATTCGCTGGGTGCCAATCCGATGATTCACGATATTGTTCAGGAAGATGTGAAGGTTGAGGACGGTAATATCGCCATACCGGAGGCTCCGGGCCTCGGTCTGACGATGAACGAAGATATGATCAAGGCTCACGCTGTAACCGAATGACCATGCAGAAAGACGCATTTCTCCCCAACCTGACCGCCCATATTGTCGAGGCGGCAAAAAACAATGACGGCAAGGCTCCCTCCGAGCGCGAACTGGCCGATCATTTTACCGTCAGCCGCGGGCAGGTGCGCGAAGCTCTTGCCATATTGGAAGCCATGCAGGTTGTGGAGCGCCGGGCGAAATCCGGAATCTATCTGAATGAAGCACATTCGGGCATCGAAGCGATGGCGTTTTTCGCCCGAGCCGGAATTCCGCTGGAGCCTAAGCAGATTTACGAGGCGGTGGAAGTCCGCAAGATCCATGAGATCAAGGCGGCCGAAATGGCGGCGGAACGGGCGACTGAAGAAAATTACGAGCGCCTGCGCGAAATCCTGGAAGAATCGGAAAAACGCATTTCAGAGGGACTGGGATTGTGGGAACTGGATCATGATTTCCATCTGGAGATTGTCAGGGCGACCCAGAACACAGTGTTTTACAATATCTGTACGACCTTCTACGCCCTCAGTGAAAAACGGCTGCCGATCTATTTTCAAAAGCCTGAGCGCAACAAACAGTCCCATCTTGAACACCAGCAGATTTTCGATGCGCTCGTCAGCCGTGACGGCGTCCTTGCACGCGCGCTTATGAACACGCATCTGCGCGGTGCGCAGAGCTACTGGACGGAACTGTTCGAATCCCAGGCCGACAGTGCGGAAAGCTGAGTACGCCCATGGCTGCCGCACCGCTGATATTTTCTACACACACGCTTCATCCGAAAGTGACATTTGACCTGCAGGCGATGGGGTCGCTCAAAATTGCAAGCGCGCCGACACCAGAGGCCATCATGGCCGAAAGCGCCGGCGCGGAAATCATCATCGTGCGGGCGCCGATCGATCCTGAAATTGTCGGGCGGGAGCGGTTGCTGAAAGCCATGATCCGGCACGGAGCGGGCCTCGACATGATCCCCGTCGATACGGCAACGGAGGCCGGCGTGCTCGTTGCAAATGTCCCGGGCGTCAATGCCGTGACCGTTGCGGAACACGTCATCTGGTCTAGCCTGGCGCTGCTGCGGCAACATCCGCGGGTCAATGGCGACCTGCGCTCGACCGGCTGGGAAGCCGGGCGCCGCCACAGCAATTCAGGCCGCGAGCTCAGCGGCCGGACACTCGGCATCGTTGGAATGGGCAATGTGGGAAGGGCCCTCTATAACATCGCCCGAAATGGTTTTGGCATGCGTGTTTTGACCCGCACGCGCACGCCGGAAAAGGTTCCGGATGGAGCATCGTCCGTGTCATTTTCCGAGCTGCTTTCGCAATCCGATATCCTGGCGCTTTGCTGCCCGCTGACGCCGCAGACCGTGGGGCTGATCGATGCGGCCGCACTGGCACGGATGAAAAATGGTGCCGTGCTGATCAATGTTTCGCGCGGTGCAGTGGTTGAGGAAGAACCATTGATCGATGCGTTGAAGTCAAACCGGTTGGGCGGGGCGGCACTGGACGTCTTCAGTGCACAGCCACTGCCACCCGACCATCCACTGTTCTCCCTCGACAACGTCATCTTGACGCCGCATATGGCCGGGATCACCGAGGAAAGCATGCTGCGCATGGGCGAGGGGGTCGTTCACGAGGTGCGGCGGATCATCGAGGGCGATTTGCCCGTGAACCTCGTCAATCCGGATGCCGTGACACTTTATAGGTCGCGGTTTGCCGGTTCCTGAGCGATTTCTGTTTTTGGATTGAGGGCTCAATGATCAGAGCTATAACCGTTGCGGCGATGAATGGCGGCAATGCGGACTTAGCGATGTGATGTTGTTGTGGGATATCGAGATTGCGGCACAGCTAAGTCAACTTGCTACTGCCTCAGTACCGGAACCTATTTCCCAACGTTTGCAAAGTCTGGATTCTGTTGATCCAGGTTGGTCTAACCACCTGCGTGCTTCGATTTTTTCAGGAAGCTTCTCGCCTCTTCGCCAATGTGCCGCAGACCTAGTCTGATTTTGTCCGTTGCAACAGAGGGAAAACCAATTCGAAATGAGTTTTTTGGATATCCGTTGTGATAAAATATGTGGCCAGGCTCTATTAAAACGCCGCGCGTTTGAAGACGTTCTGCAAAGGCATGCGCGTCAAATCCGGCCGGGCCGGTCAACCAAAAAGATGTGCCACCCGTTGCGTGACCAAGCGAGAACATAGGCAGAAGCTCCACTATTCCATCGCGCATGATATGCCAGCGTTGCGAATATATTTCCCTGAGCTTTTTCAAGTGCACATCATGATATCCGTGCGCCAGAAACAGCGCCGCCGTTTCCTGCACAATACTCGGCGGGTGACGTACCGTCAGGCTTCGTATCGTCTTGGCCGCCTCTATAATGTCGCGATGCGCGACAATAAATCCCATGCGTATACTCGGCGAAAGGGTCTTGGAGAGGCTGCCGACATAAATCACCGTTCCGCTTCTATCGCGGGATTTCAGCGCCGGACTTGGTTTTACATGCCCAAGCAAGCCCACTTCATAATCGTCTTCAATAATAAATGCTTTTGCCGCTTCCGCCTTCCGAAGCACCTGCTCACGACGGTCTTCCGGCATCGAAACCATCGTTGGAAACTGGCAGCCCGGAGTAAGGTATAGGAGCTTAAACTCCGCGGGCAACTCGTCAGGGACCATGCCATGCGCATCAACCGGCACTGGTTGAATTTCGTTCCCATACAAATGAAACAGATGGCGGGCTTCCTGATAACCAGGATTTTCGAAAGCAATGGGCCGGCGGTCTTCGGCAAACAAAGTGCTGATAATACACAAAGCGTGTTGGGCGCCGACGGTGACCAGAATTTCATCCTCCGCCGCTTTGATGCCCCGGTAATGGAGCAAACGCCGGCGTAATTGAAATATCAGATCGGGGCAGTCCACATCGACTGCTTCGCTGGTCCAGATCGGAAGTGCGTTTCGACCAAGCGCCAACCGGGAACATTCACGCCAGGCTTCGATCGGGAAGAGTTCTGAATCAATCTGGTTGTAGACGAACGGGTACTCAAACTCGGCCCAGTTCCTAGGCTGGTTCGCACGCATGTTCACGTCGGGCAAATTGCTGGCGAACACCAACTTGTCGGACAATCCCTGTTCGGGTTGATGGCCAATCTGCTCCGCGATTTTCACATCCGGCACATTCAGACCGACAGTGAAACCCGATCGATTGCGGGATTCCAGAATGCCCAGGTCAACAAGACCTGAATAGGCTTGGTAGGCACTGTTTTTTGAGACTTGAAGCTGTTCGGCTATTTCACGGCAGGAGGGGACTTTTTCGCCCTTGCGATAGATGCCTTCGACGATCCGCAAACAGATAGCGCGGCGAACGAAATCCTTCTTGCCGATTTGCTGCGCGCCGGCGTGGTCATATTCCGGTTTGGTGACAGAATGGTCCACCGCGGCCCCGTATATTGTCGATCAACTTACAGCCCAAACATAACATGGCCTCAAGATTTCGAGCAATTTACGGGGCCGGGAGCGCGCCGTTTTCGCTTCGATCCTATCCACCGGTTTTCTTCAACAGACAGGCTGGGTTGATATCCAGATTGTTTTGGTTTGAAGGTATTGGTCCAATGCTTCGGTGCCGTTGTCACGCGCCATCGAACCAGATTGCTTGTAGCCGCCAAATGGCGTCTTGATGTCCCCTTCCGAAAATCCGTTTACGGAGACTGTTCCGCAAGGGAGTTTCCGCGCCATTGAAATCGCGCGGTCAATGTCCCGGGTAAATACACTGGCATGCAATCCGTAGTCGGTATCACTGGCGATTGCGAGCGCCTCCTCCATGGTCTTGACCGGCATGACACCCAAAACCGGGCCAAAGATTTCATCTCTAGCGATAGTCATGTCATTGGTTACGTTGTCAAAAACGGTTGGCTCGATGAAATATCCGGCCAAATCCGAGTTGCCGCCTACAATGAGGTTTGCCCCCTCCTGGTTGCCCTTTTCGATGTAGCCCATCACCATGTCCTTGTGCTCTTTGGTGATCATCGAACCAATGGTTGTTTCAGGGTCAAGAGGGTCGCCGAGCCTGAATTCCGATACCCGATTGAGCATTTTCTCCATGAACGTGTCCACCAGCGGTTCAGCGATGATCTGGCGCATGTTGGCGGAGCAGTTTTGTCCTCCATTCCAGAACGCAGCCATTGCGGAATGCTCGATCAATTCATCATTAATGTCAGCGTCGTCCAGAACGATAAACGGGCTTTTGCCACCCATCTCCAGGCCAATGCTCTTAAGGTTGCTGTCGCCGGAATAGCGCATGAACATGCGGCCAACTTCGGTTGATCCGGTAAACGATACAGTATCAACGTCATTGTGAAGGCCGATCGCCTGACCGGTCGTCTCGCCAAGTCCAGGGAGTATATTAACGACGCCATCGGGAACGCCGGCCTCGATAATCAATTCAGCCAGCTTGATGGTGCTGAGCGGCGTTTGCTCCGCCGGCTTGACCACAATTGAGCAGCCGGCTGCTAGGGCGGGCGCAATTTTCCAGACGGCCATTAAAAACGGGAAATTCCACGGCAGAATTGCCCCGGCGACACCGGCAGGCTCCCTGACCACCAGCGCCAGCGTATCGTCACCAGTCGGCGCGACTTTACCGAATGTTTTGTCTGCAAGCTCCGCATACCAGCGGAAAAAATTGACCGCTTCGGTGCCCACCTCGTGGAGGCAGTCCGTTATGGTCTTCCCCGCATCGATGCTTTCAAGAACCGCCAGTTCTTTCCTATTTTGCTCAACCAGGTTTGCAAGTTTTAGAAGCACTTCCTTGCGGTATTCCGGTGCGGACCGCGACCAGATACCTTCATTGAATACCCGCCTTGCCGCTGCTATCGCCCGGTCCACATCGGCGCCACCGCAATGGGTGAAAGTCGTTATTGTTTCTCCGGTCGCGGGATTGATGGTTTCAAGTCTTGCGCCGTTAGAGGCGTCGCAGAATTTTCCGTCAATGAACGCTTGTGCGTTCAGTTTGGCATTGTCGCGAATTCTGTGAAACTCGGCCTTCGTTGCGTTCATTTTGCAGTCCTTTTTTGATCTCGCAGGTGCTTCCTAGCGCAGGCGTCGCGCAAATTTCCGAATGTCCTCGATCAACAAATCGGGTTGCTCCATGGCAGCGAAGTGGCCTCCTCGCGGCATTTCGGTCCACTGGGTGATGTTGTAAATCCGTTCTGCGTAACTGCGTGGCGGCCAAGCCAAAAGTTCCGCCGGAAACAGCGCGCAGGCCGTTGGCACCTCCACCCGCCTGCCTTCAGGAGACAGAATCCTGCCGCCTTCCTCACGCCGACCGAAGTAAATCCAGGATGCCGTATTGAAAGTTCGTGTGACGATGTAGACCATGATGTTGGTCAGGAGTTGATCCTTGGTATAGACGCTTTCAACGTCATCGCCCTCCGTATCCGACCATGCATTCATCTTTTCGAGAATCCAGGCGGCAACACCCACCGGGCTATCCATCATTGCGTAGCTCAAGGTCTGCGGTTTGGTTGCCTGTTGTGTGCGGTAGCCGTTCTGCATGATTTGATCACGCTCGAATTTCGCCGCCCATGCCTCTTCTTCTGCACCTTGCGGACCATCCTTATGGCGCATTGTCAGGATATTGATGTGAATTGCCTTACATGCCGGCGCATGCTCATAGCCAAGCCAGCTTGATATGGCACCGCCCCAATCACCGCCCTGGGCAATGTAGGATCCATATCCAAGTGTATCGGTCATCAACGTGTTGAAAACACCCGCCATTTTTCGTGGGCCGAAAGGCCGCGGCGGTCGTCCCGAAAATCCGAATCCAGGCAGTGAGGGAGCGACGACATCGAATGCGTCTTCAACATTGCCGCCATAATTTTCCGGATGCGCGAGCAGATCGATAAATTCCAAAAACTCGACGATGGTCCCGGGCCAGCCATGGCTGATGATCAGTGGCTGGGGATTATCGCCGCTCCCCTTTTCATGAATAAAGTGAAGGTCGATGCCATCAACGGGTGCCTTGAAATGCGAGAACCGGTTTATTTCCGCTTCCTGTTTTCGCCAGTCAAATCCGTCCACCCAGTAGTCACAAAACTCCTTCATGTAATCGAGGTTCGTGCCGTACTCCCATCCTCCGTCATCGGGCATTTCATGCCACGGAAAAGACGCAACACGCGCTCGAATGCTCTCGATCGTCTCGTCGGGGACGTTAACGCTGAATGGCTCGGTACACGTCATTTCAGCCTTTCCATCTCTGCGGTTGTTACGTTGAAACGCATGTTTTTTTGCCAGGTATCGTCGATTTTTATCCCCACCTCTGGCCGTGGCCGGGCGTTATTGTCTTATTCAAAATTTGGGAACGGACGTAAGGAACAGTTTATCGGGTTAGTAGGGACAGATGGGGGGTTGCCTGGTCCGGTGCGGCGAATGCGCGGTTTATTGCGATACCGCCCTGCATAAATAAGCTACTGAAATGAAAGAGGAATTATTTCAACTGGCTCAGCCGTTCCAATCGAACCGAATTTTGGTGCACCTGGTTCTGTCCCTACTAATCGAGCCTTTTGTCCCTTTTGCCGTATATTCATGTGTGAATGATGAAGCGGGGAATTAACATGAAAAAAGCAGGCGTCTGGTCTGTTCAAGGGAGATCGCACATGAACACAAGTTCAATCTGGAAAGTGGCGGTTGCGACAGCAACTCTGATTATCGGAGTAGAAGCAGCAAGTGCCGAAAAAGTCTTAAAACTTGGAACCGTAGGCTTCAAAGGGATGCCGATCGGCGACGCGATCGATCAGGCCCTGATCCCGACACTGAACGAAGTGTCAGGTGGAAAGTTGACAATCGAGCCGCACTACCGGAAGTCGCTGTGCAGTGAACAGACCTGCGGTGAGCAGGCAAATCAGGGGCTGTTGCAGCTCTGGACAAGTTCAACAGCGAATTTCGGCAATTTTGGTACTTCACTGGCCATTTTCGATCTGCCCTACATCTTCAAGAGTATCGAGGATGCCGACCGCATTTCCTCTGAATGGCTTGCCAAAAAGCAATGTGACATCGCTGCTGAGGAAGCAGGTCATGTCTGCCTGACTGTTTATTCCAGCGGCGGGTTCCGTCAACTCGGCAACGCCCATGGCCCGGTGCATGTTCCTTCAGACATGGAAGGCATCAAGTGGCGCGTCACAAAAAGCCCGATTGAATACACGCTGATCAAAAACTGGGGCGCAGTGCCGGTGCCTTATGACTGGTCGCAACTCTATCAGGGGCTGCAAACCGGCGTTGTTTCAGGCCAGTATGTCGCAACACCCTGGCAGCACGTCGCCAAATTGCATGAGGTTGCCAAATACTTCACCGAAATCGGCGGCTCGTGGTCCGGAAACCAGTTGTCGATGGACAAACGCCAGTATGATGCCTTGACCGATCAGGAAAAGGAATGGCTGCACACGGCTGCGGAGGCATTTGGCCAGAAGGTGCAGGAGCTGGACCGCAACTGGGTTGAAGCGGGCGAGACCGCCATCAAGGCCGACATCGAGGAATGGTATGTTCCGTCTGAAGACGAAATGAAACTCTGGCGGGCAGGTGCAATTGATGCATGGATCAATGCCAAGGGCACGTTTGATCCGGCAACAGCCGAGCGTGTGCTGGAAGAGCAGGGCATGACCGATTTCATTGCCCAGCTGAAAGAAGCAGGCGCACTGTAATACGGCCGCCCGCATGTCCAAAGTGAAGTGGCGCGGAATAACGTCCGCGCCCTTCCTTGTGCCGACAGCCGAAGACCAGTTGCTGTAGAACGACACTCGCTATCGAGCGGAAAGGGGACGAAGCTCAAATGGAAAGCATTGCGCTTCTTCTCATACTTGTGCTGCTTATCTTACTTGGCGCACCTGTCGGCTTTACACTGCTCCTGATCCCGGTGGTTTACATCTTGATCACCGACGCTGCTCCCATGATCCTGATCCCCAGTCAGATGTTCAGCGCCATCGATGCGGTGCCCCTGACTGCGATCCCGTTCTTCATGCTGACGGGAGAGCTCATGACAAGCGCCACCATCACCGACAGGCTGGTGGAATTGAGCCAGCGGTTGATTGGAAGAATGCGCGGCAGCATGGCGCAAGCCAATGTTTTGGTCAGCATGTTCTTTGCCGGGATGAATGGATCGGTGGTGGCCGATACCGCGACCGTCGGTTCGTTGTTGGTGCCGGCGATGAAGCGTGCCGGCTATCCATCCGCATTCGCCGCCGCGATCACAGCGGTCAGTTCCACAATCGGCGGGATCATCCCGCCGTCGATCATGATGATCGTTCTGGCGAACGCCGGCGGTATTTCGGTTGGCGCGTTGTTTGCCGCCGGCATAGTGCCGGGCATCATGATCGGCCTGTTGCTGATGGTGATCAATTATTTCATAGCGAGGCGCAACAATTTCGAGCGCAGCGAAGAGCCCTTCAGCCTGAAGGCGATCGCGATCGTCGGCTACAAGTCGTCATTCGCGCTGCTTATTCCCATCGTCCTTGTAGGTTCAGTCGTCTTTGGGATCGCCGGCGTTGTCGAAGCGGGTGCACTGACAGCCACCATTGCACTATTTGTCGGGCTGTTCATCTACCGCACCATCACCTGGAACAATTGCAGAAGTGCATTTGTTCGCGCTTTTCGAAATTCGGCCATGGTATTCATCATCATAGCGGCCTCCGGCCCGTTCAGTTGGTTGCTGACGTCGCTGGGTGCCATCAACCAACTGGAGGAGTGGCTCCTGAGCTATACCCACAACCAGCTCCTGTTCGCTCTGGTGCTGGTCCTGTTCATTTGTTTGCTCGGGATGGTCATGGACTCCGCAGCCAATATCATTGTCGTTGGCCCAGTTCTGGTTGATGTGATGGTGGCCGCGGGTTACCCGGATGTTCAGGCAGCTCTTGTTGTTGTTGTCGGGTTCCTTATCGGGTCCGTCACGCCGCCGGTCGGTGTGGCGTTCTTTACGGCGGGGGCGATCGCGAATGTTCGGCTGGAAAAAGTAGCCGTGGCGATGTTGCCCTACCTGATTGCCCTGTTCGCGTTGTTGTTTGTGCTGATCGTAGTCCCGGATATCACCATGTATCTTCCGAAGGTTTTTGGGTTCGTGAAATGATGTGTGCGCGGACATTCAAAACGGTTTGCGAAAGCCACTGGAGGGACGCAGCGAATGGTCTCGGGGGACGCGGGCCATGCTAGCCTTCGCAAAAAGTGTCGATAGAGCCGTCAAGAAGATTTTGACTGCTTTCTGTGCAATTCTTCTTTTGCTGATGGTGGTATTCACGGTCTATTCCGTTGTCATGCGGTACGTTTTTGAGAACCCTCCGGTCTGGGGCGACCTGCTGACGGTTCTCAGCAATATCTGGCTGGTCTTCCTTGCACTCGCACTGACGGTCCGCGACAAGGATCACATCGCTTTGGATCTCATCTACACACGGCTGCCGCTCAAAGGCGCTTTCCTGGTGCAGCAATTCTGGTCTCTGATTATTTTTGGTCTTGGCCTTGTGATGATCATCTATGGGATTGAAGCCGTTGCCACTATGGGCGGCAAGTACTGGGAGATGTGGTATTTTGCCTGGGAAGATGGAGGGTTTGTCTTCAAGCCGAACTACATGCCCAAGAAATATGCCATCGCAATTGTGCCCATCTCAGGCTTCCTTGTCTGCGTTGCAGCTCTTGCATCAATCCTTGAAGATTGTGTGCGGCTAAAGGCGGGAACATACCGACTGTCAGGGGATACAGATATCCAAACAGAGAGCTAGCGGGGTTAGTTTGCTGTTTGCCCGGATAATGAGCGCCGCGTTGGGACGTCTTCGACATCGAAAATCGCCATTTTGATTTACGACACTTCTTAGATACCTCGACTGGGCGCCATGCAGTCGTGCCACCCTGCTGGAACAACGGGCTCAGAGCCTAGTCAATCGCGACGTTGTTTCCGGTTTCCGGATCGAACAACAGCACCTTGTCCGGCTTCCAGCCGAAACGGACCGTTTCGTCAAGAGCAACGTGCAGTCTTGCGGGCACGGTCGCATGGATCTTGTCGCCGCCCACTTCCATGTTGAGGATTTTGACGACCCCGTGATCTTCAATGTCGAACACCCTGGCCTCGACGGGGGCGCCGCTTTCTAGCTGGATGTTTTCCGGCCGCACACCGAAAATCAGATTCCGGCCGTCCTCGGCGCCATTGGCGGTGACCGGCAGTTCGAAGCCGCCGCCGTTGATGACGGCACGGCCAGATGACAGTTTGCCGTCGATCAGGTTCATTGGCGGGGTTCCGACGGAGCGGGCGACAAAGGTATTGCAGGGGGCGCTGTAGACTTCAGCCGGCGTGCCGACCTGCACCAGCCGTCCCTCGTTCAAAACGCCGATCTTGTCGCCCATCGACATGGCTTCCACCTGATCATGGGTGACGAAAAGGAATGTCGCGCCAAGGTCATTGTGGAGTTTCTTCAATTCAACCCGGAGCGCTTCGCGCAGCTTGGCGTCGAGCGCCGACAGCGGCTCGTCCATTAAAAACACCCGCGGCTCGCGGACGATGGCGCGGCCGATGGAGACACGCTGCATCTCACCGCCGGAGAGCTTTTCGACCTTGCGGTCGAGCAGCGGCGTGATCTGCAGGGTAGCGGCTGCCTTTGCAACCCGTTCCTCGATCTCGACAGTGCTTAAATTGCGGATCTTCGATTTCAGCGGAAATTCCAGATTGCCGCGCACCGTCAGCCGCGGATAGAGCGAATATTGCTGCAGCACCAGCGCAACGTCCCGCTGCGCCGCGTTCCAGTCGGCAACGTTCTCGCCGTCGAGATAGACGTCGCCGCTGGTGGGTTTTTCCAACCCGGCAATTACCCGCAAGGTGGTGGTCTTGCCGGCGCCTGTCTGGCCGAGCAGAACAAAAAACTCCCCATCGGCTATCTCCAGATCAAGGCCGCTCAGAGCCCGGTTGGCGCCGAAATCCTTGGTGACGCCCATTAGCTTGATACTGGCCATCAGACATCACTCCGCAGGGACTGACCGCTCTGGCGGTCGAAGAAATGCGCCTGTGCAGGATCCAGATTGACCCACAGGCGCTGGCCTTCGCCGGAGGCGAAGCCGCTTTCGGTGCGAGCGCGCAGAACTTCCTCCCCGATCTGTACGTCGACGATATCGTGCGAGCCAAGAGGCTCGATATTGGTCGTTGCGACCTCCATCGCGCCGTTGATTTGTTCGTGGCTCAACAATACCGCTTCGGGCCGAATACCAAGCGCGATCTCGGCGCTGTTGACATTGACGCCGCCAAGCGCGGTTTGCGGAAAGGCAAAACCGTCATCCGCGCCGCCCATGATGAGTGTTGCGCCGTCGCCATTTGCCTTCAACTTGATATCGGCGACATTCATGACCGGGCTGCCGACGAACTGCGCGACGAACAAGTTGGCTGGCTTGAGGTAGACCTCGTCCGGTTTGCCGATCTGCTGGAGGATGCCGTCATGCATGATGACGATCCGGTCGGCGAGCGACATTGCTTCGATCTGGTCGTGCGTGACGTAAACGCTGGTGGAGCCACGGGCGATGTGCAGTCGCTTGATCTCGGCCCGCATTTCCTCGCGCAGCTTGGCATCGAGCGCGCCGATCGGCTCGTCCATGAGCAGGGCTTTCGGACGGCGCACCAGGGCGCGGCCGATGGCGACCCTTTGCATGTCGCCGCCCGACAGGGCAGAAGGCCTGCGGGTCAGAAGGTCGGAAATGCGCAGGATTTCTGCAACGTCCTTGACGGCCTTGTCGCGTTCGGCATTGCTCATGCCGACTGCCCGCAGGGGAAATGCGATATTCTCGTAAACCGTCATGTGGGGATAGAGCGAGAACGACTGGAACACGAAAGCGATATCACGGTCGCCTGCTCGGCGCTCGTGAACCGGTTCGCCATCGATCAGGATGTCACCGGAATCGATGGTCTCCAGCCCGGCGATCGCCCTGAGCGTCGTCGTCTTGCCGCAACCGGAAGGCCCGAGCAGGACCACGAATTCACAGTCCGCGATATCCAAATTTAGCTTCCGGATGACATAGTTGTCGCCGAAATACTTCTCGATGTTCTGGAGGCTGATATTGGCCATGTCGTCTCGTCCGCCTCAGCTCTCGTCGGGCTTTATGTGTGAGAATATGATGAATCCAACGAGACCGATCAACATGATGGTCACGCTGTAGCGGTGCAGCACTTCGATCCATGGCTGGCACAGGAAGGCGACGCCGGCCAGCATGGTCCATTGGCTCACCGGTTCGAGGACGCGGTTGCTGAGCTCCTTGAAGTTCATCACACCCTCCTATTTCCGGATCGCGCCGAAGGTGACGCCGCGCAGCAAATGGTTGCGCAACAGGAAGGTGAAGATCGCCACCGGCAGCAGGAACAGGAACGTTCCGGCGGCGATCGCGGTCCAGTCGACGATGCCGGAGCCGATCTGCGACGGGATGAACGGTGGGGCGGTCTGGGCGCGACGGTTGGTCAGGATCAGCGCAAACGCATATTCGTTCCAGGCAGTGATGAAACTGAAGACCGCTGTCGCTGCAATGCCGGTGGTGGCTTGAGGCAACACGATCTTGAAGAACGCCTGCATACGCGTGTAACCATCCACGAGCGCTGCTTCCTCGTATTCCTTCGGGATCTCGTCCATGAAGCCTTTCATCAGCCAGACCGCGAAGGACAGGTTGAAGGCAGTATAGAGAATTATGAGTCCAATATGTGTGTCTGTTAGACCAAAAGTCCGATACATCAGGAACATCGGGATCGCGACCACAATGGGCGGCAGCATGCGCGTCGACAGTATGAAGAACAGCAGATCGTCCTGCCCGCCGATTCTGAAGCGCGAAAAGCCGTAGGCCGTGAAGGTGCCCATGCCGACTGCCAGAACCGTGGAGATGGTCGCAACGATCAGGCTGTTGATGAAGCGGTTGGGATACTGGCTGAGTTGAACGTTGCCGCGCACCCGCAGGACGCGTTCGCCGCCGTCATAGATACGTTGCTCCCACCAGGGCGCGGCGTCGTAAACCTCCTTAGTCGGCTGTTCCTTCAACTGCACACGCTTGGTGAACAGCTTGACGAAGGCAGTGGTCTCCGGCTGGAAGATGACCGTCGGCGGCACCGACGTTGCGACCGCCCGCGGCTTGAAGGCGGTCGATGCAATCCACAGGATTGGCGCCAGGGAGATGAGCGTCGCGATGATGATCAAAACGATCGCGATCGGATGCCAGACGCGCTCGGCGCGGGAGGAAACGGCCGCCATCTCAGCGCTCCTTGGCCTTGTTGAGATATTTTACGTAGATGTTGGTGATCGCCAGGACGACAATCAGCACGATGTAGGCAAGCGCAGACGACATGCCGGTATCCCAGCTCTGGAATGCCATCTGATAGAGGCGAATGGCGACCGTCTCGACGCTGGCCGTGCTCATCACGAAGGGCAGGTCGAAGGTCTTGAAGGCCTCCATGGTGCGGAAGATGAGCGCGATCATCAGCAGCGGCATGACGAGCGGCAGGGTGATGCGCGTGAAGGTGTACCAGCTACCGGCGCGATCGATCTCGGCAGCCTCGTAAAGATGCTTGGGCACCGCGGACAGGCCGGCGAGAGACAGCAGCATGACAAAGGGCGACCACATCCAGATATCGGTCAGGGCGGTCGCGAACAGCGCGTTGGTCGGATGGCTCAGCCATTCGAACTTGCCGAGGCCGAGGGCGTAGTTGATGGGCCCCCACGACGGATCGTAGAGCAGCTTCCAGAACAGCCCGACCACAGCCGGTGACAGCATCATCGGCAGCAGCAGCAGGGTGGTGACGAGGCCCTTGAGCGGGAACTTGCGGTTGAGCAGAAGCGCCAGACCGAAACCGACAAGCATCTGGCCGCCCACCGACACGATTACATAGAGCGCGGTGATGCGGAAATTGTCCCAGATACCTGGATCGTTGAGCAGCTCGCGGTAGTTCTGCAGGCCGACGAATTCCGGTGGCTTCTGCAGCGAGGCACGGAATTCCGTGAACGACAGGCCAAGCGAGTAAATCAGCGGGAAGATGTTGAAGATGATCAGAAATGCGAGCGTCGGGAGGATGAAAGCATTGCGAATGGTCAGATCGCTCCAACCACGGGCTGCCGCCTTCGACTGCGGATCGAGGGTTGCAATGACAGTCATCGAATTTTCCCTTGAATGGTCCTTGAAGATCGGGACCGGGGAGCATCCCCGGTCCCGGTTGTTGTGGGCTGGCCGGACTTAGTTGTTGCCCAGCGTCTTGTTCCAGTCCTCGGCCAGTGCGTCGAGCGATTCCTTGGCCGAGCCCTCACCCGTGGTGATGTACGGATGCAGACGGTCGTTCATCTGGAAGAGCATGTCGGCGAACTGCGGATTGGCCCAGAAGTCCTTCACGATTTCCATGGATTCGGCGAAGGCCTTGTTGTACGGCGTGGCATTCAGGAACTCCGGCGAAGAAAGCGTGCCCGCATGGGCCGTGTAGCCGCCGAGTTCCGCCCACTTCTTCTGGACGTCGTCGCGGATAAACCACTCCAGAAATTTGAATGCTTCGTCCTTGTTGCGGCTGTACTCGATGATCGAGACGCCCTGGCCACCAAGCGCCGCGTGATGGTCACCGTTGGGACCGGGCGGGTTGGCGAAGTAGCCGGTGTTGGCGGCGTGGGGATTGATCGCCGAATTGGCCAGCGCCGGGAAGAAGGCGAAATAGTTCATGTTGAGCGCCACCAGTCCTTCGGTAAAGGCCTGGTTGTTCTCAAGGAAGAACGCCTGCGTCCAGTTCGGCGGCGTGAACGTGTAGAGCTTGCGATAGGCTTCAAGCGCTTCGACGTTCTGCGGCGAGTTCAGGATGCCGTCGACCTGGTTGGTCGCGTAGTCGCCGAGGTCGCCGCCCCAGGTGAAGATGGTCTGCTCGACGCCCATGGCCATCGCGTCATACGCAGTCTGCGTGTAGAGCGCCACGCCGTACCGGTTGTCGTCCGGACGGTGGAAAAACTCGGCAATGTCGATGAGCTGGTTGAAGTCCTTAGGAACACCCAGATCGTAGCCGTACTTCTCCTTGAAGGCGGCCATCTCGGCCGGATCCTCGAACCAGTCCTTGCGGTAGGCCCAGCCGTTTGCGTCGCCCTCAAGCGGAACCGACCAGTAGGTGCCACTGCCCTTCGGATATTCGGCGTAGTAGGTGACCGTCGCCGGAGTCATGATGTCCTTGACACCGTGCTGGGCATACCACTCGGTCAGGTCAACATAGTGACCGCCGGTCGAGGCCGCGCCCAGCCACTGGGAGTCGCCGACAACCATGTCGTAGGCATCGCCACGGGCGTTGAGTTCGGCAAACGTCTTGGTCTGGAAGTCCGGCCATGGCGTCGTTTCGACCGTCACCGAAACACCGGTTTCCTCCGTATAGTCGTTGACCAGTTCCTGCAGGTAGTTCGCCGGATCCCACTCCGCCCAGAAGATCACGAGATCTTCCGCCATAGCCGATGTCGCGCTCAGCGCGAACATCGCTGTACCGGCCAGCAGACCGGTGAGTTTGGTTTTCATCTAGATATCCTCCCAGTTTAGCATTCAAAGAAATAGTTTCTCGGTGCCTTTGGTGGCCGATTTTTTCGGCTGCTTTTTCTTGTTGAAGTCTCGACTTTTCTGTCTATTTTGGTACTACCAGATTTGGCGTCCTGTCAAGTGGTTGTTTCAGGCGGTTTCGGAGAGAAAAAAAGGAATATACAGCAAAAATGCCAATCTTTATCGAATTTTTTGCACAGTTTTGCCTCTCCTCTACGAGATACTTCGTTGTGGGCCTGCGTGTTTTTTTCTGTCAATCTTCACAACTGGCCGGACCAGATAGGGCGTCATGACAGATGTATTTTCAATCTCCCGAACCGCTTGTCTCGGCCATGGCAGCCTGGACGAGAGCCCGGGCCGCCCACCGGGCAACATCGGTCGCGTCCTCGCCTTCAATCCCGCAAATATCCTTAAGCACGATCAGCCCCTCGATCCCGTAGATCATCGACAAAGCACGCGAGAGGCGCGTGACCTGCTCCTCCGAGCAGGTCTTTCTTATCGGCGACAGCGCCCGCTCCAACAGCTCGATCCTGTGCCCCCTGGCGAAGGACTTGTTTTCCTCCGGGTCAGTGGAGCCGATCTGATTTTCCAGGGACAGTTTGAGTGCCGCCCGGAACGTCGTCGCATTTTTGGAAATGCTTGGAAACGATTCCTCCACCAGCGCGGCGACGCGGTCGCCCGGGTCGGACAACTCCGACTGCCACGCAAGGATCGGGCCCAGCGTTTCTGCGACCACGGCCTGGATCATGACTGCCTGCGTCGGAAAATACCGGTAGGCGGTCGATCTCGATACGCCTGCGGTTTCCGCTACCTCGCTGACCGAGGGCGAAAGCCCTTGGCGCATCATGTCGTTCGCGGTTTCGACCATCAGCCGCCAGGTGCGCGCGCGCGGTCCTTTTTCGGGTGGAGCCTGGGGTGCATCTTGTTGACGTGGGACTGTCATCCCAATATGGTACTACAGTCCCAAAAAATTGCAAGACGGTTTAATATTCCGGTTTTGCAAAGGCGGTCTGCAGGGAGGTCGAGTGGAAAATGAGCAGCATTTACCTTGCGGGAACAGCCGACACGAAGGGTGACGAACTCGCCTATCTCCACGATATTCTGACAAGGTCGTACGCTAATGTGCTGCGCGTCGATCTGGGCACACGCGCGCCAAAGACAGAAATGGATATCCCGGCGCGCGACGTTGCCGCCTGTCATCCCGATGGTGCCGACCGGATACTCGGAACGAATGACAGAGGGGCCGCGATGAACGCCATGGGCGTTGCATTCGAACGCTTCTGCAAGGACCGCGAGGACGATATAGCGGGCATCATCGGGATCGGCGGCGGCGGTGGAACATCGATCGTTACGGCGGGAATGCGCCAGCTTCCTTACGGTGTGCCCAAGGTTATGGTTTCAACGCTTGCCTCGGGCGATGTTGCTCCTTATGTCGACGTGTCGGACATCATCATGTTTCCGTCCGTCACCGACATTGCCGGTCTCAACCGCCTCAGCCGGGTGATCCTCCACAATGCCGCCCAGGCCCTGCTGGGCATGGTCGGATCGCCACCTCCCGAGCAAATGGATGACAAGCCTGCCATTGGTCTCAGCATGTTCGGAGTGACGACACAGTCCGTTACCGCTATCTCGGCCGCACTGCAGGAAAGTCATGATTGCCTCGTTTTCCACGCGACCGGTACTGGCGGCCGTGCAATGGAAAGGCTGGCTGCTGGCGGGATACTCAGCGGACTGATCGACATAACCACCACGGAAATCTGCGATCTTCTGTTCGGGGGGGTTCTGCCGGCGAACCGCAATCGTCTGGATGTCGTTGCGCAAACGCGCATACCCTATGTGGGGTCCGTCGGAGCACTGGACATGGTCAATTTCTGGGCACCCGATACAGTTCCGGAACGCTACAGGGACCGTAAGCTCTACTGTCACAACTCCAACGTCACCCTGATGAGGACGACGGCGGAAGAATGCGGGCAGCTTGGACGGTGGATCGGGCACAAGCTCAATGCCTGCGAAGGCCCGGTGCGGTTCCTCATTCCGCAAAAGGGTGTGTCCGCCCTTGACATTGAGGGCGGCGATTTCTGGGACCGTGCGGCAGACTCGGCATTGTTCGAAGCCCTTGAGACGACCGTCGTTGAGACCGAATTGCGCCGGATCACAATACTGCCGCATCACATCAACGACCCGGAATTTTCCGCGGCCGCCGCCGCTGCCTTTCTCGAAATTTGCCAGAACTGAGAAGACGTTATGCCTGTAATTTCCCGAGCACAGATACTGTCCCGCTTTCAGACCCTGATCGAGGAGGGACGTCCCATTATCGGTGGGGGGGCCGGAACCGGCCTTTCGGCAAAATCAGAGGAGGCCGGCGGTATCGATCTGATCATCATCTATAATTCCGGCCGCTACCGCATGGCCGGGCGCGGTTCGGCAGCAGGGCTGCTTGCCTATGGAAATGCCAATGAAATCGTAAAGGAAATGGCCGTCGAAGTGTTGCCGGTTGTGAAACGCACGCCCGTTCTGGCGGGCGTCAACGGCACCGACCCATTTGTCCTGATGCCGCAGTTCCTTGCCGAACTTAAGCAGATGGGATTTTCTGGTGTCCAGAATTTTCCGACAATCGGGCTCTTCGACGGGGCAATGCGCCAGAGTTTTGAAGAGACCGGCATGGGCTTTGGCCTTGAAGTGGATATGATTGCGCAGGCGCATGACCTCGACCTTCTCACCACGCCCTACGTCTTCAACGGTGATGAGGCGATTGCCATGACCAGGGCCGGTGCGGACGTCATCGTGGCGCATATGGGCGTGACAACGGGCGGTGCCATTGGTGCGACTTCGGCAAAAACGCTCGAAAGCTGCGTCGCTGAAATCGACACAATCGCTGCTGCTGCCCGCACGGTCCGTGAGGATGTGATCGTTCTTTGCCATGGCGGTCCGATTTCAATGCCGGATGACGCTGCCTTCGTTCTTGAGCACTGCGATCGCTGCCACGGGTTTTACGGTGCGAGCTCGGCAGAGCGCCTGCCGGCCGAAACTGCCATTCGCGATCAGATTGCTTCCTTCAAGTCACTGAAATTCGGAAGCGCATGAAACTTAAATCAGGAGGACTTCACCATGGGCGACATGAACAAGCTGTTCGTCTATCCCGGCGATGTCGACAATTTCGGATTTGACTGGGGGCGCCTTGCCCTGACGGTCGGTCCTGAAGTCAATGATGCTGCTCAGTTTTCAGGCGGCGTGGTGTTCGTGCCGCCCGGCCAGGGACACACGCGCCACAATCATCCTGGCGCCGAGGAGATTATCTTCATTATCAAGGGAACCGGCGAGCAGATGGTTGAAGACGAGGACGGCGCTCCGGTAACGCGCCAGGTCGGCCCCGGATGCACAATATTCATCCCCGAAAGCCGGTTTCATTCGACCTTGAACACCGGTGATGAGCCGATGGAGATATTTGTCGTCTATTCGCCGACCGGGCCCGAGCGGGTTCTGCGCGAACTTCCCGATTTTCATATCATTCCGGCAGGCCAGGTCTGACGGGCAGGCGCCGGTTTTACGGTCAATTTCGAGGATATCACCATGAACACGCATGTCGCATCGTCGGTGGAAGGTCTGCCGTTCAGTTTTTCCCGCCTGGATGCCCTGATGGACGAGGCCGGGCTCGATGTGTTGATAGCCACATCGAAGCACAATGTCGGCTACCTGCTCGGCGGCTACAAATTCATCTTCTTTTCGACCATGGACGCCATCGGCCACAGCCGCTACCTGCCGGTCTTTGTCTATGTGAGGGAGAATGTTGAAAAGACCCTTTATGTCGGCAACAAGATGGAAGGGCAGGAGAACGAGGTTCATCCCTTCTGGGTGCCGAACTTCCAGCCGGTGGCGTGGGGTTCGGTGGATTCCATGGAAGCGGCGCTCGACCACCTGAAGAAGGCGGGTGTCTCTTCTGTCCGCATAGGCATCGAGCCAAGCTTCATGCCGGTCAATTCCTACAATGCACTTGCCGGCGTGTTCGGGGACGCAAATATCGTCGATGCGACCGGCGTTTTCGAACGTCTCCGCGCGATCAAGACCGAAGAGGAACTGGCGTTGTTGAAACAGGCGTCCGAGCGCATTACGGAGGCCATGCAGGCAACGATCCGCGGATCGAATGCCGGCGATACGAAACAGGAAATCATCGAGAGGCTGCGGCGCGAGGAAACCAATCGCGGCCTGCAGTTCGAATACTGCCTGCTGACCCTCGGCTCCAGCCACAACCGTGCCTCATCGCAACAGGCATGGGCGCAAGGCGAGGTTCTTTCCATTGATTCCGGCGGCAATCTGTGCGGCTATATTGGCGACATCTGCCGTATGGGCGTTCTGGGAGAGCCGGATGCCGAGCTTGAGGATTTGCTGGCGGAGGTCGAGACCGTTCAGCAGGCAGCATTTTCCAAGGTCGCTCCCGGTATTTCGGGTGGCGAAATGATCGACTACGGACGCGAGGTGCTGGCACAACAGACAAACAGCCAGTGCACCGACTTCTTTGCCCACGGGATGGGACTTATCAGCCACGAGGCGCCCTTTTTGATGACCAATCACCCGGTTGCCTATGAGGGCGTGGATGCCGACAACCCGCTGGAAAAGGGCATGGTGATCTCGGTCGAGACAACCATGCTTCATCCGCGCCGGGGCTTTATCAAGCTGGAAGACACGGTGGCGGTTGCGGATGACGGCTTTGAGCTGTTCGGGACAGAAGGGCGGGGCTGGAACCGGCGCTGAGGAAACTCAGAACTTGTGCACCCGTATGTTTTCCAGCATGTGGTTGAGCACCTTCAGCAATACCTCGTAATCCTCCGCAGGAACGCCCTCGAACATAGAGCGCTCGGCCTTGCGCATTTCCGGCCATATTTCCCGGTATGCCTGCCAGCCGTCTTCCGTGAGTGAAATGTGGCGGGCGCGGCTGTCGCTCTCGCTGACTTTGCGCTCGATCAGCCCGTCGCGGGCCATCTGGTCGAGCGTGCGGCTCATGGTGGATTGTTCGGTCACCGCGTAGACGGTCAGCTCATTGACTGTCAGGCCGTCCTGAGCGGCCAGGGCAGCCAGTGCACGCATTTTGGTAACGCTCAGCCCCATCTCGTTCATCTTTGCGAGCAAGGTCTGGTTATAGCGATGTATGACCCTGTTCATCAGATAGGGTGCAAAAGCCGACATGCCGACGGAGGCAATGTCTTCATCCATGTTGTTTCCTGTCATGTCCGCTCCAATACCCGGGAACCTCCGCAAGGGGCAAGTGTAACCGCCTGTTATTGCGGCGGCTGGTGTTCTTCCGATCAATGCATTCCATCGCGGCCACTCCACCGAGACGGCGCTTCGTGGCGAGAAACACATTGATTTTCCGACCAAGAGCAGTTTATATGCAAATGCATATGAATTGGAACCGGCTATGTGATCTGGCGATCAAAAAAGCGACCGTCAGACAACGACGCGCCGTGGCCAGATGACGGATAAACCGGCTGTACCGGCCGTTGGAAAACCTTCGGGCAAACCATGGAGACAGGGAGGGTGAAACATGAAAATCTGGTATCAGTCTTTTGTCGATTATGAAAACGGCGCCTCCTACTGGGATGCTCTTGATGCGCATCTGAACACCGTCAAGGATCCGGAAACGACGATTGATATCAACGGCATAACTCCGTTCGACAGTTACGCGCATCCGATCGTCGAATGGCGGTGCGCACGCGAAATGATCTGCAACGCAGTGAAGGCGGAACGCCAGGGCTACGACGCTTTCATCGTCGGCCATTTCCAGGATGCCGGGCTTTATGAGGCGCGATCGGTCGTCGACATTCCCGTTATCGCCCTTGGTGAGGCATCCATGCTTTATTCCTGCCAGCTTGGGCAGCGGTCCGGCGTTGTGACGATCAACACGCGGTTCATTCCCTGGTTCCATCACCAGATCGGAAAATACGGTCTGCGTGAGCGGGTGACCGGCGTTCACGCCATGAGTTTCGAACCGGGGCAGATTCTGAGCGCCATCGGATCCGATGAAAAACTCGCCGAAGTAAGGGATCTTTTTGAGGCGCAGGGCCGACCCCTTGTAGAAGAGGGTGTGGATATCCTCATCCCGGGTGGCGGCATTCCCATGCTTCTATTCAGCCAGATCAAGGATCATCGCGTCGACGATGCGCCCGTCATCAACGGTATTCCGATTGCGGTGAAGATGGCTGAGGCGGCGGTCAAGCTGCGCAGGCTTACGGGCCTCGGCGTCTCGCGTGTGTCTGACTACGTGAAAGCGCCGGATGCGGTGATCGAGGAGTTCATGACACATCCAAAGGGTCTTTGATCCAACCACCAATAATCAAAGAGGGATAACGAACGATGGACGTAGCAGTTCTGGGTGGCGGCAACGGTTCGATCGCCTCGGCAGTTGATTTGACCGAGCAGGGCCACAAGGTGCGGCTTTGGCGGCGGGACGCCGCAACAGTCGAAGCCATGAATGCCAAAGACCGGACCGTTACCTTGAAGGATTTCAAGGGCGCGCGGCCGGTGCAGATCGATGTTGTGACATCCGATCTTGCGGAGGCGATTTCGGGGGTCTCGCTGATCGTCTGTCCGACACCGGCAACGGCGCAGCCGGACATTGCGGCAAGGCTCGGCCCGTTGCTTGCCGACGGACAGGTGGTGTTCATGCCGCCCGGTTCGCTCGGTACCTATGTAATGGCCAAGGCTATGCGTGACGCCGGCAACACTGCCGATGCGAGTTTCGTCGAAGCGGGCACCTTGCCCTATCTGACCCGCTGGCACGGGGAAGATGCCGTAGCCATCACGACGCGGGCGACCCGGCTGCCGAGCGGCGTTCTGCCGCTGCGCAATCGAGAGCACGCGCTGGAAGTGGTTCGCGGCGCCTATCCATCGGTCGAAGATGCGGGTGACGGCCTTTCCGGCGCACTGATGAATGCCGGACCGATCATCCATCCGCCGCTGATCCTGATGAATGCGGGTCCCATCGAACATTTTGAACATTGGGACATTCACAATGAAGGCACGCAGCCTGCCATCCGCCGGGTGACCACGGCGCTCGACGGCGAGCGCATGGCGGTTCGCGAGGCGCTTGGATATGGCGCGCCGCACTTTCCTCTGGCGGACCATTATGACGATGAGGCGGAAGAGTGGATGTATGGCAATGCCGCCCATGAGAAGCTGACCGACAGCGGTGACTGGCGCGAGAATCTGGTTCTGACCGAGCATCGCTACATGCTCGAGGATGTGAAAGTCGGCCTGTCCCTGCTGGTTTCTATCGCAGATTGGGCGGGTGTTGCGGCGCCGGTGGCGACGGGCCTGTTGTCAATTGCATCGGCCGTCTGCGGCGAGGATTTCCGCAAGACCGGCCGGACAATTGAAAATTTGGGCCTGGCGGGGCTCGACCGGTCTGCGATGAGTGAGCTTTTGGAGGCAGGACCATGAGTGGCGAGATCATTGCTGCGGCGGGAGCCGGCCGCATGGGCCGGGGCCTTGCCATTGTCTTTGCCTATGCAGGTCACCCGGTACGGCTGATCGATTTGAAGCAACGTGAGGATACCGCCGACTATCTATCTGAAGCGAAAGCCGAAATTCGCGCCACGCTCGAGATGCTTGTGGCCTGTGGCATGATCGATGCAGTGGATGTAGACCGCATTTCCAAGCGTGTTGCCTATGTCGGGGCTGGGTCGGCGGAAGACGCGCTTCGCGAAGCCGACTTGATCTTTGAGGCCGCGCCGGAAACGGTCGAAGCGAAGGAAACAGCACTCGGGTTCATTTCCAAGTCCTGCCGGCCGGACGTCATCATCGCTTCAACGACCTCGACTTTCCTGTCGGACAAGCTGCAGGCCATGGTGTCGGGACCGGAGAGGTTCCTCAATGCCCATTGGCTGAACCCTGCTTTCCTGGTGCCGCTGGTCGAGGTTTCGCCGGGACAAAAGACGGAGCCTGACGTCACGGCCCGCACGGTGGCCCTGCTTGAGGCGGTGGGCAAGGTGCCGGTTGTATGCAAGGCCAGTCCCGGTTTCATCGTGCCACGCCTCCAGGCGCTGTGCCTGAACGAGGCAGCGCGGATGTGCGAGGAGGGTGTGGCGTCTCCCGAGGACATCGACAAGGCGACCAAATTCGGTTTCGGTTTTCGCTTTGCGATCCTCGGCATGCTGGAGTTCATTGACTGGGGCGGCGGCGACATCCTCCACTACGCCAGCCGCAACATGGTAGAGGCAACCGGTGAAGAGCGGTTTGCAGCGCCGAAGATCGTCTCGGACAACATGGAAGCCGGGCGTATTGGGTTGAGGACCGGTGCAGGTTTTCTCGACTATGAGGGAATGGATATTCCGGCCTACCAGAAGACGCGGTTCAAAGCCTTTGTCGGCATGCTCAAACACATGGAGCTGCTGCCGCCGGCGCGGTAATCACACCCGGAATTACGCTCCGGCAGCCGGAAATGACTCCATGCTTTTCAAAAGCAGATCATTGTGCTCGGGAAATGACAGCGAGAAACGGATGAACCGTTCAAGCCCGGCCTCACGGGTGCGATTGACGATGATACCGGCCGTGTCGAACACGTGCTCGGCCAGTGCATCCGCGCGCGTTCCGTCATCGCCCGGCTCGCCGACCATCAGGAAATTGGTGTGGCTCTGTACGACCTGCAGGCCCATGGCGGCGCAGGCCTTGGCAACCCGCTCCCGCTCACCGACGATGGAAGCGACCTGCTCTGCAACGGTTTGCGGCTGCTCAAGGGCCGCGAGAGCTGCGGCCTGTGCCACGGCGTTGACAGTGCCCATGCCGCGCCCCGCGTAAAGCACGGGAACCAATGCGGCGGGCGCGACGCACCAGCCAGCGCGCAGGCCCGCCAATCCGAATGCCTTTGAAAATGTGCGTGTCACGATCACATTGTCATGCCGCAGCGCCAGCCTGTGCACGGCGGGGCAATAGTTCGGGTCGACGAATTCTCCGTAGGCAAGGTCCAGTGTCAGCACGATATTTTCAGGCAGTTCCCGCGCCAGCCGGTCAAGCTCGGCAACCGAACACATGGTGCCGGTTGGATTGTTCGGATTGGCCAGAAACACGATCCGCGTCCTGTCGGTCACGGCGGCGAGGATGGCGTCGACATTGGTGCAAAAATCAGTCTCAGCGGCTTTGACCAGGGTAGCGCCGACCCTGTTGGCGACGATGGGAAACTGGATATATCCGAATTCGGGAATGAGGATCCCGTCGCCCGGACGCGCGAAACAGCGGCCGATCACGTCGAGCAGTTCTTCGGAGCCGTTTCCGCAAATGATTGAATCGGCCGGCAAATCATGGATGTCGGAAAGCGCTTGCCGCAGTTTACGGCAGGTCGGATCGCCATAAGAGTTGATCCGGCCCATGGCCTCCTTGATTGCGGTGCTGACATGCGGCGAAGGCGGGTAGGGCAGTTCGTTGTAGCCCATATTGATGAGCGGCAGGCCGTGCGGTTGTGCCCGCTGGATTCGCTGACGCACCGTGAGCGGTTCGATATAGGCGCTCGGACCCTTCATGCGTTACCTCCAAGCCCCGATGCTATCTGCTGAGTCCCGGCAGCCACAACGCTATTCCCGGGAACAGGATCAAAAGTGCCACCAGAATGATCGCGCAGCCCATGAACGGCAATGCGGCGACATAGATATCCCGCATCGTCGTATCGGGCGGCGAGACCCCCTTCATGACGAAAAGCAAAAGGCCGAAGGGCGGGGTCGTGAAGCTGATTTCCAGTGCCAGGAGCACGATCACCGCGAACCAGATCAGATCAAGGCCGAGCGTCTGGGCCAGCGGAAAGAAGATCGGAACGGTCAGCAGCATCATAGAGAGCTGGTCCATGAACATGCCGAGCACAAGCAGGATGGCGAACATGACGAGCAGCATGGTGATGGGCGCAAGGTCGAAGGCGGTCGCCCACCGGATCAATCCGGATGACGCGCCGGAAAAAGCCAGCAGTGCGGAAAAGGTAGCCGATCCGAATATGATCAGCAGCGCCATGGTCGTTACTTTGAGCGCACCCTTGACTGATTTAATGATGCTGTCCCATGTGAGCGAGCGGTAAAGGACCGCAAGGACAACGACACCCAGGCACCCGAATGCCGCGCTCTCGGAGGGTGTTGCAATGCCAAACATGATGACCAGGATGACGCCGATAACGATCGATACCATGGGTATAATGTCAAAAACGACCAGGCGCAGTCGCTCCTTCCAGCCAATGGGCTGAACCTCATAGGCGGGTGCCGCGCCGGGGTCGAATATCGCCATTCCAAGCACAAGGATCACGTAGAGGCCGGCCAGCATGAGGCCCGGAACAATGCCGGCGATCAGCAGCGCGCCGATGTCGAGCTCTGCAAGTGTTGCGAGCAGCACGGCGAGTGCCGAAGGCGGGATCAGCATGGCAAGGCCGCCGGTGCCCAATATGGGGCCGATCGCCATGTGTTTCTTGTAGCCGCGCTTTTGCATCTCCGGCACCATGAGCGAGCCGAGCAGAGCGGTTGATCCCATTGAGGAGCCTGAAAGCGTCGCAAATGCCGTACCACCCGCAATCGTCACGAATGACAGGCGTGCCGGCAGGCGGCCCATGAGGTGGTCGACGGCGGTAAACATGCGGGTGGCAAGACCGGTGAAGAAGAAGATCTCGCCCATGAGCAGGAACATCGGTACCGGCATCAGATTGAAGCTGGTCACCGTCGGGATGGCATTGTTGGCCAACTGACCGATGCCACGGCTGACCTGTGTGGCGAGCGAGCCGCTGCCGCCCATGAAATAGGCCGCTCCAATCATGTTGGCCGCGAGAAATGCGATGGCCACCGGCATTCCGAGGAACATGAAAAACAGGATCATGCCGAGCAGGAAAAAAAGCGCTTCAAACCATTCCATTATATCTACTCGTGCACGCCCGGCTTGCCGGAATGGAGGATTTCCCGTCCGATGGTGAAACGGCCGAATTGTATGGCCATCAGCCCGAAGCAGATGGGCATTGCCCCAAGCAGCAGAAATTTGGGCATGTCCAGAGAGCGCATTTCCGCGTCACCGAACCGGTAGGCCTTTTCTGTTGCCAGAAACGTGTACCAGGTCAAAACCAGGCACACGATCACACACAGACCCGAAACGCAGCGGCTGAGGATCGGCTGAACCCTTTCGGGTACTGCGGCCGTCAGCAGTTCGATGAAGACATGCCCCTTCTCGCGGGCCAGCCACGGCGAAGCCGCCATGACGATGTACAAAAGCCCGAACTCGGCGAAAGTGAAGATGTGAGATGAGCCGGAAAAACCCAGCGTTCGGACCGTCGCGCTGAAGACGATCCCGAGCATGATGGCGACCAGATAGATGCCGGCCAAAACGGCCAGGACGTCACAAATGCGATCGATAATGCGCAAAATGTCCTCCCCGGGGACTGCGGCCGGGCGAACCCGGCCGCTGCTTGATGGTTACCCGATTTTATTCGGCCCCATAAAGCTTGCGCAACTGATTATAGGTTTCTTCGTCGCCTTCCATGCGGCCTTTCATGCGATCCCAGGCAGCATCTTCCGCGAGTTTCACATAGGCTGCACCGCCTTCGGGGCTGTGTGCAACAAACTCGACGCCGCGCTTTTGCAATTCAGCAGCGTCGTTAATCCGATCCTGCTCGCGGGCTTCATAGGATTTGCCTTCCCATTCGATGACAACATCCTGGATGATCTTTTGTGATTCCGGCGACAGGTTGTTCCAGCTGTCGAGGTTCACGATAATGCCGAGATCGGTGTTGTAGAACTGCGGGTCTACACGATATTTGAGAAACTGGTCCCACTTCAGCTGCATAAGGCCGATGGATGTCCACGCGGCTGAATCGACCACGCCCTTTTCCAGCGCTGCATAGACTTCGGTGGCCGGCATCGATGCCGTCGTCGCGTTCAGGGCCTCGAAAAATGCGTGATAGATAGGGTTGTCGCGCAGCTTGACTCCGGTCAGGTCGAGAATGCCGTCTTCATTGAATTTCGGCTCGTCCTTCATGTAGATGTGGAACTGAACCCCGCCGTCAACCCAGCCGAGGTGCTTGACGTTGAAGCGCTTCTGGTGAGCCTTGTCCATCAACTCGGCGCCGCCATTGGCGCGCGCTTCCATCGGCGTCACGCGTGATGCGACCATGGCATCGATTTCCGGCACGTTCTTACCGTAAAAGCTGCCGGGAATGTGAACCATATCGACAACACCGTCGCGCACAGCAGCGGGCTGCTGGAACATGCCGATGGCTTCAGGTCCGCCGCGCACTTCGATTTCCACGACGCCTTCGCCGCGTTTGTTGATTTCCTCAACCATCGACAGGAATGACTGCGTATAGACCAGGAATGGCGGAAAGGCGTGGACGGCTGTTATCTTGTCGACGGCAAAAGCCGGACCGGCCGCAATGACGGTGCCGATTGCCGTCGCAATGGCCGCGAATTTCTGAATCAGTCCCATTGAGAACCTCCCTTGTTCGGATCGCATCCATGCACCCGTTTTTATATGCATTTACATATAAAACGAATTTTCAAGCAGAAATCAATCGGCTTGTTGCAGTTTCGTGCAGACCCACAAGACAAACAGTAGCGCGTTGTTTCGGTGTTAGAAATAGCGGTTGATTTGACACAGGATCTTACCGCGACAGGCTTCACTCCAAATTCCGGCCGTAACCTGGTGCATTTCGGGACATTCAGGTGACGTGTCGCTTTTTGCCAGAAACCTTCGCTAATTTGATTGCCGCGCAAGTCTTTTCGGGGTCAGTTTTCCTCATTGGAGTGAGGACGATGTCATGACTGAAGCTGCAATTCGGCGTTCCGGCAGGGGTGGACGCAGTGCCCGGCGGGCGCAAAGGACTGCACCTGACTTTGCCATGCTGCCGGGTCTTAAGAGAAACCTGCCGCTGTGCGAGCCCATGGACGAGGAGCAGATCCACAAGATTGATGATGCCTCCATGGCCATTCTGGAAGAAGTCGGAGTCGTTTTCCGTGATCCCGTAGCGCTTGAGGACTGGAGAAAGGCCGGAGCCCGTGTCGACGACGAGCGCGTCCATCTCGACCGGGGCTTGGTGCGCGAACTGATCTCGACTATTCCCTCCGACATCACCTATCACGCGCGAAATCCGCAAAAGAACGTCAGGTTGGGAGGATCACATTCGATCTTCGTGCCCATGACGGGTGCGCCGTTCATCAGCGACCTGGAGGCAAAGCGGCGCTGGCCGACGCTTGATGATCTCGCCATGTTCCACAAGCTGGCCCATATGTCGCCGGCGCTGCATTCGTCCGCACACCACATCGTCGAGCCGATGGACCATGTGGTGAGCCACAGGCATCTGCGCATTACCTATTCGTCGATGAAATATTCAGACAAGACCTTCATGGGCATGACGACCAGCGCGAAAAACGCCGAAGATGTCCTGGATATGTGCGCTATTCTTTTCGGCGCGGATTTTATGGAGGAGCATCCCGTCACCACCGGCAACTGCAACGGCAATTCGCCGCTTGTGTGGGACGAAACCATGCTTGGCGCCATGCGCGCGTTTTGCCGCAGAAACCAGCCGGTTCTGTGCTCGCCCTTCGTCCTCGGCGGTGCCAATACGCCCGCTTCCACCGCGCCGACCGTGGCGCAGCTCAACGCCGAGGCGCTCAGTGCCCTTGCCTATACGCAGGTTATTCGCAAAGGCGCGCCTGCAATCTATGGACATTACCTATCGACGGTTTCGATGCAGTCCGGAGCACCGATGGCCGGCACGCCCGAAATCAGCCTGATGAATTTCATGATCGGTCAGATGGCGCGTTTTTATGGTGTTCCCTGGCGCACTTCAAACACGCTCGGCGGTGCGAAAACCTTCGATGCCCAGGCCGGCTACGAGAGTGCTGCGACGCTTTCGTCGGTTCTGCATGCGGGCGCCAACTATATCTGGCATTCGGCCGGCTGGAACGAGGCGGGTATGCACTGCTCGGTGGCGAAATTCGTGGTCGATGCCGAGCAGTGCGCCATGGGCTACCGCATGGCGGAAGGCGTGCGGTGGGACGATTTCGACGAAGCGCTTGCCGCTGTGCGCGATGTCGGCCCGGGCGGGCACTATCTCGGTCATCCGCACACGCAGGAGAATTTCGAAAGGGCGTTTTTCATGCCGAGGCTGTTTGACAACAACTCCGTCGAGCAATGGCAGGCCGAAGGCGCGAAGGAGATTACCGAACGTGCGCTGGAGCATGCAAAGCGGCTTTTGTCCGAATATGAAGAACCCGGCCTTGATCCGGCCAAGGATGAGGAATTGCGCGACTACATTGCCCGCCGCGAGCGCGAGATTCCGGCGGAGGATGCCCTTAACCAGGATTACTGAGCGGGGCTCTATTCCAGCCAGAAACCGGGGCTGAGTATCAGCAGACCACCAATGATTTCCAGCCGGCCGAGGATCATTTCGAACGCCAGCAGCCATTTGACGAAATCCGGAAGAGGCTGGAAGTTTCCGGCCGGGCCGATGATGGGACCGATGCCAGGGCCGACATTTGCGAGGGCTGTGATCGAGGCACTGAGGCTGGTCTCAAGGTCCAGGCCGGTCACCGAATAGGCCAGTGCGAAAAGGGCGAATGTGCCGGCATATAAAATGGTGAAAATCAGGATGCTTTCTGACACCGATTTATTCACGATCTGACCCTCAAAGTGCGGTTGGGCGATGCGGTGGGGCCTCACCATGATGCGTAGTGCGGAGCGCACGACACTTACCAGTATGACGATCCTGAATATCTTGAAGCCGCCGGCCGTCGAACCGTTGCATCCACCGATAAAGGTGAGCAGAAAAAGGGCTGCGACCGCCGCAGGTCCCCATAAAAGGTAGTCGGACGCCGCATAGCCGGTTGTCGTCACCACCGATACGACGTGAAATACCGAAAGGGTCAGCAGCTCGAACGGAGCGCCTGGCTGATGCCACCTGATCACCAGGAAAACGAACAGGCTGCTTGCCGCCAGTATTGAAACGAACCAGATGACCTGTTGCGTCGCCCGCACGCCCGATCTGTCCGTCAGCCTGATCAGGAACAGGAAGGGCAGGCTGCAGACAGTCATGAAAACGATGGCGATCCAGTCGATTGTCAGGCTGTCGAACCTGCCGAGCGACTGGTCAGATGTTGAAAACCCTCCGGTCGAAACCGTGGTCAGCGCATGGTTTGCGGCGTCGAATGCACTCATGCCGGCGAGCAGGTAGAGCATACCGCAGGTAAGCGTCAGCCCCCCGTATAACATCAGCAGCCGGCGGATGAATGGCTGCAGCGGTCCGACCGTCCAGGCCCTGTTTTCAGACGATTCTATCGAGAAAAGCTGCTGTCCCCCGACACGCAAGACCGGGAGCAGCCAGATGCCTATGACGATTATTCCGACGCCGCCGATCCATTGCAGCAGCGAGCGCCAGAGCAGCAGACCGGGCGGCAGGCCGTCAAGGTGGGTGAGTATGGTCGAACCGGTTGTTGTCAGTCCCGAGGCCGCCTCGAAGAAGGCGTCTGTGATGCTGATATCGAGCCCGCTTGCAAGCAGCGGGACGGCTCCCACAATGCTGAAGACGAGCCAAGTGACCGTTACCAGAATGAACGCCTCGCGCGGCCGCAGCCGCGTGTCCGTTCCCCGGAACGCAGCTTCGGTCAGACATCCGGCAAGGCCAAAGACGATGGCCGAAACCAGGAAGGCTTTCCAGTCCGGATTCCCGGCGGCAAGATCGGCGCTGGCAGGCAAGATCATGATGCAGGACACCATGATCAGAAGTCGGCCGATTGGCAGGATGATGGATGGATAGTTCATATTTCAGCTAGAAATCATTCCGGCGGGGCGTGCATCAATTACCTGAAAATGTGGTTGGTTTCCACCGGCATGGTTGCAAAGTTGATCGCTACCCTCCCGCGGCGGCTCTAGTCTGGCCCAAATTGACCCGGCGATCCGGTTGCGCTGTCGAGGGTGAGTATGGTCTCCGACAGCATTTCGCAAAAGTGTTCAGCGGCCCGGGAAAGCGGCCGGTGGGCTGGCGTGAGAATGGAAATCGGAAACGTCATAGTTGGTCTGAAGGGCACAAAGACCAGCGAGGGGTCCCGCTCGCGATAGATTTGATAACTTGCGGCCGTGATGGCGTCGCAGACCGAATAACACAAACGCTGTTCGACCAGTTCAAGCGCCGGAAGGAAAGTCTGCAGTTCGAAATGCTGGTTAAAATGCGCTTTGGCATCAGCGAAAGCAGCTTTGGTTTTCTGGAGCGTAATGTGGTCGGCAAAGAGCGCTGCCATCGGTTTTTCATGCAGATCGCCTGCAGACAGCCATTCCCGCGACGCCAGAGGGTCTTCCTTGTGAACGGCGCATACGCAGTTGAGTTCAAAGGTCTGCATGGAGATTGTGCCGCGCGGGGCAGGGGTTTCCGCCAGGCCGATGTCATATTGCTGTGAAGCGATCAATTCCTCGATAATGCGCGACGACCGCATCATGAGCGACATGCGGATGTTTGGTCTCGTCTTGACGAAACGCGACATCAGCCGCGGCATCAGGAAACCCGATGCAGCCGGCAGACAGGCAATACGGATGCGACCCCGTTCCAGATTGCCGATCTCCTGCATTGTCCGTGCCGATTGCGCCAGCCGGTCGAGTACGAGATTGGCCTCCTCGAGGAAATAATGTGCCTCTGGTTTCGGTATCAGACGTTTGCGTTCGCGAACAAACAGATCGAAGCCAAGTTCGCTTTCCAGATTGGCAATCATGGCGCTGACCGAAGGCTGGGTTCGCCCGAGCGCGCGCGCTGCCTGGGAAATCGACCCGGTGCGCATGACTTCGCGAAAGGTCCTAAGTTGCCGAAAAGACAGGTTCATATTCGAGAACATAGACAAAATCTATATTTTTAGCAATTTAAACAATTTGTTTCTATTAGCGGCAATGGTTATGCAGAAATAGCCGGCGGCCGTTCGGGTGGCCGGCCTGTTTGGGGAATGCCACTCATGGACAGATTTGCAAAATACCTGCTTACGGGTCTCATCTGTATCGTCGCCGGTGGGCAATTCGTACAGGTCGTGACGCGATACGTTCTGGAAATTCCGGTCATGGGACTGGAAGAGACGATGGTCTATCCGACCATCTGGCTGTACTTGCTTGGCGCCGTCAACGCTTCGCGCGAAGACACGCATATCCGCGCAAATGTGCTCGAAATATTCCTCAAGACGGAACGCCAGCATGCTGTTCTGGCGGTGATCGGCGAGGTGGTCAGCCTGGTTGTCGGCCTGTGGCTGCTGAGCTGGGCGTGGGATTTCACGCGCTATTCGCTGCGCGTCGGCAAGGAAAGCCCGACGCTGTATATCCCGACCTTTTACGCCGACGTGGCGCTCTTTGCCGGCATGGTGCTGATGATGCTCTACACCCTCCTGCACCTCGTCAAACATATCCGGATCATTCTAACGGCGGAGAAAGCACCGTGATCGAGATTGCTCTTCTTTCCGTCGTCGTTCTCGTTGTTCTGCTGACCCTCGGTGTTCCGCTGCCCTATTGCTTTGGCGCCGGGCTGATGGTCATGAGCCTTGTCGGCGGCACCACCATGAAAGGCAATATGCTTTGGGGTGTCGGACAACTGGGCAATCCCATTCTGCTGGCGCTTCCGCTGTTTGTGCTTTCGGGAGCGATCATGAGTGCGAGCGGCATTGCCGCCAGTCTGTTGCATTTCGTCAACATATTCGTCGGCCACATACGCGGCGGGCTGGGCGTCGTCGCGGCTGTGAGCTGTGCAATTATCGGGGCTATCTCGGGCTCGGGTCTGACCGGTGTCGCGGCGATCGGTCCGCTGCTGATACCGGAAATGGAAGAGCGCGGCTATCCGCGCGCCTATGCGACGGCGCTGGTCGCGAATTCCTCCATTCTCGGGCTTCTAATTCCGCCGAGCGTGACCATGATCATCTATGGCTGGGTCACCGACACGTCGATTCTTGCCTGCTTCCTGGCAACTCTTGGACCCGGCCTCCTGATCATGATTTCGTTTTCGATCGTCAATCTGATTATGGCGCGCAGGTTCCCGCTTGTTCTTGAGGCAAGGCCCGTGGGCAAGGAGTTCGTGAGCGAGGCGGCAAGCCGCATCGGCTCCGCGACGCCGGCGCTGCTGATGCCAATCATCATTCTGGGTGGCATTTACGGGGGCATCATGACCCCTACGGAGGCCGCCGCCGTTGCCGTCATCTATGCGATCCCGGTGGGCTTTTTCATCTATCGCGGTCTGACGTGGGACACTTTTCTTGCAGCGGGTAAGGATTCAGCCACAGCCGTCGGCGCCATCATGTTCATGATCCTTTTTTCGATGATGCTGTCACAGATGTTCGTCTTTGAAGGCGTGCCGCAGGCATTGGTATCGAGCGTATTCGAAATCACCCAGAACAAGGTGATTCTGCTGATCCTGATCAATCTCATGCTCTTTCTCGTCGGCATGGTGGTCAACGATGTGACGGCCATCATTCTGATTGCACCGCTGTTGCTGCCGCTGATGGCGGCGCTGGATGTATCGCCGGTGCAGTTTGCCGCCATTATGGGAGTCAACACCGCCATGGGCGGCGTCACACCTCCCTATGCTTCAATTCTATATTTCGCGGCCCGCATCGGCGGCGTGAAAGTCACGAAAGTCATCAGGCCGGCCATGATCCTGATCATCACGGGCTATGTGCCGGTTGTCTTTCTGACCTCTTTCTGGCCGGACCTTTCGCTCTTTTTCCCCCGTCTGTTCGGCTACTGACCAAACCATCAACCTGGAGGAACCATCATGAACAAGTCATTGATAGCGAGTGCAGCGATAGCTGCCATGGCACTCTTTCCAAGCCTTGCCGAGGCCGTTGAGCTGAAAATCAGCCATGTACGCCCGCAGGGCGCGCAGATCGATATCGATATCAACAAATATGCCGGAGACGTCGCAAATGCGACCGGCGGCGATGTTACGCTGAAGGTCTTCGCGGCCAGTGCGCTCGGCAACTATACAACGGTGCAGGAAAAAATCTCGCTCGGTGCGATCGATATGGCCATCCAGCCCGGCGCAGCGGGCACCGACCGGCGCATGCAGATCAGCTATTTCCCGTATCTTGCCAAGGACTATGGCCACGCCAAGATCCTTTATGGCGAGGGCGGAGCGGTTCGCACGGCCATCGAGGACATCTTCAAGGCGCAGGACATCACGGTCCTTGCTGCCTATCCGGTATATTTCGGTGGCATCTCCTTGAACCGTGACGCAGTCGATCCGGGCAATCCGGATGCCGCCAAGGGCATCAAGGTCCGCGTTCCGGGCGTGAAGAGCTTTCAGATGCTTGCCGACAATCTCGGTTACATCGGCTCTCCGATCCCGTTTTCGGAAGCCTTCACTTCGGTCCAGACCGGTGTTGTCGATGGTGTAATCGGTTCCGGTGCGGAAGGCTACTATGCCTCCTTCCGCGATGTCACAAAGACCTTCATCCGCGCTAACACGCATTTCGAGGTCTGGTACCTGATTATCAACACCGAGACGTTCAACGAACTTCCGGCCAAGGACCAGGAGGCGCTGAAATCCGCCGCCAAGACGTTCGAGGACAGCCGCTGGGAAGCCGCTGAACAGGATCAGGTTGCCAACGAGAAGAAGCTTTCAGATGCGGGCGCCACGATCGTTGTCCTGAACGACGAGGAACTGGCTGCCGCGGCAACCAAGGTGCGTGCTGAAGTGTGGCCGGAGGTCGTCGGTGATCTTGGCGAGGACTGGGCTAAGCCGATCCTCGATGCTGCTGCGAAGTAGTAGTAACCTGTCGCCGGGGCGGTGCCGACCAGGTGCCGCCCCGAGGGTCAACCTGGATGTGTCCGAGTGTGATGGAAACTGAATTTGCGATCATCGGAGGCGGTGTGGTTGGCCTGTCCGTTGCCTATGGGCTGCGTAAACTCGGCAAGCAGGTGACGGTTTTTGACGAAGGCGACACGGCCTTTCGGGCTTCGCGCGGGAATTTCGGGCTTGTTTGGGTGCAAAGCAAGGGGCTGAACCAGCCAGCCTACGCACGGTGGACAAGGCGTTCGGCCGCTGCCTGGCGCGATTTCTCGGATGAGCTTTCGCGGCAGACCGGAGAGGACCTGAAACTTGTTCAAAACGGAGGGTATATCTTCCATCTGGATGAGGAGGAACTCGACGCCGAGCGCAAGAAATACGAACAGTTGAAGACGGAGCTGGGTGGCGACTATCCGTTCGAAGTCATGGGAGCCAACGCCCTCAAAAGGGAAGAACCGCATATCGGTCCGAAGGTGGCCGGCGCGCTTTTTTGTGCAGAGGATGGACATGTCAATCCGCTCGGCCTGCTGCGCTCGCTGGCGGATGCGGGACGCAAAAGCGGCGTCGTTTTTCACGTCAATTCCAAGGTGACGGAAATCACGCCGGCTGTCGGCGGATTCGATATCCGCGTTGGATCCTCGCGGGCATATTTTGCCGAAAAGGTCGTTTTGACAGCCGGCCTCGGAGCAATGCAGCTCGGGCCTTCCCTTGGCTTCAGGACACCGATCAGGCCGCAGCAGGGGCAGGTGTTGATTACGGAAAAAATGCCTAAACTCCTCAATCGCCCGTCGGTCGAAATCCGGCAGGTCGATGAAGGCGGCATCCAGATAGGCGCAACCAAGGCCGAAATCGGTCTTGAAGACGGCGAAACGCTGCAGGAGACCGCCAAGCTGGCAAGACATGCCATCGATATTCTGCCAGCCCTTGCCAAGGCAAAACTGGTGCGCAGCTGGGCGGCGCTGCGGATCATGTCCCCCGACGGTTTGCCGATTTACCAGCGATCGGGGTCATGCCCCGGCGCGTACTTCATAACCTGCCATAGCGGCATCACCCTTGCCGCGGCGCATAGCGAGTTTTTGCCGAAATGGATCACGGGTGAGGCGGATGCGCCCGATCTGTCGGTGTTCGGCGAGGAGAGGTTCGATGTTCAAGCGGCTCAGTGATCACGGCGCGAAAACTGTCCGGTTTACCTTTGACGGTCAGACCGTTTCGGCCCGCGAGGGAGACACAGTGGCTGCTGCACTTTTTGCCGCCGGCTATGCTTCGATCAGAAAGACCCCAGTGCATCTTTCCGAGCGCGGACCCTTTTGCATGATGGGTGCTTGTTACGACTGTCTGGTCGAAATCGACGGCATCACCGTGCAAGCCTGCATGACCCCCGTTCGACCGGGCCTGGTTGTCAATCGCGCCGCGCCGGCACACACATTCAGCGGAGATGCCGGGTGAATACCGTTGATGTTGTCATAATCGGCGCTGGTCCGGCAGGGATGGCCGCCGCCTCGCAAGCAGCTGATTTCGGCGCCAGCGTTGTCTTGCTGGATGAACAGTGCGGTCCCGGCGGGCAAATCTACCGTTCGATAACCGGGATCGATCCCCAACGGGAAAAAATTCTGGGAAAGGACTACAGCAAAGGCCGTGCCCTGGCTGGTGCCCTGCAGCACGACAATATCCGCTACACCGGGCGGGTTACAGTTTGGCGGGTCGATGGCGACGGAACCGTTACCTATTCCAAAGGCGAGAAGTCAACACGGATCAAAGGGCGTCAGATCATCATTGCAACGGGTGCGCTCGAGCGGCCGGTTCCGCTGCCCGGCTGGACACTGCCCGGGGTGATAACCGCAGGGGCTGCGCAAATCCTGCTGAAATCGACGGGGCTGGTTGCCGATAATGCGGTTCTTGTGGGCTCGGGGCCGTTGCTTTATCTGCTGGCCGCTCAGATGATCGCCGCCGGAACAGCGCCAGCGGCGATGATCGAAACCCAGAGTTTAAAAAGTCACCTTTCCGCATGCGCCCATTTGGGTGGGGCGATACGGGGTTGGCGGATGCTGGCAAAGGGTGTTCGTCTGCTTGGCGAAATACGAAGGGCCGGCGTTCCGCGTTACAGGGCGGCGCAGGCGATCCGCATTGCCGGTACCGAAAAATCCAAGACGGTTTCCTTCAGGTCCGGCGGCAAAGACCGCAGCGTCGCCTGCACAACGGTGTTGCTGCATCAGGGCGTTGTGCCGAACACCCAGATCAGCCGGTCTCTCGGTCTGGATCATGACTGGAACGCTGCGCAGCGGTGTTTTCATCCGCGCACCGATCAATGGGGCGAAACGACAAATTCCATCTTCAACATTGCGGGTGACGGCGCTGGAATTGCCGGCGCGAGCGCCGCCGAATATGCAGGCCGCTTAGCCGCTTGCAACGTCGCGTTCAAGCTTGGTCTCATTGTAAAATCCCGCCGGGATGAATTGGCCGCTCCCATTTTCAAGCAGCTGGCGAGTGAGCGTGCCGCCCGGCCATTCCTCGATACGCTTTACATGCCGCCTGAGGAAATCCTGCGGCCAGCAGACGACACGCTTGTGTGCCGCTGTGAAGAGGTGCGCGCCGGCGATATCCGCCGCTATGCCAGGATCGGCTGTGTCGGACCCAACCAGACCAAGGCCTATGGCCGCTGCGGAATGGGGCCCTGTCAGGGGCGCTATTGCGGTGCGACGGTGACTGAGATTCTTGCCGCGGAAA
This sequence comes from Hoeflea sp. TYP-13, assembly GCF_040932035.1. Classification (NCBI taxonomy): domain Bacteria; kingdom Pseudomonadati; phylum Pseudomonadota; class Alphaproteobacteria; order Hyphomicrobiales; family Rhizobiaceae; genus Hoeflea; species Hoeflea sp. TYP-13. The sequence goes on from NZ_JBFRBB010000003.1 coordinate 647,036, forward strand.
ACGAACTCCCGCCGGACGAGATCGGATCGTATCGTATCCGCTCGCCGCTCAAGCCTGTGACCCTTCAGGAGCTTGCCAGTCTTTGTGATACAACAGCCGACTGAACGAGCGCTGGCCTATTCGGCTCCCGCCCGCCATTCCTTCCACCGCAACAGGGCGTTGGCGCCGAGAAACGCAATGGGTTCGGGCGGCAGGCGCCGTGGCTCCGGCTCACTCTGCAACGTCGAAACGGTTTCAGTCCGTACGCCGCTGCACAGTTCCGCGGCCGCCAGACCCGAGAGGGTTCCCCTTGCTGTTCCAAGCCCGTTCTGGCAGCAGGCGGAATAAACACCCTCCTCGATTTCGCCGAACGCCGGCACATTGTTCCAACTCAGGCACAAATGCCCACCCCAGCAATATTCCATGCCGGTGTCTGACAGCATCGGGAAGCGGTCGAGGAACTTTTTGCGGTGAACGCGCGCAACATTTTTCAAATAGCCGTCGGTAACTTCCATGGACGGGTTATAGGAAAAGCGGGAGCGTACAACGATGCGGTTGCCGCTCGACCCGCTGATCCTGCGGACCGTTACACCCATTGGATCCGCCGGCGTAACGGCCCAACTGGACTGACCGCCAAGCGCGCGAACCTGTTCGCCGGTCATCGCATGAGTCATCGAGGCATAGGTAAAGACATGCATCAGCCGGCGTCTGAAGAAACCAAAACTTTCCGCATGGCCGTTGACCGCCAGGATCACCTTTAGCGCGGCGACACTGCCCATATTGGTTTTCAGCTTCCAAGAATTCAGTTCGCGCCGTATTTTGACGACGGGTGAGTTTTCATACAGATCAATCACGGGCCTCAGGCCGTCTGCCATTGAGCGGATATAGGCCGCCGGCTGCAGCATGACGGTGTGCGGTGTATAAAGGCCGGAGCGGAAATAGCCCGAGCCCGTCACGGCTTTCATGGCGTCGGCGTCTAGCAACTCCGACGGCTCATCCATTTTCTCAAGATGCTCGGCGAAATCCTGATTATGCTTGTGGCCGCTTTCACTTGCCGCCGCGTTGATTTTGCCGCTGGGATCGAAAATCTCACGATCCATTGCGTATTCCTCGGCTGCGCTGCGGGCAAAATCGATGCCGGTGCGATTTAGCCGGATTTGCTGTAGGTCGTTTTGTCCGCTGCCGGAGTAATTGTCCGAGGAAAGATCGTGCGGCAGGTCGATCATGAAGCCGGAGTTGCGGCCGGCCGGGCCTTCTGCGACGCGTGAGGCTTCAAGGACCGCAATCTTTGCGCCCGGATTAAGCTGCGCCAGACGCCGGGCCGCTGACAGGCCGGCAAAGCCGGCTCCGATGACGGCAAAATCGGCCGATACATGCCGTTCAAGCCGTTCGGGCTGTGCCCGCGGCGGCAAAATTGCGTTCCACGCGGCAGGTCCCGGAAATCGTGGAACCCGCCGGGCACAATATTCAGCCAACCGTTTCATCCTGTCGGTCGCTCAGATCGATCCAGATGGTCTTGAGCTGGGTATACTGGTCGTGAGCATGAAGGGAATTGTCGCGCCCGCCAAAGCCTGATTGCTTGTAGCCGCCAAAGGGCGTGGTGATGTCACCTTCGCCGAAGCAATTCACCGTTACGGTGCCGGCGCGCAATGCCCGTGCGCCACGCAACGCCCGTTTGCCGTTGGCCGTGAAGATGGACGCGGCAAGCCCGTATTCGGTGTCGTTGGCCATGGCGATGGCTTCGTCAAATCCTTTGACTGTAAGAACGGAAAGGACCGGGCCGAAAATCTCCTCGCGCGCCATCGGGTCATCATTGCCTGAGAGTTCTACGATGGTGGGTTCGACGTATACGCCATCGTGAGAGGCGCCGCCCAGAAGCACCTTTTGCCCGCTCTCCAGGTAAGAGCAGACCTTGTTGAAGTGGTCCTTGGATACAAGCGCGCCAACGCGGTTTTCGGGACCGAGCGGGTCGCCCACGGGCCACTCCCGGGCATGGGCAAGCATGTGTTCAAGCAGCCTTTCCTTCACACCTTCCTGCACGATAAGCCGCGAGGACGCGGAGCAGTTTTCGCCCATATTCCAGAACGCGCCATTGATTACGTGGGCTGCTACCAGGTCAAGATCCTCGGCATCCTCGAGAACGACACAGGGATTCTTGCCGCCCATTTCAAGGATCACCTCCTTGAGATTGCTGTCGGCTGCATAACGCAGGAAGCGGCGTCCCGTCTCGGTCGATCCGGTGAAGGACACGACATCCACATCCATATGTCTGCCGAGCGGTTCGCCGACTTCAGGCCCGGTTCCGGTGACAACGTTGAATACACCGCGCGGAATACCTGCTTCCATGGCAAGTTCAGCGATGCGAAGGGCGGTAATCGAGGTTTCCTCGGCAGGCTTGACGATCACCGAGCACCCGGCTGCCAGAGCCGGACCGATCTTCCAGGCAAGCATCAGCAGCGGGAAGTTCCACGGAAGCACAAGGCCGACGACACCGACCGGCTCGCGCACAATCATTGCGACATGATCGTCTGAAGCGGGCGGCATCTGGTCGTAGATCTTGTCGATCGCCTCGGCATGCCATTTCAGGCAGTGGATTGTTTCCGGCACGTCGACGGTTTCGCAGTCGTAAATCGTCTTGCCGCTATCGATGCTCTCCAGAACGGCAAGTTCGCGGGCGTTGCGTGTGATCAGCTTGCACAGGCGTATCAGCACATCCTTGCGGTCCGAGGGCGGCAGGCGCGACCAGCGGCCATCGTCAAATGCTTCCCTTGCTTTCAGGACAGTATAATTGACATCTTCAACACCGCAGGCGGCAATATCTGTCAATTTCTCGCCGGTGGCAGGATTGATGGTCTCGAACGTGTCGCCGGATGCGGCTTTTTTGAAACCGCCGTCGATGAAGGCGCAATTGGGAAAATCGATTGCCTTTGAAAGTGCCTGATATTCCTGATGGGTCAGAAGGTCTGCCATGGTCAGATTTCCGCTTCGATGCTTGCAACGGTGGTTTTAAGGACACGCAAGACCTGCTCAAGCTGGCGCTTGTCGTCCTTGTTCAGTGCTTTAAGGGGAGGACGCGGCGGTCCGGCGCCCATGCCTGCAAGTTCAACGCCGTGCTTGACGCACTGGATGAATTTTCCGCCCTGTTCGAGGACCCGCATCAACGGCATCATTGCCGACATAATCTTGCGGCCCTTGTCGAAATTGCCCTCGACGGCACAGGCCCTGTAGAGAGCAATGTGTTCTTCGGGCAGGAAGTTCGAGCCGGCGCAGACCCACGACCGCGCACCCCAGGCAAAGAACTCAAGCGCCTGGTCGTCCATGCCGCAGCTCAACTGGATCTGCGGATAGTCGCGGGCGAGCAGATGCACGCGGTTGATGTCGCCGGAGCTTTCCTTGATGGCGCAAATATTGCTGGAGCGGCCGACGCGGTCGAGGAACTCCTCGCCCATATTGACGCCCATGCGTCCGGGGTAGTTGTAGAGCATGATGGGCAGACCGGCGGCGCGATCGATTGCCAGTGCATTGAGCGCATTTTCCCGCTCCGTCGGCACGGAGTAGGGGGGCGAGCCGACGAGAATGGCATCGGCGCCGGCTTTGCGGGCTTGCCTTGCAATTTCGAGGGAATCCTCCTGCCTGATCGCGCCCGTGCCGATGATCAGCGGCAGACGGCCGGCAATGACTTCCTTGGCCAGATTGAGCAGAGATACGCGTTCATCGACGCTCTGCGCATAATATTCGCCGGTGGAGCCGCCGACGATAATGCCGTGAACGCCGGCGGCGATCAGATGGTCCGCCATGGCGGCGAAGGCGTGGTGGTCGATGTCTCCGTCAACTGTGTGCGGGGTGATGATCGGCGTGTAGATGCCTTCGAATTTCATTTTGTTCATCCTCACGCTTGACGAGCCGGGCTCGCGACATCGAGAGGAATGTCGAGCCCTGCGGGCGTGACATAGAGTTCGATCTGGTTTCGCGACAGTTCCCAGTGTTCAACGGCCAGCCGGGCGATGGACTGATCGTCGCCGACCTCGATCAGGGCGATGAATTCGTCGTGCTGTTCTGCGGCTGCCTTGAGATTTTCAGCCATCTGTCTTGAGCGGGGTTTGTAGAAGGTCATGCCGATACGGGCATGATCGATCAAGAGACGCGTCAAGCTCGGCTCCAGATAGATATTGTCGGCCATTTCACCGATGATGGCATGAAAGCGCTCATTGTTGAGCGCGCGACCTTCGACATCGCCGCTTGCGATTGCAGCGCGGAACTGCTTTTGCGTTTCCTTCAGTTTCTGGATCTGCAGGTCCGTTGCGTTCTTTGCCGCCAATTGCGAGACGGCCGAATAGATCATTGGTGCTGCAATGAAAAAATCGCGCAGCGTTTTGTGGTTCATGCCGGAGACCTTGGCGCCGCGGTTTTCCACGAGCGTGATGTAGCCTTCGCCCGCCAGCTGGCGCAGGACTTCGCGAAACGGCGGACGTGAAATCTCGTAAGCCTGGCTCAAAGCCGCCTCGTCAATGTCGCTGCCCGGCTCCATTGCCATAGTCAGGATCTTGCGCTTCAGATCCGCATAGCACCGCGCTTTTCTTACCCTCGCTTCGTCTTTCATTCCGCTTTCCTTGAGCATGGTCACTTCGATTGCGATCCGGCCTGATTGTTTGTGCATTGTAAAAAGAATTCAAAAAAAATACAATTATAATTCAGAGTGGAAATCTGAGGTGATTTGTGGTTCCCTCAATTAAAGTGAACGGTCCGCCAAGATCGGCGCAGCAGCGTTTCCCTATAGTGCCGGGAGCCGGGCTGGCGGTTATGGGTTGCCGTTTGCGGGCTGCGTTTGCCGACACAAGACGCGTGAATTGAGAGCGAGTTGACGCTTCAGGGAATTTCGGAGACCAATGCTGCAAGACACAGAGAGTTTTGTGTTTTTACTGATTGAGGATTTTTCGCTGTTGGCTTTTGCCAGCGCCATCGAACCCCTGCGCATTGCAAACCTCGTTTCGGAAAGACCGCTCTACAGCTGGACGCTTGCGGCTGAAAACGGCAGAACCGCGCGCTGTTCAAACAACTCGATCACACAGGTCGATCAGGGACTTCAGCCACTGACCCGCAGCGACCGGCTTTTTGTCGTATCCGGCATCCATGTCCAGGCCCGCATTACCGACAGCATCTGCGGCTACATTCGCCGGGAGGTGCGTCGCGGCGTGCGGCTCGGTGCAATTTGCTCGGGTGCATATGTCCTTGCGACGGCCGGTCTGCTTGAAGACGTTCCCTGTGCGATCCATTGGGAATTTCATGACGGGTTTACCGAATCCTTCCCGGGCGTGCCCTTGCGGAGAAGCGTATTTGTCGCCGACCAGAAAATCATCACCGCCTCGGGCGGTGCGGCATCGGCTGACCTGATGCTGCACCTGATATCGAAAAAGCACGGATCCGATCTTGCCGTCGAGGTTGCCAATCAGATGGTCTACAACTCCGTGCGGCCGGAAACGGCCGAACAGAAAATTTCCTTCCAGTCCCGGCAGGGCATGCGCAACGAAAAGCTGGCAAAGGCCGTGAAGCTGATCGAGGACAATCTGGAGGAGCCGCTGCCGCCTCCGGCGATCGCGGAAATGCTGGGCATTACGACGCGGCAGCTTGAGCGGTTGTTCGGGCGTTACATGAACTGCTCGCCCAAAAAATTCTATGTGGACATGCGGCTGCAAAAAGCGCGCAACCTGCTCCTGCAGACGGAGGATTCGATTACGGAAATTTCCATGGCCTGCGGCTTCAACTCCACGGCGCATTTCGCAAAGGCGTTCAAAACCCAATTCGGCACTCCGCCGGGGTCATATCGAAGCCTTCGAAGCGAGGCGGAAACGCAATGAACCCCGTCTTTTTTTCAGGAATGCGGTGGGAGGCCAGAGCCGGATGGCCTCGGCCTGCAAGGTCATATTGAGGAGATGGCATGCACTATTTTGAAGGAAAGCACGCGCTCGTAACCGGCGCTGCCGGCGGCATCGGTGCTGCCATTGTCGGCATGCTGCGGGAACGCGGCGCGCTTGTGGCGGTCGCCGACCGGGATGTTACTGGCGTGGATGGCGAGGCGCACCTGCCCGGTGATCTCACCGACAGCGCCTATGCCGACGCATTGCCGGCTGCGGCGGCGGAGGCACTCGGTGGTTTGGACATCGTCGTAAACAATGCGGGGATCATGCGCCGCGGGCCTGTGACGGCAAGCAGCGATGAAGATTTCGCCATTTCCGTTGCGGTCAACATCGAGGCGCCTTTCCGGATATGCCGGGCGGCGATTCCGCTTATGGCGAAAACCGGAGGAGGGGCCATCGTCAATACGGCATCGTGCTGGGGTGTGCATCCGGGGCCGGATCATGCGATCTACTGCATGACGAAGGCCGCGATCGCTTCTTTGACGCAATGCATGGCGCGCGATCATGCCCAAGAGGGCGTACGCATAAACGCCGTTTGTCCCAATGAAGTCGACACGCCCATGCTGCGAACGGGCTTTGAACAGCGCGGATTCGATCCGGCAGGCGCCGTTGCCGAACTTGATAAATCGGTACCGCTTGGACGTATCGCCCAGCCAGATGACATTGCCGATGTGGTGTTGTTTCTGGCCTCCGACCAGGCGCGCTACATGTGTGGAGCGCTGGTTGAAGTCAACGGTGGGAAATCAGTGTCATGAAACGATTTGACGACAAGGTCGCACTGGTGACCGGCGGGCGCAGCGGTATCGGCCGGGCAATCGCAACGCGACTGGCGGAGGAGGGCGCGCATGTCTTTACCGCCCAGCGGGGCGAAGACGATGCGTTTGACTGGATCGCTGCCGATTTCGCGGATCCTGAAAGCCCCGGCCGTGTCGTCGGTCACGTCATCGAAAATGCGGGCGCGATTGATGTTCTGATCAACAATGCGGGCATGATGCAGGAAGCCGGTATCGAGGAGATGTCCCTGCCGGACTGGAACCGCACTTTGCAGATCAATCTCACCGCGCCGTTCCTCATGATAAAGGCCGCACTGCCGTATCTGCGTGAAAGCCGCGGCTCGATTGTCAATATCGGATCGATCGAAGGACTGGGATCAAACCCGTCGCACGCGGCCTATTGCGCTTCCAAGGCGGGGCTTCACGGGCTTACGCGCGCGGTGGCTGTGGACCACGGCGCAGAGGGTATCCGCTGCAATGCAGTGGCGCCGGGCTGGATCGATACCGATCTCAACCTGGATTTCATTGAGGCTATGGGAGATCCGGTGGCTTTTCGCCGAGATATCGGCAATATCCATCCGGTCGGGCGCACCGGAAGTCAGGAAGAGGTAGCCGCGCTGGTTGCATTTCTGGCGGCGGAAGAAAGCGGCTTTATTACCGGCCAGATTTACACGGTAGACGGCGGCAGGATGGCCAAGCTCAGCCAGCCTTGAATGACAGGAGCCAATCTATCGATTGGCAGATTTGAGGCGGTGGAAATCGGCGATGGTGACTGCAAAGAGAGGCAATTCGGCTTCGAGAATGTGGGCGGTTTCATTGTCATAACTGCCCGGCCTGTCCATGAGATTGAGCAGACCGATGGTCTGATCGGCAACAACGACCGGGTAATTGACGAGGGACCCAAGCCCGATACCGGCAAACCCGTCGAAGTCGGGCAGCCATGCAGCAATTTCGTCGGTGTTCGCGGCTATAATTGGCGCTCTATTGTCGAACAGCTGGTCGAACCAGGGTGATTTTCGGATCTCATCTGCCAGCCCTAGCGGATATCCGGCAGTATCGGTGGAATAGATTCGGCGCAAATGGGTTCCGGAAATGTCGGGTGCGAGAATTGTTAGCAGCTCGAAGCCGACCAGCGACTTCAGCCGCCGGGCTGTAAGATCGCACAAAGCGTCAACATCACCTTGCATGGCGTACTGCAACACGAGCGGGTATTCCAGCCGTTCCATTTCGTCAGCCGATAATGGTCAGTTCACGGTCAAATCCGCTCAGGGAAATGCTCCCCTCATCGGTAATCAGAACATCGTCCTCGATACGCACGCCGATGTCGCCCGGGCGGTAAAGGCCCGGCTCTACTGTGAAAACCATGCCGGACGACAGTTCCTGCCGGTTGCCTTCCATGATCTGCGGCGCCTCATGCACGTCGAGACCGAGGCCATGACCGGTCTTGTGGACAATCAGATCGGCAAAGGGTGAATCCCTCAGCACTTGCGTCGTTGCCGCATCGACATCGTGCGCGGTGAGGCCGGGCGCGGCCACGTCGCGGCCTTTGGCATTGGCCCTTTTTACGGTTTCGTAGATTTCGCGGTGTTCGTCGCTGGCATGGCCGCAAAAGAACGTACGGGTGAGATCGGCACTGTAACCTGCATAGAGCGCACCGAAATCGATCAGCAGCGGATCGCCGTTTTGCAGGCGGCGCTCACCACTTGGTTCGCCATGCGGATCAGCAGACATGCCACCGGCGAGCACAATCGCCTCGAAAGCAAAGCCTTCGGCACCGTTTTCAAGCATGGCGACCTGCAGCATCTGCTGGATTTCGCGTTCGCTCATGCCGGCGCGGACTTTCGCAATGGTGGAGCCGAGTGCCGCTTCGCTGATGGCAATGGCCCTTTGCTGGCATTCGACTTCGGACCGGTCCTTTTGAAGACGGATACCGGCAATGAGCCGCTGCGCGTCGTCCACGGAGCCATCGCCGAAATGCTTGCGCAGAACATTGCTTTCGAACACCCGCATGCGCTGGCCTTCGACGCCGAGCTTTGCGGCTTTCATGCGCGCGGCGATGCGGGAGAACGCCTCGTCATAGCCTTCACTATCCTGCCAGTATTCGGTGTCGACGCCGGGCATGCCGGCCTGCCAGCGGTTTTTTTCAAGTTCCGGAATGACGCCGTGCAAGCGACCATCCGCGCTGACGAGCAGGACGGTCGGGCGTTCCATCAGGTGGAGGTTGATACCCGTCAGATAATAAAAACTCGGCCCCGGCACCAACGCCGCGCATTCCAGGCCGTTGTTGCCAAGCACATCGACGAGCCTTGCGATACGTGCCTTCAATACCGACTGCTCAACCATCGTTTTCAATCCTTTTTTGAGGCTGCACCGCCGGTGGTTATTTCCATTTCGAAACCGACCTGCGGATCGAGTGTGCGCTTGATCACATTGAGTTCTGACCGCACGTGCTGCGTAATGGCCGCATCGGCCCGAGCTGCGTCCTGGCTTTCGATGGCGCTGATCAATTCCCTGTGCTCTGCAAGGCTTGTCTTTCTCTCCTCTTCGCGAAATTCGGGATAGTAGTGCAGGACATAGGCGCGGCGGCCGCAATCGAGACTGAGGTCGTGAAACTTGCGGGTGAAATGATTGTGGCAGCTTCGGGATATTTCCCGGTGCAAGGCAAGGTCAGAGCCGTATATCTGATAGACGTCGTTGGTTTGCAGCGCCTCTTCATAGGCGCTTGCGGCCAACCGGATCCGCTCAAGGTTCTCTTCAGTGCGGAACTGCGCTGCCATCCTCACCACAGCCCGCGCCAGGAGAAGGTGGGTGTCCAGATGCTCGTTCATATTGTCCAGCATGTGTGGCGTGACAATGCTGGTCCTGTTTGGAAGGAAAGTGACGAGATCGTCGCTCTGAAGCATGACAAGCGCTTCACGGATCGGCGTACGGGACATGTCGAACCGTTTTGCAAGGGCCACCTCGTCGAGGACGGAACCGGGTTCGATCCTGATCCACAAAATGTCTTCGCGCAGTTCCTCGTAAACCCGCGCCGAACCCCTCTTGCGCTTCGGCTTTTCACCGTCGGTCAGGTCCAGCCTGATCGGCGGAAAATCCTTGCGCTGTCCTGTTTCGAGTTTCTTCTTCTGCCTCGATGGGTTCATCAGACCAATTGCGACCATATTCTGCCTCCTGAAACCCGCCGTTTGCAAACCTTGTGCGGTTGCAAAGCGAAGGGCGTTATTTCCGCATCACCATAAGCCTGGCCGGGACTTAAGCCCTTGGCTCTGACCATTGCAATCGTGCTTATCACTTTTGTCGCCAGATAGCTTGCATAAAGTTTGCATAATTTGTCTTGCATAAAGTTTGTATAATTAATATGCTGCCTTGTCCAATGAATTTGGGCCTGCAAAGGGAGGAAGCAGTGATCAACAAATTTACAATGACGGCCATTGCCGCCGGACTGGCGGTTGGTGGCCTGTTTTCAAGCGCCGCGCAGGCGGAAGATCTCAAGATCGCCTTTTTTGCCGCGTCATCGCAGAACGGCTTCAACCAGGCGATCTATGCTGGGATCGAGGAAAAGGCCAAAGAGCTCGGTGGTGTGACCACCGAAATCTATGACGGGCAGTTTAATGCCGCCCACCAGTACAGCCAGATCGAGGATGTGCTTGCCAGCGGCAAGTTCGACGGCTTCGTCCTTGCAGCCAATGACACGGTCGGCATTGCCGGCGCGGTCGAGCAGGTGGCTGCTGCCGGCAAACCGATCGTGACGACGCTGTTTCCGATCGGACCGGATCTGACAACACTCAAACGCCAGGTCGATGGCTTGACTTCAACGGTCGCCTCGCCGCCCGCCGACGGTGCGAAGGAGCAGGCCAAGACGGTTGTCGAAGTATGCAAGGATCGCAATCCCTGCAATGTCGTGATCATTGTCGGGCAGCTGATATTTCCGTTCGACAATCTTCGCTACGAATCCTTCCGTGAGGTTCTCGATGTGCACGACAACATCAAGGTCGTGGCAACGGGCGAGGGCAGCTACAGCCCGGATGTCTCGCTGACCGCGATGACCGATATCCTTCAGGCCAATTCCGATATCCATGTGGTGCTTTCGAATGCCGACCAGCATCTTGTCGGTGTGGAAATCGCGCTGGAAGCGGCTGGCTACAATGTTCCGGATGTCTTTTTGTCAGGCGGCGGCGCAGCAAACATCGCGATCAACGCTATTCGCGAGGGACGCTGGGATGCAACGCTTGCATATTTCCCGAAGACCATGGGTGCCATGGCGCTCGATATTGTCGTCAAGGAACTCAAGGGCGAGGATGTGCCCGAGTTCATCAACATGGATGAGGTCGGCCCCATGCCGCCGATCATCGACAAGGCCATACTTGATGCCAACCCCGACTTTGTCGGCGAGTGGGAACAATAGGTTCTCCTGACGAATAATGGCGGAAGGCCGCGTGCTTTCCGCCTCCATATCCAGGTAAAAACGGAACACGTCCCGTGACCAGCAATAGCTACCGCATTTCCGCCGACATCGGCGGGACCTTCACCGATATTGTCTATCAGGACCGCGAAAGCGGCATCTGCGGCGCAGCCAAGATCCTGTCGACACCCGACAATCCTGCACTCGCCGTCATTGAAGGCATCAACAGCGTCGTGCCCGAGGATGCGAAAATCGACTTTTTCGTGCATGGCACGACTGTTGGCCTCAATGCGCTTTTAACCCGGCGCGGAGCCAAGGTGGCGCTGCTGACCACCGAGAATTTTCGCGACATCTACACCATCCAGGGAAACGACCGCGGTGAGATTTTCTCGATCCGCTGGAATAAGCCGGAGCCGCTGGCGGGCCTTGAAGACACCTTCACCGTCCGTGAACGCATCGCCGCCGACGGCGAAATCGTAACGCCGATCAACACCGACGATCTCGACCGACTTGTCGAGGCAACCCGTCAGAACGGCTACGAGGCAATCGCCATCTGCTTGCTGTTTGCCTTCCGCAATCCGGAACACGAGCTGGCGGCCGAAGCTTATCTGAGCGAACGCCTCCCGGGCGTATCGATTGCGGTGTCGCATCGCGTCTCGCCGGAGTGGCGGGAGTTCGACCGGACATCGACGACGGTTATGGACGGCTATCTCGCACCGGTCGTGCGCCGTTATATCGAGACCCTTGTGGGCGAACTCAGTCACCGGCTCCCCGAAGGGCTGCATGTTATGGAATCGAACGGCGGTGTCATGTCGGCGGCGTCGGCCAGCCGCACGCCGCTGCAGACGCTGCTTTCGGGGCCGGTCGGCGGCGCTATCGGCGGGCGGGCGTTGGCGGAAAAGACCGGACGCAAAAACCTCATCTGCGTCGACATGGGCGGCACCTCATTTGACGCCAGCCTGGTCATCGACGGGCTGCCGTCATCATCGACGGAGACCAAGCTCGAAGGACTTCCCGTTCAGATTTCGGTGGTCGACATCCATGTCATCGGCGCCGGCGGCGGCTCCATCGCCTGGACCGAGGCCGACGCCGCACGCGTCGGGCCGCAATCGGCAGGTTCGAAGCCGGGTCCGGCCTGTTACGGGCTGGGCGGAACCGAACCGACGGTGAGCGACGCTAATCTGGTGCTTGGCCGGCTCGACGGCGCCAATTTCTCCGGCGGAGAAATGACACTCCACCGCGATCTTGCCGAAAAGGCCGTGGGAGAGATGGGCGCCAATTTCGGCATGAATGCGCAGGAAATGGCGCAAGGCATTATCGACATCATCAATGCCAAGATGGCCGACGCGATCCGCACCATCACGATCCGCCGCGGCATCGACCCGCGCGATTTCTCGCTTGTCGCCTTTGGCGGCGCCGGACCGGCTCAGGCGGCGGCGCTGGCGGAGGAACTCGAGATCGGCGAAGTGATCGTTCCGGTGCATCCCGGTGCATTTTCCGCCTGGGGCATGCTGCAAACGGATGTCCGGCACGATTTCAAGGAAACGCTCTACGGTTTCTGGGATCAGTTGGAGGTCAGCGAACTTGAAAAACGGTTTGCGAAGCTTGAAGCCGACGGTCGCGCCTATCTGATCGATGAAGGTGTCAGGGACGCGGCCATCAGCTTCGAGCGAAGCGCCGATTTCCGCTATCACGGGCAGGAATATGTGCTGACCATTCCGATCCCGCCGGGACCGATCGATATGGATGCGACCCGCGGGGCGTTCGACAGGGCCTATGACCGCCAATACGGTCATTCGAGTCCCGAGGGACGTGTGGAAATCGCCAATCTGCGCGTGGCGGCGATCGGCAAGCTCGACCGGCCGGAAAATGCCGATCCTGAAACCGGGGAGGCCGGGCCAACCAGCTCGCGCATGGTGTATTTCAGCGGACGGGAACAGGAAACGGCGATTGTCGACCGGGCAGGCCTTGCCGCCGGATCGGTCACGCCCGGCCCGGCCATCATCGAGGAGGGAACCGCGACCACGCTGGTGCCTCCCGGCTGGCAGGCGGAGGTCATTGTCGGCGGCCATCTGTCGGTGACGAGAACGGAGAATGCAAAATGAGTGTCAAGGCTGATCCGATCACGACCGAAGTCGTGCGAAATTTCGTCATTTCCTGCGCGGAAGACATGAATGCATCGCTTTGGCGTTCGGCATTTTCCGCCATCATTTATGAGGGCCGCGACAGTGCGGTCGCCCTGCTCGATGAAAAAGGCAACATGCTTGGCCAGTCGACCGGTGTGCCGCTCTTTATCGGCGCCATCGATGCCTGCGTCCATCTGGTGAAGGAACGCTATGGCGACGACATGGCCGAGGGCGATGTCTTCCTCATCAACGACAGCTATCTGCAGGGAACGCACCTGCACGACATCACTGCCGTCGGCCCGATTTTCCACGAAGGTGAGCTTGTCGGTTTCGGTGCGGCACGCGCCCACTGGAACGACATTGGCGCCATTGATCCCGGCTCCACGATGGGATCCACGTCGATCTATCACGAAGGTATCCGGCTTGGTCCGACACGCATCATGCGCAAATTCGAGCCGATCGAGGAATGGTACGACCTCTTGAGGCGCAATACGCGCATGCCGGACATGTCCATCGGCGATCTCAATGCGCAGATCGCCTCGATCCGCACTGGCGAGCGGCGGCTCGGTCAGTTGCTCAACCGGATCGGCGTCGAAACCTACCGCAGCGCCTGCGAGAACATATTCGAGCAGGCGCGGCGGATGGACCGGGAAGCGATTGCGGCCCTCAAGGACGGCACGTATTCGCGCGAAGGCTATCTCGACGATGACGGTGTCGGCGACGAACCTGTGAAAATCGCCATGTCGATGACGATTGCCGGAGAGCGGATGATCATCGATTTGACCGGAACGTCCGGTCCGGTCCTCGGCTCCATCAATTGCGGCGCGGTGCAGACCAAGTCGCTGCTGCGGCTTGCCTACAAGACGATGATCAATTCCGACAGGGCGATCACCGGCGGATCGTTCGAGACCATGACCGTGAACATTCCGGACGAGTGCCTTTTCAATGCGCGCGAGCCGGCCGCATGCGAGTGGTATTTCACTGGTCTCGGCCTTCTGGCTGACCTGATGATCTCCTGTATGAGCGAGGCGATGCCCGAAAAGGCAAAGGCCGCCCATTACGGGGACTCTATGGTTGCCGCGTTTTTCTCGATGGATGAAAAGCGCGGGCAGTGGATTTCGGTGGAGCCGACCGCCGGCGGTTGGGGCGGCGGCGTTGGCAGCGACGGCCAGAGTGCGCTCGTCAATCTGGTGAATGGCGGCTTCAGGAATATCCCGGCGGAAGTCTATGAAACGAAATTCCCGGTTCGGATCGAGGAGTTTTCGATCCGGCAGGATTCTGGCGGTCCAGGCAGGTGGCGCGGCGGCTGCGGCGTGGTTCGCACCTACAAGCTGCTGGAGGACTGTTTCAGCGCCCTTTGGTTCGAACGCGCCAAGACACCGGCCTGGGGGCTCGAGGGAGGACACGACGGAGCGGGACCGAAAAACACCATCACCCAGCCGGACGGCTCCAGGGATCACCTGCTTAAAATGCGGGCGCGGGAGTTTGCAGCCGGAACGGTTGTCGAGACCATGACCGGAGGCGGTGGCGGCTTCGGCAATCCAAAGGCGCGGCTGTTCGAAGAGGTGCTTGCCGACGTTCGACAAGGCTACGTCTCTGTTCAGGCGGCCTGGGATGATTATGGTGTACGCATAGCCGGAGATCTGAGCGTTGACGAAGCCGCATCCGAACCACGCCAAACAGCCTGAAGTTCGCAAGGGCCATGGCAAGTAGACAGGCATCCGCCGGGGGAGAGCCCTGCATCAGCCTGCGCGGCATCGGCAAGTCGTTCGGTGGCGTGTCGGTGCTCGGCGATATCGATCTCGATATTGGTCTTGGCGAAATTCATGGTCTTGTCGGCGAAAATGGTGCCGGCAAGTCGACCCTCGGCAAGATCATCGGCGGATATTATTCGGCGAGCACCGGCAGCATCGAGGTATTCGGTGAACAGGTCAGCGCCTGGACGCCGCCGCTGGCGCTTGAGCGCGGCGTTGCGATGATGCATCAGGAACTGCAGCTCGTTCCCGCACTGAGCGTCGCGCAAAATGTGTTTCTGGGCATAGAGGACCAGCGTTTCGGCGTGCTGGCGAACACGGAGAACGCCCGGCTTTCAGATGTGATGGCGGCGTCGGGCTTTTCGCTCGATCCGGCCGCGATTACTTCGCATCTTTCCATTGCGGACCAGCAGAAAATCGAGATCATGCGGGCGCTGGCGCGTGAGGCGCGGGTGATCGTCATGGACGAGCCGACCTCGTCCCTGACCGCTGACGAAGCCGAGCTTTTGCATGAAACCATGCTGCGGCTGAAGCAGGGCGGGGCAACCATCATCTATGTCTCGCATTTTCTCGACGACATTCTCGCGGTCTGTGACCGCGTTACCGTGTTGCGCGACGGGCGTCTCGTGCGCACGAGCGATGCAGCGGAGGAGAGCAAGGGATCGCTTGTTTCTGCGATGCTCGGCGGCGGCCAGACCGAAACGCCTTACCCGCCGAAATCGGTCCCGGAACCCACTGCTGGCGAGCCGGCTCTCACGGTTGAGAATCTGACGGCTCCGACCGGCGTGTCGAATGTGAGCCTTAACGTCAATGCTGGTGAAATCGTGGGCCTGATCGGGCTTGTCGGCAGTGGACGCACGGAAATCGCGCGGGCGATATTCGGTGCTGACCGGGCCAGCGGCGGTGCTGTCGTGCTGGGCGGCGAACATTACAATGACCGCACGCCCGCGGATTCTGCCGAACGCGGCATGGTGATGGTTCCCGAAGACCGGCGCAAGCAGGGTCTGGTGATGACTCTGCCGGTGCGGGCCAATATGACGCTGCCGCATCTCAGCCATTTCATCATGATGGGCGGTATGCTCAGAACGGCGCTTGAAAAAGCCCGCGTCAGGGAACTGATCGACTATTTCCGCGTCTCGCCGCCCAATGTCGATGGCGAGATCCCTTACTATTCGGGCGGCAATCAGCAGAAGGTGCTTTTGGGTAAGTGGCTGATGAGGGATCCCGGCATCGTTATCCTCGACGAGCCGAGCCGTGGCGTCGATGTCGGCGCGCGCCAGCGCATCCACGAGGCGATCGCCGATCTGGCCGCCAAGGGAACCGCCGTCCTTTTGATCTCGTCGGAAATCGAGGAGGTGCTGGGTCTCGCACACCGTGCCTATCTCGTTCATGACGGCGGTCTTGTCGGAGAGGTCGATCCCGAAACGTCGACGACACAGGACGTTCTGTGGGCTCTTTTCCATCAGAATGAATACAATTCCGAAGCATTGAGGGGTAACGCGCCGTGAATTCCGCGCTTTCTTCAGCTCAGGTCGCACGGTTCTTCCAGACCTACGCGGTTCTCATCATGATTGCGGCCCTGATCGTGGCGCTGACCATGATGAGCGACAGTTTCCTGACGTTCCGGAACCTGCAGAACATACTCAACCAGAATGCACCGCTGGCGATCATGGCGAGCGCCATGACGCTGGTGATCATCGGCGGCGGGTTCGATCTTTCGGTCGGCTCGATCTTTGCAGTGGCGGGCGTATCGGCAGCATGGATCGCGCTCAATGTCGATCCGGTTCTGGGGCTGGCGATCGCACCGTTTATCGGCCTTGCGCTCGGCGTGATGAACGGTGTTGTGATCACCTCGCTCAACATTCACTCGTTCCTGGCGACCATTGCCACCAGCATGGTATTCAAGGGCGTTGCCATATTGATTACGGACGGACGGCTCATTCCCGTGCGCATTGCCGAATTCACCTGGCTCGGCCGCGACAAGATCGGCGGAATTTTCGTAGCCGTCATCGTGCTCATTGCCTTCGCCCTGATCCTGACATTCGTACTGACGCGCACGTCTTTCGGGCGCAAGGTCTATTCGGTTGGCGGCAACGAAGAAGCGGCGATCCTTTCAGGCGTGCGCACCAACCGGATCAAGATAGCCACATTTGCGATTGCGGGAATGGCGGCAGGTCTTGCGGCGGCGATCTCCGTCTCGCGCATTTCCATGGGCCAGCCGAGCGCCGGTATCGGCATGGAGCTGCAGGCGATTGCGGCGGTCATTCTCGGCGGCACCAGCATCTATGGCGGGGCGGGGGCTGTATGGCGCAGCGTTGCCGGCGTTTTGTTGCTGGCATTGATCAATAACGGCTTTAATATCCTCAACGCCGATCCGTTCTATCGCGATCTGACGACCGGCCTTATTATTTTGGCAGCCGTCGGTATCAGCGCATCGGGACAGCGGCGCTGACGGTTTACAAAAGGCGTATCGAGTATGGCGAACCACACATTCCAGTGCATTGACGGACACACCTGCGGCAATCCGGTCCGGGTCGTTAGCGGCGGCGCACCACGTCTTGAAGGCGCCACGATGCTGGAGCGCCGGGCGCATTTTCTGGAAGAGTTCGACTGGATACGCACGGGGCTGATGTTCGAGCCGCGCGGGCATGACCAGATGTCCGGTTCGATCCTTTACCCGCCGACCCGCGGAGATTGCGACGTCGGCGTGTTGTTCATCGAAACATCCGGCTGCCTGCCGATGTGCGGGCACGGCACCATAGGCACGGTGACGACGGCCATAGAGCACGGGCTGGTATCGCCGAATACGCCGGGTGTGCTGCGTCTCGATACGCCCGCCGGGCTGGTCGTTGCCGAATACCGCCAGGAGGG
This sequence comes from Hoeflea sp. TYP-13, assembly GCF_040932035.1. Classification (NCBI taxonomy): domain Bacteria; kingdom Pseudomonadati; phylum Pseudomonadota; class Alphaproteobacteria; order Hyphomicrobiales; family Rhizobiaceae; genus Hoeflea; species Hoeflea sp. TYP-13. The sequence goes on from NZ_JBFRBB010000003.1 coordinate 664,856, forward strand.
CCGGTTTGTCGAAGAAGTGCGGCTCACAAACGTGCCGTCATTTGCATATAAATCGGGACTGTCCGCGCATGTCGACGGGCTTGGCGAAATCACCGTCGATGTAGCCTATGGCGGCAATTTCTATGCGATCGTCGAGCCGCAGGAAGCATTTGGCGACATGGCGGATCACCGCGCCACAACACTTGTCGGCTGGAGCCCGGTTTTGCGTGCCGCCCTCAATGAAAAATACGATTTTGCGCATCCGGAACATCCCGACATAAAAGGCCTGTCGCACATCATGTGGACCGGCAAGCCCACACAACCGGATGCCGATGCCCGCAATGCCGTCTTCTACGGCGACAAGGCCATCGACCGTTCGCCCTGCGGCACCGGCACCTCGGCGCGCATGGCGCTTGAGGCGGCGCGGGGCAATCTTGCTGTCGGCGATACGTTTGTCCATGAGAGCATTATCGGCTCGTTGTTCAACGGCCGCGTGGAAGCAACTGCAAAGGCTGGCGATCTGGACGCCATTGTGCCGTCCATCGGCGGATGGGCGCGCGTTACCGGCTTCAATACGATTTTCATTGATGACCGCGATCCCTATGCACACGGATTCGTGGTGACCTGAGAGGCAGAACATGCGTTCGAGCAAGACCATTCACGTTGTCAGCTGTCACGCTGAGGGGGAGGTGGGCGATGTCATCGTCGGCGGCGTTGCGCCTCCACCGGGCGATACGATTTGGGAGCAGCGTGCATTCATTGCTAAAGACGAAGGTTTGCGCAATTTTGTCCTTAACGAGCCGCGCGGCGGGGTATTCCGTCACGTCAATCTCCTGGTTCCGCCGAAACATCCGGACGCCCATATGGGTTTCATCATTATGGAGCCGGAAGATACACCGCCGATGTCAGGGTCGAACTCAATGTGTGTTTCTACCGTCCTGCTCGACACCGGCATCGTGCCGATGCAGGAGCCGGTAACGGAGCTCGTTCTGGAAGCGCCCGGCGGACTGGTTCGCGTGAAAGCAAGCTGCAAAAACGGCAAGGCCGAAAGCATCACCGTGCAGAATCTGCCCTCGTTTGCAGACCGGCTGGATACGGCGCTGGAAGTCGAGGGCCTGGGCACGCTGACGGTGGACACGGCCTTTGGCGGCGACAGTTTTGTGGTTGTCGATGCCGCGGCACTGGGATTTGAAATTACTGCGTCGGAAGCGCGCGACATTGCGCTGACCGGGATCAGGATAACCAATGCCGCCAACGAACAGATCGGGTTTCGCCATCCCGAATTGCCGGATTGGGACCATATTTCATTTTGCCTGTTTGTCACCCCGCCAGTGAAAACCGAGCAGGGTTATTCAGGCCGTTCGACCGTCGCCATTCAACCGGGCAAACTGGACCGGTCGCCCTGTGGAACCGGTGTTTCGGCGCGTATGGCAACACTGCATGCCCGGGGGCTGATGAAAGCCGGCGATCTGTTTGAGTCCAAATCAATTATCGATTCGACCTTCCGGGGCAGGATTGCAGAGGAAACCCGGGTCGGGGGCAACGCCGCCATCGTACCTGAACTTACAGGGCGGGGCTGGATCACCGGCACGCATCAGCACATGCTTGATCCCGATGATCCGTGGCCGCAGGGCTACCGGCTGAGCGACACGTGGGGCGCACGCTGACGATCCAGGTGTCCGCGTTCAGTCAATCGATGCGTGTTTGAGCCGACGCACGAGCTGGTTCAGCGCTTCACGTTCGTCGATCAGGTTGAGCGCAACAGCGATACCGGCCTTGTTGACGCCGAGATCGTGCTGCAGGCGCCAGGCTGTCCTGACCCTGGTGATGCTGACGGATGAAAAACGCCATCGCGCCGGGGCCGCGCCTTCCGGCTCGAGAATGCCTTCTTCGACGAGTTCGACGACCCATTCGGCCCTGACGCCGCAGGAGCGGCACAATTCGGCGAGACTCACCACTTCAACAACTTCGCCCGAAACCACTTTTGCCGTTTGTTTTGCCATGGTTCCTTATACTCCGAGCTTCGCACGCGGGTCGAATTTCATCTGACGCGCCATCTGTTCGTAGAGTTTGCGGTCTTCATCCGTTTTGGCAGGCGGCACCGCGATCTGCAGCACGGCATAAAGATCACCGGCGGATTTTCCCGGAATGCCACGGCCCTTGAGGCGAAGCTTCTGTCCGGCATGCGCGTTCTGCGGGATCTTGAGTTCAACGACACCGTTGGGCGTCGGCGCTTTAACCTTGCCGCCCATCGCCGCCTCCCAGGGAGTGATCGGCAGGTCGAAATAGACGTCGCGTCCCTCCGCCGTGTAGTGACCGTCGTCACGGAAATTGATTTCGAGATAAAGATCGCCTGGCTTGCCCTGGCCGATGCCCGGCGTTCCCTGACCGGCAAGGCGTATGTGTTTTCCCTCCGTCACACCCTTGGGAATATTGACGCGTATGGACCTTGTCTTGAGCGTAACATGGCCGGACGCATCGACCTCGGGGGCCTGCAGGGAAATCGTCCGTGTGGCGCCTTCATAGGCGTCCTTCAGATCAATGGTGATCCTTGCATAATGATCCTGGCCGTGGGCGTGGAACTGACGGCTGCTCTGCTGCCTTGCACCCTGGGCGCGCGCCCGTCCGAACAGCGTTTCGAAAAAGTCGCTGAAATCTTCCTCGTTGGCTTCCGTGTAGCCGCCGCCGGAGAATTCGAAGCCGTCGTTCCAGTCTGGTGGCGCGCGGAAATCCTGCCCGGCCTGCCAGTTGGCGCCGAGCTGATCATAGGCAGCGCGCTTTTCGGGATCCTTGAGAACCTCGTAGGCTTCGCCTGCCTCCTTGAACTTTTCTTCAGCACCCGGTTCCTTGTTGACGTCAGGGTGGAACTTGCGGGCAAGCTTGCGATAGGCGCGCTTGACTTCGTCCTGGGTTGCACCGCGTTCCAATCCCAGCGTTTCGTAATAATCCTTGAAGTCCATATGAAAATTCCGATGCGGCGCGTGCAAAGCGCCCAGTACGAAGTGAAGTTCAGAAGCCTGGCTCCGTGCGAAACGGTCCGGATCAACTCTGAATTGTTCCGGCTCTTTTGTCCAGATATGTACTGGGAGCCCTGCGGACAAGCGTCACGCTGTTTCAGACCGGGAGGTGTGTTAGAGCTTGTAGATGTTGCATCAAAACAGCAGGCCGACATAAGAGCATAAGCCCAATGAAACTGAGTGAAGCATTTGCATATGATCCGGACGATCCGGCGGAAGTCAGGGCCGAGAAATTCGCGATATTTCTTGTCTCCATATCCTGCTGCGTTGCCGGCCTCGTGTGGTCGGCCATGTACTACGCCGTATTCGGCGCGGGACTCACGGCGGCGCTGCCGGCGCTTTTTGTCCTGATCGTCGGTTCCTCCCTTGCAATATCGCATCTGTTCAAAAACCACCTGATTGCCGCCTATTCGCAGATCATCTGCATCATATACATCACCACATTTTCGCAGTGGAGCATTGGAGGTGTCGTAGATTCCGGTTTTGTGATGATATGGGCCCTCTGCGGCCCGGTGATTGCGCTCATGTATTTTTCTGTTAGAGAATCAGCGGTCTGGCTGGCGCTTTATCTGATCAATATCGCCATAACAGTGGCCTTTGAGGGCTATTTCAGCGCGCATGGCCAAGCGGTTTCCGACGGAACCAAAACGCTGTTCTTCCTGATGAACCTGTCTTTTGCCTCGGTGGTCGTTTTCGTCTTTGCCAGGTTCTTCGTCCAATCGACGATCCGCGAACGGGAGAAATCCAACGCGCTTCTTCTCAATATCCTGCCGGAAAAGACGGCCCGGACGTTGAAATCCGGAGAGGGAATAGTCGCCGAGAAACATGATGAGGTCAGCATCCTGTTTGCGGATATTGTCGAATTCACGAAATATGCGAGCCGGCAAAAGCCCGAGGAAATCGTATCTAAACTGAATGATATATTCAGCCATTTCGACACGCTGGTGGAGGACCATGATCTTGAAAAGATCAAGACGATCGGGGACGCCTATATGGTCGTCGGCGGCCTAACCGGCACAAAGGCGGACCATGCGGGACAGATTGCGGATCTTGCGTTGGACATGATGGCATCCATTGACCGGTTCAAAAGGGAAAGCGGCGTGTCGTTTTCATTGCGTATCGGCTTGCACACCGGTCCGGTGGTGGCGGGGGTCATTGGCAGGAGCAAATTTGCCTACGATCTATGGGGCGATACGGTAAATGTCGCCAGCCGCATGGAATCGACCGGCGTCGATGGCGCCATTCAGGTAAGCGAGGCGATGCGCAGGGCGCTGAATGGCCGGTTTGAATTTGAAAAGAGAGGCAGTGTCGAGGTCAAGGGGCGCGGCCTGATGGATACCTACATATTGCAACGCCGGATTTGACCGTGCCTAACGGCTGCCATCAAATCAACAGCATCCATCCTCGAGCCCACAGCAGGCCCTTATGTCCGGATGACCGTTGCAGCAATCGTTGAGCAGAAACGAGATCGTGTTTCCGATGTTGTTCAGATCGGCGCGATAGATGATTTTCCGCGATTGGCGTTCACTTGTGATCGCACCGGCGTTCTCCAGCGCCGACAGATGAAATGATGCTCCTGACGAGGACGCACCTACCTTGTTTCCGACTTCACCGGCAGAGGCGCCCTGGGCGCCGCACTGAACAAGATATCTGACGATCCGCAACCGCGTTTCCTGGGAAAGCGCGCCGAGCAGTTTCAAGGCCTGTTTTTCTTTCATATTTCAATGTCTCTTGAAATTTTGAATTATGAGTCATATAACCCCGATCAACACAAACAATCAAGTCAGTTCATTCATCAAGACAGGACCCCGATTATGAAAATCATCAGCTTCAAAATCTGTCCCTTCGTGCAGCGCGTTACCGCACTGCTTGAGGCAAAGGACATAAAATATGATCTTGAATTCATCAGCCTGAGCGACAAACCGCAATGGTTCCTCGACATTTCCCCAAACGGACAGGTGCCGGTTCTGATCGCTGACAGCGGCAAGGCGCTTTTTGAATCCGAAGCGATCGTCGAATACCTCGAAGAGGCATATCCTCCGCTTCAGCCTAAACTGGCGCCGGAGGACAGGGCCGTTAACCGGGCATGGAGTTACCTGGCGTCGAAGAACTACCTGGTTCAGTGCAGCGCCCAGCGCAGTGCTGATGAGGATGTGCTTAAGGAGCGCAGCGACAAGCTTGGAAAGGCATTTGACAAAGTCGAAAGGCAACTCGGCGACACACCCTATTTTGCCGGTGACACAATCGGCATGGTCGATATTGCCTGGCTGACGCTGCTTCACCGCGCCCACATCATTGAGCAACGCACAGGGTATGATTTCATTGGCGACCGTCCTAAGCTGAAGAAATGGCAAAAGAAGCTCATGGAAACGGGACTTGCGGAAAGGTCGGTCGCGTCCGACTTTGAGGAAGCGTTTTCTGAATTCTACCTGTCGGATAAAACCTATCTTGGACGCGGCTCCAGGGTGGATAATTGTTGTTTCAGCGAAGCATGCGCAACAGATGCATGCTGTTAGTGCAGCGGGTGGATGCCTGCTGATTTACAGACGGGAAGGGTGTCCGGATGAGTGTTCTGTCAGGTGTTAATGTGGTCGAAACGGAGATATCGGCGGCTGAGCGCGAGTGGAACCACGAAGTCGTCCGTAAAATCGGGGCGGATTTTGCCAGATCATCCGACACGCACCTGATCAAACTGGAACTGCCGCGCCTGACAGAAGCGGGCATCGATCTTTACCTGAAGGATGAATCGACACATCCTTCAGGCAGTCTGAAACACAGGCTTGCCCGTTCGTTGTTCCTCTACGGGCTTTCCAATGGCTGGATTCGCCGGGGCAGGCCGGTTGTTGAAGCGTCTTCCGGCTCCACGGCTATCTCGGAAGCCTATTTTGCCCGCCTTCTGGGGATACCTTTCATCGCCGTCGCCCCGAAATCGACGGCACAGGCAAAAATCGAGGCGATTGAATTCCTGGGCGGAGAGGTGCGACTTACCGAGCCGGGTAATATCTACGAGGACGCCAGCCGCATAGCCGAAGAGACCGGCGGCCACTATATGGATCAGTTCACCTATGCCGAGCGGGCGACCGACTGGCGTGGCAACAACAATATCGCCGAGAGCCTGTTTTCGCAGATGCGCCTTGAGCGCAATCCCGTTCCTGCCTGGGTTGTTGTCAGTGCCGGAACGGGCGGAACGTCATCGACGATCGGACGCTTTATTCGCTACAAACCCAACCAGGTCGGCGACACGCGGCTTTGTGTTGTGGATCCGGAAAATTCCGTGTTCTACGACTGTTATCAAAGCGGAGACCGCAGCCTGACATTGAGCACCGGATCACGTATCGAGGGCATCGGACGGCCGCGTGTCGAAGCTTCCTTCATTCCAAGTGTAATCGACCGGATGATGAAAGTGCCCGATGCCGCAAGTATTGCGGCTGTCCATTGGCTGGAACGCCTCATTCACCGCAAATGCGGTGGCTCAACCGGAACCAATCTTTACGGTGCACTGAATATTGCCGAGGATATGATTTCGAACGGCCAGACGGGTTCCATCGTGACCTTGATCTGCGATCCGGGCGATCGTTACCTTGGAACCTATTTTAATGACGAGTGGATTGAAGGGCAGGGTCTGGACCTTGCGCCCTATCTTGCGGCACTCGACAAATTTGCGGTCGGCACATGAGATGAACGTACCCGGTTGCAGTTCTATTCGATCAAAATCGAAAGCGGTGGGACACCGGCGGCTTGGGCAAGCATCCGGTCGCCGGCCGATACCGGGCCAACGCCCTCAGGCGTGCCGGTAAAGATGATGTCGCCTGGCCGGAGGCTCAGATAGGTTGAGAGCTCGGCAATGACCTCGGCGGTTGACCAGATCATGTCGCTGAGGTCACCGCGCTGTCTTTCCTCATTGTTGACCGACAGGGTGATTGGGCCGGCCTGCGGCAGCGATGCGGCATCGAATTCGACCATCTCGCCGATGACTGCCGATCCGTCAAATCCCTTGCCCATATCCCAGGGTCTGCGCGTTGTCTTTGCTGCTGCCTGTATGTCCCTGCGGGTAAAATCAATGCCGACGGCGGCGCCATACACATGGTTCAGCGCGTTTCCGGTTGCGATGTCGGCACCACCGCTCTTGAGGCCGACAACCAGTTCGACTTCGAAATGGAGCTCTTCGGTTCGCGGTGGATATGCAAGGCTGCATTCAGCGCCTGCGATAATTGCGTCTGCCGGTTTGCAAAAGAAAAAGGGTGGTTCGCGGTCAGGATCGGTGCCCATCTCGCGGGCATGGGCAGCATAGTTTCGCCCGACGCAGAATATACGGTTTACTGGGAAACACAGGTTGGATCCGGCGATCGGTATCGACGATCTTTCCGCAATAGAAAAGGCTGGTTTTCGTGTTCCGGTCATGTGCTCTCCATCCATTTTCCTGCGCTCGGAATCGCCGGCGGACAGGCTGCTGCCAACAATGTCGATTTTGCCGGTGGAAACAAGGGTAGGATAGCGAACACATTGTTGCGCGGCGTTGAACCAGGTTTACTGAAATAGAGGCAAAATCAGCACATACAGTGCGTATGAATCCCGGTGCCCTGTTGAAAGACGGTTTTCGCCGGATAAATAATAGCGTCGCAGGGAGACTCTCACCATGAAATTCAAAAGGCTTGGCCGCACGGAAATGATGGTCAGCGAAATCTGCCTAGGGACTATGACCTGGGGTTCGCAGAATTCACTGACCGAAGCCCACGAACAGCTCGATTATGCGATTGGAGAAGGCGTGAACTTCATCGATACGGCCGAGATGTACCCGACAACGCCGCGCCTGGCCGAAACCACCGGTCTTACCGAGGAGATTTTGGGCGCATGGCTCAAGGGCAGGGCGGACCGCGACAAGCTGGTGGTGGCGACCAAGATCACCGGTGAGGGCAACAAGGATGTCCGCGACGGAAAACGGGTTGATGGAAAAATGATCCGGCACGCTCTCGAAGACAGCCTGGGGCGCCTCCAGGTCGACAGGATCGACCTCTATCAACTGCACTGGCCCAATCGCGGCTCGTATCATTTCCGCAAATACTGGAAATACGACCCTTCAACCCTGCCGCCGGGAGACATGGACCAGGAAGTTGCCGATATGCTTGGCGAGGTGGCGCTACTACAGGAAGAAGGAAAACTGCGCGCCTTTGGTCTTTCAAATGAAAGCGCCTGGGGTGCGATGAAGTTCCTTGAGGTCAGCCGCATGCACGATTTGCCGCGAATGGCCTCGATGCAGAACGAATACAGTCTATTGTGCCGCCTTTATGATCTCGACATGGCCGAGATCAGCGTGCATGAGGATGTCAGCCTGATGGCCTTTTCGCCGCTCGCGGCGGGTGCGCTTTCGGGCAAATATCTGGACGGAACCATTCCCGCCGGCTCGCGCCGGTCCATGCAGCCGAACCTCAACGGGCGCTATGTTCCGCAATCGGAAAAGGTCATCGCGCTTTATGCGGAAGTGGCGGCCCGCCATGGCCTCAATCTTGCACAGATGGCGCTCGCATTTTGCCTCTCCCGGTCCTTTATGACGAGCGCAATCATCGGCGCGACTTCGATGGATCAACTGAAGACGAATATTTCCGCCAAGGATGCCGTACTGAGCGACGAGGTGCTGGCCGACATTCAGGCAATCTACCGCGATCACCCGCGGCCGATGTAGGCTCTGTGGAGATCACTTCGAAATCCGGCTAAGCTGGATGCAACCCAAAAGGCAAACCGTCAGCAAGGCCGATATGAAAGGTGCACCGCCGCAAACAGCAGCCGAATTGGTGGATACACAGTCCATTCTTGCCCTTGAGCATCTGACCGGACCGTGCCGCGGAACCGTGACATGGCTCTGGCATCCGGACATGCATTTGCGGCTTGGTCCCTATGGTCATATGCATGTTACCGACGGGCCGCCCAATGAGAACCGGGAAACATGGGTCGCACGTATTCGCTGGGCAGAGAGCGGCTATGAAATCTCGGTGATCGAGGACCAACAGCTCTGGGTGAACGGCAAACCGGTTGAATCGCAGCTCCTCAAACACCATGACATGATCGAGTTCGGCAATAACGGACCCATGTCCCGGTGCTACGTCTATGACAACACGCATCCCATGCGCGAGAGTGTCGGCGACATATTGAGCGATACGGTTGCCTATTTTCGTAGCAGCCGCCAACCGGCAGCCAAACGGTTTCTGCGATCCTGTCGGCAGTTAGCGAGCAGGCTGGCAAGTGAAACCACCACACTGTTCCGATTTTCCGTAATTGCAGTACTGCTCATTCTCGGTGGACTGGCCTACCAGCAAGGGCGGATTAATGCGCTTCTTACCCAGCAGGTTGAAAGCGGCAAAACGGAGTTGGAGAATTTTTCGAGAACGCTCGCCCGTTCCAGGGAAGAGGCCCTGACGCCGGATGACCTGGCCGCGCTCAGCAGCGAATTGCAGGGGCAGATTGCGACGACGGCCGAGCGCGTCGAGGATATCGAGCGCCGCTCGGAAGCGAGCGCAAATGTGATTGCCGAAGCAACGCCTTCGATCCTTTTTCTGCAGGGTTCCTGGGGCTTTAAGGAAAAGGATAGCGACCGGATGCTGCGTCAGGTTCTTGATGCGAACGGCAAACCGATCGTTCTGCCGAACGGCACCTTGTCGTTGTCGCTTGAGGGGAATGGGCCGATCGCGGAGCGCCAGTATACAGGAACCGGATTTTTTATCGGCGACGAAGGCCTGCTGGTGACAAACAGGCATGTCGGATTGCCGTGGGAATATGACGCTAACATCAAAATGATCCTTGCCCAGGGGCTTGAACCGGTGATGACAAAATTTATCGGCTATCTGCCTGGCGTCGAAACACCAGTGCCGATCGAACTGGTTACGGCGAGCGAGACGGCCGACCTTGCTATCCTGCGCCAGACGGAACCCGGAAATGACACCAGGGGACTTCGTCTGGCCGATGCGTCGCCGGATCCGGGTGACGAAATTATCGTCTTGGGATATCCGACGGGACTGCGTTCAATGTTGGCGCAAGCGGGCAAGCGGTTCCTCGAAGATCTCAGAAAATCAGGCGACACCGGCTTCTGGATTGTTTCTCAAAAACTCGCCGATGCGGGCCGTATCCTGCCGCTTGCAAGCCGCGGTATTGTCGGCGGGACATCTGAAGAAACTATCGCCTATGACGCGGAAACGACCCATGGCGGCAGTGGCGGGCCGGTGCTTGATATCAATGGCGATGTCGTTGCGGTCAATGCCGCCATTTTGCCGGAATATGGTGGCTCCAATCTCGGCGTTCCGGTTGAGAAGGTCCGGGAACTGCTGAACGGCGCAAAGCTGAACTAGAGGTTCGTGCCATATTGTCAGCGGTCGCGCACGAAACCCTTTTCGGCGACATCCAAATCCTTTGACGGATCGTCCTGCAAATCGGCCTCAAGAAATGCCTGCGTTTCGGGAATTCCGACGTGAATATCGGTCTCGAGATGCAGTGATGCGGTCAGCCGCTTCGCTCTCAGTCCCAATACATGACCGCCCTTGGTGCGGTCATTTGAGATAAAATGAAGGTGATATCCCGGCACACCGATGGCTTTGGCATAGGCCGGTGTCCAAAAGCCGACCAGCGTTCCCTCGATATTGTCGAAGCCGAATTCACTCTGGTGGCTGGTCGCTTCGACGAGGCCCTCGCCGGGCTGTGCCTTGCAGGCTGCGCGCATATCGATCCGATCGAACAGACCGTCAATGCGCAGACCCGCAAATATGTTCTGTGAGGGACGCAAACCGTCAAGTTTTTCCTGTAGGGTCTCGAGCGTGTCGATACCGTCAAAAACAGCCGTCCGGTCCGCTGAAAAGCGTGTGGCCGTTGCAAAGGGGACGAGCCAGGAATCCTCGGCCATGGCAGCGACGCCGCCGGCACCCGCCTGATAACAAAGACCATCCAGCATGACGAGTTCGCCATCGAGATCTTCGAACGTGCCGAGACCGAAATCGCCGTGGCTTTTGAGATCGCCGACGCTGGTGCAGCCCTTGAACACGCCCTTGACCACGGCGCCGCTGGTGGAAACCTGGAACAGCGAGTGGTGTTCCAGTCCCAGGGCTTCGGAAAGTGCGTGCTGCACCGTGTGGGAAAGACTGTCCCCCGTGCGCGCCGTTTCACGCTGCAAAGCATCCCAAAGACTATCTGATATCCGGCATTTCAGGCGGTGGCTCATGGAACAATCCCGCAATTAGCAGTTGATCTGAACCAGAACCTACGTGCCGTAAAACGCGATGTCCACAAATGGCCGAGTTGATCATTCCTATGACAGCTCGCATTCCGAATGTGGGGCAAGACAGTACCCGCATGCTGCGTCCAGATGTTTGGCTACCGCCAGTATTTGCGGCTGCCTGATAGTTTGCGCCAGCGCTTGTCTGCATTTCGCATTGCTTTTTTGGCCCTTTGATTGTGCCAGTCGCAAATTTTAGCGACGCTCTTTTGCAGATCCTTGCGGTCCGGGTGGTCAAGGGCAATGGCGGCGGCAAGATTTTCGGCCATGGCAACATCATTGAGATAGCCGAAGACATTCTGCAACTGCCTCAGCCGGGCAAAGAATTTTTTCGCATCCGGTCGCGGATAGAGTTGAAGGAAATAGTCGCTGGCATAGCGCATTGTCTTCAGCATTTTGCGCAGTTCATGCCGTTCTTCGAGCCTGTGATTGGCAAAACCGCGGCCCCTTTTTTGGACACGGCGCCAGACCCTTTCAAGTTCGCGTCCCGACAGGGCATAAGCCTCTTCATAAACCACGCCTGATCTTGTGTTCATGAGCGCCCGATCCACCGCCTGATCGAACAGCATGCAATTGAGCTTCAGATGGGTCCATCGTTCGCCTTCCAGCGCCTCGCGCACGGATCTGCGCTGCAGCGCCTGGTTCTGTTTCAGATAATCCAGCATGGCGCGGTGTTTTTTGTCCTTGCCCAGCGCCTTGATTGCCGGGGATGCAATGTCATCCAGAAGGACGTCCGCGTTCCTCAAATGGCCGACAACCCGGCCCATGTCGCGCGCTTCCTTTGCAAGGCGCATGAGGTCGTCACTGGTGACGAAGGATCTGAATATCTGCAGGGAGGCTCGCAACCGTCTCAGCCCGATGCGAAGCTGGTGCGGCACTTCGGGATCGTTCGACAGGGGCAGCAGATTCCAATTGTCGAGTATCTGATCAGCCGCGGAACGACCGATCACCCTGAAGGCATCGTCCGCCGGCATATCCGCGCTGAGGTCCGGCTTTTTAAACAGGTGCGGCTGCGGTGCATCGTTACAGACCTGCCTGGACAGAGCATAGCCGCGTTCCGCTTTGCTTGCGCCGGATGCAGCAATCTTATCACCGTCAAACAGCTTTTCCGAGACGGTCAACAGGGCATGGGGCAAACCCGATTTCAGTTCCAACTCGACCTCGTTGATGGCTTCCGATTTTTCCGGATTTCTGACCTCTCCATTGTCAATCGCCAGTTCGACCGTTCCGACGTCATCGCAGCTCAGCATATGGATTTCGCGGTTGATGTTCGTTTCAAAGACCGGAAGCAGCGGTCCTGCGGAAACGATCTTCATCAGCCAGGGCGTGAGTTCAGGGTCATCAATTCTATCGAGGTCAAGCTCGGGCTCGTCCACCACGTGCTCGATCTCGATCGGGTTCGACAGGCCATGCGCAACTGCGGTCCCGAATTTCAGTGTCTGGATCCAGCGCCTTCCGTCCCAGCGCAACCGCAGCGAGGCATTTTCGCGGTGCAACCGATGATCGGCAGTGTCGTAGTAGATGGACTGAAGCTCTTTGCGGGCCGGCTGCCCGAGGGACATCTGCCGTAGTGCCGTCTTGCCGGGCAGCCTGCGAACGACATCTGTGCCTATCTCGAGTTTGACTTCAAGCTCGGTGCTGCTCATCCACTAAAAGACAGTTTTACGAAAAAACAGAATAACATTTTTTATCATCCGGGTGGGGCGGCAACAAGGCAGGCTTTAGTCGCACACAACAAAAACAGGCCGGTGTGAAGAACACCGGCCTGCTGTTTTTTCGTTTGTCTGACGACGCTAACCGCCGCCCGGTCCGGGTCGCAGATTATTCGGCAAATAGGTTGCCAGATCCGGGAACACGATGAGCACGAAGACCATTAAAACCATGATCAGGAACATCGGGATCGCCGCCTTGGCGATGAAGTTCATCTCGTGGTTTGTCATGCCCTGCATGACAAAGAGGTTGAACCCGATCGGCGGAGTGATCTGCGCCATCTCGACCACGACCACGATAAAGATGCCGAACCAGATCAGGTCGATACCGGCCTGAACGATCATCGGTTCGACAACCGCCATGGTCAGCACGACGGACGAGATCCCGTCGAGGAAACAGCCGAGGATGATGTAAAAGACAAGCAGTACCATCAGGAGTTCGAAACGGGAAAGTTCGAGCGTTGCAATCAGATTGGCCAATCCGCGCGGAAGACCGGTAAAGCCCATCGCCAGCGACAGGAACGCGGCACCTGCAAGGATCAGCGCGATCATCGCGGATGTGCGGGTTGCGCCCATCAGGCTTGCTGTGAAGGTGCTCCAGGACAGGGACCCCTGACTGGCAGCCAGCACCAGTCCGCCGATGACGCCAAATGCCGCCGCTTCGGTGGCCGTGGCGTAGCCCAGATACATCGAACCGATGACAACGATGATCAGTGCGATGACCGGCGCGAGGAAGCGGGAATTTTTAACTTTTTCCGCAAAACTCAACTTCGGTTCCTCATTGGGCTGCCATTTGGACGAGACCTTGGAATAGATCGCCACATAGCCCATGAACATGAGTGCAAGCACGAGGCCCGGCAGGATGCCTGCGAAGAACAGTTTGGTGATCGATTCGTTGATGGTCACTCCGTAAACGATCAGTGTCAGCGAGGGCGGGATCATGAGACCCAGCGTTGCAGCGCCCGTCAGTGTGCCGATGACCATCGTTTCAGGATAGTTGCGTTTGCGCAGCTCCGGGATCGACATCTTGCCGACGGTGGTCAGTGTTGCGGCCGATGAGCCGGAAACAGCGGCAAAAACGGTACAGCCGACAATGTTGGTGTGCACGAGGCCGCCCGGCAGTCGCGCCATCCAAGGGGCGAGGCCGCGGAACATATCCTCGGACAATCGTGTTCGGTAGAGGATTTCTCCCATCCAGATAAACAGCGGCAGGGCCGTCAATGTCCAGGACGATGAGCTGGTCCAGATTGTCGTGACCATGACATCGCCGACCGGGCGCGATGTGAACAGTTCCATTCCGACCCATGCGACGCCCATCAGGGCAAGGCCGACCCACACGCCGGTGCCGAGCAACAGGAAGAGGACAAAAAGGAACAGGATTATGATTGAGATATCTTCCATTTTTCTACTCCCCGTGGCTCTGATCGACCAGATCGGTCTCGATGCGGTGGTCTCCGACAAAAAGCACATGGATCAGATGGTCGGTCAGGGCGATTGCAAGAATCACGGCACCGATAACCATCGACAATTGCGGGATCCACAGGGGCGAAGCGTCCTGTCCCTGGCTGACCTCGTGGAATTTCCACGACCAGTAAACAAACTTGTAGGCGTAGTAGGAAAAGTACCAGGCGACGGCGGTGCCGATGCCGAAGCACCAGACTTCGAGTATCCTGCGCACGCCGTCCGGAACGGCGTTCAGCACGATCGAAACGCGGATATGGGCGCCGCGGTGCAGGGCATGGGCAAAAGCGAAAAACGAAGCAGCGGCCATGCAGTAACCGGCATAATCCGGTGCGCCTGCGAAAACCTCTCCCGTCCAGCGTGCCAGCATCTGGATGACGATCAGCGTCAGGATGGCGATCAGAAACAACGCCGCGAACACACCGGACGCCAGGTAAATAAAATCGAGACCGTTGCGTAATTGTCTGAGTGCAGCCATTTAACCCCTCCCGTTATTCGATTTTGACACCGATCCTCCACAACCGATGTCTGGGAGCCCGCCGCGGTTGAACGCGACGGGCTTGTTTGATGATCATTCAAGTACGGATTTTCCGCAACAGGCTCTATTCCATTGCCTTGTATGCATCGATGATGGCCTTGCCGTCATCGCCTGAGTTGGCCAGCCACTCGGCCGCCATGGTGGCGCCGATCTCCTGCAGTTCGCCCTT